>CAYFFC010000014.1:0-26896 GCA_964342295.1 uncultured Lutibacter sp. | reverse complement strand
GTTGAAAATGCCAACAATTGTGCCGGGGAAATTCCTTTTAAAAAGGTTGAAGGGTTTTTACGTGCAATTAACCAAACAATTACATTATAAAAAATAATCATTAGCAACAAACCTAAAACTACGGTAAATGCATACCAAACTAATGCTTTAAATAAATCGATACTTGGCGATTCTACCACCAAAGCTGCCAAAAGAGCAAAAACGCCATATGGAGCTGTAAGCATAATTAGATCAATAATTTTTAAAATCACTTCGTTAAATCCATCAAAAAAATCTTTAACAGGTTTTGATTTCTCAGCAGGAATTAAAATTAAACCAACTCCAAATATTAGTGCAAAGAAAATAACTTGTAGCATGTTTTTATTTTCGGTGGCTGCTCCAAAAATATTATCAGGAACAATATCAACCAAGGCTTGTAAAGGGCCGCTTTCTTTTTGTTTTTCGGCTGCTTCCTTATATTTTACGGTATCGCTGCTGTAATTTTCGACCAATTCTTTCCTGGTTTTATCAGAAATTGAGTTTCCCGGTTTTACCACGTTCACCAACAATAACCCAATGGAAACGGCAACTACTGTAGTCATTACATACAAACCTATGGTACGCCCACCCATCGCTGATAACTTTGAAATATCTTTTAAATCGGACACTCCCTTAATTAAGGATGCCAAAATTAAAGGCACGGCAATTAGTTTTAAGGCATTTATAAATATTTTACCAAATGGTTTTATCCAATCTTGCACCAATTCTTTACCTCCATCAAATTGGGTCATCAATACCCCAACCAAAACTCCTATAACCATTCCTAAAAGAATTTGCCAGTGTAACGCTATTTTTTTCATTATAAACTTTTAAAATTGATGGAAAGATAAAAAAATAGCTGAAAACTTGGTTTAAATATGAAATAAAAAAAGCACCCACAGGTGCTTACATACTGATTTTTAGTAAGTTGTTAAAATTGATATCTTAATGACAACGCCAAATCCAAATCGGTATCATTGTCGTAATCGCCTAAAACTCCTATTTCCGGTCTAAAGTCTAATGAAATTAATAAAGGTATGTTAAAGTCATATTCAATTCCAATGTTACCATCAGCATTAACAAAAAGGCCGTTTTTATCATTAGTAATATCCAAGTTATTATTTGTCCAGGATCCTATTCCTGCTCCAAAACCAACGTACCAGTTAAATCCTTCATCTATATTATGTACCCATTGTAAAATACCACTCAATTTAAAAGCATCATAGTTGCTATTGTCTCTGTACCCCAAATCAATTTCTACTCGCTTGTTTTCTTTTAATTTTCGCTGGTAGGTAACTTCACCTCCAAAACCATCATTATCACCAAACCTAATTCCTATAGCGTGTTCTGCAATTAATTGTGCTTTCAGCTGAAAACAAAAAACAACAGCAAAACTTAAAAATAATATTCTTTTCATTTCTAAATTGTTTAAAATTATATTATATAAAATTACAACGTAAATTTCACACAAAATAATGCAGCGTCAATTTTTTAACTTTATTATAAAAAATATATGATGATACAATTGAATTTTGCTATTTCAAATTTAAATGTACTTTTGCACCGAAATATAATAGTATGGAAAAATTAAAACAGCGTTGGGGCATAAAATCAAACTTTCAAGCTATTTTGATTATAATAGTTTTTGCAATTAACGGTTCATTTGCGGCTTGGGTTGCAAAACCTATTACTGAATTTATTGGCATAAATCCTGACAATACAAATGTATTTATTTATTGGCCTCTACGGTTTTTACTAATTTTTCCTATTTATCAAATAACGTTACCCATAGTTGGTTTTTTCTTTGGGCAGTTTCACTTTTTTTGGAATTTTACAAAAAAAATGTTGTCGAGAATGGGGTTCAAGCGTTTTTTTAAACAAGTATAACAATTAACTAAGTTTTAATAGGTATTTATAAATCCATGTAAGAGTAAAAGTCGGCAACAAATCTGTTCCAAAAATACCGGCTTCTTCAATAAAACTTATAATACTTCCAACTTTTCCTATTGTTCCCGGGTACATTTTATAAATTATAAAAGCTGATACTGGTGCCCACACAACATCTGAAAATTCGCCAATAACAGGTATAAAAAAGGATAACATTCCAATAGCATCCATAAAAATACTAAGTAATAATAATTTATACTTTTTTGGCATATTTTTTAATAGGATTATTCGGTTACTTTCAATTTCGATTTATACTTCTTCATAAACTTTTCTAATTTTGGGTTTATCACTACTACACAATATTGCTGATTTTTGTTGTTATTATAATAATTTTGATGATAACTTTCAGCTTCATAAAAAATATCAAATGCTGTTATTTCCGTAACAATTTTACCATTAAAAACTTTGGCTTCCGTGAGCGCTTTAATCAATTTTTCTGCCTGTTCTTTTTGAAAGACATCGTGATAAAAAATAGCAGACCTATACTGCGTACCAACATCATACCCCTGGCGGTTAAGTGTGGTTGGGTCATGTGTACTGAAAAAAACATCTAAAATTTCTTGAAATGATAACATACCGGAATCAAAAACTATTTCAATGGCTTCAGCATGCCCGGTTTTACCAGTAACTACTTGATTGTAAGTAGGATTTTTAATTGTTCCACCAGTGTACCCGGGAGTAACTTTTAGTACCCCCTTTAACCTTTGAAATATGGCTTCTGTACACCAAAAGCATCCGTTAGACAAAGTGGCTGTTTGTATTGTATTTTCCATGTTGTTTTTTGTTGGCTGTGCATTAATAAAGTGTATTGTAATTAAAAACATTACAAAACTTACTACAATTTTATTCATTACTTACAGTTTTATTGTAAGTCGAAAACCTTTAGCCACAATTACATACCTCTAGGAATTAATTTGTAAGGAAACTGAATTAAGCTTTCTGCACCATTTTTAGCAACACTTGCAACTCCAAATAAATAATTATCAATTACTATGTTTTTCAAAGTATATTCGGAAATATTGCCAACAAATCTACTATATTCCCATTGCGGTGCAGTGGTATTTCTCCAGTAAATTTTATAACCAACAATGTTATCGTCCTTCGGCATATCCCATTTTAAACGGGTTGATGGTTGCACAGCACCGGCTATCATCACATTTTTTGGAGCCATAGGCGCCGAAGCTAATGCCGCTAAGGTTAAACAGTTTACCGCTGTTAATTTAGCCGCGTAATTAAAATTAACACCTTCTATTACATCTCCGTATTTTATACCGTTTTCAGTACGTATATCTTGATGTTGGCGATTGTAATTTTCATGAGTTTCCATAATTCTCACTCCAGTAAAGCCCGCATCATTAAAAGGCCTGTGATGCCCTCCTCTTCCAAACCTATCTAACCTGTAAATCATAATTGCCTTTAGATTAGTCATATAAACATTTGTCAAATTTTCTATATACCGCGCGAGCTGCCTTGACGGACCGTCAACTTCACCTCCATAAAATCGCATACTTTTTTGTTGCCTTTCAGTAGTTTCCATAGAAATTGCTTCAGAAAAAACACGAAATGTACTGTTATCAACAACACCATCAATACCATGAATATTACCAATCATATCATTGTTTAATACTGCAACAATATCCCAATTATGTTCTTTGGCATAGTTGGCCATAATTTTACCCCCATACAATCCTTGTTCTTCGCCTGATAATCCCACATAAATTATAGAAACCGGAAATTTATAATTGCTTAAAACTCGAGCCGCCTCAATTGTACCGGCTAAACCTGATGCGTTGTCATTTGCACCGGGCGAATCTGATGTGAAGTTAATTGGACTTGACACCCTAGAATCTATATCACCCGACATAATTACATAACGGTTTGGAAATTTATATCCCTTTTGAATAGCTAAAACATTTACAATCTTAGTATCCTTAATAATTCGTCTTCCATCAACTTTAACAAGCTCACCTAAATATTGCACATCCAAACAATTATTACAAGATTTTGATATTGCTTCAAATTCTGACTTAATCCATCTGCGAGCTGCACCAATTCCTCTGGAATTTGAAACGGTATCTGATAATGTATGGCGTGTTCCAAAGCTTACCAATGTTTTTATATCTTTTTCAATACGCGCAGCTTCAGGGGCGATTGCAATTTCAGATAATACGTGATTTATTTCACTTTGTGAATATCCAAAAAAGCAAATTGTAAAAAAAATCAAGGTTACATTTAAAGTCTTCATGCTTATAATTTATAAATTGTTAATTGTTAAAACTACCTTTTCCAGCATTTCTTCGGTAAAATCTAGATGAGTTACCATTCTTAATTTTCCGTCACCCATTGATATTAACGATATACCTTCCTTTACCATACTTAAAATAAAGTCCTCTTCATTAATACTATCAATTATATTAAAAATAATAATATTTGTTTCAATAGGTTCCACATATTTGACAAGGCTACAATTTTGAAGAGCTGCCCCAATAACCGTAGCTCTTGTATGGTCAATTGCCAATCGTTCAATATGATTATCCAGTGCATAAATCCCTGCTGCGGCCAAATAACCAGCTTGCCTCATAGCGCCTCCAAAAAGTTTCCTAATTCTTAAAGCTTTACCAATATGTTTTTTGGTTCCTAATAATAACGAGCCTACTGGTGCACCCAGGCCTTTTGAAAGACATATAGATATGGTGTCAAAAATTTGACCATATTGTTCAGGACTTTCATTTTTTGCGATTAATGCATTAAACAATCGTGCACCATCTAAATGAAATTTTAAACTATTAGATGCACAAACTTGTTTTATTTTTATAAGCTCTTCAAAATCCCAACAAGCACCCCCACCTTTATTTGTTGTATTTTCAATAGCAACCAATTTAGAAAATGGCACATGAATGTCTGAACGACCTCCTTTCACTGCTTTTTCTAACTGATTTGCGGTAAACATTCCTCTTCGACCATCAATTAAATGAGAGGTTACACCCGAGTTAAACGCGGCTCCTCCACCTTCAAAATTATACACATGTGCCCACTTATCACAAAACATCTTATCACCGGGTTGTGTGTGTAATTTAATGGCTGTTTGATTTGCCATAGTTCCGGAAGGAAAAAATAGGGCTGCTTTCATTCCAAACATTTCTGCAATCTTGGCTTCAAGCCTTATTACAGTTGGATCGGCTTTAAAAACATCATCACCAACATCAGCACTTAACATTGCCTTAAGCATTCCTTCGGTGGGTTTTGTTACGGTGTCACTAATTAAATTTATCTGCATGTTTTATAGTAGTTTTTATAGGCATCCCTTAGTTTTAATACTCAAAATTACACTGAAAACTTCCAATTGGTGCTCCGTCAGGAATTTTCGGAATCGACAAGCTTTTTATCTGAATAGGTTGTTTTAAAAAGTCGGTAATCTTTTTGATATATCCCAAATTATAATGCTTAGTATTTTTTTTACCATCGCTTGATTTAAGCCAAGTATTTAACGCATTAATTTTTCCCAATGTCAATGCTTTGGCTTGAAAAGTTGCTTTATTATTAGCCGCTAATTGCAATAATGCTTCTAAAACAGTATTGTTAATGCTTTGCTGGATTTCAAAATCATAGGCATTATTATGACTTATTTTAAACGATTTGCCAATTACAAAATCA
Organism: uncultured Lutibacter sp.; assembly: GCA_964342295.1. Classification (GTDB taxonomy): domain Bacteria; phylum Bacteroidota; class Bacteroidia; order Flavobacteriales; family Flavobacteriaceae; genus Lutibacter. Next base: position 21,277 of record CAYFFC010000014.1, on the reverse strand, counting down.
ATCAGTTCATCCAAGCCTAACTGTTTAGGATACAAGGCTTTTTGCTGAATCATTCTTGAAGCTCTTTCTGGATGAAATAATAATTTTACCACAAAATCGGCAGCTGTTGAGGCTGCTCCCAATGCATCAAAAGTTAATCCGTTGTTCGATTTAAATGATTCTCTGGTTCTTGCATATCCAAAAGCTTTTGGAGGAAAAAGTTCTGTTAACCTTTTTGGAATTTTAAGGTTTTCAACACTTAAGGATTGCAGTAAACTGTGTAAGGCTTCATTTTCCATACTAACAGGTACAGGCTTAACTATAGTTTGTCCATCCCCTTTAACCGCATAGGTATATTCCAAACCTCCAATTAGTTTTGAAGCAGCTTCAACTTGGTAACGATGCAAAAAATACAAGGGTACAAATACTTCCTCTAAATTTGATAAAGGTTCATTCTTTGAAATATTATTTTCAGAAAAATTAGTTATCGCAGTTTTTCTTACTTTCAAAATCCGCCTTAATTCTTCGCCGGCATCTATTCCGTTATCCCATAAATGTGCATACGCATGAGCACCTCCGGGCGCCCTTGCATCTCTATCCGAAATAAATTTTAGTCCCTTTTTTAACGCTTCATCAATAATCTTATTAAGTTCAAATTCTTCATTTTTATCAGATTCAAAATTCTTATAGGCATAAGCCACGCTAACTTTATCCCATTCACCTATACCAACAGCATATGCATCAGATAAATCTATTTTATTTTCTTTCAATCCAATATATGGATGTGGATAATCCATAACCGAAGCCCTATTGCTATAACTCGCAGCAAAATTATGTGTAAAGCCCAATGTATGACCTATTTCATGCGCCGACAGTTGTCGAATTCTGGCAAGAGCCATTTGCAATCGGGTGTTTTTTTCTATATTTAATTCAGATGCTCCTAGTAAAGCCTGGGCTATTAAATAATCTTGACGAATTCTCAAAGAACCTAAACTAACGTGCCCTTTTAGTATTTCACCGGTTCTAGGATCAACAACACTTGCACCATAAGACCAACCCCTTGTACTGCGATGTACCCATTGAATTACATTATAACGAATATCTAAAGGATGTGCATTTTCAGGTAACATCTTAACCTGAAAAGCATTTTTATAGCCAATAGCTTCAAAAGCTTGATTCCACCACCGGCCACCTTCCAATAAAGCAGTTTTAACAGGCTCAGGAACACCTCGATCTAAATAGTAAATTATGGGTTCTTTAGCTTCACTTGTTTTAGCTTGTGGATTTTTCTTTTCTAATCTATGTTTTACAATAAATTTTTTAACCAAAGGAGTTGTAATTGGGGTAGCATAATCATAAAATGAAATAGAATTTACTCCTGCCCTTGGGTCAAATTTTCGCATTTTAAAATTAGAATCGGGTAGTTTTATAAATGAATGATGTTGCCTTACCGTTACAAATTGAGGATTAGGTGCAACACTTTTAATATAATTCCCCTTTGGGTTTCCTGTAAATGTTAACAGTACCTCAAATTCTGAATTTTTTGGAAACGACTTCGTATTATCTAAATAAATAGCACTTTTCGAAATATCTAAATTATAATTCCCCTGTTTTTTTTGAGCTAACCGGGTAGCAACCCCATGGGCGTCTCTTAACAAAAAAGAAGAAATATCAATTGTATAACTACTACCATACCTTTTAACAATTGGAAAACCGTATAAAACAGATTGTGCAAAGGCCTCTTCAACAGATTTTTTTTCCTCAATGTTATTTGTTACAGCCCTATATTTTTGGTTTGGTTCAATTAACAATAGCTTATTACCAGCTTTAATAAATTTTACAACTGCTGTTTTACCAAGCTGCCCTCGATCCAAACCAATATCATTTGAACCAACTCCGGCCGCTAAAGAATTTATGTATAAAAACTCCTGATTGATATTGCTTACTTCCAAATATATTTTATCATTATTTTCTTGGTATTTAAAATTGAAAAAACCTTTGAAATCAATTGTTTCTTGATTGACCTCATTATTTTGAGAAGAAGTTAACTGTACAAATAGGAGCAGTAAACTTGTTAAAAAATATTTCATTTAAAATTTGATTTTTTTAATTATTATAAAATTAAATATGCTTTTTACATTTAATGGTATCATTTAAAATTGAAAAGCTATTTTTGTAAAACTAATCATTTTAAAATGATATCAAACGAACACATAAATAAATTAAAAGAACGTATAGGCAAGTTAAAAACTTACCTTGATATTGACAAGAAATTAATTGAAATTTCAAATGAAGAAGAAAAAACTGCAAATCCTGATTTTTGGAATAACCCAAAGGAGGCGGAAATTGTGATGAAAAATATTCGTTCCAAGAAAAAATGGGTTGAAGACTTTGAACATCTAAAAACAAACTTTGAAGAGGTGGCTATTTTATATGATTTTTACCTTGAAAAAGAAGCCGCTGAAGAAGAAGTAGAAAACCAATACAGCACTACGTTAGCATTACTTGAAAATTTAGAGTTTAAAAATATGCTATCGGATGAAGGTGATAATTTAAGTGCGGTACTACAAATTACTGCGGGTGCCGGTGGTACCGAAAGTTGTGATTGGGCGCAAATGCTTATGCGCATGTACCTAATGTGGGGAGAAAAAAATGGGTATAAAGTTCGCGAACTCAACTTTCAAGAAGGTGATGTTGCCGGTATTAAAACAGCAACTTTAGAAATTGATGGCGAATTTGCCTTTGGTTACCTTAAAGGTGAAAATGGCGTTCATCGATTGGTTCGTATTTCTCCTTTTGACAGCAATGCAAAAAGACATACTTCTTTTGCATCCGTTTATGTATATCCGTTAGCTGATGAATCTATTGAAATTGAAATAAATCCCGCAGATATTTCTTGGGAAACTATGAGAGCCAGTGGTGCCGGAGGCCAATCAGTCAATAAAATTGAAACGGCAGTTAGGCTTAGGCACAAACCTTCTGGAATTATGATTGAAAATTCAGAAACACGTTCGCAATTAGATAATAAAACAAAAGCCATGCAGTTACTAAAATCGCAATTGTATGAAATTGAGTTGCAAAAACAACGCGAAAAACGAAATGAAATTGAAGCAGGGAAACTTAAAATTGAATTTGGATCACAAATTAGAAATTATGTAATGCATCCTTATAAATTGGTAAAAGACGTTAGAACTTCGTTTGAAACGGCAAATGTTGATGCTGTTATGAATGGTGAAATTGACGATTTTATCAAAGCCTTTTTAATGCAAGAAGGCCAAAGTAAAACTAAAAACGAATTGTAATGAAATATAAAATTGATACCATTATTTTTGACCTTGGTGGGGTGTTGGTTGATTGGAATCCGGAATATGTTTATAAAAAAATATTTAAAGGTGATATGAAAAAGGTCAAATGGTTTTTAAACCATGTTTGCACTTACGAATGGAATTTGCAACAAGATGCCGGAAGAACGATAGAAGAAGCTGTCAAAATAAAGGTGAGTGAGTACCCTGAATATGAAGATTTAATTCAATTATATTACAACCAGTGGCACGAAATGTTTTCGGGGCCCATTCAAAAAAATGTGAATCTCTTTAAAAAATTTAAAACCGCTGGTTTCTACAACGTTTATGCATTAACTAATTGGAGTGCGCAAAAGTGGCCAAAGGCTTTAGAATTATTTCCATTTTTAAATGATTTTGATGGTGTTGTGGTTTCAGGCCAAGAGAAAACAATAAAACCTAACCCCAAAATTTATTCAATAATTATTAATCGTTTTAATTTAACGCCTGAAAAAACATTATTTATAGATGATAATTTGCACAATATTGAAGCGGCAAATGCTTTTAATTTTAACACTATTCATTTTAAAAACACAACTCAATTACAAAATGAAATTGCTCTTTTTGGTATAAAAATTTAATAAAAGGTCGAATTTCTTAAATATTCATATACGAATTGAGTTTTTTCTTCAATAAAAAGTTGTTTTTTAATAATAATTTGTATTTTTATCGAGCTGAAAATATTTTTTTTCAGCTTTTTTAGTGCAAAAAAAAAATTGTTTGAATTAACTATTAACCAACTTTATGAGACATTTATTTTTATTGCTCATTCTACTAACCCCTGTCTTAGTTTTAAGTCAACAAAATGCTTCAATTTATACCATTTCCGGAAAAATTGTTGATGCCAAAACCGAGAAACCTTTAGAAGATGCCACCATTGTTTTTAAACGTATTGCTGATAATAAAGTAAATTTTGGAACCATTACTAATCATAGAGGGATTTTTTCGTTGGAGATTGAAGCAGGTGAATATGAGGCCGTTATTGAATATATCTCATATAAAACAAAAAAAATTCAATTACCAAAAATTACTCGCGATTTAAAATTAGGGACTATAAAACTAGAAGAAAATTCAGAATTGTTAAGTTCCGTTGAAATTACAGCCGAAAAAAAAGCGGTTTATCTTAAACCCAAAAAACAAATATTTAATATTTCAAAAGATCCGGGAGCTGCTAATTTAACTGCTACAGAGGCTTTATCTAAATTACCATCGGTTAGTGTAGATTTAAATGGAAATGTACAACTTAGAGGTCAAAGCAATGTTACTATTTTAATAAACGGAAAATTATCATCTTTATCAAAAAGTGAGGCTTTAAAAACTCTACCGGCAGGATCAATTCAAGATATTGAGGTAATTACAAATCCTGGTGCAAGATTTAGGGCATCCTCCTTGGGTGTTATTAATATAATCTTAAAAAAAGGTAAGGATGAGGGTTTAAATTCATCTTTAACCGTAAATGGAGGTTATAACGATTATTATGGTGGGTTATTTACATTTAACAACAAAACTGAAAAAGTAAATTTCTTTAGTAATTTCAGTTTTTTAAAAAGAAATCCGATAAAAGAAGCTTCAATTACTAACGAATACTTTAATAATGGTACTACTTTAGGATTTATGAATGAAGACCGTGAAACCAGGGGTAATGGTAATGTATTAGGGAGTTATGCCGGAGTTGAAATTAATTTATCTAAGCGTAGTAAGTTAACTACTTCAGTAAATTATACGAATATTAGCGATGCTAATTATACTGAAACTGTTTCTGACTTCTTTGATAATTCTAAAAACTTTACAAATACCAATACCCGTATTAATGATGGAACTTTTAAGGATGAAGTTTTTGAGGTAAATGCTGATTATGAAAAAACGTTTAAAAAAGAAGGACAAGTATTAAATATATCTCTTAATTATTCAAATGATGTTGAACAATACAACAACGTTTTTACAAATACAGATGTTTCTTTTTTTACTGAAGATTATATTGAAAAAAATACCTTAGAAAACACAAGGGCAGAAATTACTTTTTTAACCCCACTGAGCGAGACTTCCGAATTTCAAATTGGTTATTTGGGTGAATTTGGTAAAACACCTTTTACTTATGCCAGTGCACTAACTGAATCTTTAATTATTTTTAATGATAGAAACCATGCTTTTTATGCCGATTATAGTAACCAAAAAGGAAAATTTTATTACCAATTTGGGTTAAGAATGGAATTTTTAAGGTATGATATTTCTTACGCAAATTCACAAATTTCACAAGTAAAAGATTTTAATAATTTATTTCCTTCTGCTTACTTGGAATATGCCTTTACAGATTCAAAAAATTTAAGTTTCAGTTATACTAAAGCCTATATTCCTCCTAGTTATTATGTGCTACAGCCTTTTGAACAACAAATAAGTGAAACGGTGTCTTTTGTAGGCAATGAAAATGTTAATCCGGTTTTTGCAAACAGTTACGAGTTAAAATACTTATATTACAACAACCAATTAACCTTTTCAACCTCATTTTTTTACAGTAAATATGTTGATTTTTTTAGACCCGTTTTATATGAAGAAGGAACTGTGGTAAATGGCGTAAATAAATTAATATCAAGTATTTACAATGTTAGTGATTTAGAACGATCAGGCATTGACTTTACCACCGTATTCAGACCTACAAAATGGATTAGCTTTACAGGAAATGCCATTTTGTATCAAAGTATTGAAACAGGTGTTTTTGAAACTGTTAATTCGGTAAATCAACAAATAATTCAAGACTACGGTTTTACTAATTTTTCTGGAGAATTGAGTTTTTCAACCGACGTTAGAATTAACAATGGTTTTAATTTTCAAGCTAATTTAAAACATTTCTTATCATCAGAATCTGCATTATCTGAAAGAAAGGCATATACCTATTTTGGAGCGTCATTAAGCAAGGATATTTTGCAAAAAAATGCAACGTTAGGGCTTTCAACTGTTGATTTATTTAACTCACAAAAAACAGATAGAAACCGCTATGATACCGGATATTTTTCGAGAAGTTATGAAAGAAACAAGTATCCAACAATTTTAATATCTTTTACATACCGCTTTAATCAGAAAAAGCAAAATCGAAATATAGACTTTGGTAAAAAAGAAGTTAAACCAAGGTTGTAATTTTGTTTAAATACATTTATCGATGAAAATATACCATAACCCACGTTGCAGTAAAAGCCGTCAAGGTTTGGCTATTTTAGAAGCCTCAAACATACCTTTTAACAAAATTGAATATCTAAAAAATCCTATTCCCAAAGAAGAACTTATACATATTATTAAGTTATTACAAATAAAACCCATTGATTTGGTTAGAAAAAATGAGGCAATTTGGAAAGAAAATTACAAAGGTGTTACCTTAACTGATGATGAAATAATTGAAACAATGGTATTACATCCAAAACTAATTGAACGCCCCATAGTTATTAGCAATAATAAAGCTGTAATTGGAAGACCTCCCGAATTAATTAAAACGCTACTTTAATTTTGTACAAAATTAAGTTTCTGTTAACAAGCATTAACATTAATTAACTAAAAACAATTACTACTAAAGTTATATTTGCCTACTAACTTTATTTTAATGAAACTAAATATTCTTTATTTTATAGGTATATTGATTAGTAGCCAACTACTGGCACAGCAAAGAAATTTTAATCAGCAACCTGTAAATTTATCGGGCAAAATAGTAGATTCTCAAACTAAGAAGGGACTTGGGTACGCCACCATAGTTTTAACCAATTTAAGAAACAATGCCATAACAGGTGACGTTACAAATGATAATGGAGAATTCTCAATTCGTGCTAAAAAAGGGCGATATGATATTGAAATTGAATTTATTTCTTTTGAAAAAGTATATATTAAAAATAAATTGTTGACTGAAAATACCGATTTGGGAACCATCTTTCTGAGACCTAGTTCAGAATCGCTTGATGAAGTTGAAGTGGTTGCTAAAAAAAGTACTGTTGAAATTCAGCTCGATAAAAAAATATACAACGTTGGCAGTGACATGACTGTTAAAGGAGGTACTGCAGCGGATGTGCTTGATAACGTTCCTTCAGTTACGGTGGATGCCGAAGGTAATGTGAGTTTAAGAGGAAACAGTAACGTACGCATTTTGGTAAATGGCAAACCATCCGGTTTAGTCGGTTTATCAGGAACTGATGCTTTAAGACAACTCGCAGCTGATGCCATTGAAAAAGTTGAAGTTATTACCAGCCCATCTGCAAGATACGATGCTGAAGGAACTGCCGGAATCTTAAATATTGTATTAAGTAAGGGTAAAGCTATTGGCTTTAATGGTTCAACAACCTTAACAGCCGGAAATCCGGATTATTTTGGAGGTTCGGCAAACCTAAACTTTAGAACCAAAAAAATTAATTTCTTTACTAACTCCAGTTATAACTACCGGAAATCACCGGGTAACTCCTTTAACAATGTTACTTATTTTGATGATAATGGAACTGTTTCAAGTTATACCAATGATATTAGAAATTACGATCGACAAAATAAGCGGTTCAATTCCATTTTTGGACTGGAATACTATTTATCTAAAAATACCTCTATAACAGGTACTGTTGTTTACCGAAACTCAAAAGACAAAGATATATCTATAAATGAAAGTACTGATTTAGATTCAAATTTTGAGGCACTTCTAACCAATATTAGAACAGAGGATGAAAATGAAAAAGATAAAACTATTGAGTACTCTTTAAATTTTACAAAAGATTTTAAAACAGATGGCCATAGATTGTCTTTTGATTTTCAGTACGGTGAAAATGAGGAGTTTAGCGATGCTTTTATATCAGATCGTGATATTCTACCAGTGCTTATTGAAAACGACCCCGAAAAAAATTCAACAGATGAATCTTCTAAAACAATGTTACTGCAAGGAGATTATGTGCTGCCAATTGGTGAAAATATGCAATTTGAATTGGGTTTTAAAGCCGATTTAAATGAACAGTACTCCGATTATTTGGTTGAAGAATTTGATGAAAACAGCGGATTTATACGAAATGAAGATTTTTCCAATACCCTTATTTTTGAAGAAAATATTTACGCTGCTTATACACAATTTGGAAAAAAAATAAATAAATTTTCATATTTATTAGGGCTAAGGATGGAAGTAACCGACCTAATTATAAATTTAATAGGCACTAACCAAGATTTTTCAAAAAGATATTCTCAATTATTTCCAACAGTTAATTTTGGATACGAATTCAGCAAATCAGAAAGTTTAACCTTGGGGTATGGTCGTAGAGTAAGACGACCACGGTCTTGGTTTTTAAATCCGTTTGAATCCAGATTAAGTGAAACATATATAAGAACCGGTAATGTAGATTTAGATCCTACTTATACAAATTCCTATGATTTAGGATATTTAAAACGTTGGAAAAAATTTACATTAAACACCTCACTTTACTTTCAACGCTCTATTAATAGTTTTGAATTTGTTCAAACTGAAGAAACGCGAGAGGTTGATGGTATACCTACATTGGTAATTATAAGATACCCTATTAATTTAAGCTCATTAGACCGGTATGGATTTGAATTTACCGCAAATTACAACCCATTTAAATGGTGGCGCATTTCAAATAATTTTAACTTTTTTAGGTTTGTTACCAAAGGTGCTTATGATGGTATTAGCTATGATTCTGATGATATTAGTTGGTTTAATCGTATTAATTCACAACTTACGCTGCCCGGAAAGATTGAATTTCAAACCATTGCATTTTACAGAGGGCCACAAGAACGAGCTCAAACTACTAGAAAAGGCATACTAAGTGTAAATTTAGCCCTGAGCAAAGACATACTCAAAAACAATGGAACGCTGTCTCTAAATGTTAGTGATGTTTTTAATTCCAGAAAACGAAAATCTATTGATTATACACCAACTACAGTAACAGAAAGCGAATTTCAATGGCGTGAACGTCAGATATTGCTTAACTTCATATATCGTTTTAATGAAAAGAAGAAAAGAGGAAGGCAACAACGAGATTATGATAATGGAGATGAAGGTGAAATGTTCTAAACTAATTTTAATCATAAAAAAAGGAGGTAAATTAAATTTGCCTCCTTTTTTATGATTTATATAAATTCGCTATTTTGAAACAGCTTTATTTTCTTTTCTAAACTTCCAGGTTTCTTTAAAATAACCTACTAACCAATAAGGTATTACAAAAGTTATTAAAAAAATCATTAACCAAAACCCCATTGTAAAAATCGCCAGAAACACTAAAAACCCTGAAAACTGAGATAAATCCATAACTTACATAGTTTGTTTAAAAATTATGCACAAAAATAAAATTTTTTTTCAATTATAATATATAATTTTTCAATTTTTGTAACTGATAATTCTCATCTAATAATTTAAAAAAATACTGCACCTTTGAGTTATCAAATTTGATAATTTGTAAATTTGTGAAGGATTTAAAGAAGATAAATTTAAAAGTATGAAATATAGAATAGAAAAAGACACTATGGGAAATGTTGAGGTTCCTGCAGATAAGTATTGGGGAGCTCAAACAGAGCGCTCAAGAAACAATTTTAAAATTGGTCCTGCTGCTTCAATGCCTTTAGAAGTAATTTACGGGTTTGCATATCTTAAAAAAGCTGCTGCACATGCCAATTGTAAGCTAGGTGTGCTGACTAAAGATAAAAGAGATTTAATCTCAGCCGTTTGTGATGAAATACTAGCCGGTAAACATGATAATCAGTTCCCGCTTGTAATTTGGCAAACGGGCTCGGGTACACAAAGCAATATGAATTGTAACGAGGTCATTGCAAACAGAGCTCATGAATTATCAGGAAAAATAATTGGCGAAGGAGAAAAAACTATCCAACCAAATGATGATGTAAATAAATCACAGTCAAGTAATGATACATATCCTACAGGAATGCATATTGCCTGCTATAAAATGATTATTGAAACAACTATTCCGGGTATTGAAAAATTACGCGATACACTACAAGCTAAAGCTGAAATGTACAAAGATGTTGTTAAAATTGGAAGAACGCATTTAATGGATGCCACCCCTCTAACAATAGGGCAAGAATTTTCAGGCTATGTTTCACAATTAAACCATGGTTTAAAAGCTCTAAAAAACACATTACCCCATTTAGCTGAATTAGCATTGGGAGGAACTGCCGTTGGAACCGGCCTAAACACACCTGAAGGTTATGATGTTTTGGTTGCTAAAAAAATTGCTGAATTTACCGGATTGCCTTTTGTAACTGCCAAAAATAAATTTGAAGCTTTGGCATCTCATGATGCTATAGTTGAAAGCCATGGTGCTTTAAAACAATTGGCTGTATCATTAAATAAAATTGCAAATGATATACGCTTAATGGCCTCAGGCCCTCGATCGGGGATTGGTGAATTAATTATCCCTGCCAATGAACCAGGTAGTTCTATTATGCCAGGTAAAGTTAACCCTACTCAAGCTGAAGCCTTAACAATGGTTTGCGCTCAAGTAATGGGCAATGATGTTGCTATAACAGTTGGTGGTACACAAGGGCACTACGAATTGAATGTATTTAAGCCGGTTATGGCAGCAAACTTTCTTGAGTCGGCTAGATTAATTGGTGATGCCTGTGTTAGTTTTAATGAAAATTGTGCTGTTGGAATTGAACCAAATCATCCTCGCATTAAAGAGCTTTTAAACAATTCATTAATGCTTGTTACTGCATTAAATACAAAAATTGGTTATTACAAAGCAGCTGAAATTGCAAATACTGCACATGCCAATGGTACAACATTAAAAGAAGAAGCTATTAATTTAGGCTATGTAACTGCTGAAGAATATGATGCTTGGGTGAAACCTGAAGACATGACTGGTTCTTTAAAGTAATAACTTTCAACTTCTAAAAACTAAAAAAATCGAAGTTTTATAGCTTCGATTTTTTTTATTAAACCTTCCTATTTTTATCATAAGGAATGCTTTTTAGAATATGATTTATAGCATCTACCCTTGCAGTTGTTTTTCTGTTTGCCCTAATAATTTTCCAGGAAACAACTCCATCTTTAGTCCTTTCAAACATTTTATTCTTATAATACGTATATACATCCCACAGTTCTTGTGCTTTTTCATCTACGGGTGTCATCTTCCATTGTTTTAGTGGGTCATTTTTAATTTCATCAAAACGTTTAGCCTGCTCTTTTTTTGAAATTGACATATAAATTTTGACTAACCGAATTCCGGATTCGGTAATCATGCGTTCAAACTCATTTACCTGATTCATAAAAATTTCGTACTCTTTTTCAGTACAGAAATTATTTACAGGTTCAACAACTGCACGATTGTACCAACTTCGGTCAAAAAAAACGATTTCACCAGCCTTTGGAAACTGATTTACATAGCGCTGAAAATACCATTGCGTTTTTTCATCTTTAGTAGGCTTAGGAAGTGCCACAATTCTAAAATGTCTTGGGTTTATACGCTCGGTTATCCTTCTTATAGCTCCACCCTTTCCTGCTGCATCTCGGCCTTCAAAAATTACAATTATGCGTTCATTATTGTCAATAGCCCATGACTGCATTCTGATAAGTTCAACTTGTAATTTTTTCAACCTCCTTTCGTATTTTACAAATCGTAATGCCTTTTCAGGGTTATATGGTTCTTTAGATAATATGGCCGTTAAACCTTTATTGGTGTTTAACAACATTGCATCATTATTAGATAAAATAAACTCTTTCATATTTAATCAAGTTGTTTTGAGGAGCGGTAATACCTCATAATAATATTTGGATCAGGAAATAAAGATGTTGTAGCATTTTCTTTTCCATCATAATCAAATTTTGATAGGACATATCTAATACATTCTAACCTTGCTGTTTTTTTATCATTAGCCTTAACGGTAATCCACGGGCTATAGCTAGTATGGGTTTTACTAAACATTTGTTCTTTAAAATGAGTGTATCTATCCCATAATTCTTGCCCTTTTTCATCTACGGGACTAAATTTCCACCTTTTTAAAGGTGTTTCAAGGCGCGATTTGAATCGTGCAAACTGTTCTTCCTTTGAGATAGAAAACCAAAATTTTATGATAATTACACCATCTTCATACAACATATGTTCAAACTCCGGTACTTGAACCATAAAATTATGGTATTGTGCCTCTGTGCAAAATTCCATTACGGGCTCTACAACAGCACGGTTATACCAACTTCTATCAAAAAAAACAATTTCACCGGGGTTTGGTAATTCTTTTATATAACGCCTAAAATACCACTGCCCTTGCTCTACCTCGGTTGGCTTTGTTAACGCAACCAAACGCATAGAACGCGGATTTAGATGCTCGGCAAAACGTCTTATATTACCACCTTTTCCTGCTGCATCCCTGCCTTCAAATATAATTGCCACACGCTTTTTATTTTTAGAAACCCATTGTTGTAGTTTCACTAATTCAATTTGCAATCGGCGTAATTCTTTTTCGTAATACAATTTTTTTTTAACCTTATCAAAAGGAATATTTTTTTGATGAATTAATTTTAAAAGATCACTGTTTGAAGTTGTATTTTGAAAATCTTCTACAGTTAATTTTGGTGAGTCTGACATAATCAATTGTTATTATCAATAGTTATACATTCAGCAGGATTATTACTAAGTTGCAACTTTGCATTAGATGGGGAAATATATGGAATTCCCAATCCTAAACCACGCAATATAAATAATAATCCAATAACTATCACAAAGTAAGGAATCACTTTTTGAATTTTTGCTCGCATGCTTATGCTAACAAAATTTCCAAATAAAACTATAATTGTCATCAATGGTACTGTTCCCAAACCAAACAAGGTCATAAAAAATGCGCCTTTTAAACTTCCAGCCATAGCTACAGAACCAATTAAAGCCATATAAACCAAACCACAGGGTAAAAAACCATTAAAAATACCTATAAAAAAAATTGCTCTATTAGATTTCTTTTTTAAATACATTCCTAATTTACCTTTAACAATTGAAAATGCCTTATGAATGGGTTTTGTAAATTTTTTATTTTTTAATATTGATGGGAAAAATGTTATTAGCAGTATTAACAAACCGGCAATTATTGAAATCCGCTGCTGAAAACCTGCTAAATACAAACCCTTTCCTAAAATACCGAATAAAAAACCAATTATTGAATAACTAATTAAGCGGCCAAAATGGTATATAAATAGTTGAAATGAAGCATTTATTATAGATTTTCGGTTAAGTGGAATTAAAAAGGCAATGGGACCACACATACCAATGCAGTGAAAACTACCTGCTAAACCTATAAAAAGTGCTGTCCAGAGCATTAGTAAGTTATTTTTTCTTTAAATAAATAAGAAACTCCGTTCACAGACCAATCAATTTTAACATCCCAACGCCCCTCAACCAAACTATCATCTTTTATTAGTATTTCATTTGATTTCAAATTGATTGGAATTTCAAAATCTATTTTACTGTTAGCAAGTCGTTTAAAAAAAATAACACCTTTAATTTTTTCAGGTTCAAATTCTTTCGGAAATACAATTACCAGTCCGTTGCCGGTTTTGTTCAAAGTAATATTCTTTGAAAGTGCAAGGGCATTGTTTAATTTATCAATTTCATCTTGATAATTCAACTCTTCTTTATAATAATCTTCCGAAACTAAATGATGGTCGTACTCCGGTAAAAAAGTAACTCTTATCACAAAAAATAATATAAAAACTATAAACGCTAAAAGCGCAATTACAATACCAGTTGGCCAGTTTATTTTTAACTTCATTTAATTAACTTTAATAGGTCCAGTAAAATTTGTAACCGTTGTTTCAATAAGCTCATTTCTTGAAAAAATCCCAATTTTAATTTTTTCTTTTGACGAATTTAGGTCTTTTTTATCAATTTCAATAAATATAGTTCCTTCTTTTAGAGCCTGCTTTTCAACATTTAATTCCCCACCAATTAATGTTATTATTCCTGAATGCTCCAAAAGTTTAATTGATATATTTTCAATTTTTTTATTGGTTTTATTAATAAGTTTAAAGGTGTATACATTTTTTACGGTTGTACTTGTTGTTTGAAAGGTTTGTCCCGGGATGCGCAAAATTGTAGCTTCAATATCATTACGTAAAAAAAGCATGGTTATAAGTGCGCCTAAAAGAACAACCAAAATTAATGAGTATGCAATAAGTCTGGGGGTAAAACCCGGTTTTTCGTGGAATTCAATATCATCTTCAGAAGCATAACGAATCAAACCTTTATCAAATCCGGTATTATCCATTATAGCATCACAGGCATCAATACAGGCCGTACAATTAATACATTCTAATTGAGTACCGTTTCTTATATCAATACCTGTTGGGCAAACTTGTACACATTGTTTACAATCAACACAATCTCCATACTCTTGTTGCGACCTATCCTCTCCTTTTCGCAACTTTTTTCTACCGGATTTTCCTTCTCCCCTTACAAAATCATAAGCAACATTAATTGATTTATTATCTAACAATACCCCCTGCAATCTACCGTAAGGGCATACTATTATGCATACTTGTTCTCTAAACCACGCAAAAACAAAATAAAAAATACTGGTAAAAACCAATAACTTTATTAAAGTTGCTAAATGTAATATTGGACCTTCAATTATGTATTTCACAACTTCATCTGCGCCAATAATATAGGCTAAAAACACGTTGGCAATAATAAATGAAATGGCATAAAAAACCAGCCATTTGGTTAATTTAATCCTTATTTTGTAAGAATTCCAAGGAAGTTTATTGAGCTTTATCTGCTTTGCTCTGTCTCCTTCTATAAAGTATTCTATTTTTCTGAAAACCATTTCCATAAAAATAGTTTGAGGACAAATCCAACCACAAAATATTCTTCCATAAACTACTGTAAACAAAATGATAAAAACTACACTGAGTAGCATTGAAATTACCAACAAGTGAAAGTCTTGTGGCCAAAAAACAGCACCAAAAAAATGAAACTTGCGTTCAAATATATTAAATAAGAAAAATTGATTTCCTTCAATTTTTAAAAAGGGAGCACCTAGAAAGAAAACCAATAAAAAATAGCTTACATAAGTTCTAAACTTATAAAACTTACCTGTTGGCTTTTTAGGAAATATAAACTTTCTTTTGCCTTGATTATCAATTGTTGCAATAGAATCTCTAAAACTATCTTTTGGCTGTTGCATTTTGTGAAAAAGAAAAGCTGATTTTGAAATAATTTTACATCAAATTTAAGTTTTATTGAATAAATCAACTATAACCAAAGTAACATAAAATATAGGTTTGTGGTAATTAACTTTTAGAATAGTTAGTGTTAAAATAGGGGAAAAGTAGTTTTTTAAATTAAGCTACTCAACCCCTATTCCATTACTACTAACTAAAAAAATCAAAAACATAGCCCTAAGAAAGGACTAATTTTTTAAATATTATTCTTCCGGCCAAATAATATCACCTTCAGGCGCTTTTGGATTTGCCGGTACTGTTCCTTGCATTGAAATGATATAACTTGCCAATTGCTGCATTTCTTCACGACTTAATGATGCTTCCCAGGCAATCATACCTTTACCAGATCGTCCACCCTTGGCAATGGTGTTATAAATACTTTGCATATCACCACCCAGTATCCAGTAGTTATCTGTTAAATTAGGACCAATGCTTCCGCCAAGATCCGGTAAATGACAAGCAGTACAAGTTTTAGAGGTAAATAGTTCTTTACCTTTTGATAAATTGGCTTCATCTGTAAAAACTTGCAAATTTTTTGTGTCAAAAAGTTCCGGATTTGCTTCTTTATATGCTTCAACTTGAGCTTTTGCTTCGGCAAGATCAGTTTCAAGTTCGTCAAACTGATTGTACTTACCAAAACCAAATATCATAACATAATAAAAAATACTGGCTGCAATAGTAATATAAAATCCTGCTAACCACCAAGGCGGTAATACATTATCCAGTTCTTTAATACCATCGTAGTCATGGTCTAACATTATGTCTTCTTCTGTTCCTAAATCGTGTGCTTTGGTTAGAGATTTTAAAAGTTTTCTCCAACCAGATATATTTTCTGAATTTTTATTCATGGGTATCTTCTTTATAATTATCGTTATCTAGGGGTAATTGGCTTATTTCATTAATCTTATTTTTAGGCAATTTCAAAACAAAAATTACCATGGTTATAAAAACCAATACAAATAGTAGCAATGAAATAATTGGGTAAATTTCAACCCCTTCAATACCTTCTAAATTATGTTTAATAAATTTTAACATCACAAATTATTTTAATGCAGTTTCAGTAGCACTAATATCTGTTCCTAAACGTTGCAAATATGCAATTAAAGCAACTATCTCTTTATTTTGCATTTTACTGTTACCATAATTTTTGACAAACTCAGGGTCTTGTTTTAAATTCTCAACAATTCCGTTTGCTTGTTTTAACAAATCACTCTTAGCATTGCTAATTTCATCTTCGGAATAAGGAACTCCAAGTTTTGCCAAGGCTTCCATTTTGCTTACAATATCAGAAGCGTTTAATTTATTTTTTATCAACCAAGAATAACGAGGCATAATTGAACCCGGTGATGTTGACCTAGGATCTAACATGTGGTTAAAATGCCAATTATCATTGTATTTTCCACCTAGGCGATGTACATCCGGACCTGTTCTTCGAGATCCCCATAAGAATGGATAATCATATACAAATTCGCCGGCTTTTGAATATTCACCATATCTGGCAACTTCCGAACGTAATGGTCTAATCATTTGAGAATGACAATTGTTGCAACCCTCTCTTATATAAATATCTCTCCCCTCTAATTCAAGCGGAGTATAAGGTTTTACACTTTCAATTTTAGGTATGTTTGATTTTACCAACAACATTGGAACAATTTCAACCAAACCACCAATTAAAATAGCAACTGTGGTTAATACTGTAAACAATACTACTTTGCGTTCTAACCAAGTATGGAAGCCTTCACCTGCTACTCTGCGGCCACTTATCTTTTTTAATGGAACAGCCTCTGCTAATTCATCTTCAACTGTTGAGCCCGCCTTAGCAGTTTTTATTACATTTATTGCCAACAACACAAAACCTGCTACATATAAAGTGCCTCCAATTGCACGTAAAGTGTACATTGGTAAAATTTGCGTAACAGTTTCTAAGAAATTACCATATACCAAAGTTCCATCCGGGTTAAATTGTTTCCACATTGAAGCCTGTGTAAATCCGGCTACATACAATGGAATTGCATAAAATAAAATACCCAAGGTACCCAACCAAAAATGAGCATTCGCCATTTTTTTAGAATACAAATCGGTTTTCCATAGTTTTGTTGCTAACCAGTAAATAATACCGGAAACCATAAATCCGTTCCAAGCCAGTGCTCCAATATGAACATGGCCTATAATCCAATCAGTATAATGCCCAATTGCATTTAAGTTTTTAAATGAAAGCATAGGCCCTTCAAAAGTTGCCATACCATAACCTGTAATTGCAACTACAAAAAACTTTAACACCGGGTTTTCTCTCACTTTATCCCAAGCGCCTCTTAAGGTAAGTAAACCATTAATCATACCTCCCCAAGAAGGGAATATAAGCATTACAGAAAATACGGTTCCTAAATTTTGAGCCCATTCAGGCAAAGCTGTGTATAATAAATGATGCGGGCCGGCCCAAATGTATAAGAAAATTAGAGTCCAGAAATGGATAATTGATAATCTGTATGAATATACAGGTCTGTTAGCCACTTTTGGAACAAAATAATACATGAGTCCTAATACTGGTGTGGTTAAGAAAAATGCTACCGCGTTGTGACCATACCACCACTGTATTAAAGCATCTTGTACCCCTGCATAAATTGAGTAACTTTTAAATCCTGTAACAGGAATTTCGAGGTTGTTAAATATATAAAGAACAGCAACAGTTACCAATGTAGCAATATAAAACCAAATGGCAACGTAAATATGGCGTTGTCTTCGTTTTAAAATGGTACCTATTAAATTTATACCAAAAATTACCCACACAAATACAACAGCCAAATCAATAGGCCATTCCAATTCTGCATATTCCTTAGAAGTAGTTAAGCCTAAAGGAAGAGTTATTGCTGCAGCCACAATAATGGCTTGCCACCCCCAAAAATGGATTCTACTTAACAAATCGTTAAACATTCTTGCTTTAAGCAAGCGCTGGGTTGAATAATACAATCCTAAAAAGATTCCATTACCTACAAATGCAAAAATAACTGCGTTTGTGTGCAATGGGCGTAATCGGCCAAAACTTAACCATGAAATGGCATTTTCGGCACCTGCAAATTCTAATAATCCCGGGAAAATAAAAAGTAGTGCTACTATAAGCCCCACTAACATACCTACAACTCCCCAAAGAATTGTAGCCCAAAGAAACATTTTTACGATTTTATTATCATAATAAAACTGTTCTTTTTCCATACTTTGTTTGATTAATTAATTTAGTTATTGAGTTTACTATTATTTTCTTTTTTATTATCATCTGTAACCAATTCATCATCAAACAACATACGAACCGAAGGTGTATAAATATCATCATACTGCCCCGACTTTACCAATTTAATAAATACAATGAAAAATAGCACGGCTACAACAATGCTCACGCCAATAGTAATGTATATTACTTCCATTTTTTAGTTACTAGATTTTTTTGCTAAAAAGCAATAACAAATATATAAAATAAGGGTGTTTAATTATATGATAATTATCATATAAAATAAACGGCTTGCACGTAAAATGGTATAATGTTAGCCTATTTTTTTGAAAAAAAATTGGTGAGTACTGTAACAAAAACAACTATTGATATAGAACTTAATGGCATTAAAATTGCTGCAACTATAGGAGTTAACTGTCCCGTTAAAGCAAAATACATGCCAATTAAGTTGTATAAAAAAGACAATACAAAACTCGCTTTAATTATGCTTAGTGTTCTGTGGGTAATAGTTAAAAACTTTGGTATATTGTTAAAAAGTTTTGCATCAATAATAGCATCACAAGCAGGCGAAAAAACGTTTGTGTTTTCTGAAACAGCAATTCCAACATTACTTTGAGCCAAAGCTCCGGCATCATTTAAACCATCACCAATCATCATCACCCGATTACCTTTTTGTTGCAGATTTTGAACAAACTTTAGTTTGTCTTCAGGCTTTTGGTTAAAAAAATATGTTAAACCTTTTGGTAACATTTTCATCAAAGTGTTTTTTTCTCCTTCATTATCACCCGATAAAATTATTATTTGATACTTTTTAATTAATTTATCAAAAACTGAAACAGCTCCTTCGCGATACTTATTTTTGAATACAAAGCTGCCTAATATTTCATTGTCTATCTTTATAAAAATGGAGGTTTCGTTTAATTTCTTATTCTTATAACCAACATAATTGGCTGAACCAATTTGAATATTCATATCTCTTATAGTTGCAGAAATTCCTTTACCTAATTTTTCTTCAAAAAAGGTTAATTTATCACTTAACGGATTTTCAGTTATAAAATCATACAATTGCCTGCTCAAAGGATGGTTAGAAGTCCTTAAAATACTTTTCACAGCCTGTAGTTGAGTTGAATTTAATTTTTTCCCGTTATATATAAGATTTGAAGAATTACCTGTTGTTATGGTACCTGTTTTATCGAAAATAATGATATTTATATTGGCCATTTCTTCAATTATTTCGGCATTTTTTACATAAAACTTTTGGTAACCAAATATTCTTAGAATATTGCCATGTGCAAAAGGAGCGGCTAATGCCAAAGCACAAGGACAAGCTATTATTAAAACAGCAGTTACAACATTAAATGCCAAGTGAGGGTTGTAATTATACCAAAATATACCCGCAAATAATGCAATTGTTAACAGGGTTATTGTAAAATATTTACTAATAGAATCGGTAATAGTTTTAATTGATACGTTATTTGATTTTTTAAACGTTTCATGACTCCACAGTTGGGTTAAATAGCTTTGTGAAATGGAATTAACAACCTCCATTTCTATTGCCCCTGAAGTTTGTTTACCACCAGCAAACAATTTATCTCCGGAATTTTTTATTACCGCTACAGATTCACCTGTTACAAAACTATAATCAATAGCGGCATTTCCGCTTATTAAAACTCCGTCAACCGGAATGAGTTCTTCATTTCTAATTAATAACCTATCACCTCTTACAACCTCTTTTACCGGAATACTTTTTTCCCTTCCGTTAACCATTTTTGTAACCGCAATTGGAAAGTACGATTTATAATCGCGTTCAAATGATAAAAAGTTATATGTTTTTTGCTGAAAAAATTTCCCAAGTAATAGAAAAAAAACAAGTCCGGTTAAACTATCCAAAAACCCAGATCCTGTATTAGTTATAATCTCTAAAGAACTTCTTCCAAACAATACAGTAATACCTAAAGCAATGGGAACATCAATATTCAAAATTTTGTTTTTCAAACCTTTATATGCAGAAATGAAATAATTTTTTGCTGCATAAAAAACCACCGGAATTGCCATAACCAACATTAGCCACCTGAACAAATGTTTGTACTTTTCAAGCCAAAATTCCTCTACTTCAAAATATTCAGGAAAAGACAGCAGCATAATATTTCCAAAAGAAAAAGCTGCAATGGCTAGTTGATAAATTAATGTGTTATTAGTTTTAGCAGCACTTCCTTCATCATCATCTAAACTTATATATGGTTCATAACCTATTGAAGTTATAAGATGAACCAGTTCTTTTAACGTTAGTTTGTTGTTTTTGAAAGTTACCCGAACGTTTTTTTTAGGAAAGTTTACCGTTGAACTTATTACGCCTTTATTAAGTTTGTTTAAATTTTCCAATACCCAAATGCAGGAACTGCAATGCATAGCAGGTATAAACAATTCAACCACAGAAGTTTCTCCATTATTAAAAGACACCAACTTTTCTATGATACTTTCATTTT
Source organism: uncultured Lutibacter sp. (assembly GCA_964342295.1). Lineage (GTDB taxonomy): Bacteria > Bacteroidota > Bacteroidia > Flavobacteriales > Flavobacteriaceae > Lutibacter. The sequence goes on along the minus strand of CAYFFC010000014.1, from coordinate 61 downwards.
CTAAGTAATTGTATTTTTGGGTATTGATGTTTGGTGTTATACCCGGAGAATTTTCAATTAT
>CAYFFC010000013.1:6228-52226 GCA_964342295.1 uncultured Lutibacter sp. | reverse complement strand
ATCCAATGAAATCTTTTCTCTACACAATTTTATGCATCCTATTTATTAACCAAATTGATGCCCAAACAGATGCGACTATTTTTGAAAAATTTACACCCCAATTTATAACTGTAAATGGCTACAAAATAAATATTGAGGTAAAAGGTACGGGCGAGCCTATATTTTTCCTTCCCGGAGGTCCGGGAAATTCCCACGATTATATGCAAGGTGTTTTTGGCCATTATTACAAATCCAATATGGTTGTTTTTTTAGATTTTTTAGGAAGAGGGCTTTCGGATGATGCTAACAATAAAAATGAATATTCTGTAGAAAATGATACCGATTTAATTGAGGCTATCAGAAAACATTTGGATTTGAATAAAATAGCTATTGTTGGTCATTCCTACGGAACTGTACCTGCGCAAAATTATGCCATAAAATATCCCGATAATGTGAGTAAATTGGTATTGATATCCGGCTTTCACAGTGGTCAAATGTGGCAGGCTAATTGTGATAGTTATAACCATTATGCTAAAACACATTTCCCTGAACTTTGGAAAAAAGTAGATTCTTTAAGGGCATTGGGATACGTATCCAGTGACAAGGAATTTATAGACGTGTATAGCAGTTTCCCAACAAAATACATTTATTACCATAACACAAAACTAAAAGGCAATTATCCTAAAGATAAATACAGGCATTGGAATAACGATGTTTATACCCAAATTATTGGACGTGATGGCGATTTTGAAGTAAGTGGCAGTATGATGGATACCGATTTTAGAAAACACCTAAAAAATGTAAAGGCGTCTACATTAATAATAGCAGGTAGATATGATGGTGTTTCAACTCCCGAATTTAACGTACAATACAAAACATTTATGCCACAAGCCACGTTTGTAATGTTTGAAAATAGTGCCCACAACCCATATTTAGAAGAACCTGAAAAATTCTATAATTTATTTGAAACATTTTTAGAAATAAACAAACCTTAGGTTACAAAAAACCTACTTGCTGGCAAACAATTTTACATCATTTTCGGTAACCTCTTTTTCACCCAAAATAATAAGACGTTCTATAACATTTCTAAGTTCACGTATATTTCCGGTCCAGTCGTATTCTTGTAATAATTTCACGGCCTTATCAGAAAAAGTTTTAATAGCAGTACCCTGTTCATTTGCAATTTGTTTTGCAAAAAAGTTTACTAATTGTGGAATATCTTCTCTTCGTTCATTTAATGAAGGAACTTTTATTAAAATTACAGCCAGCCTGTGATACAAATCTTCTCTAAACCTGCCTTCTGATATTTCTTTATTTAAATCTTTATTAGTTGCGGCAACCACTCTTACATTAACTTTTATATCCTTATCGCTACCAACGCGTGAAATTTTATTTTCCTGTAAAGCTCTTAACACTTTTGCCTGTGCTGATAAACTCATATCGCCAACTTCATCTAAAAAAATGGTACCCCCATTTGCGGCTTCAAATTTTCCAGCTCGGTCTTTATTTGCGCCTGTAAAAGAACCTTTTACATGTCCAAATAATTCACTCTCAATTAATTCAGATGGAATGGCGGCACAATTTACTTCAATCATAGGAGCTTTACTGCGCTCACTTTTTTGATGCAGCCAATGGGCAACCAGTTCTTTACCGGTACCGTTTGCTCCTGTAATAAGTACTCGAGCATCAGTTGGTGCCACTTTATCAATAATGCTTTTTATGTGTATAATAGCATCGCTATCACCAATCATTTCAAACTTTTTACTTACTTTTTTCTTTAGTAATTTATTTTCAATAACCAGTTCTTTTTTATCTAAAGCATTCCTAACCGTATTTAACAACCTATTTAAATCAGGTGGTTTTGATATATAATCAAAAGCTCCAAGCCTCATTGTATTAACAGCAGTATCTAAATCGCCATGACCCGATATCATAACTACAGGTATTTCGGGCTTTATTTTTTTTATTTTTTCCAAAACCTCAACACCATCCATTTTGGGCATTTTAATATCGCAAAGTACAAGGTCAATTTCTGATTTCGCTATTTTATCCAAACCTGCCAATCCGTCTTCGGCTTCATCAACATCATACGATTCATTTTCTTCGGAAATAATATTTTTTAATACTCTGCGTATAGCAGCTTCATCTTCAATAATTAAAATTTTTGGCATATTTTCTTATTATTTTTTTATATGAATATCTCTTTGTGGGAAAGGAATTTCAATGTTGTGTTTTTTAAATGTTTTATCAATTTCAAAACGTAAATCGCTTTTAATTTTAAAATGAGCAAAACTATTGTTTATAGTAAATACAAGCCTCAACTCCAATGCATTGTCACCAAAATTCATGAAAAGCACATCAGGTTTTTTTGAGGCTATAACCTCCGGGTGTTTTTCAGCAATTTCAATCAGCAACTGCTTAACTTTTTCTACATCTGTTCCGTAGGCCACACCAACATCAATGGCTTCAAGAGTTAAGGTGCCATTTTGAGTCCAATTGTATAAACTATGCGTTAAAAATTTGTGATTTGGTATTACAATTACCCGATCATTTATGGTGACAGCTCTTGTAGTTCTCAATTTTATTTCAAAAACACGTCCTATTTTGCCGTCAATTTCAATAATATCATTTACATGCAAGGTTTTATCAAGTATAATAAATATTCCAGAAATAATATCTTGAAATAAGGTTTGTAAACCCAACCCAATTCCTACCAATAAGGCAGCTGAACCTGCTAGTAATACACTAACTTCAACTCCTACAGATTCCAGTGCAATAATTAATACAAATACATAAATGAAATATTTTAAAAACGAAAAAATGGTTTTAAATTTTCCTTCATCTTCTTTTTCCAACTTACGATTCACAAATTTTCTGAAAATTTTTAAAAAGAGGTTTGTTAAAACCAAGGCGATTATAATTACCAGAATTACTTTAACAGAAATATCTATTTTATCTGTAAACCGAAAAGAGTAGTTTAAAATTTCATTAATTTTTTCCATTTGCTAGTATTTTAACCATTTATACAACTCTTTATAGCTTGGTTTTTTACCATACATTAATATGCCTACCCTGTATATTTTAGCTGCAATCCAAACCATACCTATAAAGGTAATAATTAATAAAAACATAGAAGTGGTTATTTGCCACCAAGGTACCCCAAACGGAATGCGCATTAACATAACTATTGGAGATGTTAATGGAAAAAGTGAAAACCCTAAGGCAATAGGACCATGTGGGTTTTCAATAACTGAAAACCCAACATAAATAGCTATAATTAAGGGTAATAATACCGGCCACATAAACTGTTGTGTATCGGTTTCACTATCAACAGCAGCTCCTATGGCTGCATAAATAGAACTGTAAATTAAATAACCTCCTAAAAAATACACAATGAATGAAAAAAACATGGTGAGTATAGGTAGGTTTTTAATTTCAGCTAAAGCCACCTGTAAGTTATTATTGGTTGAATCTTGCACTTGCTGCATCATTTCAGGTGTTAACTGGACTCCCGATTCCGGCATTTTAGCAGCATCCGGTCCAAAAACATAGGTAATTATAAATAACAAAAACCCGGCAGAAATCATCCAAATAATAAATTGCAATATTCCCGCCATAGCATTTCCAATAATTTTACCCAGCATTAATTGAAATGGTTTAACCGATGAAATGATAACTTCAATTATTCTACTGGTTTTTTCTTCAATAACACTGCGCATAACCGATGTTCCATAAATAATAATGAACATAAAAATTAGGTATCCAAAGCCTCCACCTGTAAACATTTTTAAAACACTTCCAATTTTTGAAGACATCTCACCTGAAAAATTTTCGGTGTTAATTGAAACCTTGGTTTCTGCTGCTTTTATTTTTTCAATATCAACCTGAAGTTGTTCAATTTTCAAATCACGTATTTTACTTTCGAGTTTGCCTTCTAATGTTCCTATTAATGACAAGCTGGGCGATTCGTTTGAAAAAAATTCAACAGCATTGGAAAGTTCTCTTAAGTTAGGGTTATTGGGTATGTATAACAAACCATAATAGTTATTTTCAACTTTCTTTTTGGCCTCTGATAAACCAAGTTTGGTTAAATTTGTATATGAAATATTGTGAGTGTTTGTAAATAGTGACATAGGTATAACAGATTCGTTTACTATGGCAATATTTTTAATATCCTCACTGTTTTTTTGATTTAAATAAATAATTAGCGCAAACAATCCTACCATTAAAATAGGACTCAATATTGTTAAAATAATAAATGATTTGTTTTTAACTTTAGCTAAAAATTCTCGTCTAATTATTAGTTTTAGTTTATCCATTTTAACTATTGATTACTTTGAACTGCTTTTAAAAATATGTCATTGGCACTTGGAATAATTTCTGCAAAGTGATTTATTTGCGTCTTACTGTTTAAAAACCGTATTAAATCTGATGAAGATTCTCCGTTTTTCAGTTTGATTTTCAAGTTAATCACCGGTGATTCTAGTTGCTGAGAAGCAATATCTACTTGGTATTTAGAGGTTATATTTTTAAGAAGTTCCTCTTTATTTTTATACACCAAACCTACTTCATATTCGTTGTTTTTGAAGTCTTGTTTAATTTTACTTAGTTTTCCGTCAAGTATTTTATTTGATTTGTTGATAAGTGCAATATAATCGCACATTTCTTCAACAGATTCCATTCTATGGGTTGAAAAAATAATACTTGCTCCTTTATCTCTAAGTTTTAATATTTCATCCTTAATTAAGTTGGCATTTATAGGATCAAAACCACTAAATGGCTCATCAAAAATCAACAATTTTGGGTTGTGAAGCACAGTAACAATAAATTGTATTTTTTGTGCCATGCCTTTGGAAAGTTCCTGAATTTTTTTGTTCCACCAATCCGTTATCTCAAACTTTTCAAACCAATGTTCCAGTTTCTTTTTAGCATCCGTATATTTCATACCTTTTAGCTGTGCCAAATACAAAGCTTGTTCTCCCACTTTCATACTTTTGTACAATCCTCTTTCTTCAGGCAAATAACCAATGTGCATAATATGATGTGGCTTTAAGGCTTCTCCATCCAAATAAATTGCTCCGCTGTCAGGTAAAGTAATTTGATTTATAATTCTAATAAGTGATGTTTTGCCTGCGCCATTGGGTCCAAGCAACCCAAAAATACTTCCTTTAGAAACAGTTATTGAAACGTTGTTAAGTGCAGTAAAATCTCCATATTTTTTACTCACACCTTCAACAGTTAAAATGTTTTTCATTTAGTATTAAGTTAATTCAATAAACGAAATTAAGGCTAATAAATTAAAGTTCTGATTTATAAAAGTTAAAATTACTGGAGTTTTTCAATATATTTTTGTTGAATCGTTTTTAGAAAATCTACATTTATTTTAGGTTTTACAACCCTTAGCATTTCTGTAATGCCACCGTTAACATAAAATATTCCTTTAGCAATATCATAATTGCTGTCGGCTAAGTTATTTTTAATTTCAAAGGTATACGTTCTAAAATCTTCCCAGCTCATAAGTTTTGGAACTTCAATATAATACACGTCGGTTTCATTAACCGATTTGTAAGTGCCTCCGTTTAGTTCCTCAATATTAAAAAACCTGTTAATTCTAATTAATGAATCGGTTTCAGAAAACTTTTCACTCTTAGCAAATTCAAATCCTTCGTCTTTATAATATAGCTGAATTTGTTCAATTTCATTATACCGGTTAATACCCCTTACTCTAATACCATTTAATTTTCTGGAATTTATGGTAACTTCACATTTAGCACCATCTAATTCTAAATTATACACTTTATTAATTTTTTTTGTTTTTCTAAGTATATTCTCAAAAGAATTAGGCGTTTTAGTTACAAAAATTATTGAGTTAGGCTTATTAATTTCAGTAAACCTGTTATAATAAAATTTGTAGGGATCAGGAACATCAATCACAAAAGTTTTAGGTATTTTGTTATCATTAATAGTATTAATATTTTCCTGAATTATAATCTTTCCAATTAATTCTTTTGTTGCCATAATGTATAATTTGAGTTTAGCGTTTTAAACTTATTTATTTTTTTTTGAATACACAAACTTTAAGCACGGAATGATATAAATAAAATTTATTATGCGCGCATAGTATTTTTTTATATATTTGGAACATGCAAAAAGAACAATCAATTGATCACGTATTAAGAGCCACCTGGCAAGCTGTAGCAAAAATGTACAACGAACAGGCTGTAAAATACGATAGTACTATGGCAATGGCCTTTGTTTTATTAAATATTGATACAGTAAACGGTACCCCCTCTACGGCATTAGGTCCACAAATGGGGATGGAACCCACCAGTTTGTCGAGAATATTAAAAAGTATGGAGGAAAAAGGTGCCATATACAGAGAAAAAAACCCCGACGATGGTAGAGGTGTTTTAATAAAATTAACCCCATTTGGGAAAGAAAAAAGAGCCATTTCAAAGGAACATGTAATACAGTTTAACAATGTTGTAAAAGAACACTTGTCAAACGAACAATTAAATCACTTTTTTGAAGTGATCGAAACTATTAACCATTTAATAAACAATAAATTAATTTATCATAAAACACCAACTAATAATAAATCATAACATGAAAAGACCAATAAGAAAAGTAGCCGTAATTGGCTCTGGAATAATGGGATCTGGCATTGCTTGCCATTTTGCCAATATTGGGGTTGAAGTTTTATTGCTCGACATAGTTCCTAGAGAACTAAATGATGTAGAAAAAGCAAAAGGACTAACTCTTAATGATAAAGTTGTTCGCAACCGCATTGTGAACAACAGTTTAAAGGCTTCATTAAAATCGAAACCATCACCTATTTACAATCAAAAATTTGCAGACCGAATTACCACTGGTAATTTAGACGATGATTTACAAAAAATTAAAGATGTTGATTGGGTTATGGAAGTTGTTGTGGAACGCTTGGATATTAAACAACAAGTTTTTGAAAAAATTGAAAAATACCGAAAACCAGGTACATTAATTACTTCAAATACTTCTGGCATTCCTATTAAATTTATGAATGAAGGCAGAAGTGATGATTTTCAACAACATTTTGCTGTAACACATTTTTTTAATCCGCCACGTTACTTAAAATTGTTTGAAGTTGTACCTGGTCCAAACTGCAAACAAGAAGTTACCGATTTTTTAATGATGTATGGTGAAAAGTTTTTAGGTAAAACCTCGGTTTTAGCTAAAGATACTCCGGCATTTATTGGTAACAGGGCTGGGATTTTTGGAATTATGAGTCTTTTTCATCAGGTAAAAGAATTAGGGTTGACCGTTGAAGAAGTTGATAAATTAACCGGACCGGTAATTGGTCGTCCTAAATCAGCAACCTTTAGAACTGTAGATGTAGTTGGACTTGATACTTTAGTTCATGTTGCCAACGGTATTTACAAAAATTGTCCCGATGATGAAGCTCACCACCTGTTTGAACTTCCTGAATTTATTAATACAATGATGGAAAACAAATGGTTGGGAAGTAAAACCAAACAAGGGTTTTATAAAAAAGTTGTCGAGAATGGGAAAAAGTCAATTCAATCTTTAGATTTAGACACATTAGAATACAGACCTAATAAAAAAGCAAAATTTGCTACACTAGAATTAACCAAAACTATTGACAATGTTATAGACCGATTTAAAGTTTTGGTTAAAGGCAAAGACAAAGCGGGAGAATTTTACAGAAAGAATTTTGCTGCAATGTTTGGCTATGTACAAAATCGTATTCCTGAAATTTCCGATGAATTATACCGTTTGGATGACGCAATGAAAGCTGGTTTTGGTTGGGAGCATGGTCCTTTTGAAATTTGGGATGCAATTGGTATTGAAAAAGGTGTAGAGCTTATGAAAGCCGAAAATTTACCGGTTGCTAATTGGGTAACTGAAATGTTGGAAAATGGCGAAAAGTCGTTTTATTCAGTTAAAGATGGCGCCAAATATTACTATTCAATTCCTTCGAAAAAACAAGAAAAAATTCCGGGACAGGACAGTTTCATTATTCTAAATAATATTAGAGAGACAAAAACCATTTGGTCAAACGCAGGAGCTTCAATTCAGCATTTAGGCAATGGCATACTCAACGTAGAATTTCAATCTAAAATGAATACGCTTGGCGGCGAAGTATTACAAGCTATTAACAAAGGAATTGATTTGGCTGAATCTGAATATGAAGCTGTAATTTTAGGAAATCAGGCCGCTAATTTTTCAGTAGGTGCTAATTTAGCTATGGCTTTTATGATGGCCGTTGAACAAGAATACGATGAGCTTAATTTCTCGGTAAAATATTTTCAAGATACTGTAATGCGTTTGCGATACTCGTCTTGTCCAACAATTATAGCTCCCCATGGGTATACCTTTGGTGGTGCTTGTGAAATGAGTATGCACGCAGATAAAGTAGTTGCTGCGGCAGAAACCTACATTGGATTGGTTGAATTTGGTGTTGGTATTATTCCTGGAGGTGCCGGCTCTAAAGAAATGGCTTTAAGAGCATCAGAAGGTGTATTAAAAGATGATGTTAAATTAAATAAACTGCGAGACTACTTTATAAATGTAGCAATGGCTAAAGTGGCAACATCTGCTCACGAAGCTTATGATTTAGGCTTCTTAAAAAAGCACAAAGATATTGTAGTAGTAAACAAAGATCGCCAAATAGCTACTGCTAAACGTCACGCCATTCAAATGCTTGAAGATGGTTATACCCAGCCTATACCTAAAAAAGCGCTGGTGTACGGCCAACAAGCCTTGGGTATGTTTTTGGTAGGAACAGATAGTTTGGAAAAGGGGCATTTTGCATCTGAACACGATAAAAAAATTGCCAATAAGTTAGGCTATGTTATGGCTGGTGGCGATTTATCTGAACCAACTTATGTTTCAGAACAGTACTTGCTCAATCTTGAACGCGAAGCGTTTATGAGTTTATGCACAGAACGTAAAACACTTGAACGTATAGAACATATGTTAAAAACAGGTAAACCATTACGTAATTAGTATTGAGAATTTAGTATTAAGTAGTTAGAAAAAGTTATGCATAAAATTGAAGAGTTGAAAATCTGGAAAAAATCAATAAAACTAACTGAGTTAGTTTATGAAATTACTTTAGCCCTTCCTTCTAATGAAAAATACGGATTAATTTCTCAAATAAAAAGAAGTTCAGTTTCCATACCTTCAAATATTGCCGAAGGTGCAGGAAGGAACTCAATTAAAGAATTTAAACATTTTTTGAGTATTGCAAACGGTTCAGCTTATGAACTTCAAACTCAATTAATCTTAACAACAGTGCTAAATCTTATCCCAAAAGATAAAATTCAACCTGTGCTAGATTTAATTACAGAAGTTCAAAAAATGAATTACTCATTTCAAAAGAGTCTCGAATCAAAAATCTCAATACTCAATACTCATTCCTAAAATCTAAGTTAAAATGAAAACAGCATATATAGTACAAGGATATAGAACGGCAGTAGGCAAAGCACCACGTGGTGTTTTCAGGTTCAAAAGGCCTGATGAATTAGCCGCCGAAACCATTGAACATTTATTAAAAAATGTTCCACAATTAGATAAAAAACGTATTGATGATGTTATTGTTGGAAATGCAATGCCTGAAGCTGAACAAGGCTTAAATATGGGTCGATTAATTTCATTAATGGGACTTAAAATTGAAGATGTTCCGGGAATGACCGTGAACAGATACTGTGCGTCCGGGTTAGAAACAGTGGGTATAGCAGTAGCTAAAATTCAATCAGGAATGGCCGATTGCATTATTGCTGGAGGCGTAGAAAGTATGAGTTATATTCCAATGGGTGGGTATCGACCGGTTCCAAATTATAAGTCGGCAAAAGAAGGCCATGAAGATTATTATTGGGGGATGGGACTAACTGCCGAAGCGGTAGCACAACAATTTAACGTCTCAAGAGAAGACCAAGATGCATTTTCTTACAATTCACACATGAAAGCTTTAAAAGCTCAATCAGAAAATTTATTTGATAGTGAAATTGCACCAATTACAGTAGAAAATATTTTTTTAGATGAAAATGGTAAAAAACAAACTAAAAATTACACAGTTACAACAGATGAAGGTCCTCGTAAAGGAACATCATTAGAAGCACTAGCTAAACTAAGGCCTGTATTTGCTCAAGGTGGTAGTGTTACAGCAGGAAACTCATCTCAAATGAGTGACGGTGCTGCATTTCTATTAGTAATGAGCGAAGAAATGGTTAAGGAACTTAATTTAGAGCCTGTAGCCAGAATGGTCTCTTTTGCAGCTGTTGGTGTTGAACCTCGAATTATGGGAATTGGACCTGTAAAAGCAATTCCAAAAGCCTTAAAACAAGCTAACTTAACTTTAAATGATATCGATTTAATTGAGCTAAACGAAGCTTTCGCCTCTCAGTCTTTGGCTGTAATGAGAGAGCTTAATCTCAATCAAGATATCGTAAATGTTAATGGTGGCGCCATTGCTCTTGGTCATCCATTAGGGTGTACAGGGGCAAAACTATCAGTACAATTATTTAACGAAATGCGACGCCGTAAAAATAAATATGGTATTGTAACTATGTGCGTAGGTACAGGTCAGGGAGCAGCAGGTATATATGAACTATTAAAATAATCAAAAAAATGAAAAACAGTATAAAAGGTGGTGAATTCTTAATAAAAGAAACCAATTGCAACGACGTATTTATCACTAAAGAATTTAACGAAGAACAATTAATGATGAAAGAGGCACTTCAGGAATTTATTGATCGTGAAGTTTGGCCACATAAAGATCGTTTTGAAAAGAAAGACTATAAATTTACCGAAGAAATTATGACAAAAGCTGGTGAAATGGGCTTTTTAGGTGTTTCTGTTCCTGAAGAATACGGCGGTATGGGAATGGGATTTGTATCATCAATGTTGGTTTGTGATTATATCTCCGGAGCCTCAGGCTCTTTATCAACCGCATACGGTGCACATACCGGTATTGGCACCATGCCTATACTTATGTATGGTACCGAAGAGCAAAAGCAAAAATACATTCCAAAACTTGCCAGTGGTGAGTGGTTTGGGTCGTATTGTTTAACTGAACCGGGAGCAGGTAGTGATGCTAATTCAGGAAAAACCAAAGCGGTACTTTCCGAAGATGGTAAATACTACACAATCACCGGACAAAAAATGTGGATTAGCAATGCCGGTTTTTGCAGCTTAATGATTGTTTTTGCTCGTATTGAAAACGACAAAAATATCACTGCATTTATTGTAGAATACAACCCTGATCAACCTAATGGAGTTACATTGGGTGAAGAAGAACACAAATTAGGAATTAGAGCATCTTCTACACGACAAGTATTTTTTAACGAAACCAAAGTGCCTATTGAAAATATGCTTGCCAATAGAGGTGAAGGATTTAAAATTGCCTTAAACTCTTTAAATGTTGGAAGAATAAAATTAAGTGTTGCTTGCCTGGATGCCGGTAGAAGAGCTATTACAGAATCGGTAAAATATGCCAATGAACGCATACAATTTAAAACCCCTATTGCACAATTTGGAGCTATTAAATATAAATTAGCAGAAATGGCTACAAAAATTTATTGTAGTGAGTCTGCAAATTACCGAGCAGCTAGAGATATTCAAAATAAAATTGATAGCCTAAAAGCTGAAGGATTATCGCATCAAGAAGCTGAATTAAAGGGTGTTGAAGAGTTTGCTATTGAATGCGCCTTGTTAAAGGTTTTTGGGTCTGAAGCTATTCAGTTTGTGGCTGATGAGGGAATTCAAATTTTTGGAGGAATGGGCTTCTCTGAAGATACCCCAATGGAAGCTGCCTGGCGAGATGCTCGTATTGCTAGAATTTATGAAGGAACCAATGAAATTAACAGATTACTTTCGGTGAGTATGTTGCTTAAAAAAGCAATGAAAGGGCAGTTGGATTTAATGTCTCCTGCTATGGAAGTTGGCAACAGTTTACTTGGTATTCCTTCCTTTGATACCCCTGATTATTCGGTTTTATTTTCGGAAGAAAAGGAAATGATAGAAAAACTTAAAAAAGCATTTTTAATGGTTTCCGGTAAAGCCGTACAAACCTTTGGAATGGAACTTGCCCAACAGCAACAATTGGTAATGGCTGCTGCTGAGTTAATGATAGAAATTTACATTGCTGAATCTACCATACTTAAAACTGAAAAGCTTGTAAAAATGACTTCTGAAGAAGCCTGTGAAGCACAAATTGCAATGGCTAAATTAAACCTGTTCAATGCTGTTGAAATGGCAGGAAAAAAAGGTAGAGAAGCTATTGCCTCTTTCGCTGAAGGTGATGAGCAACGTATTATGTTAATGGGTTTAAAGCGTTTTACAAAATATGCTAACAATCCAAACCCTATTGCATTACGAAAAATAATTGCTGAAAAAGTGATTGCCGAAAACAGCTACTGTTTTTAAGAAACACTACTAAATTTAATTACATTAAAAAGCTGCACAACTTAAGTTGCAGCTTTTTTAGTATTTCATTGATTTTAAGTGATTTTTTTCGTAATTTTAACATAGCAATGCACAACATATACACCCTTTTGTTTAATCATTAAATCCTTCTATTATGAAAAAAAACATGGGAATTTGGCTTGACACCAAACAAGCCGTAGTTGTTAAACTTATAAACGACGAAACTTCAGTAAAAAAAATTGAGTCTAACATAGATACCAGAGAAAGAGAACCCGGAGAATCAAAAAAATATGGGCGATTTGGCAATCAATACCTCACCTATGAGAAAAACCGTGAAAACAGAAGAAATGAGCAAACAAATCTATTTATTAAAAATTTGTTGAAGGAAATACAAACTTGTGATTCATTAGTACTATTTGGTCCGTCAAAAATGAAATATTTGTTAGAAAAAGAGGTAATTCAAAATATGAATTTGGCTAACAAACTGAATAGTGTTCATAAATCCAAATTACTTACCGATAACCAAATGGTTGCTTGGGTTAAAGATTTTTATAAAAATTAAAAAATCAAACTTCCCCATAAAATAACAAAAGATAACAACGCCAACATTACCAACAATGGCCAAATAAATTTAAGCCATGTGTTGTACTTTACATTTACCATAGCTAAGGATGGCAATATTAATCCGGTTGGAGTAATAAAAGTCATAATTCCCAGCCCAAATAAATACGTATTCACAATATCTTCTGGTGCAACCCCTACAACCGAAGCTAACGAACTCATTATTGGCATAGTTACTACGGCCATACCAGATGATGACGAAATAAATAAGGCCAATATAAAAAATACTACTGTTAACATTGGTAAAAATACAACTGCCGGCATACCTTCAACTAAATTTGCGGCATAAAAAAGCATGGTATCGGCTATTTGGCCTTCATTTAAAACAAAGGTAACTCCTCGTGCAATACCTATAATAAAAGATACGCCCAACAAATCTTTAGCACCGTTAATAAACTCCTTAATAAAATTTTGCTCTCCCAATTTTTGAATAATCCCAACAACTACTGCTGCCACCAAAAACAAAGCTGTCATTTCCTGAAACCACCACCCAAGAGCAGATACGCCAAATATCATTACAACAAATGTTAAAGCAAATACAATTAATAAAATTTTTGTTACAGGCTTAAGTTTTTTTAAAGCAAGTGAAGCGTTTACTTTAGAAAAAGGATTTTCTAATTTAGAACCATACAACAACGATTTTGTTGGATCTATTTTTATTTTATTGGCATACCTTAAAATGTACCATATACTTAACGTTAACCCTAAAACAAGCATTATTAATCTACTAATAATACCAACAGTCCAATTAACCCCGGCAGCATCAGAAGCAATAATAGTTGAAAATGGATTTACCGTTGAGCCCATTACCCCCATTGATGAACCTATATAAATAACAGCAACCGGAACAATTAAATCGTAACTGGCAGCCATAAAAACGGGAACCAAAATGGCATAAAAAGCAAGCGTTTCTTCTGCTAACCCAAAAGTTGAACCACCCAGTGCAATTAAACTAGTAACTAAAACAATGATATAACTTTCTTTGCCTTTGAGTTTTTCAGCTAAAAACCCAACTCCTTCATTAAAAGCACCGGAACTGTTAAAAACTCCAATAAAACCACCTATAATTAGCACGAATAAAATAATATCAACAGAATCATAAATACCTTTTAAGGGGGCAAATAATATTTCTAAAAATCCCTGAGGTTTTGCAGATACCTGCTTATAAGTACCGGGAACAGAAATTGCCTTTTTTATTTTTTCCTCTTTAAATGCTTCTAATGATACAGGTATTTGTAAACTGTCCAAAACCTGCTGATTTGCTGCTAATTGGTATTTTGTATTATTTCGTTTTATAGTAAACTCATTCCTCTCACTACTATACGACAACGAATCATAAGTACCCGCCGGTAACAACCAAGTTGCAAGGGCACTTAAAAATATTACAATCATTAAAACTGAGTAAGGTGAAGGAAATTTAAACGATTTCAATTGTCTAAAATTTAGCCAACAAAAATAACAGTAAATAATTTAATTGTATATTTATATAATGAATTTTTTAACAACTATTTATTATGAAATTGAACATATTATTTACAGCAGTATTTGCAAGTATTTATTGGTTAGGTATCGCACAAAATTCTGAAAAAGATATATATAAAACTAAAAACGGTGAATTAACTGTACAACCTGTTTTACACGGTAGCTTGGTGTTAACTTATAATACTAAAACTATTTTTGTTGATCCGTATGGTGGTGCCGACTTATATAGCAATTTTGATACACCCGATATAATTTTAATTACCGACATTCACGGGGATCATTTAAACTTTAAAACACTTGATGCACTTAATAGTTCTAAAGCAGAGTTTATAGTTCCGAAAGCTGTGGCTGATAAACTCCCCGAAAAATATCACAAAAAACTTACTATTATAAATAACGGGCAAGGTGTGCATCGATTAGATATGTTTATAAATGCTATACCTATGTATAACTTGCCTGAAAATGTAGCCTCAAGGCATATTAAAGGAAGAGGAAACGGTTATGTTTTACACATTGATGATAAACGTATATATATATCGGGTGATACAGAAGATATTACTGAAATGAGAAATCTTCAAAAAATTGATATTGCATTTATTTGTATGAATTTACCATATACTATGAATATCAATCAGGCGGCGAGTGCCGTATTGGATTTTACACCTAAAATAGTATATCCGTATCACTATAGAGGAAAAAATGGCTTAAGCGATGTAAACTCTTTTAAAAAAATGGTGAACGATAAAAATAAAAACATTCAAGTACAATTAAAAAATTGGTATCCGTCAAATTAACTGGTAATTAACTCTTTACCTATTGCACATTGCAAACACTTTTGGTTATTGCAGTATTCGTTTTTAAGTTCTAATAAGGCCTGAGATTCGAACAGATTGTTAGACGCTACTTGTAAACTTTCAAATTTTGAGAGTATAGCATTCTTCTCAGGTTTCATGTGTATTGTCATATCAATTACATTACCCATTAAGTTAACATTACCGTTGTGTTTATGATAAATAAATTTTAAGGGGATAATAGTATTAATTACCAATAAATCAATAAACTTTTTTGACGTTTTTTTTATTGTTTTTTTTGATGATTTACCAAAAGTGTAATGTGTTTCCCAGTATGCGGATGTTTTAACACTCAAAAGTTCATAATAATTTTTAATATTTTTTGTTTCTAAAACTTTTGAAAATAAATGTTGTTCCTTGTAAATTAAATTGGCAAACTGTGACAAACGAATTGTAGGAAAATTGTTGGGTCGTAATCTAAAAAAATCTACCTGTTTTTTAAAAACAGGTTGTAGTTTAAACTTGTTCTTTAGATAATTGTATTCATTTTGAAGTTTTTTAAAATAATCCGATTCATATTGGTCAATCAGCAAACCTGCTTGACCAAAAAGCAATGCCTCTAGTTGAAAAGGGTTGCATGAAATTTTTCTGATAACTGAAAAATTTATCGATTTTGCCATATCAAAAAAAGCCTCTCCATTAATTTTTAGACCAAAGTTTTTTGCCAGTAAACAAAATAGCGTAGCCTCCCAATTATTTTTATTAAATGCTAATAAAGATGTTATGATTTTAGATTTTTTCTCTAAGCGTTCATAATACAATTTTTCTAACCAATTACTTAAATGAAATTTTGAAACAGTCCCTAACTGATTTTCACATAGTATCCACTTTTCATCTTTCAACATTAACTTACGGTATTTATCTAGCACATTTTTACTTACATATTTTTTTAACGCCAATGTAGTGAGAGGCTTATTGGAGTTTCTAAATATTTCCATATTATCATTCCAAACTACATGCAATATCACCGCATCGTAGTTTTTATCATTTTCATGTCCGTGGGCATACCAATCAGAAGCATTTACATGAATTTCAACATTTCCTACCCAAAGTTGTCCGTTAACCCTAATTTTTGCGGTTAAAAAATCTGGCCCTGCATTAAAATTTGGTAATCCACTTGATACTATTTCTAGTTTTTCCCCTTGAGATGTACACAGTGTTTTTACTGGAAACAATTTTAGTTTCCATATAAAATGAAGTAAATTTTCTTTCATAGTCAATTTTTAGTATGCTAAAGATAAAAATTTACTTTTAGTAAAAAAAATTGAAGTAAAAACGTAGCCGTTTTTCGGTAAATTAAATTAATTTTGTAGAAGTAAATTTTATAAAATGAGCATTATTAATAGTTTAGAATGGCGCTATGCTACAAAAAAGTTCAATCCTTCAAAAATACTTTCCCAACAAAAAATAGAAACCTTAAAAAAAGCATTTAATTTAACTCCTACTTCATTTGGATTACAGCCTTTAAAAATGATTGTAATCCAAAATAAAACACTTCAGGAAAAATTTGTTGAAATCTCATATTTTCAAAAACAAGTTGTAGATGCTTCACATTTATTAGTGTTATGTATTGAAAAAAGCACTACAGAACAAGACATAAACAATTATTTTAATCTTGAAAAAGAAATTAGGGGTACCGATGAAAAAATAATTGCTCCTTTTAGAAAGCAATTGATTGATATGTACAGCAATTTATCAAAAAAAGCAATTGAACAATCGGCAGTTTATCAAACTTATATTGCACTTGGCAACCTTATGACAGTTTGTGCCATTGAAAAAATAGATTGTTGCCCAATGGAAGGTTTTATCCCCTCAAAGGTTGATGAATTATTGAATTTAGAATCGCAAAACTTAAAATCGGTATTAATGCTTCCTGTTGGATACCGAGCTGATGATGATGTCATGAGTACTATGAAAAAGGTTAGAAAACCAATAGAAAATACAGTTATTGAAATATTTAATGAAACGCAAAAATAAATATAATTATGAGTAGTCATATAAGAGACCTGGAACCTAAAAATCTTTGGAATAATTTTGCCGATTTAAATGCGGTTCCTCGAGGTTCAAAAAAAGAAGATCGCGTAGTCGAGTTCATGGTGAAATTTGGAAAAAAATTAAATCTGGATACCGTTGTTGATCCTGTTGGTAATGTTATTATTAAAAAACCTGCTACAAAAGGAATGGAAAACAGAAAAACTGTTGTTTTACAATCTCACTTGGATATGGTTCACCAAAAAAACTCGGATACCGATTTTGATTTTGATACTGAAGGAATCAAAATGAAAGTTGATGGTGATTGGGTGCGTGCTGAAGGAACAACACTTGGAGCAGATAATGGATTGGGAGTAGCTGCCATTATGAGTATTTTGGCATCTAAAACAATTTTACATCCTGCAATTGAAGCCTTGTTTACCATTGATGAAGAAACAGGTATGACAGGGGCAATGGGTTTGCAAGCCGGTTATTTAGATGGTGAAATTTTGCTGAATCTTGATACAGAAGAAGATGATGAAATTGATATAGGTTGTGCGGGTGGAATAGATATTTCTGCTGTAGAAACTTATAACGAAGTACATACTCCTGCTAGTAGTGTTGGATACGCACTAAGTATTACCGGTTTAAATGGTGGACATTCAGGGATGGATATTCACAGAGGCCTTGGCAATGCCAATAAAATTATGAACCGCCTATTGTATGAAGTTAGTGAATTTATCCGTATTTCGGAAATTAATGGAGGTGGTTTACGAAATGCCATTCCGAGGGAAAGTTTTGCTAAAATTGCCGTATATACATCTAAAAAAGATATTTTTTTAAAACGAATTAAAAAGTTTTCAAAAGAAATAACAACCGAGTTAAAATCGGTTGAACCCAACTTAACTATTGAAGTTACTGAATCTGAAAAACCTGTTATGGTAATGACCACCATTAGTCAAAATACTTTATTAAACACTGTTTATAGTTTACACAACGGTGTTTACAAAATGAGCCACGATATGGAAGGTCTGGTTGAAACCTCAAATAACTTAGCACGCGTTATTGTTAAAGATGAGGAAATAAAAATTATGTGTTTAACAAGATCATCTGTAGAAGTTTCTAAATTTGATTTGGCTAATACTTTAAAATCTGTGTTCGATTTAGCGGGGTATTCGGTAACCATGTCAGGTTCTTATCCCGGATGGAAACCAAATATGAATTCACCCATTTTAAAAGTATTAACAGAAACCTATGAAAAATTATTTGGATCTAAGGCAAATGTTGTAGCTTGCCACGCGGGTTTGGAATGTGGAATATTAGGAACTAATTACCCTGAAATGGATATGATTTCATTTGGACCAACTATTAAAGGTGCGCACTCACCTGACGAACGGACCAGTATAAAATCTACCCAAAAATTCTGGAAGTTTTTACTTACGATTCTGGAAAACATTCCTTTTAAAAATTAACACTTCGGAAGCTGTTTAATCAAATTTTAAACAGCTTCTTTATTTTTAAATGTATGTTAACAATATAAACTTTTAAAAATCATAAATAATCGTATTTTTACAACATTAAACTATTCTTAATCTTTTATGGGAAAAATTATTGCAATTGCCAATCAAAAAGGAGGTGTTGGTAAAACTACTACGACCGTAAATTTAGCAGCCGCTTTAGGAGTTTTAGAAAAAAAAGTACTACTTATAGATGCTGATCCCCAAGCCAATGCTTCATCGGGTTTAGGAATTGCAGTGGAAGAAGTGGAAAAAGGCACCTACCAACTGTTGGAACATGCAATTGATGCGAAAGATGCTATTGTTGCAACCAACTCTCCAAATGTAGATTTAATACCTGCTCATATAGATTTGGTTGCTATTGAAATTGAACTGGTTGATAAAAATAACCGAGAATTTATGCTCAAGGAAGCATTAAAAAATATTACACCTTTATACGATTATATTTTAATAGATTGCGCTCCTTCACTTGGGTTAATAACCCTCAACGCACTTGTAGCCGCAAATTCGGTAATAATACCTATTCAATGCGAATATTTTGCTTTGGAAGGTTTAGGTAAGTTATTAAATACTATAAAAAGTGTACAAAATATTCACAATCCTAAATTGGATATTGAAGGATTGCTACTTACTATGTACGACTCGCGTTTGCGCTTGTCGAATCAGGTTGTTGAAGAAGTAAAGAAACATTTTCAAAATATGGTGTTTAAAACCATTATTCAACGCAATGTGCGTTTAAGTGAAGCGCCTAGCTATGGTGAAAGTATTATTGCATACGATGCCACCAGTAAAGGAGCAACCAATTACATTAACTTGGCAAATGAGATTTTAACACAACATAAAAAAGATGGCAAAAGCAACTAAAAAACAGGCACTAGGTAGAGGGTTATCGGCATTGTTAAAAGAAACCAGTGCTGATATTACATCGGTAAACGATAAAAATGCCGATAAAGTTGTTGGAAATATTATTGAAATTGAGTTAAACTCAATTGAAGTAAATCCGTTTCAGCCACGAACTCATTTTAATGAAGAAGCACTTCGCGAACTGGCAAGTTCTATAAAGGAATTAGGGGTAATTCAACCTATAACAGTACGAAAATTAGAAGGAAATAAATTTCAGCTGGTTTCCGGTGAAAGAAGGTATAGAGCTTCAAAATTAGTTGGTAATAAAACCATCCCGGCTTATATTAGAATTGCTAATGATCAGGAAATGTTGGAGATGGCATTGGTTGAAAATATTCAGCGAAAAGATTTAGATCCTATTGAAGTTGCTTTAACCTACCAACGGTTAATTGATGAAATTAGCTTAACCCAGGAGGAAATGAGTCAACGTGTTGGCAAAAAAAGATCAACCATAAGCAATTATTTAAGGTTGCTAAAACTTGACCCTATTATTCAAACCGGTATGCGCGACGGATTTTTATCAATGGGACATGGACGAGCACTAATTAATATTGAAAATCTTGACGACCAATTAAAAATCTATGAAAAAATAATTCAGCAAAAATTATCGGTTCGTCAAACAGAACAATTGGTAAAAGCCCTTAAAGAACCTGAAAATAAGGAACTTCCAACTAAAAAGGAAGTTGTAATCCCTAAATATGTTTCAAAAGGTGTAAAAACATTTAGCGAGTATTTTGGTCATAAAATTGATGTAAAAATTTCAGGAAAGGATAAAGGAAAAATTATCATCCCATTTCATTCTGAGGAAGACTTTAACCGATTAAAAAAATTACTTCAATAGTGTTTAACAAGCAGTTCTATTTTTTTAGTGTCTTTTTTATTTTGACCTGGACAAATTGTTATTCTCAAAAAACTGCGGATATTCAAAAAAAAGATTCATTGGTTTCGGCCATGTCAACATATAATCCTTTGGCACCGGCAAAGGCAGCTTTCTACTCAGCTATATTGCCGGGTTTAGGTCAGGCTTATAATAAAAAATACTGGAAAATTCCGTTGGTTTATGGAGCCTTAGGTTCCGGAATTTATTTTTACAACAATAACAATAAAAATTACAATAGGTTAAGAGATGCCTATAAATTAAGAATCAATGGTAAACCCGATGAATTTAACGGTGAAGGCGATTTGCCTTTTTTATCGAAAGAGGCATTAGTTTCAGCACAAAAATCATATAAAAAAGACAGAGACCTTTCTATGTTAGTAACCATTGGACTTTATGTGCTACAAATTATTGAAGCAAGTGCAAATGCACATTTATTGCAACACAATGTAGATAATAATTTAAGTTTTCGGCCTAAATTAATTAAAAATGATGCTTCAAATAAGGCAATTGTTGGTGCTTCAATTAATTTTAATTTTTAATAACTTTAATTAAATTGGTATCATAAAATGAAAATAGCTTTATTAGGATATGGCAGAATGGGGAAAACCATCGAAAAAATTGCCTTAAACAGGGGGCATGAAATTGTGTTAAAAGTTGATGAAAACTCCAAAAATTACAATATAAATGTTGCAGATATTGCTATAGATTTTAGTATTCCTGAGGCAGCTTTTTCTAACATAACAAACTGTTTTAAAAACAATATTCCTGTGGTTAGTGGTACCACAGGATGGCTTAATAAATTTGATGATGCTATTGACATTTGTAAAAGCAATAATGGCGCTTTTATTTATGCATCAAATTTTAGCTTAGGAGTGAACATTTTTTTTGAATTGAATGAATATTTGGCCAAAATGATGGCTAATTTAAATGATTACACCATTGAAATGGAAGAAATTCACCACACTAAAAAATTGGATGCTCCAAGTGGTACGGCCATAACATTGGCGGAAGGAATTATAAAACACAAGGCAAAAAAAAGCTGGAATTTGGATACTGTAACAAATACTAATACAGAGATACCAATAATTGCAAAACGAATACCCGAGATTCCCGGAACTCACAAAATAAGTTATAAATCGGATGTTGATTCAATAAATATTGAGCATATTGCACACAACAGAGAGGGTTTTGCTTTAGGAGCAGTAATTGCTGCCGAGTGGTTGCTAGATAAAAATGGTATTTTTACCATGAAAAACGTATTAGGATTAAAATAATTTTAAAATAATTAATTATGACAATGACAGGCTGGTTGCTATTTTTTATAATAATTCAAATTGTGCATTTTTTAGGAACCTGGAAATTATACCAAAAAGCAGGTAGAAAGGCATGGGAAGCTGCTCTACCTTTATACAATGCCTATGTGTTAATGAAAATTATAAACAGGCCAGCTTGGTGGATTGTATTGTTATTTATCCCAATAATAAACTTATTGATGTTTCCGGTAATTTGGGTTGAAACCATTCGCAGTTTTGGCAAAAATTCAACAACCGATTCATTTTTTGTAGTGCTTTCATTAGGCTTATACATTTATTATGTAAGTTACTTAACTGATGTTAATTATATTGAAGAAAGAAGTTTAAAACCACGAACAGAACTAGGTGAATGGGTGAGTTCTATTGTATTTGCAATAGTTGCCGCTACCTTTGTACATACTTATTTTATTCAGCCTTATACCATCCCAACATCATCATTAGAGAAATCATTACTTATTGGCGACTTTTTATTTGTCAGTAAATTTCATTACGGTGCTCGCACACCCATGACCACCATTGCGGCACCAATGGTTCATGATTCTTTGCCTTTGGTAAAAAGTAAATCTTATTTAAAAAAACCGGCACTACCCTATTTTAGAATTCCCGGTTTTCAAAAAATAAAACGCAATGAAATAGTAGTTTTTAACTGGCCTGTAGATACAGTTCGCTTTTTCTTTGACAGGTCTAATGTTCATATAGATAAGCCTATTGATAAAAAATCAAATTACGTGAAGCGTTGTGTAGCCATACCGGGTGATTCCTTAGAAATTAAAGATGGTTATATTTTTATAAATGGCAAACAAACGGTATTACCTGATAGAGCCAAAACGCAATATTTTCATAATGTTACAACCACTAGTCAATTTAACCCAAGTAGCTTAATTACCCGTTACGGTTCAACAGAGTTAGGAGGTGGCAACAATGAATTTATTGTAAATTTAACTGATGAGAATGCTTCTAAACTTAAAAATAACCCACATGTAAAAAGTGTGGTTAAACAAATTTCTCCAAAAGGAACATTTGACAGCACGGTTTTTCCTCACAATAAACAATACCCTTGGAGTAAAGATAATTTTGGTCCTATTTATATCCCAGAAGCCGGTAAGACTGTTGCTTTAAATGCTAAAACATTACCCTTTTACAAAAGAATTATTGAAGTTTACGAAAACAATAATTTAACCGTAAATGGAGATGAAATATTTATTAATGGTAAATTGGCTACTTCATACACCTTCAAACAAGATTATTATTGGATGATGGGTGACAACCGTCACAACTCAGAAGATGCAAGATATTGGGGGTATGTTCCCTTTGACCACGTTGTTGGAAAGCCTGTTTTTATTTGGTTTAGTTGGGATAGTAATGCCAAAGGATTAGGAAATAAAATAAGATGGGAAAGGGTTTTCACAACTGTTCACGGTAGTGGCAAACCGGTTTCGTACCTATACTACTTTTTAGGAGCTCTTGCTATTTGGTACGGAATTAGTGTTTATCGCAAACGTAAAAAAGCTGATTAATGTAAAACCAATGAACTTACTATAAGTTATGGTACTTATTCAACCAACCTATTTTGCGCCTATTTGTCAATATGTTGCTATCGTAAAATCAGAAAAAATTGTGTTTGAAGTTTGTGATAATTTTCAAAAACAGACTTATAGAAATCGCTGTTATATTTATTCCCCAAATGGCAAACTTGCACTAAACGTGCCAGTTCAGCATTCAAAAGGTGTCAAGCAACTGACAAAAGATGTAAAAATTGATTATAAAGATAATTGGCATATCCAACACCTTAAAACACTTAAAACAGCTTATAGCTCTTCTCCATTTTTTGAGTTTTATATTGATGATTTAATGCCAATACTTACTAAAAAGTTTTCGTTTTTACTTGATTTAAATTTTAAATGCCATGAATTTTTAATGGATGCCTTGCAAATTAAAATTCCTTTTACGAAAACAAATATTTATCAAAAAGAAACAAAACTTGTAGATTTAAGAAATTTGGCAATTGCTAAAAAAGCACCCACTTTTGACTTTGATAAATATTTTCAGGTTTTTAGTTTAACCCACGGATTTATTTCTAATTTAAGCATTTTAGATTTAATTTTTATGGAAGGACCTAATGCCCTAAATTACCTCGAATCTCAACAACAAAAACTTTAAGCTTGGAAATTGTCAGATTTATAATTCACTACAGTTTGCATTTAGTCTTTCCCGGACTAATTGCATTTTTGTTTTTTAAAAGTTATTGGAAAAAGGCTTGGTTTATATTGGTTTTAACAATGCTTGTAGATGTAGATCATTTATTGGCATCTCCTATTTTTAGCGAAAATAGGTGTAGTATAAATTTTCACCCACTGCACTCCAATTACGCTATTTTTGGATATACCTTTTTACTTTTTTTCTCTAAAACAAGATTAATAGCTATCGGACTTCTTTTACATATGTTAACCGACTTGACAGATTGTTGGTGGTAAAATTAATAAAAGACTTTTTTATCTTTTATTTTATTTCGTATATTTGCAATCTAAAAAAATTAAAAAAATGACAACACTAAAAAATAAAACCATTTCAGAAATAGTTAGTGATGATATTAGTACCGCTTCGGTATTTAAAAAACACAATCTCGATTTTTGTTGTGGTGGAGGAAAAACAGTTGAAAATGCCTGTAAAAAAGCAAATATTGATGTAGAAATTGTTATTGCAGATTTGATGAACAATACTTCAAAAAAAACCACTCCAAATTTAAATTTTAAAGACTGGGATGTAGTATTTTTAATTGACTATATAACAAATGTGCACCACACCTATGTAAAAGAAAACCTAAACATTATAAATGAATTTGCTCAAAAAGTGGCAACAGTTCACGGACATCATTCACCAGAAACGGTTGAAATTGCTTCGCTATTTTTAACACTTTCAAATGAATTAAAAGAACATTTAGTTAAAGAAGAAGAGATATTATTTCCAGCCCTCAGAGAAAAAGCTAATAACAGTAGCTATGAATACGACAAAAAAGTGATTTCCATTTTAGAAGATGAACACGATGCGGCAGGTACTATTATCAAAAAAATTCAGGCGTTAAGTAATAATTTTACTCCGCCAGAATGGGCGTGCAATACCTATAAAGCGCTATATCATAAATTAGATGAGTTTATAAACGACCTTTACCAACACATTCATTTAGAAAATAATATTTTGTTTTCTAAAATTTAACTTGATATTTTTATTAAAAAGGTCGAATATTTAAAAGATATTCGACCTTTTTTTATTTTTTAAATTTTTCAAACCACGCTAAGGTATGTGCTACTTTTGTAATTAAATTACTCGGTTTCTTAGCAATACCATGGGAAGCTCCCGGTATTTCAACTAAAACAGTTTCAATTTTTCTAATTTTTAATGCGTGATATAGTTGTTTAGCTTCTGAAGGAGGAGTTCGTAAATCATCCATTCCAACCATTACCATAGTTGGAGTAGTAACATTTCCTACTAATGACAATGGTGAAAATTTCCAGTAATTATTAAAATTTTCCCACGGTTGTCCGGGATATCTGTAATTAGCATAGTTGTAATAATTATCGGCAACCAGTGTTTTACTTATCCAGTTCATAACAGGTTTAGCTACAACTGCTGCACTAAACCGTTGGTTTTTACCAATAATCCAAGCTGTCATAATTCCGCCGGCACTTCCGCCGGTTACAAATAAATTATTTTCATCAACATTTTCAGTTTTAATTAAATAATCAACGCCATCCATTACATCGTTATAATCTTCACCGGGGTAATTGTTAAATAATAAATTACCAAATTCTTCTCCATAACTTGTACTTCCACGTGGATTTGGATAAAACACAATATAACCGGCAGCAGCATACAATTGCATTTCTAATGAAAACCTTGGGCCATAGTTTAAAATTGGGCCTCCGTGGTTTTCAACCAATAATGGATATTTTTTTGAAGCATCAAAATTAGGCGGCTTAACAACCCAACCTTGAATTTTCCTCCCGTCTATGGTAGATTTATAATTAATTTCTTCAACCTTACCAAGTTTACGGTATGCCAAAATATCCTCATTCAACGTGGTTATCACATCCGGAATATTATTTTTTAATGATGCCAAGGCTACATCAGCCGGCCTGTCTGGCCTTGAATATGTAAAAGCAATACTACCATTTTTTGAGACTGAAAAACTACCACCTGAATAGGGTCTGCCTAATGAAGTTCCACCAACATTATTAATAACCTCAGTAACAGTTCCTTTTAAATTTAAAAACGATATTTTTGTGGTTCCCAAGTCATCATAACTTATATACACACCTTTACTATCTGTACTCCAAACCACACTTTTTATACTTCTATCAATTTTTTTTGAAAGGTTTATAATTTTAGAATTTTCTGTACTCATCAAATATAGCTGCCTTATTTGATATGCCTGAATTTTATCTGTAAAACCCAAATAGGCAATATATTTACCATTTGGAGAAACTGTTGGGGCATAATCTGGTCCCTTTCTATTGGTAAGCTCAGTTATGTTACCATTAGAAACCTGAACTTTATACAATTCAGAATTCATAAAATCATATTCCCAATCTTTATTTCTGTTTGATGAAAAATAAATTTCTTTTCCATCTATTGACCAACTTAACTTCCCTCTATGATTAAAATTTCCATAAGTAAGTTGTTTTGCTGAGCCTCCATCAGAAGGAATTACAAACAGCTGATAAAATCCGGGAGAAACATATCCTACCCCATCAACTTCATGTTTCAATCGTGTGGTAATTCTAGGTGATTTTGCCCATTGAGCACCTGTTGGTTTTTTGGGCATATTCACCAAAATATTGGGTTTTTCATCTACTTTCATAGAAAAGGCGATTTTTGCTCCATCTGGTGACCAGGTAATTGAACTTGGACTTGCATCTAAATGCGTAATTTTAGCAGTTTTACCGGTTGCTACCCAATACATATACAACTCTGCCCCTTGCTTGGTTGCGCTCACAAAAACAATTCTATCGCCACTTGGCGACCAGCGTGGAGAAGATTCGGAAGTTTCGCGAGATGTTAATTTTGAATGTGTTTTTTGAATGCTATTATAAATCCACAGGCTCCCTATAGATTTATCCTTCATAATATCAAATCCCATCCTTCTGTAAACTACTGCACTTCCATCCGGAGAAATTTGAGGATCAGAGGCGTATTCAATTTCAAATACATCTAAATATGAAAGTGTAGGCTTATCTTGGCTTACTACTAATAATTGACCTGCAAAAAAAAGCAGCATTACCCATAATGTTTTGCTCATTTTATTCCTTTTTTAGTTCGTTGTTTCAAACTTAACAAAGAAATTTTACAATTAGCAAAAAAAAACTTCAGAATAATCTGAAGTTTAAAATAATTACCTAATTAATTTTTTATACTTAATACGTTTAGGCATTAGGTCACCTCCTAATCTTTTCTTTTTGTTTTCTTCATAATCAGAGAATGAACCCTCGAAGAAATATACTTGAGAGTCGCCTTCAAATGCCAAAATATGCGTACAAATACGATCTAAAAACCAACGGTCATGACTTATTACTACCGCGCAACCGGCAAAATTTTCCAGTCCCTCCTCTAAGGCTCTTAAGGTATTTACATCCAAATCATTAGTTGGTTCATCAAGTAATAACACATTCCCTTCTTCTCTTAGAGTCATAGCTAAATGTAAGCGATTCCGTTCACCTCCAGACAGCATGTTTACCTTTTTGTTTTGTTCGCTCCCCGAAAAATTAAATCGACTTAAATAAGCTCTTGAATTTACTTGCTTGCCACCCATCAAAATTAATTCCTGCTCATCAGAAAAATTTTGCCAAATTGTTTTTTCAGGATTAATATTTGAGTGACTTTGATCTACATAAGCTATTTTAGCTGTTTCACCAACAATAAATTCACCCTTATCTGGTTTTTCCTCACCCATAATCATTTTAAAAATGGTTGATTTTCCCGCACCATTAGGGCCAATAATTCCTACAATTCCGGCTTGTGGCAATTTAAATTCCAAATTTTCATACAATAACTTATCTCCAAAAGCTTTTGAAACACCTTTAGCCTCAATTACATTTGTTCCCAATCTTGGGCCATTTGGAATGTAAATTTCCAGCTTTTCATCTAACTGTTTTTGATCTTGACTTAGTAATTTATCATAGTTTGACAAACGTGCCTTAGATTTTGATTGCCTACCTTTAGGTGCCATTCTCACCCATTCCAACTCACGCTCTAAAGTTTTCTGTCTTTTTGAAGCTTGTTTCTGTTCTTGCGCCAAACGTTTTGATTTTTGCTCTAGCCAAGATGAATAATTTCCTTTCCAAGGTATGCCCTCACCTCTATCCAATTCTAAAATCCACCCTGCCACATTATCCAAAAAATAACGATCGTGAGTAACAGCAATTACAGTTCCTTTGTATTGCTGTAAATGATGCTCTAACCAATGTACCGATTCAGCATCTAAATGGTTGGTAGGTTCATCCAACAATAACACATCGGGTTCTTGAAGTAGCAGCCTACAAAGCGCAACCCTTCTGCGTTCTCCGCCCGATAAGTTTTTAACAATAGTTTCTCCATCAGGCGTACGAAGTGCATCCATGGCAATTTCAAGTTTTGTATCTAACTCCCACGCATTTGCCGCATCAATTTTATCTTGCAATTCGGCTTGTTTAGCCATTAGTTTCTCCATTTTCTCTGCATCAGAGTACACTTCTTCCAAACCAAACATATCGTTTATTTTATTGTACTCATCTAAAATAGTAACGGTTTCAGCAACGCCTTCTTTTACAATTTCCCGTACCGTTTTAGTATCATCCAATTGAGGTTCTTGTGATAAAAACCCAACGCTATAACCCGGTGCAAAAACAACATCGCCTTGGTAGTTTTTCTCTATTCCTGCAATAATTCGTAATAAGGTAGATTTTCCGGAACCGTTCAAACCAAGTATTCCAATTTTAGCACCGTAAAAGAAGCTTAAATAAATATCTTTTAAAACTTGTTTATTGGCGCCTTGATAGGTTTTACTAACCCCAGACATTGAAAAGATTACCTTCTTATCATCTGACATAATTTGAAAATTCTAAAATTAAAAATCTGTTTGAATTAATTCCAATTTATAACTTTTGAAACTATTTCTGTTATACACTACACCCTACCTTTTAAGGCGTTAAATACCCAGGCATTAGCAAAAAAGCCAATTCCCACAGCAGCAAATCCCCAACCTGCAACATCATCGTACCTAAAAGCACCCAGTGCAATTAGAATAACACCCATTAAAATCATTATGAACGTAGCCCAGGCTAAAACTTTATTTTTATTCATTATCTATTTATTTTTAGTTTAAGGAAATTGAAAATGGATTGCAAATATCGTAAATTTTTAGCATTTACTATATAAAAAAAAACACACTGGCAATCAGTGTGTCCTTAATTTCATTCATTTAAATGATATTTATAAAGCCATTAAAATTTCATTGGAACTTCAATAAATAAAAGTTCTGAGCTTTTTTGAGCCATTACACTAAATGAGTCGGTATCATAAATTCCCATTGCATCCCTCTCATTTAATACTGTTTTATTAATTTGAACCCTACCGCTAATTACCATAATGTAAACTCCATGTTTATAAGATTTCAATTGGTAGTTTACATCCACATTTTCATCAAGGTTTGCACGAGAAATTTTGGCATTCTGATGAATTTCCAAGGCTCCGTTTTCTTTTTCGCTAATTGAAGTTACCAAGGTTTGTAATCTGTTTTTCCTATCCAGAGCATTGAATTTCCGTTGGTCGTATCGTGGAGCTACATTCCTTTCATTAGGGATAATCCAAATTTGAAACAAATTTAAAGGGTCGTTGCTAGAATTATTCATTTCCGAATGTTGTAATCCTGTACCGGCCGACATTACCTGAACTTCACCGGTGCCTAATTTTATCCACTCATTACTCATTGAATCTTTATGTTTTAAAGCCCCTTTGAGCGGAATTGTAATAATTTCCATATTGTCATGAGGGTGCGTTCCAAATCCCGTACCACCTTCAATAATATCATCATTTAAAACTCTTAAGGCTCCAAAATTTACTTTCTGCGGATTGTAATAATTTGCAAAACTAAAAGAGTATTTGGCCGATAACCACCCATAATTTGCTGAACCTCTTTGATTTGATTTATGTAGTATAGTTTTCATCTTAATCTCTTAATTTATCTAAAATAGTGTTTAATATTTTCGCTTCTTCATTAGATATAATATCCATCTGTTTATCAAATTCGCCAATATTAATTCTCTTTAAAAGTTCAAGACCTTTAATTGTTATAGCAATATAGACAACGCGTCTGTCATTTTCACAACGTGTTCTTTCAATCAAGTTTTTGTCGCATAATTTATCCATCAAACGTGTTGAATTAGGCGATTTTTGTATCATACGGTCTTTAACCGTATTTACCGTTATTGGTTTGGCCGCACCTCGTAAAATTCTTAATATATTATATTGTTGAATTGAAATTTTAAAAGGTTTTAAAACTTCGTTTCCTAAAGTATCTAACCAATTAGCAGTATATTTTATATTAATGAGTGCTTTAACCTTTTCATTAGGAAAATTAGAATTAATATCTTTTGACAAATCGGCCATAACTATAACGCTTTTTCAAATGTTTTTACCAATTCTATTAGCTCGCTCCTTAAATTTAAATTCGTAACTTCCATATCATTAAAATTTTCAAAAAAAGAAGGAAATGCCAAGCTTCCCGTAATTTGGGCATCGTGATATGGAAACCTGTTTAAAGCTATTTCCAAAACAGATTGACCCCCTCTGGGACCCGGAGAAGTACTTAATAATAGCATCGGTTTTTTTCGCCAAACTTTTGCCTCAACACGACTTAACCAATCGAATACATTTTTAAAAGCAGCAGCATAAGCACCATTGTGTTCTGCCAGTGAAATTATAAAACCGTCTGCTTTACTAACAGCTTCATTCAATTTCATTAAAGCCTCCGGAAAACCTTTATCTACTTCTTCATCAACAGAATATAAAGGCAACTTATAATCGCTTAAATTTAAATTAACTACCTTATTACCATTAAGTAATGTTCCTGTATATTCTGCTAATTTTTTGTTTATTGAATTTTTACTGGTACTCCCTCCTATTGTAATTATTGTTTTCATATTTTATATTAGTTTTTAGTAAATAACTTTTTTCCACTTGTATACGATATTATCAATAACAGTATCGCAATTATAGCCCCAATTTGTTCGCCATCATTTATCATAACGTGTGCAAAAAAGGCTAAAATAAATTCAAAAAATAAACCGGCATACGCCCATTCTTTTAGTAGAGATTTCTTTTGAGTTAACAAAACCACTACGGCTGAAACCTTGGCTATAACTAAAGGATATATTAAATACGTTGGGTAACCAAAACTTTCAAATGCTTGTTGTATCATGTTGTTTTTGAACAAATACATTCCAGAAGACATGAGCAACATTGCACTTAACAAAATAGTGCTGCTCCAGTAAATAATTCTTGTAATTTTCATAAAAAATTGTTTGAAATTTGGTACAAATATATAAAATTTTTTATTTATTTACCTAGGTATTTATTATCAGGGTATATTTTTAACATTATTTAACATTCATTTCGTACTTTAGCCTAAGAAAAATTATAAGACTTCAATGGATATCAACTTCAATAAAAATGAAGATTTTAATAAACTTCAATTAGCACAACTTAAAAAAAAATTACTCAAGGTGTATAAAGGTGGCGGAGACGCTCGTTTGAAGAAACATAAAGAAAAAGGAAAACTTACCGCAAGAGAGCGTATAGATTATCTTTTCGATTCCAAAACTAACTGTATAGAAATTGGAGCCTTGGTGGGTGATGACATGTATGCAGAACATGGAGGCTGCCCATCAGGCGGAGTTGTGGTTAAAATGGGTTACATAAGCAAAAAGCTTTGTATTGTAGTAGCCAATGATGCAACTGTTAAGGCCGGTGCTTGGTTTCCAATTACAGGTAAAAAGAACTTGAGGGCACAAGAGATAGCCATAGAAAATAAAATTCCGATTATTTATTTAGTTGATAGTGCCGGAGTTTATTTACCAATGCAAGATGAAATTTTTCCTGACAAGGAACATTTTGGCCGTATTTTTAGAAATAACGCTATTATGAGCAGTATGGGAATCACCCAAATTGCGGCTATAATGGGAAGTTGTGTTGCCGGAGGGGCTTACCTTCCCATTATGAGCGATGAGGCTTTGATTGTTAATAAAACCGGTAGTATATTTTTAGCAGGTAGTTATTTGGTTAAGGCAGCTATTGGAGAATCTATTGATAATGAGTCATTAGGAGGTGCTACCACCCATTGCGAAATAAGTGGAGTAACAGACTATAAAGCTTTTGACGATAAAGATGCTTTGGATAAAATAAAAAATATTGTTAGTAAAATTGGAGCTGTTACTAAAGCCGGTTTTAACCGAGAAAAAGCAGTTAATCCAACTGAAAATCCGGATGATATTTTTGGAATTCTTCCAACTAGCAGAACAGAACAATACGATATGAAGGAAATTATTAAACGGCTTGTTGATAATTCTGAAATTGAAGAATATAAGAAAGACTACGGAAAAACACTTATATGCGGATATGCCCGAATAGATGGTTGGGCGGTTGGTATTGTAGCAAACCAACGAAAGGTTGTAAAAAATGCTAAAAAAGAGATGCAATTTGGAGGTGTAATTTATTCTGACAGTGCTGATAAGGCAACCCGATTTATAGCAAATTGTAATCAGAAAAAAATTCCATTGGTGTTTTTACAAGACGTTACCGGCTTTATGGTAGGAAGTAAAAGCGAACATGGGGGCATTATAAAAGATGGTGCTAAGATGGTAAATGCCGTAAGTAATTCGGTTGTCCCAAAATTTACAGTTATTATAGGAAATTCGTACGGTGCAGGAAATTATGCGATGTGCGGGAAAGCATACGACCCAAGATTAATAGTTGCCTGGCCTTCAGCTCGATTGGCAGTTATGGGAGGTGAGCAAGCATCAAAAGTATTATTGCAAATAGAAACCGCTTCATTAAAAAAACAAGATATCGAAATTTCAAAAGAAAAGGAGCTGGAAATATTAGAAACTATTCAACAAAAATACAATGCACAAACATCGCCTTATTATGCTGCTGCGCGACTTTGGACAGATGCAATTATTAATCCGCTTGAAACCCGGAAATGGATTAGTAAAGGTATAGAAGCTGCAAACAACTCACCTATTGAAAAGCAGTTTAATTTAGGGGTTATACAGGTATAAAATAAATTGTAAAAACCTTTTGTAATATTTACATTTGCAACAATTAAAACAACAATATGGGAAGAGCATTTGAATTTAGAAAAGCGCGTAAAATGAAGCGTTGGTCGGCAATGGCTAAAACCTTTACCCGCATAGGTAAAGATATTGTAATGGCGGTTAAGGAAGGTGGTCCAAACCCCGATACAAATGCCCGTTTAAGAGCTGTAATTCAAAATGCCAAGGCCGCAAACATGCCTAAAGATAATGTTGAGCGTGCCATTAAAAAAGCCAGTGATAAAGATACTGCGAATTATAAAGAAGTACTGTTTGAAGGTTATGCCCCCCATGGAATTGCAATTTTGGTTGAAACAGCCACCGATAACAACAACAGAACCGTTGCCAATGTTAGAGCGGCTTTTAATAAGTGTAATGGGAATTTTGGAACATCGGGCTCAGTAGTTTTTATGTTTGATCATACCTGTAATTTTAGAATTAAAGCTGAAGGTCTTGAAATGGACTTGGAGGAGTTTGAATTGGAGTTAATTGATTTTGATGTTGAAGAGGTTTTTGAAGATGAAGACGGGATTTTAATTTATGCTCCATTTGAACAATTCGGTGCCATTCAAAATTATTTAGAAAACAACAATTTGGAAATCCTTTCATCCGGTTTTGAACGTATTCCCACAAATACCACTAAACTTGATGAAGAGCAACAAGCTGATGTTGAAAAACTATTAGAACGATTGGAAGAAGACGATGATGTACAAAATGTATATCATTCTATGGAAATGTAAGAACTATGTTTATAGCAGGAAAAAATACATCTGTTTTAAAAAGTGAGACCGCAACTAATATTGCTTGCCCAAGCTGTAAAAAAGTAAATACTACTAAAATAAAAGTAATGGGCACATACAAACATTTGTTGCAAATTCCTTTTTTATCGGGAGGGAAGTTTGGTAAATCTGCCTGCTTAAACTGTAAAAATAGTTATGAAAATAACACCATGCCGGCAACTATTAAACTGGCTTATTTTGAGATTAAAGAAAATGTAAGAACGCCAATTTGGTATTATAGCGGACTTATTGTACTTAAAACTTTAGTTTTAATAAAAATATTTAGCAAATACCTTTAATTAGTTTTAGTGAAGCATTTCTATCAATTTTATTTGAGGGCGTTTCTACAAGTTTTTTTAAATAAAATACATTTTTAGGAGTTTCGTATTTTGAAATTTTTTTTGCTTTTTTAATTTTTTCCAAAATTGAATAATCACTACAATTTTCAACAAGCAAAACAACCTTTTCACCCAATTTTTCATCGGGTACTCCTGCTACGAAAAATCTTCCTGAAACCACATCAGCTAATTTATTTTCCACCTGCTCCGGGCTAATTTTAATCCCTCCTGAATTTATAATATTGTCATAACGCCCTAACCATTTAAATTCTGTTTCCGAAATTAATTCAACAATATCATTTGTTATTATTCTGCTATCAGAAACTTTTAAAGCGTCAATTAGTAAACAATCTCTTTTGTCTATTGAAATTTTAATGTTAGGTAAAATTTGATAATGAGATGATGAAACAAGTTCAGTATGACCAATAAAATCGTCAATCTCAATTTTACTTGGAAACCTAATATCCTTTTTAACAGATTGCTTCGCTTCGCTCGCAATGACCGAGTAAAAATTGTTTAATTTCTTAACTGCAATGTGCGTACAAGTTTCTGTCATTCCATAGGTTGCAAAAACTTCGGTTTTTATATTCCTAATTTCATCCAATAACTGATTAGAAACAGCACCGCCACCAATTATAAGTTTTTTTATTCTCTCCAAATTGTTTAAGGAGTTAGCAACTTGTAAAGGTACCATGGCACAAAAATCATACGATTTATTACTATTCTCCAAAGGGTTTAAGGAAGGACTTGTAATATCTAAACACCAACCTAAGGTAAGTGCCCTAACCAACATCATTTTACCGGCAATATAGCTAGGCGACATACATAACAATGCTGTAGTTGATTCATGTAAATTAAAATAGTCCCCTGTTGCAAGGGCACTGTTTATCATATGCTGTTTTTTAAGCTTAATTTCTTTAGGAGTACCTGTTGATCCCGAAGTTTTAACCTTAATAAAATCATGCGTATTAAACCATTCTTTCAAAAAACTTGCAACTTCAGCATCTATACTATTGGCAAGTTTCATCAATTCACCTTCAGAAGAAACCGACTTTCCCTGCAATTTAAAGGCCTTATGTATACTACTCTTTGTATTCAATTATCCTCAATTCGATTTAAACAATTACGCTATAAATTTATCCTCATTTATCTTAATTGGTTTCATTACGGTGCCAAATAGTTTTTCTTGCCAATTCTTCCAATTGTATTTTTTTGAAAAAATACTTATTACCAACGGGTACAAAATAAATACCGGAACAAACATTTCCCAACCTACAGTAGGTTCGGAAGTATCAATAAGCAAGGCATCGGTTTGAAAAACAGTCCAGTTTGCTGTAACCAAAACAGCCGCTACAATATTGTTTGCTGCATGAAATCCCAAAGCAAGTTCTGTGCCTTCATCAACTAGAGTAAAGAATCCGAGTAAAAAACCTGTACCAATATAATACACCATACTAATCCAACCCAATTTTTCAACTTCAGGATTTAGGCCGTGAAGTAAACCAAAAATAACCGAGGTTATAATAAGCGCTATTACGGGTTTTTTAAACCAAGTTCCAAATCCCTGCATGAGGTACCCTCTGAATAATAATTCTTCCATGCCGGTTTGAACTGGCAGGAATAAAAATGAAATAACTACTAATATAAAAAACGGAATTGGTTTAAAGTTCCAAATATAATCATCGGGTGCAATTAAAATTCCAACAATGATTATTACTACACCGATAGTACCCCAAACTGCAAACGCATAGATAATTCTTCCCCAATCTATTTTTTTTCTGCTCGTTATTAATGATATTATCTTGCGCCTATGAACTAACTTAATACCAAAAAATAAGCCCAGTAAACCAAAGAAAAACGATATTATAATTAGAAAAAGATACAAATTAGAATTGATACCTAAGGTTGCAAAATTCTGGCTTCCGGCTAACATAAATTCTTCCATAGAATCGGCATGCGCATAGGCTGTTAAAAACAAAGGAATAACACCTATTAACTGCCAACCAAAAAATACAATTAACAATGTTACTAAATATGCCCACCAATCATTTTCACCTTTATAAGCTTGTTGTATAAATTTCATGTTTAATTTAAAATAGTATTGTTCCAGTTTTTGTTATTGTCATAATGTAACCGTCCTTTTTCAACCACTAGAGGACAATTAATATTGTTTGTAAATAAACCTCCTGTACCCAAGCCCTGAGGCATTAAATTGTCCAGCAAAAATGTCCATTGGGCAATGGCATTTAAGCCAACATTACTTTCTAATGCGGAGGTAACCCACCAGCCAATATTTTTATTTTTGGCTAGGTTAATCCACTCCATACTTCCTTTATAGCCACCAATTAAACTTGGTTTTAAAATTATGTATTGCGGATTTATTATTTGTACTAATTCTTCCTTTTTTGTTACATCTATAACTCCTATTAATTCTTCATCTAAAGCAATTGGAACAGGACTTATAGAGCAAAGTTTAGCCATTTCATATAATTGCCCAGATTTTATGGGCTGCTCAATAGAATGAATTTGTAAATCTGATAATTTTTTAAATTTTTCCAATGCGTTTTTGGGGCTGAAAGCACCATTTGCATCCACTCTTAACTCAATTTCTTTTGCTGAAAATTCATTGCGAATTTTTTTAAGTAATTCTATTTCAGTATCAAAATCAATGGCTCCAATTTTCATTTTTAAAGTAGTAAATCCAGTTTTTAACTTCTCTTTAATTTGTTGTCTCATAAAAGCTTCATCTCCCATCCAAATTAAACCGTTTATTGGAATGCCTGATTTGGATTGTGTGAATTTTGAAGGAAACAGCTCAAAAGAATGCTCACTTTTTAATGAAAGTAAAGCCTGTTCTAAACCAAATTGCATGGAAGGGAACTCCTTTAATTGGTCTAATAAAAATGCCTCTTTTTTATGAATATTATTACAAAGCCACTGCAACGTTGCTTCATAATCAGGCTTATCATCAAAACTTAAGCCTTTAAATACTGCACATTCACCTATTCCAACTTTATTAGATTCTTTTAGAATTAAAAAGTAGGTTTCTTTATTATATAATATACCGCGAGAAGTACCTCCGGGTTTTTTAAAGTTAAGGGTGTATTTTTTAAAAATTGCTTTCATAGATTTACCATCGCGAAAGATACAACTATTTAAAAATTTATTTTATCTTAGAATCGAATATTACCAAAAATATGGAAATTCCTCAATTACCAAATTTAATTTACTATGCCATTCCTTTTTTTATAACGACTGTTATAATAGAAGGAATAGTAATTTATAAAAAAGCTCCCAATAATTATAATTTGAAAGATACACTTGCTTCTTTAGCAATGGGTATTGGCAATTTATTTTCGGGGATGTTAAGCAAATTTTTAGTAGTATTTGTCATTAGTTTTTTATACACTAATTATAAGCTAACAACAGTTCCATTTACTTGGTGGGCTTGGATTTTAATTTTGGTTGCAGATGACTTTTGCTATTACTGGTCGCATAGAATAGGTCATGAAAGCCGTTTTTTTTGGGCATCACATATTGTACATCATTCGTCAAAAAAATACAATTTAAGCACAGCGTTGCGTCAAACCTGGACCGGTAGTTTTTTTAGTTTT
The DNA here is from genome assembly GCA_964342295.1 of uncultured Lutibacter sp. Lineage (GTDB taxonomy): Bacteria > Bacteroidota > Bacteroidia > Flavobacteriales > Flavobacteriaceae > Lutibacter. Next base: position 14,210 of record CAYFFC010000013.1, on the reverse strand, counting down.
ATATTTTACATTTTATTACCGATAATAGGGTTTCATCCGGTAATGATTTTTACTCAAATGTCTGTAAGTTTACTTTACCAATATTGGATTCATACTGAACTTATTGATAAAATGCCTCGTTGGTTTGAAGCTGTTTTTAATACGCCTTCTCACCACAGAGTGCACCACGGTAGTAATCCGTTATATTTAGATAGAAATCACGCAGGTATTTTTATTTTTTGGGATAAATTATTTGGTACTTTTCAGCCCGAATTAACGGAAGAAATAGTTATTTACGGTCTTACATCAAACATTAAAACGTACAACCCGCTTAAAATAGCATTTCATGAATGGATTTCAGTTTTTAAAGATGCATTTTATGCAAATACCACCATAAAAAATAAATTAAACTATTTTATAAAAGCACCGGGTTGGAAACACGACGGTACAGGAATTTTATCAGAAGATTTAAGAAAAAAATATTTATCACAAAAAGTGCCTAAGTAAAACATTAAATTTATTCTTCTGCAAAATCTTTAAAACATTTTAAAAATTTTAAAGATTCTTTTTTAAAAGACCCGGGAAATAAAAAACCAATAATTTTCATAAAACCGGAAAACCTAAATTTACTTTTCAAGGAGGCTTTTCAGCTTAGTTAATCCCTGTTCAAAATCTTTTCCAATTGCTTTTTCCATATTCATAAACAACATCATTATACTAACCGGAAATTTATTTTTACCTGTGAACCCCCAAGTAACTTTTGTAGCGCCTTGCTCATCATCAACTTTTATATATGCGTTTGAAGTAGATTTAAAGGGTTTTAAAAATCGCAATTGCGTTTCAATCAACTCATTTTCCACTAAACCGATAATTTCCTGTTCGCCTTCACCAACTTCTTTATTTCCTTTCCAAGCTGAAATAAAGCCTACTTCACCATCAGTTCCCTTAAATTCTTTTTCCATATTTGGATCTCGCTCTCCCCAAGGTGACCAATTATCTTGATTTTTTAATGATTTTAAATAATTAAATGTTTCTGGCAGTGATTTATTAATTACAATATTTCTACTAACCTCATAGCTTTTTGGAGCAATAAAGCCCAAAATTGTGACAATAAAAACTAAGCCAACAATTATATAAAGTACTAGCATCATAATTTTATATTTTTAGTGATTTGATGTTAATTTAGATTTTTAAATTGCCACCTATTGGCAATAGTGTAAGCTCCTTTTTTGCTTTTGAAAATTTTGTAAATGCTTTTTTATGGTCAATTTTTATGTAATCAAAGGTATCATAATGATAACCTAAAACTTTATTACAACTTAAAAAGGTACTGGCTTTTATTGCTTCATCAATGCCCATTGTAAAATTATCACCAATTGGCAACACCACTAAATCCAGTTCTCCAATAACTTCGGGAATTAATTTCATATCATAGGTTAACGATGTATCACCGGCAATATACAACCTGTGGTGGTTTGTTTCCAAAACAAATCCTCCGGGCTGACCACCGTAACTTCCATCGGGGAAAGAGCTGGAATGTACAGCATTGGTATAATGGATTGTTCCAAAATCAAACTTCCATTTTCCGCCATGATTCATTGGATGCCCCTCAATACCCTTATTACCAAAATAACTTACAATTTCATAATTAGAAATAATTTTAGCTCCTGTTCTTTTTGCAATGGCTTCAACATCCAAAATATGGTCTTGATGTGCATGTGTTACTAAAATGTAGTTGGCCTGTAACTTGTCTATATTAATTTTTTTTGCAAGTTCGTTTCCCGAGATAAATGGGTCTATCAATAAATTTTTGTCTTTTGTTTCAATGCTTAAACTAGCGTGTCCTAAGTAAGTAATTTTCATAGTGAAGAAATATAAGTTGGTTTACTGCAATTTAAAAAATTAATTTTAAAACACCCCGTAAAAAGACACAAAGTTAGGTGGTTTCAAAATTTAAACGAACTTATACAAACAGTGAAAGTGCATTTCCTAATGCAAACAAAATTGAAAATAAAAATGTGCTCAGTGCAAGTTTTTTTAATTCGGCATCTAATAAAACAGAATTTTCATTAGTATAAACCTCCTTAAAATGATGAGCTATAGGAATAAAGGCAATAACAATTAAAAACTGATATACCGAAGAAAATGTAAATAGCGTATATAGTAGGGCAAATAAAAACGATGCTATTAAAAGATAGTAATGATAGTATTTCGCGTATTCAATACCTATTTTAACTACCAAGGTGTTTTTTTGTGCCAATCTATCTGACTTGTAATCGCGTAAATTATTGAGATTAAGCACTCCCACACTCAAAAGACCTATAGATAAAGCCGGTAAAAAAATTACAAAATTAATTTGTTTTACGTATAGGTAATAACTACCTACAACACTTACCAAACCAAAAAACACAAAAACAAACAAATCACCAAAACCATAATAACCATAGGCTTTTTTACCCATTGTATATTTTATTGCAGCTACCACACAAGCTATTCCAAGCAACAAAAAAATTACTAGGTTAAAAAAATCATTTTTCCCAAAAGCTGTATAAATTAAAAGAATTGCAATTAAAAAGGTGATAACGGAAGTTATTTTTATTGCATTTAACATTTGCTTAGAAGATATCACACCGCTTTGTATTGCCCTTTCAGGTCCTTGTCTATGGTTATTATCAGTTCCTTTAACACCATCTCCGTAGTCATTAGCAAAATTAGAGATAACTTGAAACCCAATAGTTGTGAGCATTGCCAACCCAAAAATTTGCCAGTTAAAATATCCTTGCAAACCTGCCATACTGCTCCCTACAATTATTCCTGAAACCGATAATGGCAAAGTACGTAAGCGTGCTGCCTTTACAAAATGTTTTAGCATCATTTTTATTTGAAGGAATCCAATTTAAAAACTATAAATCTTGTACTTCGGCCAAGAGTTCGGCAATATCAAGTACTTTAATTTCCTTTTCTTTATCAGTTGCTTTTACCCCATCCGTCATCATAGTATTACAGAAAGGACAACCTGTTGCAATTATAGAAGCTCCTGTTTTTATCGCATCTTCGGTACGTTCAACATTAATATCCATGTTTCCTTTTTCAGGTTCTTTAAACATCTGTGCACCACCGGCTCCACAGCACAAACCGTTAGATCTACAGCGCTTCATTTCAACAAGTTCTGTGTCCAATTTTTTAATTAAATCTCGCGGTACTTCATAAACATTATTTGCCCTTCCCAAATAACAAGGGTCATGAAAGGTAATTTTTTCACCTTTAAATGAGCCGCCTTCAATAGTTAACAATCCTTTACCAATTAAATCCATCAATAATTCGGTATGATGCACAACTTCATAATTGCCTCCAAGTTCAGGGTATTCATTTTTTATAGTGTTATAGCAATGAGGACAAGCTGTAACAATTTTTTTAATTTCGTAAGCATTTAGTACTTCAATATTAGTCATTGCCTGCATTTGAAACAAAAATTCATTCCCGGCTCTTTTTGCAGGGTCACCTGTACAACTTTCTTCGGTGCCTAATACTGCAAAATTAACATTTGCCTTGTTTAATAACTGAACAAATGCTTTGGTGATTTTTTTTGCTCTGTCGTCAAAACTTCCGGCGCAACCCACCCAAAACAAAACATCGGGTTGGTTTCCTTCAGCCATCATTTGAGCCATTGTTGGTACATTCATACTAAAACAATTTTAATTTATTTATGTTTTCCATCGTCAAAAACCTCTATGGTAACTTCTTTTTCTACTAAATCGGTAAATTTGCCTCTATATCTTGTAGCCTTAACCAAATGGTTATCAACCCAATGATAATTCCCACCCCTTGGTTTACCCATAAGTAAACTATGATATTTAAAACCGTGTTTTTTAAGCCAAATTTCAGTATATTCTCTATGCTTTTCAGTTCTTGATGTGAAAAAACAAATAATATGACCCTCATCATACCACTTATTTAAAGTGTCCAAGGCATCAGAATAAACTTTAGCGGTTAACATGCGTTCTGGTTCTTCATTGGGTATGTCATCACATATAGTACCGTCAATATCAATTAAGTAATTTTTAATGCCTTCAGGCAATATAGGACTAATATGCAATCCTTTTTCAACCTTGTCATGTAATAATTTCTCTACATCTTCTTTTTTCATTTCTTAGGGTATTTTATCTATTTTTTTGTTATTCATCTTTCCAATTAAGCCTATCCATTTGACTGTATTGCCAAGGTGCACCGTTATTCTCAATATTAGTCATCATTATATTTAATTCTTGAGAGGCTGCCGATTGTTCCATTACCAAATAACGCCTTAAGTCAACTATAATGGACAAAGGATCAATATTAACCGGACATTCTTCTACACAAGCATTACAGGTTGTACAAGCCCAAATTTCCTCAGGAGTGATATAATCATTCAACAATTGCTTATTATCTGGTATAAACTTGCCATTTTTGTCGATATTTTTCCCAACTTCTTCAATCCGGTCTCGTGTTTTCATCATAACAGCACGTGGTGAAAGTTCCTTACCGGTTTGATTAGCAGGACAAGATGAAGTACATCGCCCACATTCGGTACATGTATATGCATTCATCAACTGCACCCAGTTTAAATCGGTAACATCACTGGCACCAAATTTATCAGGAGTATCATTTTCGGTTTCAGGAGCTGCCGCAAACGGATCGGCATTAGGATCCATCATTAACTTAACCTCGTTGGTGACAGCTTGTAAATTATTGAGTTTTCCTTTTACTTCAAGATTAGCAAAATAGGTATTTGGAAAAGCCAACAAAATATGTAAGTGCTTTGAATAATATAAGTAATTTAAAAACACCAAAATACCAACAATATGTAACCACCAGGCGGTTCTTTCAATTAAATGAAGTTGATTAGTATGAAGCCCATCAAATAATGGCACAAGGAATTTACTAACTATATTTCCCGAGTTTGCTGATTGAAAGCTAACATCAGTAGCATTCATTACCAAAAATAAGGTCATTAAAACCATTTCAAAATAAAGTATATACAAGGCGTCATTTTTTGGAAATCCCATCATTTCCTTATTCCAAAATCGCGGTATTCTAAGTGCCATTCTTCGCAACCAAAAAATGGTAACCGATATTAAAACCAATACTGCCAAAATTTCAAATGATGCAATTAAAAAGGTATAAAAACCTCCCAAAAACGACAAAACTCTGTGAGTACCAAAAAGCCCGTCAATAATAATTTCAATTACTTCAATATTAATAATTATAAATCCGGCATATACCAAAATGTGCAACATTCCGGCAATCGGTCTTTTTACCATTTTTGACTGCCCCAGAGCCACCATAAGCATATTTTTCCATCGTTTTGACGGGTTATCATTTTTGCTTACAGCCTTTCCAAGTTTAATGTTTCTGCTCAGTTTTTTAATGTTTCTCACAAAAAAACCTACTCCGGCTAAAAGAAGAAGGGCAAATGATATATTGTCAATATAATTCATAATTGTTAGTAATTATTGATTCAATATTTTAAGATTAGTTATCTAATAAATCTCCTAAATTAATAATTCATTCTACCTCATGATTATTTACTTGAAAAATATTCAATATATTTTAAAATTTATTATCAAATAATCTTCAAAATAAATAAGATTGCAAATTTAATTTAATATTTTATATAATTAATTATTTTTTATTGAAAAATAATTAATTTTTATTTAGATTAAAATTACTGTTCTTGTTTTGCCTCAGGTTTATACCCTTTATCTTTCTTACCAAATAAAGAAAAATGTACAAAACGTTTGGGGTGCAACTTCATTTCATTCAACAACTCTTCCAATTCTTTTGAGGCATTTGTTAAATTAGTATACATCTCTTCATCTTTCAATAATTTACCTAAAGTACCCTTTCCTGATTCAACTGATGTCAAAATTTTATCTAAACTGCTCAATGTACTTTCCAAGTTTTTAATGGTTGTACCAATATTGGCTTGAACTAAGGTATCTGACAACTTTGAAAGGTTAGTTGCCATAGTCTCAGCCTTAGATAAAGTATTTGTTAATTTTTCATCATTTTCCCTAACCAATTTATCAACAGACTCAGAAACATTTTTAAAATTTGAAATAGTAGTATTTAACTGCGCTATACTTGTTTTTAGATTTTCACGGCTCTTTAAATCAATAATATAATTTAATCCTACCAACAAGGAATCTGCACTAACAATTACATTTTCGACCTTGGCCTGTAACGGATTAAGTTTTTCGGTAACCGATGAAAAAATATCCGACTCTATTTCACCCAGTAAAAAATCACCCGACTTTGCTATCTCTCCCTCATAAGAAGGTACAACTGCCAATGATTTACCTCCCATTAAACTGGCGCTGTAGATTTTTGCAACGCTATTTTTAGAGAATTCTATATCATTTTCAATGCTAAACTCAACAATTAATTGCCCTCTTTTATCTGGTGCTTTATTAAAAGAAATATCGATAACTTTACCTACCTCCACACCATTAATAGTAACTACACTTGCAGTATTTAAGCCCTGCACGTTGCTATATTCCGTAAAAAAAGTTTTTTTGGGGGCATCAAATAAATTAAGACCTTTCATATAGTTATAACCCCAAATAAATAATGCAATTACGGTTACAGCTACAACACCTGTTTTAAATTCTCTTGTAATTTTCAAAATCAATGTAGTTTAATGAAGCAATATTACTAATAATTTTTGGGAGTAGAAGATTATGTTTCTATGATTTTTTTAAAACCTTTTCCACCGAAACCTTTGTGCCATTTTGAAATGCAACAACAAACGCAGATCGATACCCTTTTGCTTTAGCTATTTTTTGAAGCTCAACAATTTCTTCATAATTTGAAGAATTTCCAATGTAGTATTTATAGCTTTTTCCAACTTTTACCCGCTCTACATTTTTAAGTCCTTTAAAATTATAGGCTTTTGTTTCCAATTTTCTTGAACCCGAAGCAATTTGAACTTTAAAAATTACATTTAATGGTTTTGTAATGGTTTTTATTTCTTTTTGATGGTTAGTACCGTTATTGGTTAACACATTTTCCGATACTGTATCTACCGTGTTTAAAGAAAGTTGTTTTACGTAGGTTGTAATACCTTTGTAAATTGACTGAGCAAATTTTAATTGACCTTTAGTTGAGTTCAAATACGGACCTTCAATTTTATTTGTTATAAAACCGGTCTCAATTAAAACACTTGGCATATAGGTTTGGTGTAACACAATAAATCCGGCCTGTTTCACTCCGCGGTTTTTTCTTTTTAAACCATTTGTAAAACCGTTTTGAATGATACTTGCAAGTTGGATACTTTGATCTAAATATTCTTCCTGCATCAAGGTAAGTCCTATTACAGAGTCGGGAGAATTTGGATCAAACCCTTTATACTTGGCTTCGTAGTTGTCTTCCACTAAAATAACCGAGTTTTCAGCCTTAGCAACTTCAAAATTTTGAGCATTTGCATGCGTTCCCAACACCCAAGTTTCAGCTCCATAGGCTTGTGTATGATGTGCATTACAATGAATGGAAACAAATAAATCGGCATCAGCTTTATTAGCAATTTTACCCCTTTCATACAAACCTACAAATTCATCTTTGTTGCGTGTATAAATAATTTTAATGTTGCTCTCTTTTTCGAGCAATTTACCAACCTGAAGTGCAATTTTTAAAGTAATATCCTTTTCTTTAATGTTTCTGTAGCCAACTTTTCCTGGCTCTCTTCCTCCATGTCCGGCATCTAACACAATTACAAATTTTTCTTTTTGGGCATAAATCGTTGCAGAGTCCATAAAAAACATGCTCACATACAATGCCCAAATAAAGAATTTAAACAATGTTTTTATTTTATAAAAGTGTAGTGAGTTCATCAATTTTTTTAATTATTTTTGGCATTTGTAAAATGTTGAAACAAGTGTTGTTACACATCGCACAATTAAACATTATTTTTTTATTGAATAATTTATAGGCTAATTTAAATAAAACTTACGATTTTAAAGCTATTT
>CAYFFC010000013.1:4084-6128 GCA_964342295.1 uncultured Lutibacter sp. | reverse complement strand
GCTATTTTTATTAAATATTTCGTTATTAAAACACGTTGTAAAAATACATTTTCAATACTTTTTTTGATAGTAATTTTTATTATTGTCATGCCTCCGGTTTTTTCTCAAGAAAAAAGCGTACAGCCTGTTGCAATTAAACAAACTAACATTCAAGACTCCACTATTGTATCTGCAGCAGATTCTTTACTCACCAAACCTACAGATACCATTATTAAACCAAAGGAAATATTAGAAAGTATTATTGACCATAGTGCTGACAGCCTAATTAGGCAGGATATTAAGAATAACAAAATAATTTTATACAAAAACGCTCGAGTTCATTATAAGGACATTGACTTAACCGCCGGCTTTATTGAAATAAACAACAATAACAGTATTGTTACCGCAAGAGGACTTAAGGACAGTATTAGTAATTACACTCAACTACCGGTTTTTAAGCAGGGTGCCGAAGAAACAACTCAAGATTCTATTGTTTTTAATTTTGAAACAGAACGCGCAAAAATTTATGGCTTAAAAACCGAGCAGGATGGTGTTATAATTAGGGGACAAGTTACCAAAAAGGAAAACGACTCAACCATTTTTGTAAGAAATATTAAATTTACAACTTCAGAAAAAGAAAACCCTGATTATTATATTAAAACCAGTAAGGCCAAAATTGTACCAAATAAAAAACTGGTTATTGGTCTAAGCAATCTTGTAATTAAAGATGTTCCAACTCCCTTGTTTTTACCATTTGCATACATACCACTTACTAAAGGCAGGGTTTCAGGTTTTATTATGCCTACCTGGGGTGAAAATAACCAGCAGGGTTACTTTCTGCAAAACGGAGGGTATTATTTAGCAATTAATGATTATTTAGATTTAGCTTTATTAGGAGATGTTTACTCTAACGGAAGCTGGGGATTGAGGGCTGAAACAAATTATGTTGTAAAATACAAATTCAATGGAAACTTTAGCTTTCAGTGGGAAAATTTAATAAATAGCCTTAGGGGTTTTGATGATTATGCCAAAACTTCTAATTACAATATTAGATGGAGTCATAGTCAAGATACCAAAGCCAGTCCTAACTCCCGTTTTTCAGCATCAGTAAATCTAGGTAGCAGTAAATACTATAAAGAGTCATTAAATGAATATAACACAAACTCTTTTTTAAATAACACCTTAAATTCATCGGTTTCCTTTTATAAAAAATTTGTTGGCACACCTTTTAATTTATCGGTTTCAGCAACCCATTCACAAAATACAAATACGGAAAGTATTGTAATGTCATTACCGGCATTACAATTAAATATGGATCGTATTTATCCCTTTGCTTCTAAATCGGGTTCTAAAAAAAATGCATTGCAAAAAATGGGTTTAACTTATACTCTAAAGGGAGATTACAGAATAAATACTACCGATGAATTTTTCTTTAAAAAAGAAATGTTTGAAACTGCAAAATCAGGTATTCAACAAAACACCACACTTAGTACAAATATGAAACTATTGAAATACTTAACACTTTCGCCTAACGCAAATTATAAAGAAGTATGGTATTTTGATAAAATAAGTAAAACCTATAACCCCGATGATGACCTTGTGGTTACCGATACCATCCAAGGCTTTAATTCGTTTAGAGAATACTCTGCAGGTGTTTCATTATCAACAACTCTCTACGGAACGGTAAATTTTAAAAAAGGAAGAATTGAAGCTATTAGACACGTAATGCGACCAACTGTTTCGTATGGATATCGGCCTGATTTTAGTTTTTATTATGAAGAAGTTCAACGTACTGCTGATCCAAATGATGTTGTAGAATATTCTCCTTTTGATAACGGAATTTACGGTAGACCCGGGCGCGGACTATCAAATAGTATGAGTTTTGGATTGAACAACACTTTTGAAGCCAAAGTAAAACCAAAAGATTCTACAGAAACTGAGTCTAAAAAAATCATGTTAATCAATAACCTTAACCTATCAACTACCTACAATATGGCTGCCGATTCACTAAAATGGAGCCCGGTAAGAATGACAGCGGGTACCGATTTGTTTAACAAAAAATTGA
>CAYFFC010000013.1:0-3984 GCA_964342295.1 uncultured Lutibacter sp. | reverse complement strand
AGCTGGAAACTTAATTTTAATTGGGTGCCTTTTGGAACACGTCAAACTTATTACTTTTTTATTGGAGTAAAATCATCCATGTTAAGCGACTTAAAATACGATAAACGTCAGGTTCCTGACAGAAGATTGTTTTAAAATTAATTAAACTAAATTTAAATAGTACTACTATGAAAACCATTGTAAATACAAAAAATGCACCAGCACCAATTGGTCCCTATAACCAAGCTGTTTTTGCAGGTAATTTACTTTTTACCTCAGGTCAAATTGCGCTAAACCCTGAAACGGGCACATTAGTTTCTGAAAACATTGAAGCAGAAACGGAACAGGTAATGGAAAACTTAAAAGCTGTTTTATCTGAAGCCGGTTTAAGTTTTGAAAATGTTGTTAAAACGTCTATCTTTTTAGCAGATATGAATGATTTTTCTTCAGTGAATGAAATTTATGGAAGTTATTTTAACGAAGCATCCGCTCCGGCACGTGAAACTGTTGAAGTTGCAAACCTTCCAAAATTTGTGAATGTTGAAATTTCTATGATTGCTTTAAAATAGTATTGTTACATAGCTTTAATCAACAACTCTGCGGTTGCCGGATTGGTAGCTAAAGGAATGTCGTGAACATCACACAAACGCATCAGCATAGCTATATCTGGCTCGTGTGGATGCTTATCTAATGGATCTCTGAAAAAAAATACCATATTGGTCTTTCCTTCCGCCACTCGTGCTGCTATTTGAGCATCACCTCCATAAGGACCGGAAAGAAATTTAGCAACTTTAAATCCGGCTTTTTCAGCATTCTTTCCTGTAGTTCCGGTAGCAACTAATTCAATATTTTTTGATAGTATTAAAGCTCTAAAATCCATTAAAAACTGAATCATCTCAGCTTTTTTGCCATCGTGTGCTATAATTGCAATTTCCATAAAATAATTTTTACAAATTTACATTATAATGAGGCTGAATATTCAATTAGGTCAACAATTTTTGTAGCATAGCCAAACTCATTATCGTACCAAGCAACCAATTTATAAAAATTAGTATTAATCTCTAATCCGGCTTTGGCATCAAAAACAGAGGTTCTAGGTTCAGAAACAAAATCCTGCGACACCACCTCATCTTCTGTATAACCCAAAATGCCTTTTAACTCATTTTCCGATGCGTATTTTACCGCTTCTTTTACCTTAGTATAATTGGTAGCCTTATTAAAACGCACAGTTAAATCAACCACAGATACATCTGTTGTTGGCACTCGAAATGCCATTGCAAGAATTTTTCCTTCAAGATGTGGCATTATTTTTACAACCGCTTTTGCAGCATTTGTTGTTGTAGGAATTATATTATTTAATGCTGATCTACCTCTTCGCCATTTTTCAGCAGGGCCATCAACCGTTTTTTGGCTTGAAGTTGCTGCATGTACAGTGCTAACAACACCTTCAATAATTTCAAAGTTTTCGTCTAAAACCTTTAACAGTGGTGCTAAGCAGTTAGTTGTACAAGAAGCATTTGAAAAAACTGAAACATCTTTTGTAAGGTTTTTATGATTCACTCCCATTACAAACATAGGAGCAGTATTTGAAGGAGCAGAAATAACTACTTTTTTAGCGCCTGCCTTTAAATGCATAGCAGCCTTCTCTTTATCTGTAAAAAAACCTGTAGCTTCTATTACATAATCTACATCAACCTTGCCCCAAGCTATATTTTCAGGTTTTTTTTCAGCAGTTATTCTTATTTTTTTTCCGTTTACAACAAGGTTTCCGTTCTCAACTTCAACAGTTCCATTGAATTTTCCGTGAACAGAATCGTATTTTAATAAATATGCCAAATGATGAGCATCTAACAAATCATTAATAGCAACAACCTCAACGGTATTTCGATTTATTATAGATCGGAATGCCAATCGGCCAATTCTTCCAAATCCGTTAATCCCAATTTTAATCATTTAATTTTGATTGATATTCTTCTTCGAGCTGAATTAACCCAAAATTTTGCAAACTCGAAGGTTGGTATTTTACATCTTGTTTTTTAGTATCAAACAGCACTTTATTATTGTGGTAGTAAATTTTTCGAGTGTACATTTTACTGTTAGCACCATCAGGTAAAAGTTCTGTTATTTTAACACAAACCAAGCTGTCATTATCGTAATAAAAAGACTTGATTTTATAAAATGTGTTTTGAAGAAAATCTTTGTATTTAACCTTTACAATTTTACTTTTACTATACGTAACTTTTTTTTCGGTAACATTCTTTTTAAATCTTCTTGAGTTATCAAATTCGTGCAATTCTTTAATAGTTATACTATCAGTATCTTTAGATGACACATTAATATGATAAATATAACTATCAACACTATTTACATAGCCTTCAATTTTACTTAACGTATTAAATTCTTCGGAATTAAAACTTAAATTTTGAGCAATAAGCAACTGTTGTTTTGTAGAAAACAAAACCAGAATTAAGATGAGAACAGTTCTTATTTTTTTCATTTTTTAAATTGACATTATATCACTTACTCTTAAAAGTTCTTTATCTATTTCATGCTGCCCTTTTATTGCATTTTCAAAATCGGTGGTATGTACCCTATTGTTAACAATACCAACCATTAAGTTAAACTGACCGTCCAATACTAACTCTACTGCTTTTACTCCTAACCTACTTGCCAACACCCTATCAAAACAACTTGGTGAACCTCCTCTTTGCATATGGCCTAAAACCGATACTCTAACTTCATATTGTGGTAAATTTTCCTCGACATAGTTGGCTAACTCAAAAACATTTTTACCTATTTTATCTCCTTCAGCAACAACCACAATGCTTGATGATTTACCCGATCTTTTGCTTCTTTTTAATGATTCTAACAATCTATCCAAGCCTAAATCTTCTTCAGGAATTAATATTTCTTCGGCTCCGGCGCCTACCCCAGCATTTAAAGCTATAAATCCGGCATCACGCCCCATTACTTCAACAAAAAACAAACGGTTATGTGAACTTGCAGTATCTCTAATTTTATCAATAACCTCAACAACAGTATTTAAAGCAGTATCGAAGCCAATGGTGAAATTGGTGCCATAAATATCATTATCAATAGTTCCGGGAATACCAATACAAGGAATTTTGTACTCGTTATAAAAAACCATTCCACCGGTAAAAGTACCATCACCTCCAATTAGTATCAAAGCATCTAAACCTGCATTTTTTACTTGATTAAAAGCCTTCTTTCGTCCTTCCTTAGTTCTAAACTCTTTTGAGCGAGCCGATTTTAATATAGTACCGCCTTTATTAACAATATTATTTACGCTACGCGCATTTAACGAAATAAAATCACCTTCAATTAAACCTTGATAACCTCTGTAAATACCAACACATTCAACCCGATAATAAGAACAAGTACGAACCACAGCCCTAATGGCTGCGTTCATTCCGGGAGCATCACCTCCGGATGTCATGACTCCTATTTTCTTAATTTTTTTAGACATTTTAAAACTTGGGGGTTTGTCATTTTTTAACATGGGGAATTGCAAAATTAATATTAAATTTTAAATTAGAAGTCTTTTACTTTAAATATTTTATAATTTACCAGTTAATTTATAATGATTCCATAATAAAATGAAGTTTAAAATAAGGATTTATTGAATTATTAAAGCACCCGATATATAATTAATAAAATTAGAAAAGCTGAATTCATTTGAATTCAGCTTTAATTATTAACTTTTTGCTATAAGAATTTAAAATCTATAAAATCTTATTCAATAAATTTTTACTACTCCCATAAATTGGCAGGGTACACTTTGTTATCTTTTAATTTTTTAATTTCTGAAGTTACATAAGCCTTATCTTGTTGATAAGTAACACCAAACCAACGTGCATTTGATTTTAAAACTTCCATACTACCAACGTTGTTAACAATAACATGGTTTACGGCTAATGGTATGAAAAACTCAGCCTTGAGGTTTTGATAGTTTTCTTCTAAAAAATCTTCAAAAAGAGCTTCAGA
>CAYFFC010000012.1:43788-52780 GCA_964342295.1 uncultured Lutibacter sp. | reverse complement strand
GATTTTCATACCCCATTGGATAATCCGGAAAGAATAAATTACAAGGGAATGGCTGTAATTTATGATATGCTCATACAAATTAATAATCATTTAAAAAATTCAGATAAATTAGAATTCAATTCCACTAAAAATGTCGATCCCCAAGAAGTTTTAAAATATGTTTTCAGATATATAGATTATTCATTTGAAGGAAAAATAAATTCACCTTATTTTCAATAAATAAATTGGATTAAAATTATTTTTAATGAATAGTTAAACTACTATAAGCAGCTTTAAGATTTATTTTATTATTAGTTTTTGTACTAGTATCAAAGCTACCTTTAATAGTTGTTTCATGCTTGCTTAAAACATTTACAAATATTTTTTTAAAAAAATCGGTATTTGATGCCGTAATTGTTGACCTAGTTTTATAGGTATCTACTTCATAATTTGCAGTAATTTTATCGAAAGGTAAAAAAGCTTTCGTGTAATTTAAATTTAAACTAAGAGAATTAAATTGAGGCATTATAGTTGCAATCTCAATTTTTCCAAATTTTTGATTTAAATCAACATCTTTTCCCACAGTATTTATTTTCACATTTGAAGAGTTAGAAAACAACTTTGAATTATTAAATGTTCCAAACGAAGCGTTCGGAACATTTTTTAAGGTAATAGTACCAAAATTCATATTTTCTACAACCACAGGAGAGTTGTTTATTTTAAGAACATTACTATTTCCATTAATTTCGCCTCCATTAAAATTACCATAAGAAACATTGGCTGAAATTTTAGTAGCCGATTTTGGGATATTTAATTTTCCGTGACGCACATTTAATTTATACGTAGCGTTTTTGGGCACCTTAATTTTAAGGTATTTGTTAATTTTGATTTTTGATGTTTCGCTATCATCAAACCAATAAAAATTTCTGAATTTGTATTTTTTTAACGAATCTAATTTTCCATTTTCTCTCATCTCTTTATGTTTCGCTATCATTTCCTTTTGTACTTCTTTCATTACTTCTTGTTGCTCGCGTATTAATTCTTTATGCTCTAGTAGTTGTTTTTTAACTTCCTCTGTAGCTCGTTTCGATGCTTCCATAGTACGCTTAAACGCTTCCGAATTTTTATAATCCTGCATTTTTTTATGCCAATCAGACTCTTTTATCTGCTTTGCATATTCTTTACTTCGTAATTTAATTGCTTCTACACGTTCTTTATATGCTTTGGTATTTTTAAACGAGTCCATTTTTTTTATCCATTCGCTGTTTTTAAACTTTTCAACCTGCTTTTGAATCTGTTTCTTATAATTTTTTAAATAGGTTGAATCATTCTTATACCTCTGATAATCAAACTCCAACGCTTCAATTTCTATTTCAGGAATTTCCATTTCAGGGAATACCATTTCAGGTAATTCTATTTCCGGAATTTCAATTTCTGGTATTTCAATTGGGGGAATTTCCATGGGTGTCTCGGGAAAATCAAAAGCAAACCGAAAATTGTAATTACCCTCCTTTCCAAAAAAGTATGGTCTTCCTTTTGATGTTATTTCAACCTTATTCTTATTACCCAAAGCTTCAAAATCCCACTTTTCTAATAATTTATCAGCTTCTTTTTCATCCATACCTTCAACTTCCATCACAGCTTCAATTACAACCTCATTTTTATTCCAGGTTTCAATATCAACATCAACGCTAGAAGTATTGATTTCTATTTCAACATTTTTATTCACCTTAAATTTTTCTGAAATTTTTCTATCAAAAGTTTGGGCATTCAAACCTAATGAAAGAAGTATTACTAAGCTTATTATTTTATACTTGAATGTTCTCATTTTTTGTTTTGTTAAGGTTTTTTAATTCGTTCATTTGTTCTTTTAGCCGGTACAGTAATTTTAATCGCAATTGCAAATTATCAATTAGGGCATTAATGGTTTTTTCATTAAGTCCCTCACGGTTTAATTCGTTGGTAAGTAGCTTATACTCTTGCGTGAGTTCGCTAATTTTTTCTAGATAGTCGTCCAATAATTCCTTATTTTCAGAAGTCTCTTCCAAACTCAACATTTCAGTTTGAATGCTTGCCAGGTAATAATTTTCAATTTTTTTCAATTCAGGGGATACACTCCCCAAACTTTCAAATTTTATGGGTACAGCCTTTTGTGAAAGGTTTGAATTTGTGGTTACATAAAATATTGAGCCCAACCCTATAAGCAACAATAATGAAGCCGCTACCTTTAAAAATCCAAAAGTATTTCTTTTTGAAGCATGCAATTCTCTTTTCAATTTTTGTTCAAAATTTACCCTATGGCTTTGTGATAATTTTCCTTCTGAAAAAGTATTATTTTTTAATATTTCACGTAAATTTTTAGACATAATTGTATTCTTTTAATTTACTTTTTAACTTGTTTTTACCTCTCATTAATTGCGATCTTGATGCAACTTCTGAAATGTTTAAAATCTGTGCAATTTCACTATGACTGTATCCTTCAATTAAGTAAAGGTTTAACACAACTTTGTACTTCTCAGGTAAACTGTCAATTGTTTTTTTAATTTGTAAAACACTTACTTCCTCATTAACAGACCAATCATTATCAATTACAATGTTGAGCGTATTTTCATGTAACGCAACCAGCTCTATTTTTTTCTTTTTCAGGTAATCAATACATTGATTAATAACAATTTTTTTTATCCAGGCGCCCAAAGTAACCTCACCTTTAAAGTGCTCCAAATTTTTAAACACTTTAATAAATGCTTCTTGCATAAGGTCTTCAGCAACCATACTATTGTTCACATACCTTACTGCAATAGTAAACATAGCATTGCAATACAAATCGTACAATTGCATTTGCGCTTTTGCGTTGTTTAGTATACAGGCTTCAATTAATTTTTTGTTTTTATCAACCTTTTTAAGCATTGCGTTGGTTACTTCTATTTTTAAAGACGAAACAATATTTTAGGTGTTGCATTTTATCAGAATAAATATTTTAAATTTACGCAATATTTACAAAGTAGTACATGAGTAAGAAAAAGTCATTAAAATCTGCCTTATCAGAAGTTGAAGGTGTACAACAACCTTCATCTATAAATGACTCATCTATTAAAAAAATCAGACTTAAAAGAGGTAAGCAACCAACCGTAAAAGAGTTTGTTGAAAAGATTGTTGCCGGCGATATTTCATATTTGAGCAGGGCCATAACTTTAATTGAAAGTACCCATTCCAAACATCAGGAAAAAGCAGCAACCATAATTGAACGCTGCTTGCCTTATGCTAATAAGTCTGTAAGAATTGGAATTACCGGAGTGCCCGGTGCGGGTAAAAGCACCTTTATTGAAGTTTTTGGAAAGCATTTAACCGGTTTAGGAAAAAAGGTAGCTGTATTGGCGGTTGACCCTAGCAGTTCTATAAATAAAGGAAGTATTTTAGGCGATAAAACTAGAATGGAAGAATTAGTTAAAGACCCAAATGCCTATATTCGGCCCTCTCCCAGTGGCGACTCGTTGGGCGGTGTTGCTCAAAAAACACGTGAATCTATTATATTATGTGAAGCTGCCGGTTTTGATACCATTATTATTGAAACCGTAGGTGTTGGTCAAAGTGAAACCGCCGTACATTCTATGGTCGATTTCTTTTTGTTGCTAAAACTTGCCGGCGCAGGTGATGAGTTGCAAGGGATGAAGCGAGGAATTATTGAAATGGCTGATGCTATTGTAATTAATAAAGCTGATAAAAACAATAAAAAACCTGCTGAAATTGCAAAAACTGCCTTTGCTAAAGCATTGCACTTATATCCTGTAAAGGAAAGCGGTTGGGCTCCAAAAGTTACCACTTGTAGTGCTTTTTTTAATGAGGGAATTGAAGAAGTGTATGCAATTATTTTAGAATATTTAAATTTAACAAAACAAAATGGGTATTTTGAAAAGCGTAGAAATGAACAAAATGAATATTGGCTGTTAGAAACTATTAATCAGCGATTAAAAAATAATTTTTATCAAAAAGATGAAGTAAAAAAAGCACTAAAAAAGTTTACAGAAGCTATTAAAATGTCAAAAACTACACCTTTTAAGGCAGCACAAGAACTACTAAAACTATCAAAAAAATAATGAAATACGAGCTTACTATAATTGTACCGGTATACAATGAAGCAGAAAATTTAAAACGTGTTGAACAAGAACTTACCAATTATTTAAAAATTGCTACAAAAAAAACAAAAGTCCTTTTTGTAAATGACGGCAGTACAGATGGTAGCCATCAGATTATTGAAGAAATTTGTTCAAACAATACCGATTATAACTTTATTAATTTTGAGAAAAATTGTGGACTAAGTGCGGCAATTTCTGCTGGATTTAACAATTGTGATACGGCATTAGTTGGCTATATTGATGCCGATTTGCAAACCACACCTGAAGATTTTAATTTGTTGTTAGAACATATTGACCAATTTGATTTAGTTACCGGTGTTAGAGCAAATAGACAAGATTCTTTTGTGAAAAACGTGTCATCATCAATTGCGAACGGAATTAGAAGGTCATTTACCAATGATGGAATGGACGATACCGGTTGTCCATTAAAAATTATTAAAACAGCATATGCGCAACGTATTCCTATGTTTAAGGGCTTACACCGGTTTTTACCTGCTATGATTTTGTTGCAAAACGGGCGTATTAAACAAATTCCTGTTCGGCATTTTCCCAGAATTGCAGGTGAAGCTAAGTACGGATTGTGGAACCGTTTACTGGGACCTTTGGCAGATTGCTTTGCCTATTTATGGATGAAAAAAAAGTATATTAATTATACTATTGCAAAAAAAGATCTATGAGTAATTGGATAATTTACAGCATTGGATTTTTTGCTCAGCTATTATTCTCAGGCAGGTTAATATTGCAATGGATTTTATCTGAAAAAAGCAAAAAAGTACTCACTCCTACTTTGTTTTGGAAACTAAGTTTATTTGCCTCTTTTTTACTTTTTGTTTATGGTTATTTAAGAGAGGATTTTGCTATTATGTTAGGCCAAGCCCTTACTTATTTCATTTATATCAGAAATCTTCAATTACAGGGCGAATGGCAAAAAGCTCCTAAATTTTTACAAGTATTCTTATGGGTATTCCCTGTTTTATTGGTTATATATTCATATAACAATAACAGCTATGATATAGATAAATTATTTTACAATAAAGCTATTCCTCTTTGGCTCTTAATTTGGGGTAGTACAGCTCAAATAATTTTTACACTGCGTTTTGTATACCAATGGTTGTTTTCTGAAAAAAACAAAGTTTCTACCCTCCCTTTCGGCTTTTGGTTTTTAAGCCTTATAGGTTCATTAATGATTTTAGTGTATGCTGTACTTAGAAAAGACCCTGTATTGTTTATCGGTCACATTATGGGAACAGTAATTTACATCAGAAATATTATCATACTAAAAAGGCAGAAGGCGTTTTTTGAACTGTAAGCTTTAGTACAAAATTTAAATTTATACATATCATTTCATTTCTATATATTTGTGAATTGTTCAATTTAACCACCTATCCAAACTGTTTAAAACAAATTGACAATTAAACCGGTAAAAAATGACAGACTTTTTTCAGTTGTGTATTGTAATTCCTTGTTACAATGAAGAGGACAGATTGGATATAACCCGATTTTTATCGTTTTTAAAAGTTCAGCCGCAGATATTGTTATGTTTTGTTAATGATGGTTCTAAAGATAATACCTTAAAAACGCTATATAAAATACAAAATGAATATCCAAAAAACGTTTCAGTTTTTTCAACAAATACTAATGTAGGTAAGGCGGAAGCAGTTAGACAAGGCGTTGAGCATTGTAACTTAAATTTTAAATTCCAGAAAATTGCTTATTTAGATGCCGATTTAGCAACATCATTAGAAGAATGCTTAGAAATTAGCGAGCAGGTAAACGCTAATATTTTATTTGCTTTTGGCTCTAGAATTTCAAAAATTGATAATAATATACAACGAAAAATGTATCGGTTTTTTATAGGGCGTATTGTTGCAACGTTTATTTCAAAACAACTCCATTTAACTGTTTACGACACCCAATGTGGTTGTAAAATTTTTGAGCACAAACTTTCAAAAAAAATATTTAAAAAAACGTTCATCTCAAAATGGCTTTTTGACGTAGAATTATTTCACAGAATAATAGCACTTCACGGAATTGAAAAAATGGCGAAAATTTCAAGAGAAATTCCTTTAAAATCATGGGTTGATGTAGGCGAATCAAAAGTAAGTTTAACCTACTTCTTTAAATTATGGTTGGATTTGTACCGAATTAAAAAAACTTACAAAACCTCTAAATAAAAGCAATTTTAATTATGAAATTAATTCTTAAAAAAATTTCTCCATATACTCAAATTGTTATTGCTCTAATTGCATTTAGAGGCTTTTTAAACTTCGCAATTCCGTTGATGGATAAAACCGAAGCCCGTTATGCTGAAATTGCTCGAATTATGGCTGAAACAAATAATTGGATTACGCCTCAAATTGATTATGGAGTTCCTTTTTGGGCTAAACCACCACTATCAACTTGGCTATCAGCTTTAAGTTTTAAACTTTTTGGGGTAAGTGAGTTTGCTGCCAGATTTCCTTATTTGCTACTAAATATTTTAGTGATTTTACTAATTGGAAAATACGCAAAACGAAAAGGGTTGGACTTTTTTATACCTGGGGTAATTTTATTAACACTTCCTGAATTTTTAATTCATACAGGCGTAGTTTCTACGGATACGGCCTTGGCATTTTGTGTAACCTTAGTAATGATTTCATTTTGGGAGGGAATTAAAAATAAAGGGCAGCTTATTTGGAAATACTTGTTTTTTGTGGGTATTGGATTGGGCTTATTGGCAAAAGGGCCAATAATCATAATTTTAACAGGTCCTCCCATTTTTATTTGGCTACTAGTAACAAAAAAATTTAATCGTTTATGGAAGTCATTTCCCTGGATATTAGGAACCTTACTTACCGGTTTAATTGCATTGCCATGGTATTATTTAGCCGAGTTAAAATCACCTGGTTTTATTGATTATTTTATTGTAGGAGAACATTTTAAAAGATTTACGGACTCAAGTTGGCGTGGTGATAAATACGGATTTCCAAAATCACAACCCTTAGGTATGATATGGGTATTTTTATTCGTATTTGCTCTCCCTTGGATTCAAGTGCTAATTTCAAAAGTTTGGAAAACTAAAAACACTATTTTTAAAGATACTTGGGCTGCATTTTTATTGTTATGGTTACTTTGGACACCGTTATTTTTTACAATTTCTAAAAGTTTAATTCACCCATATATTATGCCGGTTATGGTGCCAATTGCTTTACTAATTTCACATTGGTGGCATAACATTAAGTTTAAAAATAGAATTATTAAAATTAGCTTACTATTTCCAGGATTGGCACTTGTAGGTTACCTAGGGCTTTTGATAAGTAGTAACATAGAATATTATATGAATTCTGATAAGTACTTGATTCAACATAACGCTGATAAAGCGCTTCCTGTTTATCATTGGCAAAATAAAAGCTATTCCGGTCAGTTTTATACTGAAGGAAAAATGATTGCAATTAAAGATATAGAGGATTTAAAAAAACAATTTAACAATCAGCAATCATTTTTAGTTATCATTCCTCATAAAAAAATAAAAAATATTGCTACAGATAATATGGAAAAATTAAAACCATTAGAAAGTAACCTAAAAAAAGGTATTTATTTATATCAGAAATAATAAGTTAAATCATTTTTATAATGTTGCGATTTCTAGAAAAAAACCCTATTGTTAGTCTTAGTATACTGTTGTCATTTATGCTATTAATCCACTTGGATATTCCAAATGTGACTATTATGGAGGCTCGAAATTTTATAACAGCACGTGAAATGGTACAGGATAATAATTGGTTACTAACAACTATGAACGGAGAACCTCGTTACCAAAAGCCACCCTTACCAACATGGCTATCGGCTACTTCAGGTTTAATCTTTGGCATGAATAGCTTATATGCGCTTCGACTACCTGCAGCATTGATGGTGATATTTTTAGCAATTTTTTGTTACCTTTTTTCAAAAATTTTCAAATTATCTAATAGGCATGCTCTAAATAACGCCTTAATTGCGGGTACATCTTTTTATATAATTGCTATAATTAATGAAGCGCCTTGGGATATTTTTACTCACGGATTTATGCTGGCTTCTATTTATTTTTTAGTAAAAACCTTAACTCAACAAAAAAAAGTTTGGCAAAATACCCTTTTAGCATCTGTATTTTTTGGACTATCATTTTTAAGCAAGGGTCCAATTTCTTTCTATGCCCTATTTCTGCCTTTTTTATTGAGTTACTTTTTTGTTTTTAAACCTAAAAATTTAAAAGCAAAAATTATCCCAGGATTAGGTTTTCTTTTAATTGGTTTTTTAATTGGGGGTTGGTGGTTTGCGTATGTTAGGTATGCTGACCCAAAAACTTTTTTAGAAATAACAACCAAAGAAACAGGTAATTGGAGTAGTTATAATGTAAGGCCTTTTTATTACTATTGGAGCTTTTTTACGCAATCGGGTTTATGGACAATTCCCGCACTTATAAGTTTATTTTATCCGTATATTTCTAAAAAAACAGCTTATAAAAAAGCTTACAAGTTTACATTTTGGTGGACTATAATATCTGTACTATTACTATCAATTATTCCTGAAAAAAAATCGAGATACTTGATGCCGGTACTAATACCCCTAGCCCTGAATACAGGATTTTACATTGAATACTTAATACATTCCTTTAGAAATTTTACATCGAAGGGCGAAAAATTTCCGGTGTATTTTAACTTTGGATTGTTCGCTCTTATTGGTATCGCCTCGCCAATTGGTTTCTACTTTTTAATTAAATCCAACTTTGAAGAATACCTTGTTTATTACATTCTTGCTTCCATAAGTTTACTTGTGGTGGCTATTTTGATTGTTAAAAATTTACGCTCAAAAAATTTTCAAAATGTATTTTTAGCAACCGTTTTATTTATGGTGTTTACCTT
>CAYFFC010000012.1:38961-43688 GCA_964342295.1 uncultured Lutibacter sp. | reverse complement strand
GATTGGTAAGAGATTATTATATTGTTTTAAAAAAGTAGTAGTTTTGCAACATGAAAATACAACATCTTTCTAGAACCGATAAAATTGCATATGTTTTTTTACTACTAATTTTTGGGATTGGAATTTATTATGCCAATACAAACATTGTATTTTTTGATGAAGTTTATACAAAAGAGGATGGATTCGTTGAGTACGGAACCTCAATTTTACTGTTCTGTTCAAGTATCCTTTTAATTTCGCGATTTTTCAAGTTATTCAACAAAAAAACAGTCCTTTGGAAAATTGGTATTTTATTGTTAGCCCTTGTTTTTTTATTTGGTGCTGGAGAAGAAATATCGTGGGGTCAACGCATTTTTGATATTGAATCTTCTGAGTATTTTATAGATAATAACGCCCAAGGCGAAACCAATTTACACAATTTGGTAGTTGATGGTAAAAAAGTAAACAAAATTATATTCAGTCAACTTTTAACAGCTGTCTTGGTTTTATATTTAATTGTTACACCTTTTTTATACAGGAAACTAGGTTGGGTAAATAAATTAGCAACTATGTTTGCTGTTCCTATTGTAAAATGGCATCATACCATAGCTTTTTTAATAATTACCGGTTTATTGGTTTTTATAAATTCTGAAAGAAAGTGGGAATTGTATGAACTGGCTTTTGGGGTCATTTTCTTTTTAATTTTCCTAAACCCATTGAATAAAAAAGAAATTTATTAAAAATTTGTCTTTTTAAAAACAGCTAACATTAAGAAATAAATTGCCAGGGCATAGATTACTCCAAAAAACATGCCGCTTACAATATCCAACGGAAAATGAACGCCTACATATATTCTACTATAGGCAACTAAAATGGCCCAAAAAATTAGTAGTAGTACCCAATATTTACTTAAGCTTTTTAAAAGCAAGCTAAAAAAAACAGCAATTGCCATACTATTTGCTGCATGCGCCGAAAAATATGAAAACTTTCCGCCACAACTTGCTTTTACCAACCGTATAAAATCCTTAACCGATTCGTTATAACAAGGCCTTAGTCGTTCAAAACCATATTTAAATAAATTACTTGTTTGGTCAGTAATTCCTATCAGAATCACAATAAAAAATAAAATGGCAAGCGTTTTTTTAATTCCAAATTTTTGGAATAAAACATATAGCAATAAAATATACAATGGGATAGCACTGAACTTGTTTGTAATAAACAGCCAAAAACCATCCCATTGTGTAGTTCCTAAATTGTTTAGGTAAATAAGTAACTCAATATCTTTTTTAATTAAAGTTTCGAACATGAATTACTCTTTTTTTTACTTAGTGTTGGTTACTACCTCAACTAATTCCAATTCAAAAACTAAATCGGTATCCGGAGGTATAACACCGCCTGTGCCCTGCGAGCCATAACCCAAATGTGATGGAATAAATAAAACTGCTTTATCACCTACTTTCATTTGCTGTAACCCCTCTTTAAATCCGGCAATTAATCTGGCATCCGGTCCATAAACCGTTGTAAAAGGCTGATAACTGCTTTTTCTATTTTCATTATAAACCTGATATTCTTTTGCAACAGTTTCATAACTGGTATCAAACAGTCTTCCATCAACAAAATATCCCGCATAGTTAACTTTAACATTTACACCCTTAGTAGGATATGCTCCATTTTTTGAATCGGTTATAACCAATTTTAAACCAGATGGAAGTTCTTTGGTTTTAGTAGAAAGCTCTTTAAATTCAGCCAATTTATTTGCTACGGCTTTATTTATTTTTTCTTCCTTTATCTTTAACTCCTGCTTATAATTTTCATAAAATTCAGAAAATTTCTTACCGGCTTTAAATTTTTTAGCGGCATTTCCAATTTTTATTATTTCTACCTTTTTAATGGTATCAAATTGTACAATAGAATCTACAACTTGTTGTCCCAACAATACTTTTCCGAAAACAGTATGCCGACCATCTAACCATTCTGTTTTTTTATGAGTTATAAAAAATTGGCTTCCGTTTGTTGCAGGTCCGGCATTTGCCATAGAAACTATACCGGGTGCATTGTGTTTTAAAAGTAACTGTCCTTCTTCATTCTTTGGGAATTCATCTTTAAATTGGTAACCCGGACCTCCTTCACCACTACCGGTAGGGTCACCTCCTTGTATCATAAAATTATCTATTACTCTATGAAACACTAATCCATCATAATATGGTTTACCTTTAAAGTTATCAGATACCTCTTCATTTTTCCCTTCAGCTAAAGAAACAAAATTAGCAACCGTTATCGGGGTTTTATCAAACTCCAACTTTATTAATATTTCGCCTTTGTTGGTGTTAATTTGGGCATACATACCTTCATCCCAACCGGCATACTTGGTAGGTTTACAAGCTACCATAAATATGGCAGCAGTAAGTATAAAAACTATTTTTTTCATTATTTGGTTTCAACAATTTTAATTAATTCTACTTCAAATACCAAAGGCATAAAAGGCTTTATAGGCCCATTTCCTCCTTGTGGTGCCTTTACGCCATAGGCAAGTTCTTGCGGAATAAAAAACTTATAAACGGCACCTTCATTCATTAATTGCAAACCTTCTGTCCACCCCTTTATAACCCTGTCTAAATTAAATTCAACCGGATTTCCTTTTTCCTTTGAACTATCAAAAACTTCACCTTCAGGGGTAGTTCCGTGGTAGTGTACTTTTACTCTGGAGTTAGCTGCAGGTTTTTTACCTTTTCCTTCTTTTATTACTATATACTGCAAACCGCTTTCGGTAACTTGTACTCCCTTCTTAGTTTTATTTTCTTCTAAAAACTTAATTCCGTCTTGCTTTACACCGCTAAACTGCTCTTCTGCCTTTTTTAAACGTTCTTCATTTTGTTTTTGAATAAATTCTTCCCTTTTTTTCATAAAATAGCTGCTTAAAATTTTATCAACAGCTGTTTTTTCTATTAATAAGTTAGATGAATCTATTCCGCTTATAAATCCTTGAACTAAAATATCGGCATCAACTTCTTCAAAATTTACCTTTAATTTAGAAGCCATATCCAATCCAATGGCATAACTTACCGAATCTACCTCTGTTTTTAATGGTTTGTTTTTAACGGTATAATTGTTACATGATAGTATAGTTGTAACAACACAAATCACAGTTAGGATTTTAATTACTTTCATTTTTTTTGATTATTTTATTTAATTGAACTTTATATATTAATGGTTGGTTGATATCAACTTTTTTTCCATCTCCCAAATATCCATATACTTTATGTGAAGGAAACAAAAACGTTACCTCATCACCCACAGTCATGAGTTTTAAACCATCTCTAAGACCCTCAACAATTTCTTGCTGATCTATAACATAATTTTTCACGCCAATTTCATTTTCGCTGTATAATTGATTTAAATGCACATCAAAAATACTATACGTGTAAAAAACAGTATCGCCAAAAACAGGTTTGTAGGTGCTGGCAGATTTATTGGTTATAGTGTACCAAAATCCACCGGGTGAAACCGTATAGGCAGTCAAGGAATCTTTTTTCATAAAATCCTTAAAAACCCTTTCTTCTGAAGCGTATAAATTTTTGTTGAACTGTACCGATTCTTTCATAAATGAAGAACCCTTAATGGTAACAGGTTTTCTTGGCACCGGTTTTATACACGAAACCAATACAAAAACAGCTAACAAAATTACTACATTAACCTTCATAAGAGTTTAATAATTGTTTGGTGTAATTTGGTAAAACGTTTAAAAATTTTGAAACTGTAGCATCTAATGAAACTTTCGATTTTCCACCTGCTGCATTGTCATGGCCTCCTCCATCAAAATGTTCCCTTGCAAATTTGTTTACTGAAAAACTTCCCTTTGACCTGAATGAAATTTTAATTATCTGCTGCTCGGTATCTTCAATAAATATAGCAGCAAAAATTACTCCTTGCAATGAAAGGGCGTAATTAACAACACCTTCGGTATCTCCTTTTTGAAAATTAAATGCATCCAATTCTTGTTGAGATAACGTAATATAGGCGGTTTTTAGTTTATCAACTACAACCATATTACTTAATGCCTTTCCCAATAACTGCATTCTGTTATACGAATTGGTGTCATACACATTATTATGTATTAAGGCATTGTTAGCACCTTTATCAATTAAATCGGCAATTATTCGATGTGTGGTGCTTGTAGTTGAAGCAAATTTAAACGAGCCCGTATCCGTCATTATCCCGGTGTATAAACAAGTAGCTATTTTCTCATTAATTAGTGTTGTTTCATCCAATCGTTCTAAAAAATGATACACCATTTGGCATGTTGAACAAATACTAGTATCAGAAAAAACATATTTCGTAAAATTATCGGGTTGCTGATGATGGTCAATCATAACATACGTACCAATAAACTGCTCTAATGTTTTTTGCATATCATCTCCTACCCTATGCAAAGCATTGAAATCCATTAAAAACACCATTTCAGCCTCGTCCAAAGCAGTTTTAGCCTGCCTGTTTTGCATATCAAATTTTATAACTTTTTTTGATGCCGGCAACCATTTTAAAAAATCAGGATAATCATTAGGTGAAACTACCGTTGCCTTGTGGCCTTTTAAATTTAAATAATGAAACATGGCTAAACAAGCTCCAATTGCATCTCCATCCGGATTTCTATGAGGAACAATTACAATTTTTTTAGGACTCGAAAGCTGTTCTTCAATTTCTTTAAAATCAATAGTATTCATAAGGTTGCGAATATACAACTTAATACG
>CAYFFC010000012.1:0-38861 GCA_964342295.1 uncultured Lutibacter sp. | reverse complement strand
GATATTGAAAAAAACAATCCCGATGTATGGATTTGGGGTGGAGATATTATTTATTCCGATACAGAAGATATGGCTTATATGAAGAAAAACTATCAAACTCAAAAAAACAATCCCGATTATAAAAAATTTATTGAAAATATTCCGGTTTTAGGTACCTGGGATGACCATGATTACGGTTTAAATGATGGAGGAAAAGAGTATATAAAAAAGGCTGAAGCGCAACAACTTCTTTTAGATTTTTTAGATGTATCTAAAAACGATATCAGACGAAAACGCGAAGGCGTTTACTATTCTAAAAATTTTAAAACCGATAAGGGTATCATAAAAATAATAGTATTAGACACCCGTTATTTTAGAACGGCACTAACGCCGGATACCGAAACTAAAAAACGTTACAAATCGAACCCCTATGGTCAAGGAACTATCTTAGGATTGGAACAATGGAAATGGTTAGAAAATGAATTGAACACATCAAATGCAACATTTAATATTATTGTTAGCAGCATTCAGTTTTTATCTAGCGAACACGGATTTGAAACCTGGGGTACAATGCCTCATGAGGTTGACAAGTTAGAGCAGATTCTTAAAACCAGTAAGGCAAAAAACACAATCATTTTATCGGGTGATCGCCATATTTCTGAGTTATCAAAAAAAAACGTTGAAGGTTTAAATTATCCGTTAATCGATTTTACGTCAAGCGGACTCACACATTCATATTCATCATTTAAAAGTGAACCCAATAAATATAGAGTTGACACGGTAGTCTCAGAAAAAAGTTTTGGAATCTTACAATTTAATTTTGAAAACAATACTGTTTTAATGGAAATGAAAGGAGATAACAACAACACTTATTACAATTATAAAATAACTTATTAGTACTGATTCTAAATTTAAGCTTGTACTTAATTTTTCCTTGCAATCCTTAGGTTAAATATCTAATTTTATCTAAAATTTTTGACATAAAAATTGCTAGTTTAAAAATACTCGTAAATTATTTAAACCTTTAAAATTACACTTTGAAAAAATTATTTCTTTCAGCTATTATTACTTTTTGCGCACTTTCAACTGTTGCCCAGCAATTGAATACTACAAAAAAGGGAATACTAAAAGTCAATTTTCTTACACCCGGTATAGAATACGAAATGCCTTTAGGTGAGAAAACATCATTGAATTTTAATTTTGGTACAACCTTTGGATTTTCTGCCGGAACGGGAAGAAAAACCGAATGGGGTGTTATCCCGTTATTAAACAGTCAATACCGTTATTATTACAATTTTGAAAAGCGATTAAGAAAAAACAAACGTATTGATTATAATTCGGGTAATTTTCTATCAATTACCTCTATATTATACAGTGATATTTTTCTTAGTAACTCCGTTAGTTTAGATTATACAGGAGTTATTGGACCAACTTGGGGTTTGCAACGCACATCTCAAAGTGGTTTTAATTTTACTCTGAACATGGGTGCAGGAATGTGGTTTGGAAATGGTAGCGGAACAGATTTTGGACCCATTATTGGGCTTAGATTGGGTTGGCTGTTAAAAAAGTAATAAATACCAAAAATTCACAAAGATTAAAATCCATTTCAGCTTTCATACATAAAATAGTATCTTAGCCCCGATTTTTTAAAAATTATTCTCATAAAATGATAACAAACAGAACATTTACAATGCTTAAACCCGATTCTGTTGAAAAGGGTAACACAGGTGTAATATTAGAAAAAATTAATGCAGCAGGATTTAAAATTGTTGCTTTGAAAATGACTCAAATGACGGTTGCAGATGCTAAAGAATTTTACGCAATTCATAAAGAGCGTCCATTTTTTAACGACTTAGTGTCCTTTATGACACGTGGCCCAATAGTTGCAGCCATTTTAGAAAAAGAAAACGCTGTTGAAGATTTTAGGGTGTTAATTGGTGCCACAAACCCTGAAGATGCGGCTGAAGGTACTATTAGAAAACTTTATGCTGCTTCTATGAGTGAAAATGCCATTCACGGTTCTGACAGTGATGAAAATGCCGCCATTGAATGCACGTTTCATTTTTCGGGTAGAGAAATGTTTTAGAGAACATTAATGATATTCAAAAGGCTGTTTGGTGTGTAATTTTAACTATGCTGAACAGCTTTTTTTAGCTCAAAATTATTTTTGAAATTAGTTTTTCACCCAACTCCTCATTCATCATTTTTATAATTTTTTCCTTCCCAAAACTCAGTTCTTCTCGTAAAACAGATGAAGTTAAATTAACTATTAACGTTTTACTATTAAGCTCCAAATTACGCGTATAAGATACAACACCATTGCCCATAAGTTTTGCCCAAGCTTCTTTAACCGAAATTTGGTTCATACCCTTGGTCATGTTATTTTCTTTAATAACATCTTTCATTAAATCTTGAATCGACTGAAAATCATTTTGACGCTTTGCCATTACAGTTCAAATATTTTATAAGGTTGGTTGGTTTTTTTAACTACTTCTTCGGTACGTTCTTTATGTGTATCGCTAATAAACAATTGACCAAATTCATCATTATTTACAAGGTTTATAATTTGTGCAACTCGTAAATCGTCAAGTTTGTCAAAAATATCATCAAGTAATAATATTGGCTTTACTTTTGAATGCGTTTTAATAAAATCGAACTGCGCCAATTTTAAGGCAATTAAATACGATTTTTGCTGACCTTGTGAACCAAATTTTTTAACAGGATATCCATCAATTTCAAAACTTAGATCGTCTTTATGAATACCGGCACCGGTAAATTGTAATACACGATCTTTTTCTATGGTTGCATCTAATAAATCTAGTAATTCACCTTCATCAAGTTGAGTTTTGTATTGTAAATCAACTGCTTCTTTACGGTTAGAAATGGCTTGATATCGTTTCTTAAAAATTGGCACAAACTCTTTCAAAAAAACAGCTCGTTTTTTATAAATTTCAGTACCATAATTATGTAATTGTTCATTATATACCTTTATATTTACAGGATCGTAAGTACGATTAGCAGCAAAATATTTCAGCAACGAATTTCGCTGAGCCAGTACCTTATTGTAACTAATCAGACTATTTAAATAAACACTGTCCGATTGCGAAATAACGCTGTCAATAAATTTTCTTCTAACAGCGCTTCCTTCAATAATTAAATCACGGTCTGCCGGAGAAATTATCACCAAGGGCAAATAACCCACGTGCTCCGAAAATTTTTCATAAGCCTTACCGTTGCGTTTAACTACCTTTTTATTACCACGTTTTAAACTGCATACTACTGTTTCCGTTCTATCGTTAATGCAATAGTTACCTTCAATCATAAAAAAGTCTTCATTGTGCTTAATGTTTTGTGTGGCTACCGGATTAAAGTAACTTTTAGCAAAAGAAAGGTAATAAATTGCATCCAAAACATTGGTTTTTCCAACACCATTATTCCCAACAAAACAATTTATTTTATCCTCAAAATCAAATAATTGCGATTCGAAATTTTTAAAATTAACCAATGATATTTTTTGTAAATGCATGTACCGGTTTTAAAAGTTTAAAATTATTGAAAATAATTGAAAATTTAGGTGCTTTTGTATTTTTACTTTTCAATTAAATACGCTATTTTTGCGCCTACAAATTTTACAATACATGGCAACTTATAAGAAAACAGGAAGTAAAGCGCGAAAAAGCCAAAACCGTGCTGAAGAAAAATCAACTACTGCTGAAGTTTTTAATACATTAGATGAAACCGCTTCAAAATCGGAGCAGTGGGTAATTAAAAATCAGAATGTCATTTTTATTATTCTAGCAGTTGTAGTTGCCTCTATTTTAGGATTTTTAGCTTATCAAAAATATATTAAAGCTCCGAAAGAAAAAGAAGCTGCTAATGAACTTGCTTTTCCTAAAAGCTATTTTGAGAATGCCCTAACCGGAACAGTTGCTGTAGATTCGTTATTTATATTAGGAATTGAAGGTGCTGATGGGAAATATGGTTTTGTCGATATTTCAGAAAAGTACAGCGGTACCAAAGCCGGGAATTTGGCAAATTATTATGCCGGAATTTCATATTTACGTTTGAAAGATTATAAAAATGCAATAACGTATTTAGAAAAATTTACTTCTGATGATGAGTTGCTAGGTCCAACAGCTAAAGGTGCTATAGGTGATGCCTTTGCAGATATTGACCAACTAAAGGACGCTTTGGAATACTATGAAAAAGCTGCCAATTTAAAAGACAATAATTTTTCTACACCACTTTTCCTTTTCAAAGCCGGTAAAACTGCTTTAACTCTAGAAAAATACAGCAAAGCATTGGATTTATTTAACCGAATTAAAAATGAATATCCTACCTCTATGGAGGCTAGAAATATTGATATATATATAAATAAAGCTACCTTTGCATCTAAAAAATAAGGTGTAATGGCAACAACAAACTTATCTTATTACGATAAAGCAACAATCCCAAATGCGAAAGAATTTCGATTTGGGATTGTTGTTTCTGAATGGAATCCCGACATAACTGAAAACTTATATAAAGGTGCGGAAAGTACATTATTGGAGCACGGAACATTGCCATCCAATATTATTCGTTGGAATGTTCCCGGAAGTTTTGAACTTATTTTTGGCTGTAAAAAACTTATTGAAACCCATAAATTAGATGCTGTTATTGCCATAGGTAGTGTAATACAGGGTGAAACTAAGCATTTTGACTTTGTTTGTGATGGAGTTACTCAGGGAATTAAAGATTTAAATGTTCGCTACAATGTTCCGGTAATATTTTGTGTATTAACAGATAATACACGTCAGCAATCTATAGACAGATCTGGAGGTAAACATGGGAACAAAGGAATTGAAAGTGCTATTGCTGCAATAAAAATGGCAGCTTTAAGATAGTTTTAACAGCGTATTTATTTACAAAATTTGACCACTACTGCAGAATTCAGTAATTTTGAATTAGATGCCATTAATTAATTTTTATGTTTGGTAAATTGTTTAAGCCACGTGCTCACTATGTTTTTAATTATAAACCTCGTTATTACGACGAGCGGAAAGAACGTTTGCAAAAATTAGAAGAAAAATATCACGGAGAAGAAAGTGAGAAAGAAAATGTACCAAAAATAAGGCTTTCAAAAAATAATTTAAGAAATGAATGGGTGAAAAATAAAAAAGCTGCCGGTGATAGATCATCAACATTAAGGTTGGCTATAATAATTGCTATTTTGGTTGGAATTGCTGCCTATTTATTTGATTTACATACCTTATTGTAATGCCGGATATCATACAATTATTACCAGACCATGTTGCCAATCAAATTGCTGCAGGTGAAGTTGTACAGCGGCCTGCATCGGTAGTTAAGGAATTGCTTGAAAATGCCATAGACGCCGGTGCAACTACCATAAAATTAATTGTAAAAGACGCCGGAAAATCGCTTATACAAGTAGTTGACAACGGAAAAGGGATGAGTGCTACTGATGCGCGTTTATGTTTTGAGCGTCACGCTACCTCAAAAATTAAAAAAGCCGAAGATTTATTTAATATAAACACCAAGGGATTTAGAGGGGAGGCACTTGCATCTATAGCCGCAATTGCTCATGTACAACTAAAAACCAAACTTGCAAAAGAAGAATTAGGTACATTTATTCAAATAGAGGGGAGTGAATTAATTACGCAAGAAAATATTGCTGCACATAAGGGCACCTCAATAGCTGTTAAAAATTTATTTTACAATATTCCGGCTCGAAGAAATTTTTTGAAATCAAATACCGTTGAAACGCGTCATATTATTAATGAGTTTCAAAGAGTTTCATTAACACACCCAACAATTTCATTTATCTTTTATCATAATGATAATGAAGTTTACAATTTAAAATCCAGTAATTTAAGACAGCGAATTGTAGCTGTTTTCGGAAAAAAAACTAATGAAAAATTAGTGCCAATTT
The DNA here is from genome assembly GCA_964342295.1 of uncultured Lutibacter sp. Lineage (GTDB taxonomy): Bacteria > Bacteroidota > Bacteroidia > Flavobacteriales > Flavobacteriaceae > Lutibacter. The sequence goes on along the minus strand of CAYFFC010000012.1, from coordinate 32,953 downwards.
CTGAAAGTACGGATGTTGTCACCATTGAAGGTTTTGTTGCCAAACCGGAGTTTGCGAAGAAAAAAAGAGGAGAACAATTCTTTTTTGTCAACAATCGGTTTATTAAAAACGCCTATTTAAACCACGCTGTTTCCAGTGCATTTGAAGGCTTATTACAAAACGGATATCACCCAAGTTATTTTCTATATCTAACAGTACCGACAAATAGTATAGATATAAACATTCATCCTACAAAAACTGAAATTAAATTTGACGATGAAAAAACGTTATACGCCATTTTGCGCGCAACCGTTAAACACAGTTTAGGGCAATACAATGTTGCCCCGGTGCTTGATTTTAATAGAGATGCATCATTTGATACACCTTACCAAATTAAAAGCAACAATATTAGTACACCAAAAGTAACAGTTAACCCCAATTTTAATCCGTTTAAAAATCAATCGGTAAACAATCAAATCGACAAAAAAAGCAAGCATTGGGAAAGCTTATATAACACCATAGAAAAAGAAGGAGAAACAGATTTCCTTTCTTTAGATGCTTCAAAATTGTTTAATGATGAAAAGTTTACTTCGAAAACCTTTCAGGCACATAATAAATATATTGTAAGTAGTATCAAATCAGGACTGGTTTATATTCATCAACATTTAGCCCATCAACGCATTTTATACGAGGAATTTTTAAAAAACGCCACCGTAAAAGAAGCTACGAGCCAGCAATTGTTATTCCCTCTTGAAATTTCGTTTACAACTGCAGAAATTGCCCTATTAAAAGAAATTAAATTTGATTTAGAAAGTGTAGGCTTTTTGTTTGATAAAATTTTAGACGAAACTATTATAATTAAAGGTATTCCTATAAATGTAAGCGAAAGTCAAATTACTATTATTTTGGAACAATTATTAGAAGATTTTCAAAGTGATATTCCAACAACCGGTTACAGCCCGTTAGACATTATGGCTAAAAGTTTAGCAAAAAGTTTGGCAATTAAAACAGGTACACCATTAAATTCAAAAGAACAAGAAAATATTGTAAATTCATTGTTTTTATGTAAAGAGCCATCGATATCACCTTATGGAAAGACAACATTTGTTACTATAAAAATTGATGAAATTGATAAAAAATTTAACCAATAAATTGTAGGTATAAAATAGTATGGGAAGAATAACAGAAGCTGTAAAACATTTAATAATAATTAACGTATTACTGTTTATTGCGCCTAAATTAGTGGGATTTGATTTGCAAAATTTATTTGCCTTGCATTTTCCGGAACACCCTGATTTTGGGATTTGGCAATTTGTAACACACATGTTTATGCACAGCCAGCAAACCTTTATGCATATTTTATTTAATATGTACGGGTTATGGGCATTTGGTACTCCACTTGAACAAATGTGGGGGCGCAATAAATTTTTATTTTTTTATTTTTCGGCGGGCTTAGGCGCCGGAATAATTTATACGTTGGTAAATTATTACCAGTTTAACGGTATTTATGAACAATTAATTAATATTGGCTTATCTACCTCCGAAATTCAAAATTTGTTAAATACCGGTAGTTACAATTCGCAAATACTTGAGTTTATTTCTGAAAAAGATTTATCCGAATTTTACTACACCTATCGTACTCCGGCAGTTGGAGCATCCGGTGCGGTATATGGAATTTTAGTTGCTTTTGGTTTGGCATTTCCAAATGCCAAACTGGCCCTTATTTTTTTCCCGGTACCGGTTTCAGCCAAATATTTTATACCATTAATTATTTTAGGGGATTTATTTTTTGGTTTAACAAAATATTCTGTTGGAAATGTGGCACATTTTGCGCATATTGGTGGTGCCTTAATAGGGTTTATCATTGCATGGTATTGGAAACAACATCAATTTACAAGATGGAATTAACGTGATTTTTTTAAACGAAATAAAACAAGCTTATAACAAAGCAACTATTGCAGAGCAGCTCATTTACTTAAATGTGTTATTTTTTATAATCACTGTATTGCTTTCAAAGTTCATAATCAATTGGTTCGCTTTGCCCGCAGGATTGGATGAATTTATTTCAAAACCTTGGACAATACTAACCTATGCTTTTGTTCATCAACGTCTATTTCACATACTATCAAATTTATTGGTATTGTATTATATTGGAAATCTGTTTTTAGACTTTTATACCAAAAAGCAGTTTCTAAATTTTTACCTATTAGGGGCATTGGTTGGCGGAATGGCTTTTTTGCTTAATTTTTACTTATTTGAAAAAACCGGAGCCCCTTTAGGAGGAGCATCGGCTGCAGTTACTACAATTTTTGTTGCTATCGCCACAAAAATACCTAGATACGCTATTCACTTACGTTTTATTGGCAGTGTTGAACTTTGGGTGCTTACAGCCATTTGGATTGTATTGAGTATTTTGCAATTAACAAATATTGATAATGGTGGGGCCATTGCCCATTTAGGAGGTGCTTTGTTTGGTTTTATTTATGCCAAACAATTGGAAAAAGGTAACGACATTGGCAAATGGTTTGAAACATTAATCGATTACTTTGTAACGCTGTTTAAACCAAAAAAAACAGGACCATTAAAAACTGTTTATAAATCCAAAAATCGAAATTCAAATAAAACTGTTGTAAAAAACACACAACAAAAAATAGATGCCATACTTGATAAAATAAGCAAATCGGGTTACGAAAGTTTATCAAAAGAAGAAAAAGACTTTTTATTTAGAGCAGGTAAAAAATAAAAAATGCACTATGAAAAACTTATCAATTCTTGATAAACTATTATTTTTTGTAAACTCCATTTTGGCAGCTGTTTTGCTAATTTCATTTTTAAGCTATTATATTTCTCCTCAAACAATATCAATAATTTCAATAATAAGCTTAATTGTACCTTATTTAATAATGGCAAATGCCTTATTTGTAGTGTATTGGTTGCTAAAATTTAAGCGCGCATTTTTAATATCGTTGTTAATACTATTATTAGGTTATCAATATATTACCAAACTTTATGGTTTTGAAGAAAAAAAAGTTTTGTTGAATAATGATATAAAAGTAATGAGTTACAATGTGCGCATGTTTAATGTGTATAATTGGATTGAAGAGCAAAACGTAGATAAGAAAATATATGATTTTATTACTCAAAAAAACCCTGATATATTATGTATTCAAGAGTATCACCCCTCAAAATCAAATAACTTAAACTACCCATACAGTTATGTGAAATTAAGTAAAAAAAATAACCATTTTGGACATGCGATTTTCTCTAAATATAAAATTATAAACAAGGGAGCATTGAATTTTACAAACAGCGCCAACAATGCTATTTTTGCTGATATTGTAGTAAAAAATGATACATTGCGAGTTTACAATGTACACTTGGAGTCGTTAAAAATTAATCCGAAAACAGCGCCTATCAATCAGAAAAACTCAGAAAGACTTAAAACACGACTTGAAAATTCATTTAAAAAACAAGTTGATCAGGCAAATCAAATAATAGCACATCAACAAAAAACAAATTTAAAAACCATAATTATGGGCGATTTTAACAACACAGCATTTTCCTGGGTATACAACCATTTAAAAACCAATAAAAACGATGCTTTTGAAATTGCGGGTAAGGGTTTTGGTACCACTTATGATTTTGCCTTACCTTTACGAATCGATTTTATTTTAACCGATAAAAAAATAACCGTTAATAACTTTAAAACTTTTGATGTTAGCTATTCCGACCACTTCCCTGTTATGGCTCGAGTGAATTTCAAATAGCTGATATACATCATCCTTTAAACGCTTAGTTTCCTTACATTTGAAATGCAATATTAAACAACCCAACTCATGAAAAAAATAGCAACATTTTTATTTTTATGTATCACTTTTTTAAGTTTTTCCCAACAAAAAGAATTATCTATTGACAATGCTGTTTTAGGATATTATAAAGGTTTATATCCTAAAAATTTAACCAATTTGCAATGGGTGAAAAATTCAACAGAATATGTTTTTATTCAGGAAAACAAATTGATTTTTACAGATGCTAAAAGTAATAAAGTTACGCGTTCTATTGAATTCTCAATTCTTAAAAAAGCCTATCCCGAGTTAACCAAATTTCCTTCCCTTGCACACATTACAAATAGCATTTTAACTTTTAAAAACAATAATAAGTTTGAAAGGTTTAATTATAAAACTAATGAAAAATTACCGGCGGTTTTATATGATAAAGAAGGAAAAAATATAGATTTTAACGCAACATCAAATTCGGTTGCATATACTATTGATAATAATTTATTTATTGGCAATTCAACAGATTCAAAGAAAGCAATTACAAAAATAGATGATGCTAATATTGTATCTGGACAAGCCATTCATAGAAGTGAATTTGGAATTAGGAAAGGAACTTTTTGGAGCCCAAGTGGTAAACATTTGGCGTTTTACCAAAAAGATGAGACTAATGTTACCAATTATCCGCTAGTTGACATTACCACCTATCCTGCCAGTTTAAACAATATAAAATACCCAATGGCAGGACAGGCAAGTGAACAGGCAAAAATTGGAGTATATTGTCTTTCAGACAAAAAACTAGTTTATTTAGATATTGATACTTCTGATGAACACTACTTGACAAACTTAACTTGGACTCCCGATGAAAATTATGTAATTGTGGCTGAGGTAAATAGAGCTCAAAATCATGTTTGGGTAAATCGTTACAGTATAAACACCGGTAAAAAGATAAACACCATTTTTGAAGAAACCAATAATAAATGGGTTGAGCCAGAATACCAACCGGTTTTTTTACCAAATAGTACAACCGACTTTTTATGGATGAGCGAACGCGATGGTTTTATGAATTTGTACCAATATACTACCAACGGTAAATTGGTGAAGCAATTAACAAATTTTAAATGGGTTGTTACTAGTATTTTAGGATTCGATGCAACAGGTAACCATGTAATTATTCAAGGAACGGGAACAGATCCTCGTGAAAATCACACTTTTAAAGTGAATTTAACGTCTGGTAAAAGTTTGCTATTAACTAAAAATATTGGTACGCATAAAACCATGTTAAGTGGTTTTGGCAATTTTTTGATTGATAATTACAGCAATGTAAATACACCTAGAAAAATAAACATCATTGATATAAAAAAAGGTGCAGAAACAACTATTTATACCGCTGAAAATCCGTTGAAGGATTATGCAGTTGGCACAACAGAATTGTTAACCCTACAAGCAGAAGATGGGACCAATTTATTTGCTAAACTTATCAAACCTACAAATTTTGACCCTTCGAAAAAATATCCCGTTTTGGTTTATGTATATGGAGGCCCTCATGCACAGTTAGTTACAAATTCTTGGTTAGCCGGCTCTAGCTTGTGGATGCCCGCATTTGCAACATTAGAAAACTACCTGGTTTTTACCTTAGACAATAGAGGTTCTGCACATAGAGGATTTGAATTTGAAAGTGCAATTCATAGAAAATTGGGCGATATTGAGATACAAGACCAACTAACAGGAATTGAATATTTAAAATCGTTGAATTATGTTGATACGGAAAGGATTGCAGTTAATGGATGGAGTTTTGGTGGATTTATGACAACAAGCTTAATGTTACGAAATCCTGGATTATTTACAACCGCCGTTGCCGGTGGCCCCGTAACAGATTGGAAATATTATGAAGTGATGTATGGCGAACGCTATATGGATAGCCCGGAAGAAAATCCTAAAGGATATAATAAAGCAAGAGTGCATAATTATATAAAAAACTTAGATGGTAAAATGCTAATCATACACGGCAGTGTCGATCCGGTTGTGGTTCCTCAACACAGTATGACACTTTTACAAGAAGCTGTTACTAATAAAGTACAAATCGACTTTTTTACATATCCGATGCACCCACATAATGTAAGAGGTGTTGAACGTGTACATTTAGTAAAAAAAATGCTGGAATATATTGTAACAAATAACAAGGCTAAAAAGTCCAAAAAAGTAAAATCAACTATTTAATTGTTTTAAAAATATTTGGACAAAAAATTCCCGATTGAGTATGAAATCATTAATGATTCAAAAGATGACTCAATCGGGAGTTTTTTATCAATTATAACATGTTTTTATAATTTTGTAACACGTAGGTTGCATAGTTAAAATCTTCTTGTGTATCTATATCAACAGTGCCAAAAATATGCTTTACCACAAAGGCAAAATTATTAGCTCCGGTAATAATACCTTTTTTAATTAACGCTGCATTTGTAATGTACAACAAACCGTTTTCAAAATACTGTGATTCAATTGATTGACTGCGTTGCCCAAATTTATAATTATCAGGGATAAAACTGCCGTCACTTATTATACCAAATTTTTGAGTTTTTGGAGAAACTGTAAGTAAACTTTTAAGATTTTGTTGTTCATAAATTTTTAAGGCATCTTTTAATAAATTTGCAGGGCGCAACGGATTGGTAGGTTGTAATAGAATAACATCGGTATAATTATCTTGTAAACTAGCTAAAACATGTTGTAAAACCTCAACGGTAGGTGTAGTATCTAAAGCAAATTTTGTGGGTCTATCAATTACCTCAATCCTATTTTCTATCGCTATCTTTTTTATACCATCATCATCAGTAGAAACCACAATTTTATCAATTAAATTTAAATTTTCTTTTGCATAGTTTATACTGTGAGTTATAAGCGGTACATCACCAAGTTGTAAGCTGTTTTTATTTGGCAATCTTTTTGAACCACCTCTGGCAGGAATTATGGCAAGTATTTTTTTTTGAATTTTCATGATATTTTTTTGGCTACAATTCCATAGCTCATTCCCTGTGCTTTATAATTTTTAAATTCTATTAATTTTTCTAACATATATTTAAAAACTGACTTAAAAGAGGTTATTTTCAATTTTTGATAATCGGTATCAACTATGGCGTACTCTACAATTTTAAATCCCACTTGCTCCAAATAAAACCGAACTACATGTTCCCAAGGTGTAAACACATGATGTTCTTTTAAGTGTTTTTTTTGAAATGCATAAAGCGTGCCTTTCAAGAGTAAATTTAATCTATTTTTTGCTGATTGCGGATTGGGAACGGTTAAAATTAAATACCCGCCTTTTTCCATGTGATTTGAAATATGCTGCAGACTTAAAAGTGGATTGGGTAAATGCTCCAATACCTCTAAAAACAATACAATTCCTGCATTTGAAGCATCTTTAGGGGCTGTACAATTTAAATCCCAAATAGTAGTTTTATCAATTTTTTGTACATAATCAAAGGGTTGCCAAGTTCCACCAATTTCAACAACTGATGTTTCCATATGCCCAAACCCAGCACCAATATCACTTACAATTTTGTTTGGCGATTGGCTAAAATATTTGTGGAGCATTGTTTTGGCAAAAATTCCACGGTTTTGATATATATTTGGTTTAGTTTTCAAAAAAATATATTTAACTATTTAATTATCCATTATTTCAGGTTTCCAGTAATATACAGTATTAGGTAATTGTTGATACTTTAGGTATTCTTCATCAGACAATCTGTATGCATTTTTCACCAATCTGGGAAAATTTATACACACATCAAATATAGCTAACAACAGGGGAACCACTACTTTAAATTCGCCTTTAAATACTTTTAATTTTAATTGCATCCACAGTGTATAAGTCATTTTTTTAGGTATTAATTTAACCGGATAGAATAAAAAATACAAATACCAACCTGACCGTAATGAACGTCTCAGTCGCCATAAATAATCTTTAGCCTTTCTGCGTTTCTTTAAATTAACTCGATGCTGTACTAAGATTTCCGGTACATAGTGAATATGCCATCCTTTTCTAAAAAGATGGAAAGCTGCAAAATCTTCTTCTCCATAAAATTGAAACCAATAGGGATAACTAGGTATGGATTTCCAAGCTTCCATACGCCATACATGTCCGCAACCTACAAAACCTTTTACACGTTTACTTGTTTCAATTGAAACCGTATTTTTCGGCAATAAAGTCCCCCAAAAAACTCTAAAACTAATTACCCCAACAGCTTTATTTGTATAGAAATAATTTTCAATAATTTCTAAAGTATTGATTGTAACAAAATTTGCATCATCATCTAAAGAAATGGCATACTTTGCGTTTGTTATAGCTAACAATTGGTTTCTACTATAAATCAATCCTTTATTAGTACTATTTTTAATCAGTTTAACATTTTTATAATTCTTTTCAATATAATTATATGTCCCATCAGTTGAAGCATCATCACAAATAATGCACTCAACATCCTTTCTCTCAATTAAATGGCAGATTTTATCTAACGTAATCTTAATCTCGTTTAGCCGGTTGTATGTGGTTATGAGTATGGAGAATTTTTTCATAACATATTACAATGATATTAGAACTTCCTTCAAATATTCAGATGAAATATAATTTTGTAAATCTGGTCTATTTAATTCGATGTTTCCCCCATTTTTCAGCCAAAAGTTATATAACACGTTTATTTTCTCGGATATGGTTTTAATATCATCAACTTCTGAAAAATAAGGATAATCAGTTCCCAATAACCTATACGTTTCACTTTTCAATGGGGCCAATAATAAAATCGGTTTGTTTGCTTTAACACAATGCGGGAACTTTCCCGGTAAAAATGGACTAATTTTAGATTTTGATTCTAAAATTATGTTTACAGCACATTTCATTTGTATATAAAACATCTCTTTAAACGGAATGTTTTGAGAAATTATTTTAAGTTCCTTTATCTCCTTTTTGTAAAAATCTAATAATTTTTTATGACAAGATGCATTTCCAACCAATAACAAGCGTGCATTTTTTTTAGCATTAGGGTTATTTTTTAAAAATAATTTAAATCCCTCTATAAGCCCTTTTGGAGAACGTTGTTTCATTAAATTACCTGCGTGCAATAAGTTAAATTTATGTTCATCAAAAAATGAAGGAACTTTGATTTTCGAAGTATTTATACTTAATTTTTGATGCGGAATAATTTTTCCGGTAACCAAAAAATTAGGGTAATAGCGCCCCATCCACTCTTTTAGAAACAAACTTGGAAATGCTGAATAACGAGCTTTAAGTGAAACTTTTTTAAAAAATCGTTCTTTATATTGATATCCGGGTTCAAACCACTTATATGGCTTTGGATAACAACTAAATGGATAAGGGTCATGTACATAAGCCAACCAAATGTTATGATATTCAGGTAATTTTAAAACTGCATAATGAGGCCTAAAACTACCTCCTTTACTTAATGTTATAACCAAATCTGGATGAAATTTCAGCTCCTTTTTTATAAAGCTTTTTATACTATTAACATCATTAAAAAAAGTAAAGGAAAATCCAAAGAGACCTTCGAACAATTTGTTTAATTTAATTTTTGTCAAGCGTGTAAATACCCGTTGGAGTCTGCTTAAAAAATACAAGGGATTACCTTTTAATTCCTTTACTAAAAAGCACTTTATATTATTTAGTTGTATTTTCTTTTTGGTATAATGAAAAACGCTGAGGTTGTAGTTTAAATCATTTAAATTTGCAATAAAGGCTACATTGGCTTTAGAGCCACTACTATCGTTAATATCTATTGAGTCTACTATAACTAATATATTTTTAATATCTTTTTTCAATTTCTCTACCATAGCATATCACTTTTAACAACGCTAGTTAAATTTTCTAATATTTTTCACTTAAAATGTAATTCAATATTCTCACAGAAGCTTTTCCGTCGCCATACGGGTTCTTTCGAGGTTTTTGTGTAATTTTATTATCTAAAATCTGAAATGCTTTTTTAACGATGTCATCAGGCTTTGTCCCCACTAAATAGGAAACTCCTGTTTTTATTCCTTCATCGCGTTCTGTATGCGCTCTAGTAACTAAAAGAGGAATATTAAACGTTGGAGCCTCTTCTTGTATTCCTCCTGAATCAGAAATAATTAGACTTGAATTTTTCATAAGCCATATAAATGCCGGATAATCAATAGGTGCTATTAATTTGATATTATTTTTCCCTGCTAATTTTTTTTCAACAACATTTTTAATATTTGGATTTAAATGAACGGGATAAATAATTTCAACATCCTCTCTTTTTGAAATTTCAAGAATTGCATTACAAATATTTCTAATTCCCCTCTCAAAGTTCTCCCGCCTATGTCCGGTAACAAGGACTAATTTCCTATTAAAATCAAATTTGTTTTTTAATTGTTTGATAGTAGAATTTGTATAGCCATTGTCAAGTTTTTTAATTGTAAAATGTAGGGCATCAACTACTGTATTTCCTGTAATAATTATATGCTCTTCATTTACACCTTCTAAAATTAAGTTTTCTTTTGCTCTTTTTGTTGGAGCAAAATGATAATCTGCAATTCTACCGGTAAGTTGCCTATTAATTTCCTCCGGGAAAGGTGATAACTTGTTGTAGGTTCTTAAGCCAGCCTCTATATGAGCAACTTTTATACTTTTATGAAAAGCAGCCAGCGCTATCATAGAAGATGATGTTGTATCTCCATGCACCAATACCAAATTTGGTTTTTCTTTATCAAAAATATCATCAATTTTACAAAGTATTGTACTGCTCAGCTTATTTAAGTTCTGGTTTGGTTTCATTACATTTAAGTCATAATCCGGTATAAGATTAAAAAAGTGTAACACCTGATCTAACATTTCTCTGTGCTGTGCGGTAACACAAAGTTTAAATGCAATTCCACGATTTTTTAACTCCAAACAAATTGGGGCCATTTTAATAGCTTCAGGTCTTGTACCAAAACAAATAAGTAATTTCAATTAATTTTTTTTAAAGTTATTTTATAAATTTTAGATGAATTATCAGTACTACCATCATCAATTATCAAAATTTCTGACACCTGTGGCTGAATTAAAACAGACTTTATTGCTTTTTCAATATATAATTCAGTATTAAAAATAGGAATAACTACACTAATCATAAAAATATTTTTGATTTTACGCATTCATTATCTCTAAACCTTTTCGACTTTCTTTATTAGAACTAAATCAAAATTTTGCACATAATTATTCAAAAGTTACTTGAAAAAATCTATATAGTTATAACCTAAAGATTCTTTTGATTATTTTGAAAAAAAATTCCCTTACTCTGTAAGGTGCAATGGACTCCCTTGGTTGCCCTATCTTATTAAACAATGATGCATCAATAAAGTCAATTTTATTAAATTTTACATTCTTAATAAATAAGTCTACTCTATTACCCATGTGATATGCATTACATTTAGTAGTTGATAGCCTATATAAACCTTTTATATCCGCCGGTTTATCTAGATAAAAGTCTTCATATCCGTTTTTAAACTTCATCTTTGGAAATTTAGAAATATTTTTGAAAATATTACTTCTATATGTAGCAACGAAATGTGGTGCTCCAATTACAGCTTTAATTTTATTACTCAAATAATACTGCTTATCTTTCCATGAATATTTATGGTTATTTCTATTTAAAATAGCTTTATTTCCTAAACTCTCAGAAAATAAGTCACAATCATAATCACTAACTAACTTTGAGTATTTAATCTTACTTTTAAAAAAATTGTCAAAGAATACCGAATTATTATGATTAAAAGCAAGCCCTTGGCCTGGGATTGGTGAAACCACACCAGCCTTTGGGAAGTCCCTAAAAATATTAAAAACTTCTCCTTCCCATCCATTTAAAAACAGTACATCAGCATCAGTTATTGTAACAAATTTTTCATAAATCCCCCTAATCTCTGTCATTGCGGCATAAACTTTTCCTTTATTTTCATCAAACCTTACATATTTATCAATATTATTATTTCCAATATATTTATTAATTATGGGGTTAACTTCAGAACAAGAATTATTATTAATTAAAGTAATACAGGTTGTATCAAAATTAATTGTACGAATTAACGAATTCAAACAATAATCCAATATACTCAAACTCTCTTTATAATATTCTTCATATATATTTGGAATATAAAATATGACTACAACTCTATGCTGTTTTAAAATATTTTTTTCCCCACGAACTTTTTCCGGATTAATCCCTACTCTCATATTAAAAATCTTTTAAGTGATTTTCGTTAGTAGTTGTTATAAATTTATAAATGTACATTCTCCTTAAAAACTTAAATAAGCCAACTACATGTTTAATCTCAATATATTTTTTACAAAGCTTAAAAAATAACCAAAAGGTTAAATTATTATTATTCTTTAATGTTACTTCATATTTTTTTAAAAATATATGTTTGGTACGCTTAGAAAACATGTCTAAATACTCAAAAATCATTTCTGAATAAAACCGAACTTCTGCATTAATCTTTTTTTCTTTTAACATCACATTTCCAGTTATACTACTCTCTGAAATTCTAATTTTAATGCAAACATTATTAATAGTATAAATCTGATTTCCCTCAGAAAAGTCCAACCAAGCTTTGTCATCACTGTGCCAACCTAGAGGGTAATCGGTAAATCCAAATTTATTATAACTTAATTTTCTAAAAAAATATTCTGATAAAGAACTTCTTGTTTTACCACTGAACTTTCTAAAAAAGAAACTTGGTATTGATTCAAGTTTTGGATGATATATCGTATCAGATACGGTGCTATTTTTTTCGAATATAATTTGACTAGCACATCTAACGACGTTAATTTTTAATTCATTAATATAGCCTAGATTTTTATAAAATTCTAAAATGACGTTTGATTCTAAAATATCATCATCTCCTAGTATCATTAACCATTCTTCTTTATTGGACATCGCAACACATCTTTCCCAGTGTTTAACAAGAGAAATTTTCCCAAGATTATTCTCAAATCTTTTATAAGTATATTTAATTCTATTCTTATATTGGCTTAGTAATGTTGTACAATCCTCTGAACTTGCATCATCTCCAATATATACATTAAACCTTTTATCTTTTTGATTTGCAATAGAATCTAGTGTATCTCTGAAATACGTTAATTTATAATATGGGATTACAATTGCCAGCACTTTTCTGAGATTATTCTCTTAAAATCATTAAATTGGATTAAGTTCAGACATTCCTCTCTGTTTTTGTTAAAAACAATAAACTCAAAATATTTATTTTCAGTAATTGATGGAGGGCCTAAATTTATTTCTTTAGAAATTATTCCAACACCCCAATCAGAATTAATACAACATGAAAAAATATCTTTTCTCTTTCTGAATTTGCAAAAAGTCTTCCAGGTTGTTCCATTCCAAAAACCTTCAGCAGGTGATAAATTGTATGAATAAGTTTCTCTTGCATGAAATTCTGAAGGAGGATTACAGTCATGAATAAGGATAAAGCCTTTTTCATTAATAAAATCTAAAGCATTAACTATATCCCTTTCAACTTGCTCAGCTAAGTGTAAACCATCAATAAAAATTACATCAAATTTAATTTGAGAATCTAAAATATTGCCTCTCCTTAAATCATTAAAAAAAGTATCACTTGTCATTTTAAAATCAACAGGATTCTTATGAAACTCAATTCCAGGATCTACACCAAATTTCAGTTTAGCTTTAATTAAATTAAAATTATCGTCAGGATTTCTTACTCCAATTTCTAAGTACTTAGTATCATCCTTTTTAAAAGTATTTATCAAAAAATTAATTATTTCAGTCCGATTAGGACTTTTCCTAATTTCAAAACGAGATTTAACTTTTGTGTTAACGTGGTTGGGATCATTTAAATAAGTAGCTCCAAGATTATATCTTTGCTTAAAGTCTTTATAAAATTTAAATAGCATAATAAGTTAAAAATTGTTAGAACATAAATAATTTAAATATTTTTTGATTTTAGTAATTTCCCAATCCCACCACCTAATTCTTTTAAAATTTTCAATTTCTGTATCGCTAAACCTCTTTTTAATAAACTTAGCTGGGTTTCCTCCCCATAACTCATAATCACCAATATTTTTAGAAACAACTGATCCTGCAGCAATTACAGCACCATCACCAATTGTTACACCCGACATTATAATAACACCTCGCCCAATCCATACATCATTTCCAATCCTCACATCTCCTTTGGTAGCTGGATGACCAACTATTCCTCTAGCTTCAGGAAAGTATTCTGGTAACTTATTAAAAGGGTAAGTAGTAACCCAATCAATTCTATGATTTCCACCCAAAAAAATAGTTACCCCATTTGCTATTGAACAAAATTTACCAATAAATAAATTAGAATCTTCGTTTTCAAATAAAATTAATGGAGCTCCGTAAGTATATTCTCCTATCTTGAACTTTTTCTTTTTAAATATATCTTTTGTAAAAAAAGCAGGTTCCAAATCTTTAGCACTATTAATTCTCTTAAAAAATTTAAAAATTTTCTTTATTTTCTTCATTTTAACCAGTTTTTTGGCACATATAATTTTCCAATGTCAAATTTTTCTAAATGTGAGAATTGTTCATTGTTATTGATAATTTCAAATCCACAGCAATTACTTATATTGTCATATTGACAAACAGCAGGTTGATAAATTATACAATTTAATTGGTAATAACCCTTGACCAACGTGTTACAAGGTATAGATAAAAAATATTTTTCTTTTCTAAAATTAAGTCCAATTTCACAACTAAATAAAACTTGTTCGAATTCATCTAAAACTCGAATCAATAAAAATATGTTCCTTAAATTTTTAACTCTAGAAGCAATTTTAAATGAAAATGAAATGACCTCATTACTCTGAAAATAGTTTGTATCCGAAATAGTTTGGACCTTTTCAAAATAAATTAGTTTATTACTTCTTTTTACAAAAATATTTGAAGTTGTTTTTTGATTTTTTTGATATTCTCTTAATACCTCATCAATTTTTCCAATAAATTTTATATGCCCCTCCTCCAACAAAACGCCTCTGGTACACAAACTTTTTACTGCGGCCATATTATGACTTACAAACAATACAGTACGACCTTCACTGGTGCTAATAGACTGCATTTTACCAATGGCTTTTTTTTGAAATTCGGCATCACCAACTGCCAATACCTCATCAACTACTAAAATATCTGGTTCTAAATGGGCAGCTACCGCAAAAGCCAAACGTACCTTCATACCACTTGAATACCGTTTTACCGGGGTATCGATATACCGCTCTACTCCTGCAAAACTTACAATTTCCTTAAATTTTGAGGTAATTTCTTTTTTAGTCATTCCTAATATAGCACCGTTTAAGTAAATATTTTCTTTCCCTGTAAGCTCAGGGTGAAAGCCTGTACCTACTTCAAGCAAAGATGCTATACGACCTTTCGATTTTATACTTCCTGTTGATGGACCAGTAACTTTTGACAGTATTTTAAGCAAAGTAGATTTACCTGCCCCATTTTTACCTATAATTCCTAAAACCTCTCCTTTTTTAACTTCTAAATTAATATCCTTTAATGCCCAAATATAATCTGTACTTCCCTTTCTATCTGTTTTATTGACTTCTCCAATTTTTAAGTATGGATCTTCCTTACCACATACGTTATGCCACCATCTGTTTAAGTCGTGACTAAGGGTACCCGTTCCCACAGTTCCCAATCGGTATTGTTTGCTTACATTTTCTATTTTTAATATAACTTCGCTCATTTTATTTACTTGTTATACGTGAGAAGTTTTTTAGTGAGATGTGAGACAACTTTCTATACTACATCTTACTTCTCACACCGTATCAATAAAACTTTTTTCTGTTCTGTTAAAAACTATCAAGCCTATAAAAAACAATATTAGTGTAACTATCATTGAATATAAAATTCCGTTGTAGGAAATACTTCCTTCACCTAAAACCATATATCGTGCTGTTTCAATTATATGCGCCATAGGATTATACTCGACAATCCACGACAAATGTTCCAGTTTTTCTTTCACCAATGCAATTGGATACATTACTGCCGACAGGTACATGAGCAACTGTACGCCAAAACTTACCAAAAAGGTTAAATCTCTATATTTTGTTACCATTGATGATATAATCATTCCCAATCCAAGTCCTAATAAAGCCATTAAAACTACAATTAACGGAAAGAAGATTATATAAATGGTTGCAGAAAATTCCATTCCATTCAAAATAAAATACACATAAAATCCTATAAAAACCGCAAGTTGAATACCAAATTTTAATAAGTTTGATATAACAATTGATAAAGGCATCACAATTCTGGGAAAATATACTTTTCCGAAAATACTTTCATTTTTTTTAAACGTATCTGACGTTGCTGTTAAGCACTCTTTAAAATAATTCCAAGCAGTGACACCGGCTAAGTTGAACAAAAAAGGGGGTATTTTACCCGTTTGAATCCCGGCAATATTGTTAAAAATAATGGTAAAAATAATTGAGGTAAATAAAGGTTGAATTAAATACCAAAGTGGCCCTAAAATGGTTTGTTTGTATAATGTTACCACATCGCGTTTTACAAAAAGCAATAGTAAATCACGGTATTGCCAAACTTCTTTTAAATTTAGACTTAAAAGATTTGTTTTAGGGGTTATTTCAAACAACCATTTGTTGGTATTTGTTTTCTTTTCATTCATAAAACCGTGCAAACAGCTTATTTTATTGAGGTTTTAACCATCTAAATACAGCAATTTTAATTGTAAATATAAGTTTTTGAAGTAAATTAAAAAATTATAGTTGATTGTTTTTTAGCAAAATACAATTTGAATTCACATAATTAAATCTTACAAATAAAAATTTATTTATGTTATTTCTATTGAAGAGAACACGGCTCCAAACTAAAGATAATTATTCTACCTTTAATTTACTCTGGTAATTTTTGCACCAATAGCTTTTAAGCGCTCATCAATGTGTTGGTACCCTCTATCAATTTGTTCAATATTATGAATAGTGCTGGTACCTTTTGCAGAAAGCGCTGCGATTAACAATGAAATTCCGGCTCTAATATCAGGTGATGTCATTGTAGTTGCTTTTAAGCTCGACTCATGGTTCATCCCAATTACCGTTGCTCTATGCGGATCGCACAAAATTACTTTTGCACCCATATCAATCAACTTATCAACAAAAAACAAACGACTTTCAAACATTTTTTGGTGGATTAATACACTACCCTTTGCTTGGGTGGCAACTACTAAAATTATACTTAACAAATCGGGTGTAAAACCGGGCCAAGGAGCATCGGATATCGTAAGAATGGAGCCATCAATAAAGTTTTGAATTTCATAACTTTTTTGTTCGGGTATAAAAATATCATCTCCCTTTCGTTCTAAATTAATTCCCATTTTTTTAAAAACACGGGGTATTAAACCTAAATCGTCCCAACTAACATCTTTTATGGTTAATGAAGATTGTGTCATAGCAGCCATTCCAATCCAACTGCCAATTTCAATCATATCAGGCAAAATTCTGTGTGAGCAACCGTTTAACGCATCAACACCTTCAATAATTAATAAGTTAGAACCAACACCTCTTATTTTGGCACCCATTTTATTCAACATTTTACAAAGTTGTTGCAAATAAGGTTCACATGCAGCATTGTAAATAGTTGTAATTCCTTCTGCCAACACGGCAGCCATAACAATATTTGCTGTTCCGGTTACAGAAGCTTCTTCAAGCAACATATTTGTCCCTTTAAGTTTTGTTGCCTCAACACCATAAAACTTTTCATCTTTATTATATCTAAAATTGGCACCAAGCTTTATAAAACCTTCAAAATGAGTGTCTAATCTTCGGCGTCCAATTTTATCACCTCCCGGGCGTGGAATATACCCTTTACCAAATCTTGCTAACAAAGGTCCCACAATCATTATAGAGCCTCTTAACGAACTACCATCTTTTTTAAAATTATCAGATTCTAAATAGCTTAAATTAATTTCATCTGCTTGAAAAGTATAGGTATCACTACTTTTTTTATCAATTTTAACCCCTAATTCACCTAAAATATAAATTAGCTTGTTTACATCTCTAATATCAGGAATATTGCTGATGGTTACCTTTTGTGAAGTTAATAATACTGCACAAATTACCTGTAAGGCTTCATTTTTTGCACCCTGAGGTGTAATGCTGCCACTTAACTTATGCCCTCCTTCAATTATAAATGTTGCCATAAAAAATTGGTGATAATTTTACTTGTTCTTTTTCTTTTGTCTAGATTTCCCTCCTTGCTTGCGTTTTCTCATTAAACTCTTTGCTTCAGAAAGTGTTTCCCCACTGTTTAAAAGATTTATTTTTCCATTTGATAATTCGGTCAAATGTTCAAAAATCACATGGTCTTCTACCGTATCTTTATTCCAGTTTAAATAGCATTTTTTCATATGATTAGCAATAGCCATATACAATGCTTCACGCGCCTCACCTTCTTCCCAAGTTAAGGCAGTATCAATCATGGTTTGGATATTGTTTCCATAGAATCTATATTTTGAAGCTGATTTTGGGTAAGCTAATGGCTCCGGTTTTGCTTGTAGTACTTCTTTTACGGGTTTTTCATAGGGAGATTCAACTTCCAATTTAAAATTGGACATAATAAATAATTGATCCCATAATTTATGCTTAAAATCGGGCACGTCACGTAAATGAGGTTGTAAATTTCCCATAACATCAACTATTGCCTTCGCCATTTTATTTCGCTCTTCGGCATTTTCCAATGCCACACAATAATCAACTAATTTTTGCATATGCCTTCCATATTCAGGAATAATTAAATGAGGCCTTTCTGAATTGTATTCTAAATCAAATTCCATATCTCTTCTATATAATAAAAATGCAAATTACAACTATTATCCGGGTTTCACAATGTTATTTTAACCAATTACATGTAGCTTTGCAAACCTCAACAGTAACTTTTTTACACCTTCTTTTTCAAATTTTATTTGGGCTTTTTGGTTGGCACCACTTCCTTCAATGGCAATTACTTCGCCTTTTCCAAACTTACCATGTTCTACCACACTGCCAACCACTATAGAGCTATCAAATAAATTTGTTGTTGATGTAGTTTCCGCTGCTGTAGATTTCACTTCTTTTTTTAATTTTTTAGGTGGACTAAAAGTTGGTTTTGGTATTTTGCTTTTGGTTGAGGACGGCCGTTGCAACGGTTTTTTAAATCGGATTTTATTTTGAGGAACGGCACCAAAAATATCTTCGTTTATATATTTACTTTGCTTAACTCGTTCCAATTTTTCAGTTAAATACTCAACATATTGTTCATCAATTTCTTCTAAAAATCGGCTAGGTTCACAATCAATTAATTTACCCCAGCGGTATCGCGTTTGTGCATAACTTAAATAGGCCTGTTGTTCTGCTCTAGTTAAAGCAACATAAAATAATCTACGTTCCTCTTCAAGTTCAGATCTGGTATTCATGCTCATTGCCGAAGGAAATAAATTTTCTTCTAAACCAACTATATACACAAACGGAAACTCAAGACCTTTTGCTAAATGAATGGTCATTAACGATACCCTCGGCGTGTTGTCCTTTTTTTCATTATCAAAATCGGTAGCAAGAGCAACATCTTCTAAAAAAAACGCTAACGATTGGTCTTCTCCCTTTTCCTTTTGTTCTTCTATAAAATCCTTAATTCCGTTTAAAAGTTCCTGAACATTTTCAACTTTACTAACCGCTTCCGGTGTGCCATCTTTCTCAAGGTCTTTAATTAATCTGGTTTGCTTTACAACAAATTCGGCAACTTCAAATGCATTTTTAGTTTGAGCTTCAATTTGAAAATGCCTTATCATAGTCACAAAATTTTCCAATTTTGTTTTTGTACCGGAGTTTAATTTTAAATCAATTTTATCCAAATTAATTAAAATTTCAAAAATCGATTTTTTGTAATAATTGGCAGCAACGGTTAACTTATCAAGGGTTGTTGCCCCAATTCCTCGAGCCGGATAATTAATAATACGCTTTAATGCCTCTTCATCATTTTGGTTTAACAGCAGTCTTAAGTATGCTAGTATATCTTTAATTTCTTTACGCTGATAAAAAGAGAGTCCTCCATAAATTTTATACTTAATGTCCTTTTTACGCAAAGCATCTTCAATAGCTCTGGATTGTGCATTGGTTCTGTATAAAACGGCAAACTCATTATTTTTTAACTGCAAATTCATTTTATTGTCAAAAATTGAATTCGCCACAAACCTTCCTTCATCGGCTTCAGTATGAGTTCTCATAACCTTAACCTTGCCTCCGGCCTGATTATCGGTCCATACTTGTTTATCGAGTTTTGTTTTATTTTTTTCAATTACGCTGTTGGCAGCTTCTACAATGTTTTTTGTAGAACGATAATTTTGTTCAAGCTTAAATATGTTAACTTGATCGTAATCTCTTTGAAAATTTAAAATATTTTGAATATTTGCGCCTCTAAATGCATAAATACTTTGAGAATCATCACCAACAACACAAATATTTTGAAACTTATCGGATAAGGCCCTAACAATAAGATATTGAGAATGATTGGTATCTTGGTACTCATCAACCAAAATATATTTAAATCGCAACTGGTACTTATTTAAAACCTCCGGAAACCGCGTAAGCAGCTCATTGGTTCTCAAAAGCAAATCATCAAAATCCATTGCCCCGGCTTTAAAACACCTGTCAACATATTGTGCATAAATTTCACCCGTTTTTGGTCGTTGTGCCATTTTATCAGCTTCTAACAATTCCGGATTGTTGTAATAGGCTTTTACTGTAATTAAGTTGTTTTTGAATGAAGAAATTCTGCTTAATATTTGCTTAGGTTTGTAACGGTCTTTATCCAATTGCATTTCCTTGATAATAGCAGTAATCAGACGTACGGAATCCTGCGTGTCATAAATGGTGAAATTTGAAGGAAATCCTAAATTAAATCCTTCCGACCGCAATATCCTGGCAAAAACAGAATGAAATGTACCCATCCATAAATTTTTTGCTTCTGAAGCTCCAACTACACCGGCAATACGCTCTTTCATCTCACGGGCAGCCTTATTGGTAAAGGTAAGTGCCAAAATATTAAAGGCATCAACTCCCTGATTCATTAAATGCGCAATACGGTAGGTTAAAACACGGGTTTTTCCTGAACCCGCACCTGCTATAATAATCATAGGGCCTTCCTTATGTAATACTGCTGCTTTTTGAGATTCGTTAAGATTTTTTAGGTAAGTAGTCACAAACTATTTTTAAAATTCAAAAGTACTATTCCAATTTAAGTTTGACAATAAAAGTTATTGACAACCCTAATTTAATAATGATTTACGTACAAATTGCCCAATAAACAGCAAAACAATACCCAAAACAACAAAAAAGCTACTGATTAGAAGTAACAAATTATAATGCGGAATTGGATTTAATTTTACAAAAAGTAGCAAACCTTGTAACAATAACAAAGTTTCCGATAAAAAAACACCAACAATAAATGTATGAATACCAACTTGAGCAATTAAATTGTTAATTTTTAATTTTTTCAAATTAAATAAAATCAGAAAAATAAATATACTCATAAATGCCAATGTAAATAAATGTAAATAACCTACAATTAAAAAGGGTTTAAGTGCCAACGAAGCTTGTACAATTACTGGAAAAGCTGAAGATACCTGAATTACAACTTTTAGAAAATAGGCGACCAAAACAATATACAACAAATATTTAAACAACTTTTTCCATGCAAGGCTCTTAACAACCGGTAGCATTAATTTAATTAAATACAGTAATGAAAATAGTTGTAATAAAGCTGCGGCAAAAGCTATTACATAAATAAAATTAGTTGAAGTACTCCATAAAACCGACAAAGCATACGCAGGAATACAAGCAATATTTAAATAGCTAAAAAAACCTTTTAAATAGGTTAGCGAAACTTTAATACCCTTTTGTTCAAATACCTTAAAAAGTAAACCAAAGAGTGCAAAAACAAAAAAGCCATTGTACAAAAAATGCAGGTAAAAATAAATGGTATTATAATACAAATCTGTTTTGCCTTGGGTAATTAACACATAAGCCAAAAACCAAGTTGCTAAACTCGATAACAGATAGTAGTAAATACCGTATTTTATAAACTTAACAGCGTAACTACTTCCTTCAATATCCTTTAATATTTTAAATGATACTACATAAGAAACCAATCCGAACACAGCTAAAAGAACAATTGAAAACAACTTATATCCCACCAACGGAAAACTGAATAGCATCAGTCCAACACTAATTGTAATTAAAGCCAAACAAATTATATATACAGGGTTTTTCGCTTTTTTATTTGAAATAAATAGTTGTTTTATACCAACTAATACGGCAATATACCCCCAACCTAAAAAAGCTACATGGGAGTGTCCCTGCAACAAATTTTGATAGTTGATAAGGCTTGTTGGAAACACTGTTTGAAGTCGCATTAATAAACCGTAAAGTGCCGCCAATATAAATAATGACAAAGCGATTAGGTAGTAGTGTTTATCTTTAAAAATTGTTATCATATCATTAATTTTCCTTGCAAATAACACGCTTTTTTTTCAAATTCTTGTTCTATCGAAATAAAAAAAGCGGTTTCAATTTTGAAACCGCTTTTTAGAACGTTAACTACATCTTATTTTTTAAAAGTATACGCTACTCCCAGTACAGCATAACTTGTGGTCATTTCATAACCTACATTGGTTCCCGGTAAAGCTCCTAAAGGATTTGAAGGAGAATTGGCCATTGGGCTAAGCATATTGCCTTCTGTTTTACCATTACTAAAACCATAATGATAGGTTCCGTTAAGTGTAAAATTGTCATTAATTTCATAACCAAATCCAAATTGAAACGCATCATTTATAATTGCTGTGGCAGGAATTGAGAAAAATGCCAATTCTTCTGTAATAGGGTTGCTGCTATACGTATAACCAAATCGTAATGGAAGTTTTTTAATAGCTTTAATTTGAATTCCTGCAGAAACTATATTAATATCTTGCCAGCCAAATCCGGCTACTGAAGCTGTAGGTGTCCAACCTGATGCACTAAAACCATCCGTATTTTCGTAATACACATGTCTAAAATCAAGTGCAAGATCCAAAATATCTGTAGAATACCCAACGCCTAATGAAAGTATTGCCGGATAATCCATATTAAAGGCCACATCAGAAGCTGCAGAACCATCTAAGTAAGTGTTATTAAATTTAAAATCGCCAAATGATTGAGTTGTTTTATATGATGCTCCCAATTTTAATCCGCTTCCCGAATCGTAAAACATACCAAATTGCGCTCCAACACCCAATGCAGTAGCTTTATCACTTATCGGATACCCTAAAGTTTGACTTGGAGATGAAAGTGGATTTGGAGCCAATTCTAATGCAGCAAAATTAAAGGTAGGTTCTATACCAATTGAAAATTTATCTGAAATTTCATAAGCCCAGGTAAAACCAACTTGTAATAGCATATAATCCGATTCAATATGGCCAAAACCATTTAAGTTTTGCGGATAATTAACCGGGTTAGAATTTGTTGGATCCCAAGCTGGATTAGGGTTACCCGCTGAATCCATAGGTAAATTGGTTTCTTGCGGAAAAGTAACTCCAAATCCGCTTATACCAAATGCAGAAACACCAAACGTATGTCTACTGTCTTCCTTACCCCAAACCATAGCTATGGATGGTAAAATAGATGTTCCCCTATCATCTTCGGTAATACCGCTTACGGCAGGAGAAGCTGGAGAACCCGGTCCAAAAGCATTTTCAGGCCACATAAAACCTGCTGGTAAACTAGAGCTGAGTTCTGGTGATGAGAAAAATAAACCTGCATCTACGTTTAGTATTTTACTGTCAAAAACAGCAACTGCTGCAGGATTCCATTGTAGAGCTCCGCTAACATCCAATGGCTGCGCAGTAGCTGCTCCACCCATTGACATATTAAATGCACCAACTCCTTGCATGATATGACCGGCTTGTGCAAAAATTAAACTTGAAAATAGTAAAACGGTTAGTTGAAATAATTTTTTCATGATTGAAATTTTTATTGAGTTTAGTTTGTTGTGTAACTTTTGTTACATATTGATTTACAAGTGTTTAGCTTGATAAATATAACAAATTTATACCGTTTAAAAATTAAAAAACATGATAATTATCATATAAGATATTAAAACTTGAAATTTAATCCTACCTTAAAATTACGTCCCCTTGTAGTAAAACCTATTGTTTCAATATAATTTTCATTAAATACATTTGACATTTGGCAAAAAACTGAAAAACGTTTATTGAGAAATGAATGGTTAACAAAAAGGTCTACCAAATTATACGCATCTAAATTAATTGTAGATCCACTACCCCATTGATCAAAATACGTTCTTTTAGAAATATTTTTAAATTGCAAAGAAATGAAAGTTCTTTTTAAACCGCTGTAACCAACATAAGCCGTTATTTTATTTTTAGGGATATAATCTAAATCCGCACTTTTATTCACATAAGTGTGTCCTAACTTTATATCAAAAAAATCAATTCCTGTTAGCTCTACTTGTGTTTCTATTCCTTTTGCAAAAATTGTTTCGTTCGTATTTACATACGTCACAAAATCGGGTAACAAAATGGTATTGCTTTCTTCTCTGTAAAAAAATAACGAGCTTACATTAAAAACCTCATTTTTTGAAAATACAGCACCTATTTCCATATTTTTAGTTGTTTCAGGTTCTAGTTCTACATTTCCAAACTGTGAAAACAGCTGATAAATACTGGGAGTTATAAATGAGGTGCTATAAGATGCCAATACTTTTAACTTTTCAGAAATAGTAAAAGACGGATTCAAATTATAAACCCAATTATTACCATATTCTGAATGCATGTTTAAACGTGCCCCGGCATTTAAATTAAATCCTGAATTGGTTGTATACAAAACAGTAATATAAGGGTCGGTATTAGTGTAATTCGCTATACTTTGGTCAATGTTTCCAAAGGGTGTATTTGTTTGATTGCTTTGCTCTTGAAAATAAATTCCTGTCAAAAGATTAACCCTATTAGAAATTGTATAGTTATTTATTAAATCAACCGTTGTTGTTATACCTTCATATACATACGAATCGGTTGTGTTGGTCCAGGCATTAAAGCTGTCAAAATCTCTAGTTGTTTTTTGTAAAGATGCCAAAACTTGAAAGGTTCCGTTTGTATAACCAAAATTAGATGACATTCCATACCGAAATTGTTCGGTTATCGCATTATTAATATTTGAATCGGAAAATGCACCTGCATCATAATCAAATACATTTTTGTCATAATTTTGATATAACCGTAGATTTATTTTATCACTAAATCTATAGGCTACATTAACATACGTGTTTATAGCAGTATAATCGTCTTTTTCATAGGCAACTTCACTGCTTTCATCGCTTGCTTCAGACAAACCACCGGTTTGGGCAGCATTGAAACTTGCAGTATAACTCAGCTTATTTTTAGTTCCCTGAAAACTAATATTTTGGTTAAAATCATTTAAGTCGGCTGTTTTTGAACTTTGCGTGTTGTTGGTACCTCCTGACACTTCATAATTTACAGAAACGGTTTTTTCCGAAGCTTTTTTAAGGGTGATATTTATAACCCCGGTTGCAGCACTCGAACCGTAAAGGGTACTTGCCGATCCGTTCATAATTTCAATAGACTTAATTTGACTAAGGGTTAATAAACGTAAATCAAATGTATTGGTAATTCCGCTGGGGTCAATCACTGGCACACCATCAATTAGTACCAATAATTGCCGATCTCTACCACCACGTATATAGGTGCTCTTATTTTTTCCGGGAGCACTATTCACTCCGTTAATTTGTACACCTGCCAAATTATCTAATACTTCAAAAACCGTTTTTCCTTTAGAACGTGAAAGCTCTTGTTCAGAAATTTTATAAACAATTTTACCTATTTTTTGGTTATCCATAGGAAATTTTGTAGCTACTACCATTACTTCCTTCAGTTTTGTAATACTGTCTTTTTTTTGTTGGGCTTGCGCAACATTGCAAATAATAAGTACAAGACAAAACATACTTATTCCATTACTGATTTTTTTCATTGTAAATGATTTAATTAAAAAATAAATCAGGTAAGTTTTTAAGTACAGAAAACCGTACTCAAACCTTTCTCCCGAAAGTTTGAACTACTAATGGATTTAGGCAGGTCTCCTGGCTTGCGTATTGTTATATACCTTCCCGTTTAAAACAAACAGTGGCAAAAGTTTTATAACAACCACCTATATAAGGCTTAGCTTACAGTTGCGGGAACAGCTTCGGATTTTAACCGAATTCCCTTTTAAATAATCTAATTTTGAACAAAAAGATTGGTACCGTAATCCGCATCAAAAGTAATTAATTTTCATGAAATTAATATCCTTAAAAATCTATTATATTACATTTGCTAAAATTATTTTTAAATGATAAGAAAATGCTTTGTTATAATTTGTTTAAGTGCCCTGCTGGGAATGTTTGTTTCATGCAAAAGAGAAATAAAAAAAGAAGCATCTAAAACCAGCTTCATAAAATCAACCCATCTGAAATACGCTAAAGGTTTTAGCATTGAGCATTATACCAACTACATTAAACTTATTATAAAAAAGCCATTTCCTAATGCTACGGAAGCACAAGTATTTACACTAAGTAAATTTTCTAACAACAAGGCTATCCAAATTCCGTTAACTTCTATCGTTGTTACTAGCACTACTCATATTCCTTTTTTGGAATTGCTTGAGGTTGAAAATAAATTAACCGGGTTTCCTAATACTACCTATATATCGTCTTTAAAAACCCGTGAATTACTAAAACAGGGCAATATTACGGATTTAGGCAATGAAGAACATATAAATACAGAACTCTTACTGCAACTAAAACCCGATGCGGTAATAGGGTTTTCAATAAATAGTAACAATAAAATGTTTGCAACCATTGAAAAATTAGGAATACCGGTGTTGTTAAATGGAGATTGGCTTGAAGAAACACCACTGGGAAGGGCAGAATGGATAAAGTTTTTTGGAGTTTTATTTGATAAAGAAAAAGAAGCCGACAGCATTTTTAATGCAATCGAGTTTAATTACAAACGAGCTGCACAAATTGCGCAAAAAGCTACCAGCAAACCTACGGTTGTTTCGGGCGGGTTGTTTAAAGATATATGGAACTTACCTGCAGGTGAAAGTTTTGAAGCTACCTTTTTAAATGATGCGCATACCAATTATTTATGGTCACATACCAAAGGTAGAGGAAGCCTTTCTTTAAATATTGAACATGTTTTTGAAACCGCCAAGGAGGCCGATATTTGGATTTCGCCAAGTTTTTACGATACTTTGTCACATCTAAAAAATGCCAATGCCATATACTCAAAATTTAAAGCTTTTAACGCAAAAAATGTATTTTCGTATGTAAATACTAAGGGTGAAACCGGCGGACTTATTTATTTTGAATTAGCACCGGCGCGACCGGATTTGGTATTGAAAGATTTAATTAAAATTGCACACCATGAACTCATGGAGGACTACAATTTTACCTTTTATAAAAGGTTGAACTAATTTAAATTTAGGCTTTGTAAATTTTAGCCATGGTTTTAGGGAATTCAATACCTTCTGCAACAAAGCGCTTGTGTACAGCTTCGCGCAATTCGCATTTTACTTTAAACTCTTCTAATGGGTTAACCAGCCAGGCATAAGCCCTTAAATGCACGGCACTGTTATGGGTTGAAATAACATTAACCGGCACCTGATTCACATTTTTTAAAATTGCCTCAGGAGTTCTATTATCAATTACATTACTCAATTTTATTGCTTCTTCCTGAATTATTTTTCGAGCCAAATCAATATCGGCATATAAACCAATATAAAAATTATTAAAGCTTAAAATATGGGTATCTTCTATGGTGTGATTTAATACCGATTCGGTACTTATAATTGAATTTGGTATAATTAACCGTTTATTTTCAAAGTTATTGATAATGGTGTGTCGTAAATTTATATCTTCAACAATACCGGTTCTTGCTTCATCAAGCTTAATGTAATCGCCTACCCTAAAAGGCTTAAAAATTACAATAAAAGCACCGGCAATTAAATTTGATAAGGCTGTTTGCGCTGCAAAACCAATTATTGCTGCCAAAATTCCTGCTCCCGAAAATATAAAAGTTGCCTTACTTCTAAAGACCGGGATTGTTAAAATTATTACCAAAAAAGCAATAACACTAACTATAAAATTAACTGAGTTTTTTAAAAACTGAACACTGGTTTTATTGTAAGCGTCTTTTTTTAATCGTTTCAAATACCTAACTATTAAAAAGCGTATTATTCTTGAAAATAGCCACGATATTAGAACAATAAACAGTATAAATAAAATTATACCTAATGGAGAACTTAATTTATTAAATAGGTTCATTTTATAAATTTAAAACAAGGTAGTTTGACCATCAGTATCTTTACCATTACCGGTATTAGCATCGCTTTTTTCAGCGTTAACAATTTCTTCCTCATTTACCTCAACATCTTCAACAACAGGCGGTTCATAAGGTAATGGTTCTAACAAATTTACTTGCTTTATTTTATCTGAAGTCAGTTGATTTCCTAAGGCTTTTATACCTTTTACCGCAATAAATTCTTCCAGATTTATTGTGGAATTTTCAAGGCTTCTTTTTGAAAAAACAACTTCCGCCATTGGACGAAAATCAGTAGCAACAATTTCTAATTGAGATTTTGGATGGTCGGATATAAATAACTCTTCCTTATTCGGATTGTCTATCATAAACCTTTTTACATAATATTTTTCTTTATCCCCATCAAAATATATGGCTGAAATTGGTTTTTCAGGAATCCATTTTTCCAGTACAATCATATCATTTTCAAAATGTGTAGAAAGTTCCGGTTTTACAGTTTTAACAATTCCTTTTTGAGAAATTATAAGCAAGCGGTCTTCCGGTTTAAATTCACCTAATAATTCGCCACGTTCATCAACATTTAAGCGCTGTACAATATCATCAAACCAAATTTTTCTAGGTTTTAAAGTCGAAATTCCTTCCGATTTTAACTCAATTTTTTTAACTGCATACTTGGTAACCAAATTGCCTTTTACACCTCTTCCTTTAATAGCCAGATTAGAAAAATCAATATCCCACTTTAATTTTTTTATACTTCCAACAGCTCTTAAATTTACGGTAACCGTTTCTGCCTCTCCATTAGGATTTGCAGTAAAATAATGCACTATTGAGGCTTTACTTCCGGCTGTTAAGTTATATTCCTTATCTCTGGTTACGCCCGTTACATTAAATCGTTTCATATAACTTGGCCCACCTCTACCATCGCGATAAATCATATTATATACCGTACGCTTATCATTCTTTTTAAATACCGCAACGTGAATTATACCTTTACCCACAAAGGTTTTAGCATCAACTTTTGTAATTATCATAACACCATCTTTCCTAAAAACAATTACATCATCAATATCAGCACAGTCACCCACGTACTCATCTCGCCTAAGTGAAGTTCCTACAAAACCTTCATCTCGATTTACATATAATTTGCTGTTGCGCATCACTACTTTTGTTGCCACTATGTCATCAAACAGCCTTAATTCGGTACGGCGCTTTTTGTCTTTGCCATATTTTTGTTTTAAGGTTTTAAAATAATCAATGGCAAAATCAATAAGGTTGTTTAAGTGATGGTTGACTTCAGCAATTTTGGCTTCCAAACTTTCTATAAACTGTTTGGCTTTGTCTATATCAAATTTAGATATTTTTTTAATTCTAATTTCAGTAAGCTTAACAATATCCTCCTCGGTTACTGATCTTTTTAAATGCTTTATATGTGGTTTTAAGCCTTTATCAATTGCGGAAATTACCCCTTTCCAAGTTTCCTGTTCTTCTATATCTCTATAAATTCTATTTTCAATAAAAATGCGTTCCAATGAGGCAAAATGCCACTGTTCTTCCAATTCATTCAACTGAATTTCAAGCTCTTTTTTAAGCAACCCAACGGTATGGTCTGTTGATCGTTTTAAAACTTCCGAAACCCCTATAAATGCAGGTTTATTATTGTCAATTATGCAGCATAACGGTGAAATGGAATTTTCGCAATTTGTAAATGCGTATAAGGCATCAATGGTTTTATCGGGAGAAATGCCATTAGGTAAATGCACTAAAATTTCTACATTGGAAGCGGTATTGTCTTCAATCTGTTTTATTTTAATCTTTCCCTTGTCATTGGCTTTTAAAATAGAGTCTATTAATGATGAAGTAGTGGTTCCAAAAGGAATTTCAGAAATTATTAGCGTTTTTTTATCCTGAATTGAAATTTTAGCACGAATTCTAATTTTTCCTCCTCTTTTACCATCGTTGTAGTTAGAAACATCGGCAATACCGCCTGTTAAAAAATCGGGAACCAACTTAAAACTCCGACCTTTTAAATGCTTAATAGAAGCATCAATAAGCTCATTAAAATTATGTGGCAATATTTTTGTTGAAAGTCCAACCGCTATCCCTTCAGCTCCTTGAGCCAGTAACAATGGAAATTTCACAGGTAAGTCAATGGGCTCTTTTTTTCTTCCATCGTAAGAAGCCTGCCATTCGGTGGTTTTAGGATTAAAAACCACATCCAATGCAAATTTTGAAAGTCGTGCTTCAATATATCGTGATGCTGCAGCGCGGTCACCGGTTAAAATATTTCCCCAGTTCCCCTGCATATCAATTAACAGTTCCTTTTGCCCTAATTGCACCATGGCATCGGCAATAGAGGCATCACCATGCGGGTGATATTGCATCGTGTGCCCAACAATATTAGCCACTTTGTTATAACGCCCATCATCAAGGTCTTTCATAGCGTGCATAATACGTCGTTGCACCGGCTTAAATCCGTCGTTTATACCGGGTACAGCACGTTCTAATATTACATACGAGGCATAATCTAAAAACCAATCTTTATACATTCCGGTAACCTTTGTTATGGTTTCCTGATTACCAAAATTGTTATGCAATTGTTCGCTATTTTCTTCCATATACTAAAACATTCTTTCTTAAGAATGACTAAAATCGACTTAAATAAATTAACGTTCCGTTTCAGCTAAGGTATCTATTTCAACTTTTAAATTTTCTATAATAAATTTTTGCCTGTCAGGTGTATTTTTTCCCATATAAAACTCCAATAATTTTTCAATAGACATTTCTTTATCTAACATTACCGGATCTAAACGAATATCATCACCAATAAAATGCACAAATTCATCAGGTGAGATTTCACCCAAACCTTTAAATCGCGTAATTTCGGGTTTACCTTTTAACCTACTAATAGCATCTCTTTTTTCTTCATCGGAATAGCAATAAAATGTTTGTTTTTTATCTCTCACTCTAAATAACGGTGTTTCTAAAATATACAAGTGCCCTTCCTTTATAAGTTCAGGAAAAAATTGTAGAAAAAAGGTGATTAGCAATAGGCGAATATGCATACCATCCACATCGGCATCGGTAGCAATTACAATATTGTTATATCTTAGGTTTTCTAATCCATCTTCAATATTTAGTGCCGCTTGCAATAAATTAAATTCCTCATTTTCATACACAATTTTTTTACTCATATTAAATGAGTTAAGAGGTTTACCGCGCAGGCTAAAAACAGCTTGGGTATTAACGTTTCTAGATTTTGTTATAGAGCCACTTGCCGAATCGCCCTCAGTTATAAAAAGTGTACTATCTAACCTATTGTCCTTTTTTAAATCGTTTAAATGAATGCGACAATCGCGTAACTTTTTATTGTGCAGGCTTGCCTTTTTTGCACGTTCTCGAGCTAATTTTCGAATACCGGAAAGGTCTTTTCGTTCCTTTTCTGCTTGTAATATTTTTTTCTGAATCCTTTCGGCGGAATCTGGATTTTTATGCAAGTAATTATCAAGTTTTGTTTTTACAAAATCATTGATAAAAGTCCGAACTGTAGGCAGCCCGCCTCCCATTTCAGTTGATCCCAATTTTGTTTTGGTTTGGCTTTCAAAAACGGGTTCCATAACCTTAACGCTAATTGC
The DNA here is from genome assembly GCA_964342295.1 of uncultured Lutibacter sp. Classification (GTDB taxonomy): domain Bacteria; phylum Bacteroidota; class Bacteroidia; order Flavobacteriales; family Flavobacteriaceae; genus Lutibacter. The sequence goes on along the minus strand of CAYFFC010000012.1, from coordinate 1,137 downwards.
CGAAACAATTGATTTTCTAATATCAGAAGCATCATAGTTTTTACCAAAATAATCGCGTATGGTTTTTACAACAGATTCTCTAAACGCATTTTGATGTGTACCACCTTGAGTGGTATGCTGCCCATTTACAAATGAATGATACTCCTCACTGTATTGCGCTTTACTGTAGGTTAGGGCAACCTCAATATCTTCTCCTTTTAAATGTATTATTGGAAATAACATAAACTCATCGGCTATATTTTCTTCCAATAAATCTTTCAACCCATTTTCAGAAAAATACTTTTCACCGTTAAAAACTATAGTAAGTCCCGGGTTAAGGTATACATAGTTTTTAATCATTTTTACAATGTATTCATTTCTGAACTTAAATTTTGTAAAAATAGATTTATCGGGTACAAAAGTAACTTTGGTCCCTTTTCTTAATGAAGAATCTTGTGGTTCTTCTTTTAGTGTAATATTTCCTTGCTCAAATTCTGCTACGGCGGTTTGTCCATCTCTAATAGATTGTACCTTAAAAAATGAGGAAAGCGCATTTACTGCTTTTGTACCCACACCATTTAACCCAACCGATTTTTTAAAGGCTCTTGAATCGTACTTACCACCGGTATTCATTTTTGAAACCACATCTACTACTTTTCCCAACGGTATACCTCTTCCATAATCACGAATTGTAACTGTATTATCTTTTACAGAAACTTCAATGGTTTTACCTGCTCCCATTACATATTCGTCTATGGAGTTATCAAGCACTTCTTTTATTAAAATATAAATGCCATCATCAGGTGATGAGCCATCACCTAACTTTCCAATATACATTCCGGGGCGCATTCTAATATGCTCTTTCCAATCTAATGAACGTATATTATCCTCCGTGTACGTAGTATGTTCAGCCATTTAAAATGTAAAATTTCTTGAAGAGTTGCTAAAGTACTATTTTAGCTTAAAATATAAAAAAAGATTGTTAAAATAGTTATTAACAACAGGATTTTGTTAGTTTTTTTACTTGCGCCTTGTAATAACGTTTGGTCCGTAAACCTAACAGGTTTTAAAACCTGTTAGGTTTGGTTGCCATTGATAAGATTTCCTGCCTACTTTAGGCTAAAGTTAAGCTAGCTGTTACTTTTAAAAGAGATAGCC
>CAYFFC010000011.1:0-52898 GCA_964342295.1 uncultured Lutibacter sp. | reverse complement strand
ATCATAAGCAATCCGAAAATTAATTTTAATTTTTTCATTTTTAGTAAGAATTAAATGATTAGTAAGAACCTCAAATGTAGTAAATTCTTCTAAAAATGCAAAAAAATACCGGCTTTATTTCTATGTAAATTTAAAAATAAAGGGTGTGTAAAGCTATTTTTCTCAATAAATACAAGCGCTTAACGCTTTTGTATAAAAGATAAAATACTTTAAAATTTTAGTTTAAAAATTCCTATTTTGGAGATATTTAAAAGCATAATCTGATAATTATCATACTAAAAATGGGTAGTTTTTAGCCAAATCATCAGCAAAAATTACAAATCCTCTCCGTAAAAATTTATAATTATAGGGACGCTCTTATACTTGCAAATATAATATTAAATTTTGAAAATGCAATATATTAGTTAAAATATGTAGATTATTATGTAAAATATGTATTTTGTTTATTGGTATTTATTTTGAGTACAAGGTAGCTTTGCTTCCTCTTGAAAAACCAATTAAACATATACCAAACTCTTTTGCATAATCAACAGCAAGTGATGAGCAGGCTGAAATAGCTACCACAACCGGAATTTTGGCTACAAATGCTTTCGAAATGATTTCATAAGATACCCGACCACTTACCAACATGCAACTTGCCTTTTCTAGTATAGATTGGTTCAACAGTTCACCAATAGCTTTGTCAACGGCATTATGCCTGCCTATATCTTCCTTTAAAGTTAAAAGTTGGTAGTTTTTATCAAATATGCCTGCCGCATGTGAGCCACCGGATAGCTCAAAAGTTTCTTGTTGCTTTTCCATTTGAAAAAACATGGGAGCAATTTGTTTGAAATCAAAATTAGTTGATGTATTTAATTTTTGGCCTTTTATATGAATATCTTCCAGTTGTTGTTTACCACAAATACCACACGATGATACCGAAAGTAAGGTGCGTTTGTTAACATATCCATTGCCTAAGTTCTTTTTTGGAATGGTGACATTTATTATTGAAAAGCCGTTGCTTTTGGATTCAACAGTTTCCATAAAGGGTTGTTTGTTTGCTCTGTATATATCTTCAGCAAATAGAATACCTCTAATAAGTTCATTATCATCACCGGGTGTTCTCATAACAACCGTAAAAGGCTCGTTATTGATATTAATTTGAAGTGCGGCTTCAACAACTAAGGCGTCAATAACTTTTTTAGAGTTGCCATTATCCACATAAAATCCTTCGTAGCTTAAAGTCTGCATTTTTTCTTTTTAAATCCGTTCAAAATCCACTGCAACAACTTTGTATTCCGGAGTTAAGGTTTCTTTATCTCCAATACTGCCCGTAATAAAATTTATAAAAACTTCCGGTTGATGAAAAGTTGTTCGCAAAATCCCTCTTTTTACGTTTTTAGAATATTTTACCGGGATGTTTACACTACCCCTTTCAGAAAAAATCCGAACCATTTCATTGTCTTTAACTCCTTTTTTCAATGCATCTTTTGGGTGAACTTCTAAAACGTCTTTAGAAGCTATTATTTGATTATCAGTCCGCCTTGTCATAGTACCCGAATTGTAATGCTCCAACTCGCGTCCGGTAGTTAAAATAAAAGGATACTTGTTTTGGTGAGCAACAAGCTCGGGTGTTTCCTCAAAATTAAAGTGATGAAAAGTGCCGATACCTTTTTTAAAGGCACCGTTGATATGTAGCATTTTAGTAGCTGTTCCATCTTCAAGTATTGGCCATTGCAAGCCATTTTTACCCAAACGTTCCCAAGACAAACCTTTCATAAACGGAATTACATTGGCAATTTCTTCAATAACTTTAGCTACATCATAGGTTAAACCGGTTGGCTGTTCATAACCAAGTTTGTTCATAACATCTATCACAATTTGTCCATCGGGTTTTGTGTTTCCAATGGGTTCTATAACCTTGTTAACCCTTTGTACCCTTCGTTCACCATTGGTAAATGTTCCATTTTTTTCAAAATAGGAGGCTGCGGGTAAAATTACATCAGCCATTTTTGAGGTGGCAGTCATAAAAAGTTCTTGTACTACAATAAACTCCAAATTTTCAAAAGCCTTTATACTGTGATGTGAGTTTGGATCGGTCATAATGGTATCTTCACCCATAATGTATAAGGCTTTTATTTTTCCTTCAATTGCTGCGTTAAGCATTTCCGGTATTTTTAACCCTTCGCTTTCAGGCATTTTATCAACCCCGTATTTTTGGGCATAATATTGCCGAATTTCAGAGTTATTAACATCTAAATATCCGGCTCCTTGATGGGGCTGAACACCCATATCGGCAGCACCTTGTACATTATTTTGACCTCTCAGCGGATTAAGTCCTACGCCTTTTTTACCTATATTTCCGGTCATCATGGCTAAATTGGAAAGTAACATTACCGTTTTACTACCCTGAAAGTGTTCGGTTACCCCTAATCCGTGAAACTCCATAGCTCGATTGGCTGATGCGTAAGCAATTGCGGCTTCTTTCACTAATTTTTTAGAAACACCGGTTAAGGCTTCCAAGGCGTCCATATCTAAATGTAATACATGTTCTTTAAATGCATCATATTTCTCGGTATAGGATTCAATAAAGTGTTTATTGACCAAATTTTCTTTAACTATGTAATGAGCCAACATATTTAAAATGGCCACGTTGGTTCCGGGTCTTATTTGTAGGTGGTAATTAGCAAGTTCAGCGAGTTTAGTTTTTATAGGATCTACTACAATAGAGGTTACCCCTTTCATAAATGCTTGCTTTATTTTTGCTCCGGTTACCGGATGACCTTTTAATGGGTTGGCGCCAAATAAAAATATAGCATCTGTATGTTTTAGATCTTCAATAGAATTTGTTGCTGCGCCTGTTCCAAACGACTGTTGCATTCCGTAAGCAGTTGGGGCGTGACAAACACGTGCACAACCATCAATGTTGTTTGTTCCAATAGCAACACGCATCATTTTTTGCATTAAATAGTTCTCTTCATTTGTAGCCCTTGATGAAGAAATCCCGCCAATAGCATCTGCTCCATAGCGGTTCTTGATATCAGTTAATTTTTCAGCAATAAAATTATAAGCTTCATCCCAAGAAACTTCTTCAAATTTTCCGTTTTTCTTAATCATTGGTTCTTTAAGCCTTTCAGGATGGTTGTAAAACTGAAAAGCAAATCTTCCTTTCAAACAGGTATGACCCTCATTTACTTCGGCATCTTGTGGTGCTTGAATACCTTTTATTTCGTTATCAATTACAGAAACATCCAACTGGCAACCAACACCACAATACGTACAAGTAGTTCTTACCGTTTTATCTGCTTTTAATGTTTTGGTTTCAAATTTATCGGTTAAGGCTTCTGTTGGGCAGGTTTGTACACAAGCGCCACATGAAACACAGGCAGAATTATTAAAATTACTGTTAAAACCTTTGATTATACTAGTTGCAAAGCCACGTCCCGACATTCCTAAAACGAATTCACCTTGAATTTCTTCGCAGGCTCTTACACATCTGTAGCAATTAATGCATTGTGATAAATCCGATTTAATATAAGGGTGCCCTCTGTCCGGCTCAATATCTAAATGATTTTTACCTTTTGGATAACGAATGTTTGGAATTCCTATTTGGGCAATAGTTTCTTGAAAAGGCGTAGCTTTTTTTTCTTCAGTAGGAAAAATTTTATCTGAAGGATAATCGGTTAACACTAATTCCACAATATTTTTCCGTAGCTTTTTTATTTTTTCTGAATTGTGATAAATAAACATGCCTTCAGAAACGGGTGTGTGGCAAGAAGCTACCGTTTTGGTAATACCATTTTTTTCTCTGGCAATTTCAACCGAGCAAACTCTACATGAACCAAAATTTTCCAATCGATCATCCTGACACATTGTTGGAATTGCGTTTTTTGAATTTTCTATTCTTCTTACAAAATCTAAAATGGTTTCATTTTCAATGAAATTATAAGGTAAATTGTTTATAAATGCTTTCATAATATTATTTTATTACACTGAGTGACACAAAGAATCTCAAAGACTTATAGTATAAATCGTTTGATGCCTTGTTTAAGCAGTTTTACTTGAAAATTTAATAATAACCCTAACTTATAATCACCAAGTTTCATATATGTTAATATATGAGCAGTATGTACATCTGTTAAATACTCTACAGTTTTTAGCTCAATTACTACTTTATTTTCAACTAATAAGTCTATTCTGTAACCATGGTCTAATTTAATTTCTTTATATGTGATAGGGAGTGATTTTTCCTTCTTTACTTTTAGCCCCAAATTTGTAAGTTCATAATATAGACATTCTTGGTAAGCCGACTCTAACAAGCCGGGCCCTAGTTCTTTATGAACTTCTATTGCTTTACCAATTATTATTTTGGATATTTCATTTTCAGTCATTTCTTTGTGAATCTTTGCATCTTTGTGAAACATTGTGCAACAACAGTTTATTGAAAGTAATCCTTTAGTTCATAATTAAAATACATGAGCGCATTTTTTACAGGGAGTGGAACTCCGCCGCCCAATGCACAAAGAGAGCCTATTTCAAGGGTTTCAAGTAAATCATCAAATAATTGTCTATCAATTTTATAATTTTCTTGTTGTGCTTTTTGAAGCATTTCCATACCCCGATAAGAGCCTATTCGACAAGGATAACATTTTCCGCAAGATTCATCAGCTGTAAATTCCATTAAGTGTTCTAAAAACTTGATTATTGGAAAATTACTTGGGATTGAAACTACACTTGCATGTCCTAATAAAAAACCGTGACTATTAAACGATTCAAAATCAAGGGTGAGTTCTGCTATTTTGTTAACCGGAATAATTCCGCCCAACGGGCCACCAACTTGCAGGGCTTTAACATCCGTTTTAAACCCGTTTCCGTATTCGTAAAAAACAGTGTGTAAATCGGTGCCCATTTCAATTTCATAAATTCCAGGCTTGTTAAAAAAACTATTTAACGAAACTAATTTAGTACCGGTTGATTGTTTGGTACCTAAGTTTGCATATGCATTTCCCCCATTTTCTAAAATCCAATGTATATTCGCAAAAGTTTCTACATTGCTCAGTACTGTTGGCTTTCCAAATAAGCCATATTGAGCAGGGTAGGGCGGTCGTACGCGGACTTCAGGACGCAAGCCTTCTATTGAGTTTAATAGCGCTGTTTCTTCACCGCAAACATACGAACCCTGACCTTCAATTATTTTAAATTTAAAATCGCCAATAAGATTTTTTTCTCTTAGTTCTAAGATGGCATTTTGTACAATTCTAATGGATTCAGGATATTCACCTCTTATGTATAAAACACCGGTATTTGCCCCAACTGTTAGTCCGGAAATGTACATACCAAACAGTACCTTATGTGGCTGATGTTCCATTAAATACATATCTGAATACGCTCCGGGATCCCCCTCATCGGCATTGCAAACAATATATTTTTGCGAGCCTTTAACCTTGTCACCGGGTTCTTTAATTACAGCATCTAACTTAAACCAAAATGGAAAACCGGCTCCACCACGACCTCTTAAATTCGATTTTTTAAGTTCTTGAATTACTTTATCGGGTGCTGTTTTAAAGGTGTTGGCTAGTTCATAAAATTTTGAAAGGTTTTTAATTTTTGATGTTAAAATAGGTGTAGTATTACAACCAATTTCATAGTTATTTTCTTGAGGTTGTTTATCGGAAATAATGGTTGCTAATTCATTTTCATTTGAAGCCGAGTACGTGTTTTTGTTGTACATAAAGGCATTATTGGTGTGACATTTTCCAATGCAAGCGGCGTGTCCAATTTCCTTTTCCGGGAAATAATTCGATATATTTTCCGATAATTTATTTTGGGTGTTGGCTACCATACAAGCAGTACCGGTACACACATGAATTTTTTTATTACGGTTTTCTTCCTTGGTAAAATCATAGAATGAAGCGGTGCCATAAACTACCGAATCATCTACTAAAAATTCTTTTGCTAATTTCTTAAAGTTAGAATCATTTGCGTTTTCATTAGAAAGCTTAGCGAGGTTTTCAAATAGATTTTGCTCTAAACCTTTTCTTTCCGATAAGGTGCGTATATTTTTATTTGCCATTTACAATAAAATTTGGGTTTAAAAGTACTAAAAAAAATGGTGTACTTTTATGAGTTCTGTATTATAACTTCTCACAAAATATTACAATGTGTTTGTTGTTAATATCAGTCGTAAAAAATAAATAAATATTACCGCCGTCTTTAATTCCTGTTTTTTTTCTTATTTGAGTAACTGTTTCAGGAAAATTTCTGGTGGTAATATTCGCTTTTTTTGAAGGGATTAATTTTTTAAGTCCTTTTTTTGTGTAAGGTATAGTATGGATAATTTTAAAGCAACGACCTGGAAAACTAACTACAGAATTTGAAGTGTAAATATGTGAATTGGGATGAATTTTGTTGATGCTGAAATGTTGTGAAATGTGGTTATAACATCCCGATTTTAATATAGCTGCATTTGGTTCGTATAAATAATTTTGGGGTTCTGAAAATGATGGTTGTACTGTGGAACCGTAGGTGAAATTAAACTCTTGTCGTGTATTTTTTATAATGTTTATTGTTTTTACAGTAATGCTATTGACATAATTTTTTTTAAGAATAAAGAGCAACTCTTTTACTTCATATTTAAGTGCTACAATGTGAATTTCTTTTATAAATTTTAAGGACTTTACTGCACTTGTTATATCTAATACCGGAGCGAGTTTGAGTAAAATAGAATCCGATTTTTTAAAAAGTAAATCAAGGTTTTTAGGTATGTTTGGTAAACAGTCGTTCAACATAAATACTTTGCCTTTGTCATCAGTTCGTCTGGAAGGATCGGCATAAATCCAATCTGCTTTTGAATGAAGTTCCTTTATGTATTGCAAACCATCTGTAGGAACACATTCACAATTTTTAACTTTCAAGCTTTTAAAGTTATGGGCAACAATATTAGAAAGTTTACTATTGATTTCACAATGGGTTATTTTATCAATTTTTTTTGAAAAATAATAAGCATCAGCTCCAAAACCACCTGTAATATCAACTAAAGATTTTCCGGATACAAGTGACGCTTTGTATGCTGCAGTAATTTCCGATGAAGTTTGTTCAATATTTACTTTGCTAGGGTAGTAAATATTTTTTGATGTAAACCAAGTTGGTAGTTTGTGTTGACATTTTATTTTTACCGAAATTTGCTCGGCAATTTCTTGTATGGTACAATTTTTAAAAGGACTTCCTTTTAAAATAACTTTAGTAATATCAGTTTTTAAATTACTATTTATAAATTGCTGTACTTCAGCGGTTAATATATTTTTATTCAACGTGTAAATTACTTAATTCAACTAATTTTGAAATCGTTCGCCAATTTCTGGATGTGGCTATAACTTTCAGTTTATTTTCAAACAAATTTGTACTTAATTTAGAGCGTGCACTGCTTTTAGCATAGCGCAAATAAATACAATTGTTTCTTAAAATAAATTCATCATCATGATTTTTGTTAAGTTCATTTATTGAATTTAGCCCTGAAACATCTGGTTTCTTATTTAAAACGGTAACATACAGTTTAGTAATATCAACATTGTTTCTTTTTAGAAATGGGTTGGAGTTAAAAATGGTTTTCAATTGGTTTTTGGTTAGTACAAGTACGCTAATTTCAAGCCCAAATTCGTTTTTTATTTCATTAACAATCGTACTTTCAATGTTTGGAGTTTTAATAGTATTGGATTGAAAAATTACGTTACCACTTTGTATGTACGTAGTTACATTTTTATAACCTAACTTATCAAATAATTGTTTTAATGCAATCATTTTAATTTTGTTATGACCTGACACATTTATACCTCTTAAAAGCGCAATATAGGTTTGCATTTATAAATTTTTTGTAAGTGATTTTACGATTTTATTTTCAGATAAAAATGCTTTTAATATAACTTTTATTGCGGTGTAGGTTGGTACGGCAACAATCATTCCTGTAACACTAAATAAAATACCGCTCATAACAATTATTAAGAATATTTCTAATGGATGCGATTTAACACTATTTGAAAATATAAATGGTTGGCTGAAAAAATTATCGACCAATTGAGCAAATACATAACCAATCATTACCCAGATGGTTTTAGGAACTATTTCGGTATGGAAGTCTAACCCTAAATTACTGCTCATCGTTAAAAATAGCATTAAAATACCTCCAATTAAGGGGCCTATGTATGGTATCAAATTTAATATAGCACATAAGAAAGCAATTACAATTGCATTTTCAATATCTAAAATAAAAAGAAAAGTTGTGTAGATTACAAATAGAATAGTTATCTGAAAAACGAGCCCTATAAAATAGCGAGATAACAGGTGATTTATTGATTTAAAAGATGTTCGAAGTCTGCTTTCATACTTGTCATTGACTACTACATAAATGGCATTTTCCATTATGTGAGTATCTTTCATTAAAAAGAATGTAATAAAAAGAACAGAAAATAAGCCTATACTCAAGTCTCCAACAGTACCCACAACCGAGTTTAATAAATTAGGAATTGCTGTAAGATTTTTAAAAACATCAGCGTTTTTTAATTCGCTTAGTACATCTATATTATGGGCTGCAAAATAGTCGCTTATTTCAACAAATAATTCTTGTATATTCGATTGAAGTTGCTCGATATTTAGCAACGATAAGTTTTCTCCTTGCTTGATAATTAAAGGAATGAACATGCTTATTAAGCCAGATAAAATTCCTAAAAACAATAACATGGTAGTAATTACGGCTAGGGTATTTGGGAAACGCAATTTTTGTTTTAAGAACCGAATTATAGGGCTTCCAATTAGAGAAATAACAGCTGCTATGGCAATGTAAATAATTACTGATTGTACTTTATATAGAAATAAACCTATTACAAAAATACTTGCTAAAATTGCTATGGCTTTTAAAATCCCGTTGGTTATGGTAGTTGAATTCATAGCTTAAAGATAAAAAATATTGGACAGAATTTTTGGTTAAATTTAATAGTTTCCTCAAATATTAATTTCTGAGAAATAAATTATTTTGAATCGTTTAAAAAACCCGGTGCTAAAGTATTAATTTGGTTTAACAATTTGTTGGCTTCTGTATTTTTGTTTTCTGAAACCATCATTAAATAGTTGTAATATAAATACCCAACTTTAACATAATTGCGTTCGTATTCAGGTAATTCCGATAAATATGGGTCTTTTTCCGGTGGTAAGTTTTCAATAAATTTTCGTAAAAGTTTTGACAGCTCGTTTTTAACAATATATGAATCTTTCCCGGAGTTGGCTTGTTGTGTTAAAATAGGTGCGTTAAACTCAACGGTTCTGTGATCATCGTCATTTATAGCTACGGTTGAAAGTTTCTCTGAAATTGCTTTCAGATTTCCAATATAAAATAACCCTGCCATATGCTTATTTTGTTCTGGTCCTGATTCTACTTGTTGTGAAATTACATTTTTAATGTTTTTTTCAAGAACTTGTTGATTTAATTTAGCTCCTTTTTCTTGACCCATTAATACAATACTAGCGCGATTTCCTGAAAAATCGGCGCGCCATAATGTTACCTCAGGAAATACCGAGGCAAATGTTGCGGCAATGGTTTCGAAACTATTAGGGGTAAGTTGGTACAGTGGAAGCCATTGGGCAAATATTCCATCTTTATTCAAATGGTTTTTTGCTTGAATAAAATGTTCAATACTGTATAAACTTCCGGTACCGGCGTGCCAGGGAGTAAATAAATCACCAATAATAACATCAAATTTATCGGTAGAACCTAATAAATAGTTGCGAGCATCATCGGCAATAATTTCAACTCTTTCATCTTTAAATAAATTATTTGTCCATTTATAAAAATATTTTTTTGAAGCTGAAATAACATCTGAAATTAGTTCAACTACCACTACTTGTTTAACATCATGGCTAAGAGATGCACCTGCTGTAATACCTGTACCCATACCTAAGAATAAGGTTTTTTCCGGGTTTGGATGAATTAATAAAGGTATGTGCCCTTGCATTTGTTCAACTAAAACTGAGCCGGAATCACCTAAAACATAGTAGTTATCCAATCGCATTTCTATGTTTTTTGACGATTGAACAATTGATACAACTCCATCTTTAGATTGCATTGTTTCAACCATTTTTTCGTCAGGGCGTAATTTTACCATAGAAGGGTTAGATGATAATACAACTGCCAACAATATAGCTAATGGAGCAAAAACCCACTTAAATTGTTTTTTTAGATGATTGTTGTAAATTAATTGAATAGCCAAAACACCATATAATAAACTGATTAGTTTAATACTGTTCCAAAGACCAAGAAAATCGAGCAGAAAAAAACCTGTAATTATGGGTCCAATTGTACTACCCAATGAATTGAACAGTACTAATTTTCCAACAAATTTACCCGATGCTTCATTTTTCAAAGGAGCCGCTTTTAACAAGTAGGGGAAAATTGCACCAAAAATAACCGTTGGAAAGAATACAACAAGAAAACTAAGTTTAAAAACTGCAAAAATGTAATCAAGCCAAGAGGCTCCCGGAGCCACATAACCCAACCCTTGTGTTAATTTATTGAAAATAATAGGAGATGAAGCTACTAATAGGGCACCAATAATTAACAAAATAGTTAATACTTGTAAAGATTTATACTTTTGACGAACTGCAATATGTGAGACCAAACCTCCGAAACCTAAGGCTAATAAAAAAACTACCAAAATTGCTGAAAATGAATATACCGAGTTTTGTAAAACTTGGGCAAACATCCTGGTCCAAAGTGTTTCAGCAGATAAAGCTAACAAACCTGATGAAAAAGCTAAAATAACAAATTGTGTAAAACTTAAATTAACAACTTTATTACTAGTTGATTTCTTTTTATTTTCATTATTTGTATGATTTTCAATATGAGAATTTTTGTTAAATTGGCTTAAAGCAATAGCCGTGATTCCAACAAAAGCTGCAAGAAGAATTGCGAAACCATAGGTAGTATAAACACCGTAATTAGCAATAAAATAAAATCCGGCTAAAAAGGCGCCTAAGGCAGCTCCAATTGTATTAAAAGCATATAATATGGTTCCTTTATTTGCTAAAGTGTTTCGGTTTTTTCCAATATACTGGCCCAATACCGGGAAAGTACCACCCATAAGTACAGAGGGGATTAACAGCAATGAAATGCTAAATACAAACTTTATAAAAGTTAACAATGTTTTGTTACCGGTAACAAAAGCTACAATATTGGAATAATGAGTTTCGTAAAAATCAAATCCGGGAATTAAAAGTAGTGCAGTTGCAGCTATGCCAATTTCAATTAAACCGTAGGCTGCTAAAGAATTTTTAAAGTTTGTTGAAGCTTTTCCTATAAACCAACCTCCTAAAGACAGTCCCAAAAAGAAAGCGGCTAATGTAGCAGCAGTTGCATAGGAAGCATTTCCAAAAATAAGGCCTAATTTGTACATCCAAACCACCTGAAGTAATAAACTGGCTATACCGGAAAGAAAAAATAAAAAGGTTACTATTAAAAATTGATTAGAGTGTAATAATTTACTTGATTTAGATTGGGAGGTCATAATTAGATACTAAAGTGCGCAATTTAAAAAAATATGTAAGAAAAAACAGAAAAGAGGCTAAATTTAGCCTCTTTTCATATTATAAATTAGTTGTTACTTTCTAAATACATTCAACGTAATTAGGATTATTCGATTCAGATTCAGGAACCGGGAATACTAATTGAGAACTGTATTCACCTCCTTTGAAGTAAGCTCCCCAAGGGAATACATCCGCCGGAGACATACCGTAAACATCAACTAGTCTTCTTAAATCACCATGTCTGTGACCGGTACTGTATAACCAAAATGCTCTTTCATCAAAGTGAGCCATTCTTAGTGTTTCTCCACTCATACCCGATAAATCCAAGTCAGCTAAGCCCATAGTGGCTCTTAACGCGTTATGGATATTTTGTACAGTAGTAGCATCATCAGAATTAGCAGCAGCCTCAGCTTCAATTAAACGAGCTTCAATACCTGATGCCAGCACAACCGGAGCGTTAGAGTCCGTATATTTTAATTGGTTATAGTACAAAGTAATATCATCTTGGCCAAATTCGGTTCCACCATCCCAAGGAGTTCTTGGATCATTAGCAGAACGATACATTAATCCGTTACCACCTTTTCCATCAGCAATAGAGAATTGACGTCTAACAGTTGACATAATGTAAATACCGTTTTCTTGTCTTCTGCTGTTGTCTGAATGTTCTATATTGTACACGAAATCAGTTGGTACAGAAGCAACTTCACTTGCAGCAGCACCAATTTGACCTAATCCAAGTAAGGCACGGGCTTTTCCTACTTTAGCCAAATTTGTTAAGGTAGGGTTTCCACTTCCGCTAACCAAAGCTTGATCAAACCAGCTAATTGCGTTATTAAACATTTCTGATGTTGTTTGAGGCATACCATATTCAATTTCACCTGCCTCATTCACCTTACTGAATGGTACAGCCCCACAATGTGTTTCGGCAAACATTACATATATAAAACCTACAACACTTTGCATTTCACTTTCAACATCAGGCACACCACCAAAACCAACTGCTAAATCAACAGTTGCCTCAGCTCCGGCACGTGCTTTGTGCATATTTCCGTAAATTCTTTCCATGCTGAAATTCGTATTTTGAAGAATTCGTGTATCTGCTTCCCTACGTGTTGGGAATGTTCCTGAATAATCGTACTCGTCAGACATTAATCCGCTCATTACTATTAATCCGGTTGTTGCACCGTGTCCGGCTGCAGAACCACTCATAGCTACAGAAAGGTCGCCCAGTGATCCGGCTCTTAAAGTTTGAATACCGGCTTCACTGTTTAAAGATTCAGGAGTTACAATATCCGGATCTACCACTTCTACAATAGAATCACAAGATATGGTACCAAAGGTTAGAAGAATAGATAGGCTAAAAATACTTAACCATCTGGATCTTCCAATGTTATTTTTTCTATTTAATATATTTTTCATAATTCAAGTATATCGTTATTAATGGTTAATTAATTAGCTGTTAAAATGTTAAATTTAAACGTGCTTTCCATGAACGAACCGGTGGCTGACTTAAGAATTCTTCCGTAGCGAAATTGGTTTGCCCCGTTGAACTAATTTCAGGATCTAAACCAGAGTAATCTGTCCATAGACCGAGATTTTGCCCTGAAAGTGTTAAACTAATTCTTGAAAATCCAATTTTACTTGCAAAATCACTTGGTGCATGATATGTAAGCGAAACTTCACGCAATCTCCAAAAAGAAGCATCTTCAATATAACCGGCGTTTGTTCCTAAAAACTTAGAAGCAATTGCTCTAGCTTGATCGGCCAAAGAAGCGCTCGGGTCGTTTAATTCTCTAGTAATATTATTACCATTTCTCCAAGCTCCAGTATTGTTATATAATTTATTACCACCCTTGTAGTTTAATAATCCTTTTAAAACCAATTTGTTATCAAACATACCTATTGTTGGTGTGAAAGTGATATCGGTAGTAGCGAAAGGATTTCCTAAATAAGCAGTTTCACCTACTTGAACTTCACTTTGGCTAATTAAACCATCACCATTTGCATCATTAAATGTGTAGGTTTCATCCCAGTAACCTCCAAGAGGATATCCCTCTGCATGTCTTTGAACACCGTTAAATACAATTGGTTGAATTCCTTCTCCAAGTTCTTTAAGATTGTTGTCAATAAATGATCCAACTACATCAAAGTCAAAGAAGAATTTTTCAGTTTCAATAATTCTTGAAGTTATGGAGAATTCAAAACCATTATTTTGCACCGAACCTAAGTTTTCAAAACGTCCGCTACCAACACCTAATGATAAAGGTAGTTGTCTAAAAATTAAAGCATCACTTGTTTGCTTATCAAAATAGGTTAATTCGAGCCCAACTCTGTTTCCAAATAATTTCGCATCAGCACCAAATTCAAGTTCTCTTGAGAGTTCAGGCTTTAGGTTTTCGTTTCCAACTCCTCCAAGAGTTACTCCTGTAACACTTACGCCACCAACTGTAGCAGCAATTGGATTAAAGAACCTTAAAGCATCGTTAGTTCCGGGTTGCACTCCTGACGCACCCCAAGCACCTCTTAAACGTAAAGAGTTTAAGAAACCAGTTTCTGTTGTATTAAAAAAATCTTCTTCAGATATTAACCAAGAAGCACTCAACTTAGGGTAAAATACCGATTTAAAAGAAGCACCAAAAGAACTACCTCTATCGGAACGTACGGCCCCTGTAATAAATAATTTTTCGTTAAAACCAACTTGTTCTTCAACAAACCAACCAATGGTACGTTGTTCTATAGTTGCTTCATTTGCTTCAGTTGTAGCTGCACCTGCAATGGAATTACTACCGGCCACTAATTGATACCCACTAGTAAATGTTCCTTGAGTGAGATTTTGCAAATATTGCATACCAACAGAAGTACGTGATGAAACGTTTTCTGAAATGTCAGTTTTGTATGACCCCACTGCATCTATGGTGTACACAAAATCGTTAAACCTATTTGAGAATCTAGCTCCTTCATCATAATTTAAGAAATCAGGCGCTTCACCGGTTGGGAAAAATTGACTGTCCCAACGGTTGGTATAATCTAAACCACCTGCAATTCTAACATTAATTTTTTCAGTAGGTGTCCAAAGTGCTTCTAAACCTGTAGTAAAACGATTCACTAATTGACGCGTGTCAATTGTAAATAATTCTTCCGGAGTAAATTCACCCCAACCATCATTAACGTTAATGGTAGCACCACCATTTAAACCTTGCCCCATTAAACCTAAAGCAAAGTTATCGTTTAATGGTAATTCCATATCACTATTGGTATACCCTGTAGTTAAATTAACTTTTAAATTATCACTAACCTTAGCTCCAAAGTTTCCTCTAAAGTTAGCTCTGTTAATATTGTTAACAGGTAATACACCTTCTGCATCAGTGAAACTACCTGATAAAAAGTAGGTTAATGATTCATTTCCGCCTGAAACACTAATACCAGCACCAACAGATTGACCTGTTCTAAAAGGAGATGTTCTTGGATCATTTAATGGTTGGAAAGAGTTTAAAGTACTAAGTGTAGCAGTACCATCTGCTACTTGATAGTTTAGAACCGGATTCCCTGAACTATCCAAGCCTTGCCAGTTTTTAGGGTAGGTTACAATATCTTCAACTAAACCTGTTTCCATAAAGGCTGACCAACGTGCTTCTCCTAACCTTCCTTTTTTAGTAGTAATTCTAATTACACCATTTGCAGCAATGGAACCATAAAGTGTAGCGGCTGAAGGACCTTTAATTACTTCAATAGATTCAATATCTTCCGGATTGATATCATTTAAACGCGATGGTGCTTGTCCACCTGTTTCAAATGAAATTGAGTTTGGTGAATTGTTAATTAAAACTCCATCAACGTAAATAACCGGCTCGTTTGATAATGAGGCACTATTTGAACCTCTAATTCTAATTCGTGAACCCATACCTGCAGACCCACCACTACTGTTAATTTGTACACCGGCGGCTTGCCCTTGTAATACATCAGCTACGGTACTCACCGGACGTTCTTGAACGTCATCGGTAACATCGAGTTTTGAAATAGAGTTACCCATTTCAATTCTTTTTCTGGCACCGGTTGCAGTTACAATAACTTCATCAAGGTTTTGAACATCTGCTTTTAGTTGAAAATTCAACGAAGCGTTTTGATCACTACCAAGTTCAATTGTTTTGCTATACGATTGATAGCCTAAAAAAGTAGCAGTTACCGTGTAGGTACCTGCGGATAAGTTTTTGATGGTGTAATTTCCGTCAAAATCAGTTGAAGCACCTGCTTGGATACTTTCAATGATTACACTTACACCCGGGAGCAGTTCTCCAGTTTTTGCATCGCTAACAGTTCCTGATATAGAACTATTTTGAGCATAAACGAATGAGGAAAGTCCCATTGTTAGAAGAAAAAGCAATGCCCATCTTCTACAATTAATTTTTGTAAAATACTCCATTTTAAGTTATTTAAGTTAGTAAAAAAAATAAATTAAGTGGCTAAGTTAGTATTATATACTTAATATCCAAATATTAATTGAAATAATAATTTGATAAAAATTTAACTAAAAAATTAATATAATGTAAGATAGAGAGGTCTTTTAATGTGTAAAATGAAAAGATAATTTTATTAATTTTATTAGGACTAATTATAAACTAACTCTCTATAACTATTTGAAAACGAATTATGTAACTTAAAAAACTATATCAAAATCCTATAGCCGTATCATCGCCTCTAAAATCGGCTCCGCCTTCTAATTTTCCGTTTGATAATCGTAAAATAGCATCAACTTTTCCAATAATACGGGTTTTCCCTTGATTGATGGTATAACCCCTGTTTTCTAGTTCTTGAATTATATTAGTCTCAAATCCTTCAGGTTCCATAGTAATAGCATCAGGGAGCCATTGATGGTGAAATCTGGGGGCATTTACTGCTGCTTGCATACCCATACCAAATTCGTAAACATTTAAAATAGTTTGCATAACTGAGGTAATTATAGTAGAACCACCCGGAGAACCTACAACCATAAATAATTCATTGTTCTTTTCTACAATGGTTGGTGTCATAGAGCTCAACATTCTTTTTTCCGGTGCAATTGAGTTTGCTTCGGCACCAATTAAGCCAAACATATTTGGTGTTCCGGGTTTTGAACTAAAATCGTCCATTTCATTGTTTAAAAAGAAACCCGCTTCATTTAAGTATAATTTAGAACCATAAGCCCCGTTGAGCGTAGTGGTTACTGACACTGCATTTCCAAAACTATCTACAATCGAATAATGTGTGGTTTCATCACTTTCAAAGCCAACTATATTTCCATGTTTAATTGTTGTAGAAGAAGTGGCTTTATTCCAAGAAAAATCTTCCATTCTTTCTTCAACATATTTTTTTGAAATTAAAGTGTCAATCGGAATTTTCACAAAATCAGGATCTCCTAAGTAAAAAGATCGATCAGCATAGGCTCTGCGTTCAGCTTCAGTAATTAATTGAATCGATTTTAATGAATTATGGCCATAAGAAGCAATATCATAAGGCTCTAATGCCTTAAAAATTTGTGCATTGCAAATACCACCGCTGGAAGGTGGTGACATTGCAATTATTTTTAAATCCTTATAAGTAAATTCAACCGGTTTTCGCCATATTGCCTGATACAATTCTAAGTCCTTATGCGTTATGATACCTCCTTTTTCCTGTAGTGTTTTCACTAGAATGTTCGCAGTTCTCCCTTTGTAGAATCCATTTTTTTCATAATCTCTAATCAAAGTTAGCGTATTCGCTAATTCCGGATATTTAATGGTATCACCCACTTGCCAAACTGAGTCAAGCGGAATTTTCATGTTGTTAACTTGATAGAAGTATTTTTTATAACGCGCAATTCTGCCGGCTTGTTTTTTGGTAACAACCACACCCTTGTTAGCGAGGTCAATTGCCGGTTGTACCAAATCATTAAAAGGTAAACTGCCAAATTTTTGATAGGCTTCAACAATACCGGCCACAGTTCCCGGAACGCCTACCGCTGTTGCTCCTAAAGTGCTTTTTCCTTCTATGATTTCACCTTTTTCATTTAAATACATATTTTTTGATGCTGCTAATGGAGCCTTCTCCCTGTAGTCAAGTGCACCAGTTTTCCCGTCTTTAGTTCTGTAAACCATAAAGCCTCCACCACCTAGGTTACCTGCAAACGGATATGCTACAGCTAAGGCTAACTCTGTAGCCACCATGGCATCAAAGGCATTTCCACCCTTTTTTAATATTTGAGTGCCAATTTTTGAGGCTTCTACCCGTGCGCTCACCACCATAGCGCTATCGGTTATTAAACCTGTTACTTCATCGGTTTTTAATATGGTTGTAGGTTGTTCTTTGCATTGAATAAAAAGTAGTAAAAATGTGGCTGAAATGATTAGTTTTTTCATTCTTTAAGTAATACTGTGGTTTTATGGTTTGTAAATTTAATTAATTCGTCAAAAAAAGCTTTAAAATCTTTCTCGAAGTAGGTATAATTATTTTTTAAATCTTCAATGGCTAAATTCATTTTAGAAAGGCCTTTGGTTCTATTGTTCATACCAATTAACACGCGTTCTATACCTTCAATTGACTTGTATGCTTCAAGCCAATTATACTGAATCATATAGGGTATCATTTTTTGAATTTTTTCGGGAAAAGTCTCTGAGTTTTCTAATATCAAATCATAGATATTTTTGGCATAAACATTTAAAGGAGTCTTAGAATATTCGTTCCAATTTTTTGCTAAATAATGATCGTAAAAAATATCAATAATTACACCGCTGTAATGTTTGTATTGAGGGTTTAAGCGCTTTTTACTTTTTTTTACAATGGGATGATTATCAGTAAAAGTATCGATTTCTCTATGAAGTTTTATTCCCACCTGAATTTGAGGGCGGTAATTTTTAAACTTATTTCCTTTTACTGCATCTGCTATGAAATTTCCTATAAGAATCTCCTCATTATTTTTTGAAAGAAACAAATGCGCTAAAAAATTCATATAAATTTAAAATTGTAAAACAATGATACAAAAAAAATCCGCATAAAGCGGATTTTAAATTTTATGTAATAAAAAAATTAACTGTTTAGCATAACCGGCATAACAAGCATGGTTATAAACTCTCCATCTTGGACGCCATCAACCGGTGTTAATATTCCGGCTCTGTTTGGGAGTGACATTTCAATTAAAATTTCATTTGAGCTTAAATTGCTTAGCATTTCTGTTAAAAACCGTGAGTTAAAGCCAATTTGCATATCATCACCTTGGTATTCACATAATAAACGTTCTTCAGCTTTGTTAGAATAATCAATATCTTCAGCAGAAATATTTAATTCAGTCCCTGCCATTTTTAAACGAATTTGATGCGTTGTTTTGCTCGAGAAGATTGAAACCCTTTTTACTGAGTTTAAAAAAGTACCTCTATCAACGGTTAATTTATTTGGATTTTCTTTAGGAATAACAGCTTCGTAATTTGGGTATTTCCCATCTATTAAGCGCGAAACTAAAATTACATTGTCAAAAGTAAATTTTGCATTAGCATTATTGTAATCAATAGTAACATCGCTTTCTGTTCCGGATAAGATACCTTTTAATAAATTCAAAGGTTTTTTAGGCATAATAAACTCTGCACTATCATTTGAAGCAATATCAGTACGTGTATACTTTACCAGTTTATGGGCGTCAGTTGCCACAAATGTTAGGCTATCTGTACTAAATTGAAAAAATACGCCACTCATAACAGGTCGTAAATCGTCATTACCTGCAGCAAAAATAGTTTTAGAAATAGCCGTTGCTAAAATTGCTCCGGGAACAACTGTGCTACTTGGAGATTCTATAGTTACGGCTTTTGGAAATTCTGCGCCATCAAAATAGGCCATATCGTATTTTCCCTGGCTAGAACTTATTTCAACAGTATTGTTTTCCTCTGTTTTAAAAGTTAAAGGCTGGTCCGGAAAAGTTTTTAAAGTATCTAATAACAAACGGGCAGAAACAGCTATTGCTCCATCAGAATCTGATTCAACCTCAATACTTGTACTCATAGTGGTTTCCAAATCTGAAGCAGATATTTTTAATTCGTTTTTACTTAATTCAAATAAGAAATTATCTAAAATTGGTAAAGTATTATTGTTGTTAATTACCCCTCCTAAAACCTGTAATTGTTTTAATAATTGGCTACTTGATACGATAAATTTCATGAACGATTATTTTAATAGAATGAATTACAAATATATTCTAAATATGTTGTATAAAAAAAAGATATTTATTAACAGTTTTTTATATGAATTAAAGGTAAACTACAGTAAAAATTATCATTTAAAAAAGTTATAATTATGTTAATAAAAATTATTACGATTACATAAAGAGAAATTTAATTTTATATTTGATTACTACTAATTCAACCAAATTTTAAATGAAAAAATCAATTTTAGTTGTATTTATAAGCTTATTTTTATGTACAGCTATTTTTGCACAAGCTCCGGTTAAACCTACTTCAGGTGAAATTTATGAGTCGTTAAAGAAATTAAATTTTTTAGGTTCTGTGCTTTACATTGCAGCGCATCCTGATGATGAAAACACACGATTAATTTCCTATTTTTCAAATGATGTTAAAGCTAGAACGGCCTACTTAAGTATTACTAGAGGAGATGGAGGGCAAAATTTAATAGGGACTGAAATCAGAGAATTACTAGGAGTTATTAGAACTCAAGAACTTTTGGCGGCAAGAAAGATAGATGGAGGCGAGCAATTTTTTACCAGGGCCAATGATTTTGGGTTTTCAAAACATCCAGATGAAACTTTGTCTATTTGGAACAAAGAAAAAGTTTTAAAAGATGTTGTAGCACTAATTAGAAAATTTAAACCCGATGTAATAATTAACCGTTTTAATCATAGAACTCCGGGTAAAACGCATGGGCAACATACATCATCGGCAATACTTGGTATAGAAGCATTTGATTTAGCAAATGATAGTAGTTTTAAAACCTATTTACCGGCTGATAATTTGTGGCAGCCAAAGCGGTTATTTTTTAACACATCTTGGTGGTTTTATGGAAGCAAGGAAAAGTTTGAAGAAGCGGATAAAACTAATTTGTTACGTTTAAATATTGGTGCTTTTTACCCTTATAAGGGTTTAAGTAATAGTGAAATTGCGTCTTTAAGTAGAAGTCAGCATCAATCTCAGGGTTTTGGTAGTACCGGTTCTAGGGGTGATGATATTGAGTATTTAGAATTTATTAAGGGCGATTTCCCTTCAAATAAAAATATATTTGATGGTATTGATACCTCATGGAATAGAATTGAAGGCGGAAAGGCAGTTGCTGAAATGCTTGAAAAAGTAATTAAGGAGTATGATTTTAATAAGCCATCTAAAAGTATTGATGGGTTGTTGGAAGTTTATAACCACATTGAAAATCTAAATGAAAATCACTGGAAGCCAATAAAATTAAAAGAAGTAAAAAATATAATTTTGGCTTGTGCTGGGTTGTATTTGGAAGCAGTGGCAAATGATTCTTATGCTAGTGCGAGTGCTGATATATCTGTCAATTTTGAAGCAATTAATAGAAGTGATGCTATTGTTGAATTGGAAGCAGTGTCTTTTAGTAAACTAAATCTGATAAATGAAAAGAAAATGCTGTTACAACCAAATAATTCCGTAAAATTTAAAATGGACATTTCACTGCCTAAAGATATGCCTTTAACATCACCTTATTGGTTGCTAAAAAAGGGGAGTTTAGGAATGTATGAAGTTTCAGAAGATTCAAATATTGGACTTCCTGAAACTCCAAAAACATTGAAAACTACATTTGTTTTGAAAATAAGCGGTGAAACGATACCTTTTGAAAAAAATATTGTTTATAAATACAATGATCCGGTAAAAGGTGAAGTTTATAAACCATTCGAAATTTTACCTGAAGTTTCGGCAACCTTTAATGAGGAGGTTTATATATTTTCTAGCAATAAAGAGCAAAAAGTTGATTTAAAAATTAAATCGGCTAAAAAAAATATTAGCGGCAACATTAGCTTAAAAGTACCACCAAATTGGAAGGTTTATCCGAAAGAGCAATCATTTCAATTTAAAAATAAAGGAGAAGAGCAACTTGTTGAATTTCAGTTAACTCCCCCAATGGAGCAATTTGATGGAATAATGAAAACCGAAGTAAGGGTTGGTGACGAATTATTTAACAATAATCTTATTGAAATTAACTACAACCACATTCCATTTCAAACAATAAGTATGCCTTCCGAAGCAAAAATTGTACGTTTAAATATTGAGAAAAAAGGGCAGCTAATTGGTTATATTCATGGTGCTGGAGACCTAGTTCCTAGTAGTTTAAGACAAATTGGTTATACGGTTGTAGAATTGAATGAAGAGGATATATACCCGGAAAAATTGAAAAACTTTGATGCTGTAATTTTAGGAATTAGAGCGTATAATACAAACGACAGGGCCAAATATTATCAAAAACATTTGCATGATTATGTGAAAACAGGAGGGACATTAATTGTTCAGTACAATACAAATAGGAGGCTAAAGGTTGATACAGTAGCGCCTTATAAAATTAATATTTCAAGAGATAGGGTTGCAGATGAAAATAGTGTAGTTTCTATTACAAATCCAACGCATGAGATCCTGAACTTTCCGAATAAAATAACAATGGCTGATTTTGAAGGATGGGTACAAGAACGCGGCTTGTATTTTCCAAATGAATGGGATGAAAATTTTGAAACTGTGATTAGTATGCACGACACTAATGAAAAGCCAAAAAACGGAAGTATTTTAATTACCAAATTTGGAAAAGGAAATTTTATTTATACCGGATTGAGTTTTTTTAGAGAATTGCCGGCCGGTGTTCCGGGTGCTTATAAACTTCTTACAAATATGATATCTATTGGAAAAAATACTACTAAAAAGCCTCTTAAAGACTAGATATGAATAAATACAGTTGGAAAAAAGCATATAGCTTGGTGCTTATTTTAAATGCATTATACATTGCTTTATTTTATTTTATAATGAAATTCTTCTCATAATTATGCAGCAACTAGATTGGTTAGTACTTGGCGGAACCTTACTATTTATTGTTAGTTATGGAGTATGGAAAACTAGGGGTAGTAAAAATGTAACAGATTATATTAAAGGTGGTAGTGAAGCAAAATGGTGGACTATTGGTTTATCTGTAATGGCTACACAAGCAAGCGCTATAACTTTTTTATCAACACCGGGTCAGGCTTTCCATAGTGGGATGGGTTTTGTGCAGTTTTATTTTGGACTTCCTATTGCAATGGTGGTTATTTGTTTGGTTTTTATTCCCATTTATCACAAACTAAAGGTATTTACGGCATACGAATATTTAGAATCGCGTTTCGATTTAAAAACGCGTAGTTTAGCAGCAATTCTATTTTTAATTCAGAGGGGATTAGCCGCGGGAATAACCATTTTTGCTCCTGCAATAATTCTGTCGGCAGTATTGGGTTGGAACTTAACTATTTTAAATATTATAATTGGAACGCTAGTTATAATTTATACAGTTTCAGGAGGAACAAAAGCAGTAAGCGTTACACAAAAACAGCAAATGGCTGTAATTTTTGCCGGTATGTTTGTCGCTTTCTTTTTAATTGTGAGTTATTTACCTGAAGAAATAAATTTTACAAGAGCACTTAAAATTGCCGGACTGAATGGAAAGATGGAAGTGCTTGACTTTTCATTCAATTTAGAAAATAGATACACTTTTTGGAGTGGAATTATTGGTGGGAGTTTTTTGGCACTATCTTATTTTGGCACTGACCAAAGTCAGGTTCAAAGGTATCTTTCAGGAAAATCTGTAAAAGAAATGCAAATGGGTCTTATTTTTAATGGTTTGTTAAAGGTACCTATGCAATTTTTTATATTGTTGGTTGGTGTAATGGTTTTTGTCTTTTATCAATTTAATTCATCACCATTAAACTTTAATCCTGTAGCCAAAGAAGTTGTACAAAAAACAGAATATTCAGAGAGTTATTCACAGTTGGAAGAAGCACATAGAAAACTTGAGATTGAAAAACAGGAAACAAATTTAAATTATGCTAAGGCCTTACTAAAAAATGGAGATAACGAAGCTGATAAATTAAAATTTTCAAAAAAAATTCAACATTTAAACAAGCGTGAAAAATCCTTTAGAAATCAAGCTAAATCAATTATAAAAAAAGCCGATGAAAATGTTGAAATTAACGATAAAGATTATGTGTTTATACATTTTATATTAACCAATCTTCCTAGGGGGTTAATTGGTTTGTTGCTGGCTGTAATTTTATCGGCAGCAATGTCAAGCACGGCTTCTGAACTTAACGCCCTTGCAAGTACAACCGCAATTGATTTGTACAAAAGAAATCATCGTGTATTAAAATCAGATCAACATTATGTTATTATTTCAAAGTGGTTTACACTTGGTTGGGGGGTATTGGCTATTTTGGTAGCCTGCTTTGCAAATTTATTCGACAATCTAATTCAGCTTGTTAATATTATCGGTTCTATTTTTTATGGTAACGTATTGGGCATATTTTTATTAGCCTTTTTTGTAAAGTTTGTTAGAAGTAATTCGGTGTTTTGGGCAGCTGTAATTACGCAACTTATTGTTGTT
This sequence comes from uncultured Lutibacter sp., assembly GCA_964342295.1. Taxonomy (GTDB): domain Bacteria; phylum Bacteroidota; class Bacteroidia; order Flavobacteriales; family Flavobacteriaceae; genus Lutibacter. The sequence continues at coordinate 28,775 of CAYFFC010000011.1, read as the reverse complement.
ATTGGTTTTAAATTTGATTGGATGCCTTATTTGTGGCTTAATTTGTTTGGCTGTTTACTTGTTATGGGTATTGCAATTTTATTAGAATTTTTTAGTAAACCCTCGAAGGCATAAAAAAACTGTTTGAAGTTGCTATTGCAAACTTCAAACAGTTCGACACTATTTTTTAAAGGTTATTTTACCGGAATAAATATTCTCACTTTTTCCCAAGCAAATTTTATTCCTTTATCTTTTATTTTAAACATCAGTTCTTCCTGATTTTCATTAACAAATTCAGGTGAAAGGTGTAATCGTAATAAATCTTCAGATTGTTTATACGAAAATGCACCCCAGGCATTATTAGTTTTACTTAATATAATTACCCAATCTCCATTTTCTTTAGGTATCATAAAAAATCCATACTTTCCTTTAGGGACTTTAGTTCCGTTAATTGAAACATCAGCATCAAAGCTAAAAGTTGTGTTTTCATTGGCTCCGGCCCTCCAAACTTTGTTGTATTTTTCTAAACCGCCCCAAATTGTTCTTCCTTTAACTTTTGGCGAACCGTAATCTACTGTGATATTGGTATTGCCAATTTTACCGGTTGCTTGTTTTCTTGGACTTTCTTGTGCAAACGAAATTGCAGTAACTGAAAAGCAAAGAAATAATAATTTTAATTTTTTCATAATTATTGTTGCCAAGCGGCTATAGATTCTTTATTCATTTTTACATAGTCGGCATTACCGGCTTTTTCTGCAGCGGCCAGGGAGGCTTGTGCGGTTTTAATAGCACCTGCTTTGTCGCCAAGATCAGCCTGTATTAAGCTCATTCTTCTCAAATGCCAGAATTTAGGATCTTCAACATCACAGGCCTTTTTCATCCAAGCCAATGCTTGTTTTAAATCTTTTCCTGAGGTGTGATAATATGAGGCTGCCTGAAAATAATCGTTGGTTGAAGGTCCGTTCATAACAGCATTTATACTTTTTGATGCAATGGCATCTGTGGGTACTTCAAAAGGAACACCTATATAAACATTTTCCCATAAAATTCCTAAAACTCCCGAGTCATTTGCCAAATCATCAATAGAAATTGTAAATGTTTCAACTTTCATTGGCATTTTATAAACCTCAATAGTTGCCTTAGCCGCAACTTTAGCTTCGTCCCACTTTTGTGGATTTCCCCAATTATTAGCATCGCTGTAAAAAATTACATCCCAAGAGGTTTCATTTGGAATGGTGTAAATAGCATATGCACCCTTTTTTAAGGTGGTTCCACTTATTGTAACATCATTTGAAAATGTAATTTTTGTATTTGCATTTGCACCGGTTCGCCAAACCTTTCCGTAAGGTACAAGATCTCCAAAAATTGTGCGACCTCTAACACCCGGTCGAGAGTATTCAACATTCACTTTTGTAAGACCAACAACTTGTTCCAGCTTCGCTGCAGGACTAGGTTGCGGTGTTTTAATTTGAGCTGTTGAAAATGTAATAAATCCAAAAACAGCAATGATTAGTGTTAGTTTTTTTAGCATAATAGTTAAATTTAGGTTATCTAACAAATATAACATTAAATGCCCTTTTATTTGTTGTGTTTTTAAATTTAACAATTATTTAAGAGGCTGTATGTTACTGGTTAACTGTATTTTTTTCTTCTAAAGAAATTAAATACAAAGCCATATACAGCAAGTAAAATTAATGGAAATATGATTGTGAGCAACTGCCACTTTGCAGCCTCTTCAAAAGCTTTCTGCTTGTTTAAAAAATCGATTTCTACTGTTTTTGATCTCACAGAAATTAAACCGGTATCATCTAATAAATAATTAACTGTATTTAATAAAAATTCTTTATTGCCAAACTGTTGTTGAGTCCATTTATTTATACCTAATGTTAAAGGTTTTCCTTTAACAACATCATTTGCAATAATATCACCATCGGCAATAACAACCATTTTTGTAGGTATACCAATATTTTTTGCAGGTTTTAAATTTAAAGGTTTAATACGATTTGAATAGGCAGATTTGAAAGTTCCTTCTAACAGAACGGCAATAGGTTTGTTACCTAAATTGTATTCTTCTTTATTTGGTTTTTGTGTTATTGTTTTAAGTGAAATTATTGAAGGAGTTGCAATAAGTTTTGACAAGTTAGAACTTTGTAACAACACCGTTTTTTTAATTGAGTTTTTTAACGTATCAATACCATTGGCAAATTTTACATTAACTGCTTCAATATTATTGTTTATCGGGTGGTTGTTAGTAGAACTTAAAATAGGGTAGTACTGCCACAAAAAAGTGTTGAATTGGGTTTTACCACCTATGTTGCCTGTTGCTAACGGAATTACATCGGCATATAAATCGGCAACAATACTAGTATTAATTCTTAGTCCGTAGCTAAAAAATAAATCGGTCAAATTTAAATCTCTTGGGTATGCCAAGGATTCTCCGGTTTGCATTAAACTATCAAGTTCTGCAACGGTATTATCAATTGTCCAGAGGGTTTTACCACCTTGAATAATAAACTGGTCTAAGGTAAATTTTTCTTCTTCGGTAAATTTTTCTGTTGGTTTGGCAATTATGGCTAAATCGAAATGTTTTAACTGATTAAATGTTTTTTGGGGATTTGTTTTAACCGAGTCTAAAGTGAAAGGCGCCAATTTATAATACGCACCTAAATTTTTTAAAAAATCTGCTAAATAAGCATCATTAAGTTCTCCATTTCCTTTTAAAATGGCTATTTTTTTTGTCTTTTTCGAAGTAACTTTATGTATGGCATTAGCAAAAGCATATTCCAGATTTTCAATAGAACTTTCAAGTTGTTCATTTTGTGTTTTACTAACTATATCTTTTAGCAGCGGTACCTTTTCGGTCTTATTTTTAGAGGATACCACAGCCCAAGGAAAAATTACTATTTCTGACCATTTGCCTTGTTCCTGAACTTGTAACCTACTCGGCTCCAAACCCTCATTTATAAGTGCTTCACCAATTTCAGAAGGATTAATAAAACGAAACTGAATGTTTTTATTAATTGCTTTAAATTCTTCTAACTGTAGTTGAGTTTCAATTTGCAATCGCTTGAACTCTGCCGGAAACGCACCTTTTAAATAAACTTTAACAATAATGTTATTATCAACTTTTTGTAAAAGTTCTTTTGTTGAAGTAGATAATGAATACCGTTTGTCTTTTGTTAAATCGAACCTTGCGTAAAACTTTGAACCTAAAAAGTTTACCAACAAAACAAAAAGTATAATATATATGAGTTTTTGGTAGTTAGTTTTCATATTGCACTTTTTGGTGTGTTGCGGTTAAAAACACAATTATTAATGAAATAAAATAAATAATATCTCGTGTATCAATAACTCCTTTGCCCACGCTTTGGTAGTGATAATTAATTCCGAGGTTTTGAATAAAAAAATCTAAGTTTCCAAACAGGTTAAAGGTCCCAAGAGTTTCAATTCCGTAATACATAAAAAAACAAAGAAAAACAGAAGAAATAAAACTCACAATTTGATTTTTTGATAAAACCGAAGTGAATATTCCTAATGCGGTATAAACAGATGCTAACAAAAATAACCCAATAAAACTCCCTAAAACATTTCCAAGTTTAATGTTGCCTATTGGATTTCCAAGTTGGTAAATGGTATAAACATAAAAAAAGGTTGGTACTATTGAAATTAGAACTAAAACTAGCGCACCAAAGTATTTTCCTAAAACTATTTGGGTTATTGATATAGGTTTTGTTTTTAATATCTCTATAGTACCACTATTCACCTCGTCAGAAAAACTTCTCATGGTAACAGCAGGAATTAGAAACATAAATACCCAGGGAGCTAAAAAAAAGTAGCTGTTTAAATCGGCAAAACCGGCATGTAAAATATTAAAATCACCTTCAAAAACCCATAAAAACAACCCGTTAATTATCAAATAAATTCCTATAACCAAGTACCCAACAGGTGTTGAAAAAAATGTACTAAGTTCTTTTTTAAAAATTGCTTTCATAATTGTTTTATTATATTTTACAGAGTAACCTTTTGTAAGCGGTTTACGCTCCAAGCTTGTGGCTTATCATTAAAAAAGGTTTTGGTTTTAGCCCAAACAATTTTAAAAAGTTCTGATTCTCTGTATCGCTCTAAGTGTTTTTCAGATTCCCAATAACTATATGTAAAAAATATGGAAGGATTATTTTTGTCCTGGTACAATTCTAAGTTGTTACAACCTTTAAAAGTTCTTATCTTAAATTTATTTTTTTCGAAATTTTCAAGAAATAAATCAATTTTCTCAGGGGTAAAACTCATTTTTACTATTCGTATAAACATACTTGGTACTGTTTTAATCATTCAAATACAACCGAAATAACATCTCTATATGCCAAACCTAATAAAGATGAAGCGCCGCCTACAGTTTGTAAATTACTACGGTACATGGCAATTTCTAAATAATTAGCCGAGTTAAATATTGCCATTCTAGTTCCGTCCTTTTGTCTTAATTCTTTTGAAATGTTAAAATCAACAATATCACTGTATTTATTTAAAACAGTTTTAAACGAATAATTTTTAGCTTTTATTTCATAAGAACGCCCTTTTCCAATTTCTTGAAATAGTTTTTTACTTATATTGCTAATGCAGTTTCCGTAATTGTCAATGTAAATAATATTTCCAAAAATAGTTTTACTATCTGTACTAATTGAAGGCTGAATTTCTTTTATTTTCTTAAATTCAGTAATGGTTTTACCAATAACTTCTAAAGTACCACCTCTGGCTATATGGCACGCAACCTTAACAAAAACATCTAAAACAGGAAAACTTGTTGATATTCTGTCGTGAATGTTTATTTCAACTATTTTTTCAGGTTTTATTTCTTGAGAAAGTAAGGATATAACACCGTTATCAGCACATATAAAAAAATGGTTATCTAATTTAAGGGCAATATGCTTATTTTCAATATTTAATTCGGAGTCAACCCCTACAATATGAATACTTCCATCAGGAAAACTTTTATAGGTGTTTTTTAAAATATAAGCTGTTTCGGTAATATTAAATGGGGAAATGTGATGTGAAATGTCTACAATTCTGGCATCAGGTAATTCTTGATAAATAGTACCTTTTATAGCACCAACAAAATGGTCTTTGGTTCCAAAATCGGTTGTTAACGTAATAATTGACATATAAAATGCGCACGATTTTTTTTAGTAAATACCGAAAAAACTTTAATAAAATGTTTACAACTTCTTAAAAAAGAATTAAAAAAGGTTGTTTGATATTTAGTACATTTGATTTATGCAAATCTAATGAAATATTCCATTTTTGGAGTACAATTTTTTTAATTAAACTTAATACCATATCGATTTGAACGAGCGTATTATTGAACTTACCGAGATTAATCCAAATGATTTGTTTGGAACTCAAAATTCTAATGTAGCAATTTTGCGAAAATACTACCCTAAGCTTAAAATTGTTGCACGCGGAACCAAGTTAAAGGCCTATGGCGAACCTGATATTTTAGATGAATTTGAAAAACGGTTAGGAATGTTAATCGATTATTTTCACAGGTATAATAAACTAGATGAAAATAGTATAGAACGTATTTTAACTTCCAATGGCAACGAACATAAAAGTTCGAAAAAGGCCGATGGAGTTTTGGTGCACGGGGTTAGTGGAAGGCTCATAAAAGCGCAAACGGTAAACCAACGAAAAATGGTGGAGGTTATGGAAAAGAACGATTTAATGTTTGCTATTGGTCCTGCCGGAACGGGTAAAACTTACACCGCTGTTTCCCTAGCGGTAAAGGCTCTTAAAGAAAAAGAAGTAAAACGTATTATTCTAACAAGGCCTGCTGTAGAGTCGGGTGAAAATTTAGGGTTTTTACCCGGAGATTTAAAAGAGAAACTGGATCCGTATATGCAGCCATTATATGACGCCTTACGGGATATGATTCCTTTTGAAAAGCTGGATTCGTATTTGGAAAAAGGAGTTATCCAAATAGCTCCGCTGGCATTTATGCGTGGTAGAACGTTGGATAATGCTTTTGTAATTTTAGACGAGGCTCAAAATACTACTCATAATCAAATGAAAATGTTCTTAACACGAATGGGTAAAAATGCCAAATTTATTATTACCGGTGATCCGGGGCAAATAGATTTACCACGAAGGCAAGTATCCGGATTAAAAGAATCTATATTAACCCTAAAGGATATTAAGGGTGTTGAATTTGTGTATTTAGATGATAAAGATGTTATTAGGCACCGTTTGGTAAAACAAATAATTGCAGCTTATAAAAGCATTGAAGCAGGTACTGATTAGCAAACTATAAATTGATTTAAAAGAATTTAAAATAATGAACACTACCATTAATAAAACAGATTTTCATTTTCCTAATCAAAAATCGGTTTACAGAGGTAAAGTACGTGAGGTGTATAATATTAATAACGAATTATTAGTTATGGTTGCTACCGATAGGCTTTCAGCTTTTGATGTGGTTATGCCTAAACAAATTCCGTATAAAGGACAAATATTGAATCAAATTGCCTTTAAAATGATGGAGGTTACAAAAGATATCGTTCCAAACTGGTTATTGGATATTCCGGATCCGAATGTTGCTATTGGTCATTTATGCGAACCGTTTAAGGTTGAAATGGTTATTAGAGGGTATTTATCTGGTCATGCAGCTCGAGAATATAAATTAGGGAAAAGAATGTTATGTGGTGTTTCTATGCCTGATGGAATGAAAGAAAACGATGCTTTTCCAAAACCTATTATAACACCTGCTACTAAAGCGGCGGATGGTGACCATGATGAAGATATTTCAAAAGCAGCCATTATTAAAAACGGGATAGTTTCTGAAAAAGATTATGAACAACTTGAAAAATATACCAGAGCCTTGTTTAAAAGAGGTACAGAAATTGCAACTGAAAGAGGATTGATTTTAGTAGATACAAAATACGAGTTTGGTAAAACCAAAGATGGTAAAATTGTGCTTATAGATGAAATTCATACACCGGATTCATCGCGCTATTTTTACGCAGAGGGCTACGAGGAACGACAAAAAAAAGGAGCAGTTCAAAAACAACTTTCAAAAGAATTTGTAAGGCAGTGGCTAATTGCCAATGGTTTTCAAGGGTTAGAGGGCCAGAAAGTTCCTGAAATGACAGATAAAAAAATTGAGGAAATTTCAAACAGGTATATTGAACTGTATGAAAATATTACCGGTGAAAAATTTATAAAGTCAGATTTAACAAATATAACCCAGCGCATTGAACGAAATGTTCTTAACTATTTAGCTGATAAATAATTACTGTTGGTATTGAAAATAACCATTGCACCAGGTATAATCTATAGGTGATGAATTGTTGTATAAATAATTGATAATGGTTTCAGCTGTTGTATTTGGTAAAAATGTGGGTGGTTGTGTGAAATAAGTATCGTAAACTGCCGGTATGTAATCATTCAAACCTACAGATATGTTGGTATCGTTATTCAATAATTGATTTTCAGCGTTATAAATTTCAATTGCATCATTATTTTGTATGAGATCAAAACCTGAAAAATAAATTCTAACGCCAGATTCTTTTAAAAAGTTTTTAATTTCACCCACCGTCATGGTATAAGTTACACTTCCATTATTAAATGGGTCAATTGTAAAAATTTCACGCTTTGTAATATCACCTTCATTGAGGTCGGCTCTAATACCACCGGTATTTTGAAAAGTAATATCAACATTCATTTCATTTCGTAAGGCATCGGTATAAAAACATCCAACCTGTGACTTTGAATGATAGGCCGATGCATATCCAATTACTTCGTCTAAATTTGCACTTTCAGTATAAGTATCAGTTAGTTCTTTAATTGAAGGGTCAAAATTAGAATAGGAGTCTAAGTCAATTAATTGATAATCTAATTCCTTAATTTCCCTGTCGCTAATTTTAAGTTTAATTTTTCCCAGATAATTAAGGTTTGAACCAGCCTGAAAAATGGGGGTATTACTTACAGTTTTTTCAACAATAGTATGTGAATGCCCACCAATTATTGCATCAAAAATGGGATAACTATTTGCAAGATAAACATCGGTCGCCTCACCTAAATGTGTTAGTGCAATAAATAAATCGGATTGTTCGTTTTCTTTAGTTTGTAAATAGTTTCCTATTACATTATAATATTTCTGAAACGATAAATTTTGTACTCTCCAAGGGTGTGTTGACGGAATTATATCATTGTCTTTACCTTCTGTTTCCACCAAACCTAAAAAAGTAACTTTAATTCCGTTTACTGTAATAGTTTTGAATTCTTTAGGCTCTGGTATTCCGGAGTTATTCATATCAACATTTGCACAAACCCATTCAAATTGAGATTGATTAAATCGGTCTTTTAAAATAGTTTCTCCATAATCAAATTCATGATTGCCAATTACTGAGACATCGAAGCCAACTTTGTTCATTACATCAATCATAGGAAATCCTTTTTCTTCATAATTGTCTACTACCGGATTCCCGGAAAAAATATCGCCACTGTTTACTAAAATTACATTGGTTTCTTCTTTTTCTTTATCAACAATATACTTAATTTTAGAAAAGTTCTCTAATTTACCGTGAGGGTCGTTTATATGAAAAATAGTAAGCTCTTTGTAGGTTTCAGGTTGTGTTGGTAATGTGGTATTATCGGTTTTTGAGCAACTGAAGGCTGTAAAAACAATTAAGTATAAAACTATTAACCGTTTAACTAAATTCATGAATTATAGATTTGCATACCAAATTTAATTAAAATTTTATTTGGAATGAATTTAATTTTTCTAAAATTTTATTGATTTTTTAGACTTTGTAAGGTGGATTTTATTGTGTTCACATTTAGATTCTTAGTGTTTATCCATTTCACTGCATTATTTAATGTAGAAAATATTTCAATTATCTGATTTGGATTACCATGCATCATTTTATACAGCATTGATGATACAACCTGGTCAGGAGTTTTAGTAATAATAGCTACTTTTCTTTTACCTTTATAGCTAATATTTGTCTGTATAAAATTCACATATTCCTTAATGTTATTTTCTGTTGCTTTTACAGTGGTATCCGTTAAAGATATGATAAAGTTAAAGTTTGGATTAAAAAGAGGGTCTTTAGCTAAAGCAGTTTTAAACTGTATAAAATTTGTAGCTGTAAGTTCGCCTTTATGGAACTCTACAATCAGGTTTTTATCTGTTAAAATACGATATTTACTATGTAAAGACTTCAAATACAGTTGTTTATGTAAATATACAAAAAAACCTCTTGAGTTGTTCTTAGAGGTTTTTTTAAGTTATTCAGATTTATATTATCTTTTACGTTTTTGTTGTTTTGCCTGTTGTTCTTGCGCTTGCTTCATAGCATCATTTAAGCGTTGTCTAAACTTACTTTCTTTTTTTGGTTTCTTTTTGTTTTCTTCAATTTGTGCGTGAATTTTATCTTCATCAATAATGTAATTTTTAATAATTAACATAATTGAAATGGTTAATAGGTTTGAAACAAAATAATACAAACTTAAACCACTGGCGTACATATTAAAGAAAACCAACATCATTACCGGTGAAAAATACATCATCATTTTCATCATTTTTTGCATATCAGGCATACCTTCTTGAGTTGGCTGTTGCATGGCCATTTGTTGTCCTTGGCTCATTTTCATATAGAAAAATATGGCAACTGAAGCTAAAATTGGAAACAAACTAACATGGTCTCCATATAGCGGAATATTAAATGGTAGTTTGAATACGGAATCATAAGCTGATAAATCATCGGCCCATAAAAATCCTTTTTGGCGTAAATCTATATTGGCAGGGAAAAATCTAAACAAGGCAAAGAAAACCGGAGCTTGTAATAAGGCTGGAATACAACCTGAAAGCGGACTTACACCCGCTTTGCTTTGTACTGCCATGGTTTCTTGTTGACGTTTCATGGCGTTTTCTTTACCCGGTAAACGTTTGTTAATTTCTTCCATTTCCGGGCGTAATACTTTCATTTTTGCACTTGATAGGTACGATTTATAAACCAAAGGCGACATTATAATTCTAACAACAATAGTTAATAGAATTATAATAATTCCGTAATTGCCAATAAAACCTTGTAAAAAGTTAAATACAGGAATAAAAATTACACGGTTGATGACTCCAAAAATACCCCAACCCAAGTTTACCACTTCCTTGATATTTCTATCGTATTTTTTAAGAATTTGGTAATCGTTTGGCCCTATAAACCAATTCATATTATAATTTAATTCGCCTCCTTCCAAAGCTAAAGGTGCTTTTAAATGAAATGATTTTGTAAATGTAGTGTCAGTTAATTCATCAACAGCAAGTGTTTTTGAGGCAATATTCGCCTTTTCAAATGCTTTATCAGAAATTAAAATAGAGGAGAAGAAGTGCTGCTTAAAAGCAACCCAGTTTACATCTTTTTCTTCATCATCATCGCTGTCACCTAAAGATAAATAGTCTATATCTTCATCTTCTTTTTCATAATAAAGTTGTGTTTGCTGGTTTTCATAACGGATACTTTTTTCGTTTCTGAAAGCTGCTAAATTCCAATCTAAAATTAATACCTGACTAGAATTTATGGCGGTATCCATACCTTGGGTACGAATATTGAAATCAACCATATATTCATCTGGTTTCATTTCATACCTATATTCTAAGAACTTATTTTCTGCAACTTTCAGTTTCATTGAAAGTACTATATTTTCACCATTTTTTGTTAGTGCTGGTTCAAAAAATAGATCTTTGGTATTTAAGGTTCTATTATCAGTTGTTCCAAAATTTAGGTTGAATGAAGCATTGTTGTCTTTAATAATATAAAGCGGCAGGGAATCATGAGTAACATAATTTTTTACAAGTGCCTCTTTAATTTGCCCACCTTTGTTAGATATAACAAGTTTAAGCAAGTCGTTTTCTAAAACTGTTTCGGTAGTATTTGAAGCAGATGGTAAGGTAGCAGAATATGCAAAAATCCCTAGTTTACTTTGTGCTTTTTCTAAAGCTAAAGAGTCACTTTTATCAACAATGGTTTCATTAGCTTCTGGCTGTGTGTAAGTGTTTGTTATGGTTTCTGCTTCCTGAACTTGTTCAGTTTTTGTTTTTTCAGCTTCTAATTCTTCCGGAGTTGGTTTGCTGGTGTACATCCACCAAATCATAATTACTCCAATTAAGAAAAAACCTATAAGTGTATTAAAATCGAATTTCTTTTCTTCCATGTGTATGTTTAAAATGTCATTTTGTCATTTACATATAACCTTTCCTCTAAAAAGTGCGACAAATGTACTAAATGAAAAGTAATATTTTAGTTTTTATTTATGGTATCTTATAAATGCAAAGAGTGTTCCAAAGCAGCTTTTACAAAATCAACAAATAAAGGATGCGGATTTAAAACTGTACTTTTATACTCAGGATGATATTGTACACCCACAAACCAAGGATGTGAAGGTATTTCAATAACTTCTACTAAATTGGTTTTTGGATTTTTACCGGTTGCCAACATACCTGCATTTTCAATTTTGTCAAGGTAATCATTGTTAAACTCGTACCTGTGTCTGTGTCGCTCACTAATTAAGTTTGTTTTATAAATCTGCTTAGCTTTTGAATTTTTGGCTAATTCACAGTCCCAAGCACCTAACCGCATAGTGCCTCCATAATTAGTTATGTTTTTTTGTTCCTCCATTAAATCAATAACTGCATTGGTGGTATTTGGATCCATTTCGGTAGAATTTGCATCAGTAAAACCTAAAACATTTCGAGCAAATTCAATTACAGCCATTTGCATCCCTAAGCAAATACCTAAAAATGGAATGTTGTTTTCACGAGCATATTGGACAGCAGCAATTTTGCCCTCAATTCCTCTTTCACCAAATCCCGGTGCCACTAAAATACCGTTTAGTGTGTTAAGTTCTTCAGGTACATTATCAACAGTTAATTCTTCTGAATGAATCCAGTTAATGTTCACTTTTACTTCATTTTCTGCGCCGGCATGAATAAATGCTTCAGAAATAGATTTATAGGCATCATATAATTCTACATACTTGCCAATTAATCCAATTTCTATGGTATTTTTAGGATTTTTAAATCTGCCTAGAAATTGATTCCAAGCTTTCATTTTCGGCTGTTGGTTCTCTTTGAGTTTTAACTTTTTTAATACAACTTTATCTAAGCCTTCACCTAACATTAGGTTAGGAACATCATAAATAGTTTCGGCATCAATAGATTGTATTACATCTTCTTTTTTAACATTACAAAACAAGGCTAATTTTTGTTTTATACTTTCGGATATTTCGTGTTCTGTTCTGCATACCAGAATATCAGGACTTACACCACTTTGCATTAACATTTTAACTGAATGTTGCGTAGGCTTTGTTTTAAGCTCACCGGCTGCTGCTAAGTATGGCACTAATGTTAAGTGGATTACAATGGCATTTTCTTCACCCAATTCCCATAATAACTGACGTACAGATTCAACATAAGGTAACGACTCAATATCACCAACTGTCCCCCCAATTTCGGTAATTACAATATCAAAATTATTAGTATTACCTAAAATTTGAATCCGGTTTTTTATCTCATCGGTAATATGTGGAATAACTTGTACAGTTTTACCTAAAAACTCACCTTTACGCTCTTTGTTAATTACTGACTGATAAATGCGGCCGGTAGTAACATTATTTGCTTGAGAAGTTGGAATATTTAAATAACGCTCGTAATGACCTAAATCTAAATCGGTTTCAGCACCGTCATCAGTAACAAAACACTCACCGTGTTCATAAGGGTTTAAAGTGCCGGGATCAATATTTATATAAGGATCAAGTTTTTGAATGGTTACCGAGTAGCCTCTTGCCTGTAATAATTTTGCCAAAGAAGCTGCAATAATCCCTTTTCCGAGTGAAGAGGTTACGCCTCCGGTTACAAAAACATATTTGGTTTTTTTCATCAGTTTTAGGTTTGGGCAAAAGTACTAAAGCTAATTTATTTGGCAAAAGGAACCTGAAAAAAGTTAAGTTTTTGAGAGTAAAGGATTTTAACTTAGGCGATATTTAAAATGCCATATACCTACTGTGAAGCCTTTAATTTAATTATTACAGAAATTAACAATATAAAACTTATCTTCAAGTTGTGCTTATTTACTTTTTTCGACTACGAATCATCATCTCTAACATATCCCACATTTCTTCAGGAATTTGTTCTAGCATATTAAATTCACCTGCACCTTTTAGCCACTCGCCTCCATCAATTGTTATAACCTCACCATTAACATAAGCCGAGAAATCACTCATTAAATAGGCTGCTAAATTTGCAAGTTCTTGATGCGCTCCAACACGGCCAACCGGAACTTTCTTTTTCATGTCAAATTTATCTTTTAAATCACCAGGTAGTAATCTGTCCCATGCGCCTTTTGTTGGAAATGGTCCGGGAGCGATTGCATTTGAACGGATACCGTATTTAGCCCATTCTACTGCCAAAGAACGTGTCATTGCAAGTACACCTGCTTTAGCTGTAGCAGATGGAACCACGTATGCTGAGCCGGTCCAGGCATAGGTAGTAACTATATTTAATATAGTCGCTTTTTTTTGTTTGGTATTTATCCAATATTTTCCAAAGGCCAGCGTACAGTTTTTACTTCCTTTTAAAACAATATCAATAATGGTATCAAAAGCATTTGCCGAAAGCCTTTCGGTTGGGCTAATAAAATTACCTGCTGCATTGTTTAACAATCCGTCAACTTTACCAAAGGTGTCTAAAGTTACTTTTAATACATTTTCAACTTCATTGTAATTTCTAACATCACATTGAACAGGCAATACAGTGCCACCTGTTTTAGATTCGAGTTCTTGCTTGGTTTTTTCAAGCTTTTCAATATTGCGTGAAGTAATAACTACCTTTGCTCCGAGCTCTAAAAAATAAGTAGTCATTGCTTTTCCTAATCCGCTACCACCACCTGTAACAACAATTACTTCATTATTTAAAGAACCTTCTTTTAACATGGGTTTTTGATACATTTTTTTATATTTTGAGAATGTATAAAAGTATACATTTTTTCAAATAGTTAGATTAAATTAATTTTAAAATATTTTTTAATTTTCTATTTGTCAAACACAAAACTAATTGTATATTTGCCCACGCTTTTAGCAAGTGGATTTCGCAACTGAGCAATAACAATAGAAGAAAGACGATTTTAAAGATATAAGAAATGAAAAGGACTTATCAACCATCAAAAAGAAAAAAAAGAAACAAGCACGGTTTTAGAGAGCGTATGGCTACCGCTACAGGTAGAAAAGTGTTGGCAAGAAGAAGAGCTAAAGGTAGAAAGCGATTGAGTGTTTCTTCAGATCCTAGACCAAAGAAATAATGAATGATTTATTTTATATATAAGGTGTTACTTTTTTAGTAACACCTTTTTTTTACACAATATTTGATAAGTTTTGAAAACTAATTTTTATAGAAAAACGATTTTTTTTGATATTTACACAATAACTTTTATACTACAAAATGCCTAAAAATTCTAACATCAAATCAGTTTTAATAATTGGGTCAGGACCCATAATTATTGGCCAAGCCTGTGAGTTTGATTATTCCGGATCGCAAGCAATTCGCTCTTTAAAAGAAGAAGGAATTGAAGTTACACTTATCAACTCTAACCCGGCAACCATAATGACCGATCCCTCTTTGGCCGATAATGTATATTTAAAACCACTAACTACAAAATCCATAATTCAAATCTTAGAAATGCACCCAAATATAGATGCAGTTTTGCCTACTATGGGTGGGCAAACAGCATTAAATCTTTGTATTGAAGCCCAAGATAAAGGTATTTGGGATGACTATAATGTGGATTTGATAGGAGTTGATATTGACGCTATTAATATAACAGAAGACAGGGAACAGTTTAGAAAGTTAATGATTGAAATTGGTGTTGGTCAGGCTCCTTCAACAACGGCTACTTCTTTTTTAAAAGGAAAAGAAATTGCACAGGAATACGGATTTCCATTGGTAATTAGGCCGTCTTTTACTCTAGGTGGTTACGGAGCATCAATAGTTTATGATAAAGCAGATTTTGATGATTTGTTGCGTAGAGGTTTGGAGGCTTCCCCTATTCACGAAGTTATAATTGATAAAGCATTACTAGGGTGGAAAGAGTACGAATTGGAATTGCTCCGCGATAAAAACGACAATGTAGTAATTATTTGTACTATTGAAAATATGGATCCTATGGGAATCCATACGGGTGATTCAATTACCGTTGCACCGGCTATGACCTTAAGTGATACTACTTTTCAAAAAATGCGTGATATGGCAATTCACATGATGCGCTCCATTGGTGATTTTGCAGGGGGGTGTAATGTACAATTTGCTGTAAGCCCTGATGAAAAAGAAGATATTATTGCCATTGAAATTAATCCTAGAGTTTCGCGTTCGTCAGCACTGGCTTCAAAAGCAACGGGATACCCGATTGCAAAAATTGCGGCTAAATTGGCTATTGGCTATCATTTGGATGAGTTGAGTAACCAAATCACAAAAACCACTTCTGCGTTTTTTGAACCTACCTTGGATTATGTAATTGTTAAAATACCGAGATGGAACTTTGATAAGTTTGAAGGTTCTAACAGAACCGTTGGATTGCAAATGAAATCGGTAGGTGAAGTTATGGGTATTGGTCGTTCTTTTCAGGAAGCATTGCACAAAGCAACACAGTCCTTAGAAATTAAACGCAACGGATTGGGAGCAGATGGAAAAGGGGAGCGAGATTATGATACTATAATTAAAAAACTGACATACCCAAGTTGGGATCGGGTTTTTGTTATTTATGATGCCATTCAAATTGGTATTCCATTAAGTCGTATTCACGAAATCACCAAAATTGATATGTGGTTTTTGAAGCAATATGAAGAATTATTAGCCTTAGAGAACGAAATATCAACACATAAACTGCAAACCTTAACGTATGATTTATTACTTGAAGCTAAACAAAAAGGGTTTGCCGATAGGCAAATTGCCCATATGTTAGGATGCTGGGAAAGCGAGGTTCATAATAAACGTAAAGCGCTGGGTATTCATAGAGTTTATAAATTAGTTGATACTTGCGCTGCTGAGTTTGCGGCAGAAACACCTTATTATTATTCTACTTTCGAAAACCGTATGATTACTGAAAAAGAAAGTTTTGCACATAATGAAAGTGTTGTTTCAAATAATAAAAAAGTGGTAGTTTTAGGTTCAGGGCCTAATAGAATAGGACAGGGTATTGAATTTGATTATTGTTGTGTGCATGGTGTTTTGGCTGCTAAAGAAGCCGGTTACGAAACCATAATGATAAATTGTAACCCCGAAACGGTTTCTACCGATTTTGATACTGCCGATAAATTGTATTTTGAGCCTGTTTTTTGGGAACATATTTACGATATTATTCAACATGAAAAACCGGAAGGTGTTATTGTGCAATTAGGTGGTCAAACGGCACTTAAATTGGCAGAAAAATTAGATAAATACGGAATTAAAATTATTGGAACAAGCTTTAAGGCACTAGATTTAGCAGAAGATAGAGGACGTTTTTCAGAACTATTGGTTGAATTAGATATTCCATTTCCAAAATTTGGAACTGCTACCACAGCTGACGAAGCCGCTGCAATTGCTGATTCTTTAGATTTTCCAATTTTGGTACGTCCGTCTTATGTATTAGGTGGGCAAGGGATGAAAATTGTAATAAATAAAGAAGAACTTGAAAAACATGTTGTGGATTTGTTGCGTAAAATTCCTAATAACGTATTGTTGCTCGATCATTATTTAGATGGAGCCATTGAAGCTGAAGCCGATGCCATTTGCGATGGAAAAGATGTGTATATAATTGGTATTATGGAGCATATTGAGCCTTGCGGCGTACATTCAGGCGATTCAAATGCTACATTACCACCATTTAATTTAGGTGAATTTGTAATGCAGCAAATAAAAGACCATACTAAAAAAATAGCGCTTGCTCTGGAAACAGTAGGTCTTATAAATATACAGTTTGCTATAAAAGATGATGTGGTTTATGTAATAGAAGCAAACCCTAGAGCGTCTAGAACGGTGCCATTTATTGCAAAGGCCTATCAGGAACCTTATGTAAATTACGCTACAAAAGTTATGTTGGGTAAAAATAAGGTGAAAGATTTTAAATTTAATCCACAGTTAGAGGGGTATGCAATAAAACAACCGGTTTTTTCATTTAATAAATTTCCTAATGTTGATAAGAAGTTAGGACCTGAAATGAAATCTACCGGAGAAAGTATTTTATTTATAGATAATTTAAAGGACGATCAGTTTTATGAATTATACTCTCGAAGAAAAATGTATTTGACTAAATAGATATTTTATACTAACTAGTTACAAGCCCTTATTTTAAGGGCTTTTTTTATTGATATTATATAATTTTTATTTTGTTTAATAAAAAAAACTAAAAAATAAACAAAAAATACTCGGTTTTTGTTTAATCATTTACTATATTTGCTAAACAAAAAAATAAAAACTACTATATTATGAAATCAAAAACAGTATTAAGCAAAATTATTTTAGGGCTATTTTTTATAGCAACAACAATTTCTTGTAACAACAACGATGATGATGTTGTGGTTGTTCAAGAAAAAATGAACATTACAGAATCAGCAATTGCCACAGCTGATTTAAGCAATTTGGTAGCTGTATTACAAGCGGCAGATGGCGATTTAGTTAGTGTATTAAATGGACGAGGTCCTTTTACGGTATTGGCTCCAACAAATGCAGCATTCGAAAAATTTTTAGCAGATAAAGGATTTACATCTTTAAGTGATGTTCCTTCAGATGTTTTAAGTCAAATACTTTTAAATCATGTAATATCAGGAACTGTTAAATCTACAGATTTAGTTTCATTAGGTTACGGTTATGCAAAAACCAATGCAAATGGAGCCGGCGGACAAAAATTAGATTTGTTTTTTGATACCTCAAATGGTGTCCAATTCAATGGAATGGCGTCAGTTACAACTCCAGATATCGAAGCTTCAAATGGTATTATTCATATTATTGATGAGGTGATAGATTTACCAACTATTGTAACTCATGCAGTAGCAAATCCAAATTTATCTAGTTTGGTTGGAGCTTTAACAGCTAATGAAAATACTACGTTTACAAGTTTGTTGTCCTCCACTGGTGATTTTACCGTATTTGCACCAACTAACGATGCCTTTACGTCATTTACAAACGATAGAAATAACGATTTAAATGCAATTTTATCAAATCATGTAATTGTTGGTACAACAGCTTTATCTAGTGGATTAGCTGATGGTTATGTAAATACAGCTGCTACTTTTAATGGTACCGATACTAATTTAAGTATGTATATTAATGCAGATAATAACGCAGTTACCATTAATGGAATTTCTTCTGTAGTAAAGGCGGATGTAATTGCAACTAATGGTGTAATTCATGTTGTTGATAAAGTAATTGATTTACCAACAGTGGTTGATTTTGCACTTGCAGATTCAAACTTTTCAACTCTTGTGTCTGCATTAACAAGAAGTGATTTAACTTTTGATTTTGTTGGTGCACTTTCTGCACCAATCGGAACATCTCCTGCACCATTTACCGTATTTGCTCCAACTAACGCTGCTTTTGCCGATTTATTAACTGAGTTAAATGTAAGTTCTTTAGCAGGGATTGATGAGTCAACTTTAAAAGCAACTTTAAATCAACATGCAGTTGCTGGAGCTAATGTTAGATCAACAGATTTAACCGATAATATGACTGTAACCACATTAGGAGGTGATATTACTGCTAATGTTACAGATGGAGCAACTTTAACAGATGCGAATAATAGGGTAAGCAACATAATAGCTGTAGATGTACAAGCTAATAATGGTGTTATTCATGTTATTGATAAAGTTATTTTACCAAATTTGAATTAAGATTGTAGAAATCAGCAAAAAAAACAATCGAGAGGTTGTTTTTTTTTGCTGATTTTTTTATTAATTCAAGGAATAAGCTATATTTGTTTAATTAAAAAAATATTATCTTGAACAATATAAAAACAGAATTTACGATAAAAGACCTTGAAAATTTTTCAGGAATAAAAGCGCACACTATACGAATATGGGAAAAGAGATATAACTTATTTCAACCAAATAGAACAGACTCCAATATTAGATACTATGATTTAGAGAGTTTGCAGAAAATATTAAATGTTTCCTTATTAAATACGAATGGTTTAAAGATATCGAAAATAGCGGCCTTATCAGAAAAAGGATTAGAACAGCAAGTTAAAAGTTTAATTTTTAAAAATGGTTTTGAAAAGCAGGCGTTAAATTCTTTAAAGTTATCCATGTTAAATTTTGATGAAAATTTATTCAACAAAACATATGTTGGTTTAATGCAGCAGTTTAATTTTAGAACTATTTTTACTAAAATATTTATGCCATTTTTAAATGAAATTGGTCTTTTATGGCAGATAAAAACAATTACACCAGCACATGAGCATTTTATTACTAATTTAATAAAGCAAAAAATTCATATAAATATTGAAAAACTTCAGGTTTCACAAATTAATGATAAATCACAAAAGTATGTGTTGTATTTGCCTTTAAATGAAATTCATGAACTTGGCTTACTGTATTTGCATTTCGAATTGTTATTTCATGGGCACAATTCTATTTATTTAGGGCAAAGTGTGCCTGTAGAGAATTTAAATGATATTCAAAATGTATATAATAATATTTGTTTTGTTACCTATTTAACAGTAGAGCCTTCAAAAAAATCTGTAGAAAATTATTTGGAAGAAGTGAATTCAAAGGTATTAATAAATACGAAGGATAAATTATGGGTTTTAGGCGCTAAAACTGCTTCTTTAGATGAAAGTTTAATTAATGCATCTCAGATTAAAGTATTTAAATCTCCATTGGAGTTGTTAAATATTCTATAATTTTTTTTAAATAATTTGTTATTGTTTAATAAAAAATTATATTTGTTAAACAAAATGAAAGAAAAAATAATTATAATAGGTTCAGGATTTTCATCATTATCCGCTTCTTGCTATTTGGCAAAAGGTGGTTATGATGTAACAATTCTTGAAAAAAACCAAAGTGTAGGAGGAAGGGCCAGAGTTTTTCAAAAAGATGGTTTTAAATTTGATATGGGTCCAACATGGTATTGGATGCCAGATGTTTTTGAAAAATTCTTTGCAGATTTTTATAAAAAACCAAGCGATTTTTACGATTTAGAAAAATTGGCACCAGCATATCAGGTATATTTTGATGTGTTAAATTCTATCACTATTTCAGATAAGTTAACAGAGATTTATACTGTTTTTGAAAACGAAGAAAAGGGCAGTTCGGTTTATTTGAAGAAATTTTTAAAAGCTGCAAAATTTAACTATGAAATTGCTGTAAATAACATGGTTTACAAGCCGGGTAATTCAATAACTGAATTAATTACATTAGACACTATAAAAAATGTAAATCAGTTTTTTAAAAGTATTAGTAAAGAAGTTCGCGCAAATATTAAGAGTAAAAAACTTATTCAAATATTAGAATTTCCAGTATTATTTTTAGGTGCTAAACCTAATAAAACACCTAGTTTTTACAGTTTTATGAATTATGCCGATTTTGGTTTAGGTACCTGGCATCCAAAAGGTGGTATGTTTGAAGTGGTTAAAGGTTTCGTTTCCTTAGCAACTGAATTGGGGGTTAGTATAAAAACAAATCAGAATGTTGAAAAAATTGTTGTTGAAAATGGTAAGGCAATAGGTGTTAATGTTAATGGTGAATTCTTAGCGGCTGATATTGTTATCAGTGGTGCAGATTATCATCATTCAGAATCTCTTTTAGATACGAAATACAGAAAATATTCTGAAAAATATTGGGAAAACAGAACTTTTGCACCTTCATCGTTGCTTTTTTATGTTGGCTTTAATAAAAAAATAAAAAATATTTCACATCATACCTTATTTTTTGATACCAATTTTGATGTGCATGCAATGGATATATATGATGCCCCAAGATGGCCAAAGGAACCGCTTTTTTACGCAAGTTTCCCAAGTGTAACCGATAATAGTTTTGCCCCTATTGGTAAAGAAGCGGCTACTTTTTTAATTCCTATTGCGCCAGGTATTCAAGATACCCCAGAAATTAGAGAGTATTATTTTGTAAAAATTATGGATAGGTTAGAGAAACTTACCGATCAAAAGGTTTCCGATACAATTGCGTTTAAAGAATCATATTGTGTAAATGATTTTGTTAATGATTATAATTCATACAAAGGAAACGCATACGGTTTAGCAAATACCTTAACACAAACCGCCTTTTTGCGTCCGAAAATAAAGAGTAATAAAGTTAAAAACTTGTTTTTTACTGGGCAATTAACTGTTCCAGGTCCAGGTGTTCCACCATCTATAATTTCAGGTAAAATTGTATCTGAAATGGTTCAGAAAAATACTACTACTAAAAATAAATCAAAAAATAATAATTATGAAACAGCTATTTGATCAAGCCGGATTTGGCTGCAGTAAACTTATAACAAAAAAATATAGCACTTCTTTTTCTTTAGCAGTAAAAATGTTGGCACCTAAAATTAGAGAAGATATTTATAGCATTTACGCTTTTGTTAGGTTGGCCGATGAAATTGTAGATTCGTTTCATGGTTATGAAAAAGAAAATTTATTAAATCAGTTTGAACGTGACTATTATAAAGCCTACGAAGATAACATAAGTTTAAATCCTATTTTGAATAGTTTTCAGCTTACGGTTAAAAAAAATAATATTACAGACGATTTAATTCAGGCTTTTTTAACAAGTATGAAGCTCGATTTAAATAAAAATGACTATCAAACTAAGGCGGAATATGAAAATTATATTTACGGTTCTGCCGATGTTGTTGGTTTAATGTGTTTGAAAGTTTTTGTTAGCGGTGATGAGGAAAAGTATGAGAATCTTAAATATGCTGCCATGAAATTAGGTTCGGCTTTTCAAAAAGTAAATTTTCTAAGAGATTTAAAAGATGATTATGAAGTGTTAAATCGCTCTTATTTTCCAGGAATAGATTTGGAAAAATTGGATATTTCAGCAAAAAATGAAATTATTAATGAAATAGGAGAAGATTTTCATGAAGCCTATAAAGGAATAAAAATGTTACCTCTTGAAGCTAAATTTGGCGTTTATACAGCTTTTATTTATTATAAAAGATTGCTTAAAAAGTTAAAAAAAACACCTTCAGAAAAAATTATGAATACTAGAATTAGAGTTTCTAACCCGATTAAAATTAGTTTGTTAGCAAGATCTTTTGTAGTGTATAAATTAAATTTACTTTAAATTTATAGGATGAAATTGTTGGTTCTTTTTATGTTTTTTTTGTTGGGTAACCAAAATTCCGCAGTTGATGAAGTGCGAAATACTTTTCCCGAAATTAAATCTAATGAGCAGGTAAACTATTTTATAAAGCAGTTTGAAAATAATAAAACTGTAACTGCAAAAAGTTATACAGCAGTAATGTATTTTATGAAATCAAAATTGGTTAAGTTTCCTTTAACTAAATATAGCTATTTTAAAAAAGGGAAAAAACAATTAGATGGTTTAATAGATAATAATAAAAACAATGTTGAAATAAGATATTTAAGGTTTTTACTGCAAAGTGAAATGCCTAAATTTTTAGGCTATTGCAAAAATTTGGAAGCTGATTATTTAGTTATTATCAAAAATATAGAACAAAGTAATTTAAAAAAAGATTTTAAAATTAAAATGTTAACTAATATGTTGTTAGTTAATAATTTAAGTAAAGATAGATCAACAGAAATTAAACAAAAATTAAATAAAATACACTAATGTTTGTACTTATTACAATTGTTACTTTTTTACTTATGGAAGGTATAACTTGGCTTACGCATAAGTATGTAATGCATGGTTTTATGTGGTATTTTCATGAAGATCATCATCAACCCAAATATCAAAATTGGTTTGAAAGAAATGATGTTTTTTTTGTGGTTTTTGCCATACCAAGTATTTTGTTGTTTTATTTCGGATTTCAAAACGGATTAAATTATTTATTCTTTATTGGTTTAGGTATATTTTTTTATGGACTTGCTTACTTTTTAGTGCACGATGTTTTAATTCATAGGCGTTTTAAATGGTTTAATAAAACTTCTAATAAATATTTAATTGGACTTAGAAAAGCGCATAAGGCGCATCATAAACATTTAGGAAAAGAAGATGGTGAATGTTTTGGAATGTTGTTTGTACCGTTTAAATATTTTAAAATTTAATGAGTCTTTATTTAGTTTTAAATATCGCTTCCTTTATAATTCCGTTTCTTTATAGTTTTGAAAAAAAAATGCGTTTTATTAAATGGTGGAAAGCCGTTTTTTTATCCATTTTTATTGTGGCGTTCTTCTTTTTAATTTGGGATTTTGTTTTTACTAAAATGGGTGTTTGGGGTTTTAATCCATTTTATCACACTAATATTATTTTGTTTAGACTTCCGTTAGAGGAAATCTTATTTTTTATATGTATTCCATACGCTAGTATTTTTACGCATTATGCACTAAATTTTTTTTTTCCAAAGCTTCAAATGAATAAAAAGACTACAAAATATATTACGTTTTTACTGCTAATTTTAGCGTTAATGCTCATATTATTGAATACTGATAAATGGTATACGCTTGTAAATTTCGCTGTTTTTGCAAGTTTATTAGTATATGCTTTATTTACAAAAAACACTATTTTACAAAAATTCTACCTTACATTTTTAGTTATATTGATTCCTTTTTTTATTGTTAACGGAATTTTAACAGGGAGTTTTATTCATCAAGAAGTTGTTTGGTATAATAATGCTGAAAATTTAGGAATTAGAATTGGAACTATTCCTGTTGAAGATATTTTTTATGCATTTAGTATGCTCTTTTCCAACCTTATTTTAATTGAAAAGTTTAAAAAAGTATTCAATTAAGCTTATGAATAAAACAGAAATTGCCATTTTTTGGTTTAGAAGAGATTTAAGATTACATGATAATTGCGCGCTCTATTTTGCGTTAACATCTGGTTACAAAGTGTTACCCATTTTTATTTTTGATGATGAAATTTTATCTGAATTACCTAAAAATGATGCGCGTGTATCTTTTATTTATGAAACGTTAAAGACCATTAATAAAGAATTAAACCAATTTGATAGCTCAATTAAAATTGAAAAAGGAACCATTTTTGAAGTATGGATAAACTTGATTAAAGCTTACAACATTAAAGAAGTTTATATAAACAAAGATTACGAACCTTATGCAATTAGCAGAGATAATAAATTGAAATCTATTTTAACTAAAAAAGGAATAAACTTGAACGCATTTAAAGATCAGGTTATTTTTGAAGAATCTGAAATTGTAAAAAATAATGGTTTGCCGTATACCGTTTTTACACCGTTTAAAAATAAATGGTTGCAAAAATATTATGAATCAAATATTCAAAAATTTCCTTCAGAAAAGGTAACAGAAAATTTTTTAAAAGTTGATTTTAAGTTTCCAAGCATAAATGCAATTGGTTTTGAAGAGTCTTCTATAAAAGTTAAATCAATAAATACAGCTTGTATTACAAAATATGCAAAAACAAGAGATATTCCATCTGTAGAAACTTCAAATTTATCTGTTAATTTGCGTTTTGGGTTAATAAGTATTCGAAAATTAGTTGATTATGCTATTAAAGAAGATGCTACTTTTACAAGTGAATTAATTTGGCGAGAGTTTTTTATGCAAATACTCTATCATTTTCCAAAGGTTGTAAATGAAAATTTTAAATCGAAATACAATTTTATTCAGTGGAGAAATAATGAAGAAGAATTTAGGTTATGGTGCGAAGGTAACACAGGTTATGCCATTGTTGATGCCGGAATGCAACAATTAAATGAAATCGGTTATATGCACAATAGAGTTAGGATGATAGTTGCTAGTTTTTTAATTAAGCATTTATTAATAGATTGGCGTTGGGGTGAAGCGTATTTTGCTAAAAAATTGTTAGATTTTGATTTAGCAGCTAATAATGGAAATTGGCAATGGGTTGCTGGTACAGGTTGCGATGCTGCACCATATTTTAGAGTTTTTAATCCAATTAGCCAACAACAGAAATTTGATCCTGATTTTAAATATATAAAAAAATGGAATCCAACTTATAAGGAGATACCAGAAATTGTGGAGCATAAATTTGCAAGAGACCGTTACTTAAAAACTTTAAAAATCGCGTTGCAAAAGTTTTAAATTAATTTAGAAATCATACCATTAAACACAAACCAATGAAAAGGCATCACAGAATACCAATACAATCTTCCGGCCAATCCAATAGGCCTAAAAGTAGCAGTTTGGTATAAAATATCGTTTTCAATTTTAAATTCTAACCAAGCTTCGCCCGGTAATTTCATTTCAGCATATAATAAAAGTCTTTGTTGTTTTTTATCGGCATAAATAACGCGCCAAAAATCGAGTGCATCTCCAACTTCAAGTTCATTTGAATGCGTTCTTCCTCTACGCAATCCAATTCCTCCAAAAACTTTATCTAAAAAACCTCTTAATTTCCATAAGAAATTACCGTAATACCAGCCATTTTCACCACCAATTTCCCAAATTTTATTTAAAGTAATCTCTTTGTTTTTAACAATTCGTTGTTTTTTATCTGTATAACATCCGTAGGTTGGGACATGTATATATTCATGAGCTTTATGCTGTAATCTACCGCTAATAAAAGAGTCTTTCCAACTAGATATAATACTATTTTGCTCAATAGCAACAAAAGCAAGTTGTACAGCTTCTTTATAGGTAATAGGTTCTATGTGAAGTAATTGATTGATATTACTAGGTTTTCCAATAATTTCAATACCCATACTATTTACTAATGATGAAGCCAATTTGTAAGAAGTAGATGTTACAAAATAGAGCCAATAAGAGGATAATTTTGGTGTCATTACAGGAACTGTAAAAATATATCGTCTAAGTCCTCTTATTTTAGCAAATTCGAGCAACATTTCTTTATAAGTTAATATTTCCGGGCCAAAAATATCAAAGGATTTATTGTATAATTTTTCATTGCCTAATGCGCTATATAAAAAATATAAAACATCCCTAATAGCAATAGGTTGTGTTTTGGTATGTAACCATTTTGGGGCAATCATAACAGGTAATTTTTCAACTAAATCTCTAATAATTTCAAATGAAGAGCTCCCTGACCCCACAATAATACCAGCTTTAAAAGTAGTTATAGCATAGATGTTTGATTGTAAAATAGTTTCAACATTTTTTCTGGATAGTAAATGCTTTGAAAGTTTAGTGTCGTTTGTTATGCCACTTAAATAAATAATTTGTTTTGTTGTAGTGTTTTCAATATAAGTTTTAAAATTTTTGGCGCATTTTTCTTCTAATAAATTAAATTCTGTTAAAGAATTAGACATAGAATGAATTAAATAATAAGCAACATCAATATCTTTAGGAATATTTTGAAGTGTTTCAGGCTTTAAAAAATCAGCTTCAACAATTTCAATATGCTCATCTTTTTGGTGTTTAAAAAATCTAGAAGTATCTCTTAAAGAGCAAACAACATTATGTCCTTCATTTAATAATAGTGGTATTAAACGTTTTCCAATATAACCCGTTGAGCCTGTTACAAGAATTTTCATTTGTTATATATTTGATTAATAAAATACAAAAATAATTAAACATAAAATAGAATTTAATTAATTATTTACTATAACAAAAAATTATCATTATATAAATAAAAATAATATACATTAATTTGTATTATTAAAATAAATGTTTAACATTGTTTTATAAAAGTTAAACAAAAAATTGAAAATGAATTTTAAAACTGCTATTACTAGAAGAGAACATTTTAATGCTGCTCACAGATTACATAATATAAATTGGTCTGATGAGCAAAATATGGATGTTTTTGGTAAATGCAACAATCCAAATTACCACGGTCATAACTATAAATTGGAGGTTAAAGTAATTGGATTTATTGCTGAAGATACAGGCTATGTTATAGATACTAAAATGTTATCCGACTATATTGAAATATACGTTCTTGAAAAATTTGACCATAAAAATTTGAATATGGATGTGGAAGAATTTAAAAATTTAAATCCGACTGCAGAAAACATTGCTAAGGTTATTTATAGCATTTTAAGACCATTAATTGAAAAAAATTACGAACTAAAAATAAAACTTTATGAAACACCCAGAAACTTTGTTGAATTTCCCTATTAGTGGGAATCAATTAAAAAATTTTACAATAGAAGAAATTGGTGATGATCATTTATTTACAGGAATTGATACGCCATTAACAGAAAACGCTTTTGATATTTCTGACGCAGAGAAGAAAGATAAAATAGCCGATTTATTTGCCCAAATTATGTTAGTTATGGGTTTAGATTTAACCGATGATTCTTTAAAAGGGACTCCAAAAAGAGTCGCTAAAATGTATATTGATGAAATTTTTTCAGGGTTAAACCCAGCTAAAAAGCCAAAAATTGCATTATTTGATAATAAATATAGGTACAATCAAATGTTGGTTGAAAAAAATATTCAATTTTATTCTAATTGTGAACATCATTTTGTGCCTATTTTTGGTAAAGTTCACGTAGCTTATATTTCCTCTGGAAAGGTAATTGGACTCTCAAAAATTAATAGAATTGTACAATATTTTACTAATAGACCTCAAGTTCAAGAGCGTTTAACAAATCAAATAGCTAGAGAATTGGCTAATGTTTTAGATACTGAAGATATTGCAGTAATTGTTGATGCAAAACATTTATGTGTGGCATCTAGAGGCATTAAAGACGATTCTTCTGCAACGGTTACAAGTTATTATGGAGGTGTATTTAAAAATACAGAAAAGATAGCTGAATTACATAATTATTTAGATTAATATATTATGGATGTAGTTAAAAAAGGATTGGAATTTGAACAACGTAAAATTTCATTAAAAACAACCAATGAAAGAATTATAGCTTCAAAAGAAGTGAAAGCATTAATTCTAGGAATTAATGAACTATATAAACAGACCAAAAATCCTGAATTAATGGATTTAATGAAACGGCTTACTCTTATAAAAAGGAAAGTGGAAAAACGATTAAATTTTAAAATAACCATATAGATTTTATGAAGACAATTGTAATTATTGGTGGAAGTAAGGGAATTGGAGAGGCTGTCTTAAAATATCAGCTAAGCACCAATAAAGTTGTAAATATTAGCAGGTCTGAACCCCTAATCACTAACCATAATTTAGCACATTATAATTGCGATGTTTTGGTTGATGAATTACCAGATTTAAATAATGTAGATAGTTTAATATATTGTCCAGGTAGTATTAATTTAAAACCTTTTTCGAGATTTAAAATTGAAGAGTTTCAAGCAGATTTTGAAATTAATTTTTTGGGAGCAGTTAAAGTAATTCAAAAGTATTTACCTCAATTAAAACAATCTTATAATGCTTCAATACTACTTTTTAGTACAGTTGCAACTAAATTAGGAATGCCGTATCATACAAGCATAGCTTCTGCAAAATCTGCTATAGAAGGTCTTGTAAAATCATTGGGAGCAGAGTTAGCACCTAAAATTAGAATAAATGCAATTGCTCCAACAGTTACAAATACCACTTTAGCTGAAAAATTATTAAGGAATGACGCTCAAAAAGAAGCAATTGCACAAAGGCATCCGCTTAAAAAATATTTAGTACCTCAAGAAATTGCTGCTATGGCAGATTTTTTAATTTCAGACAAATCTGGATCTATTTCGGGGCAAACACATAATTTAGATTGTGGAATAATAACATTTAAAATTTAATAA
>CAYFFC010000010.1:53450-61199 GCA_964342295.1 uncultured Lutibacter sp. | reverse complement strand
AACCCGCGACCCTCACCTTGGCAAGGTGATGCTCTACCCCTGAGCTACTTTCGCAGTCGTTTTTTATGAACGTGCATTACTGTTGCAAATGCGAGGGCAAATTTAATACAATTCTATTAAATGCAAAGTGTTTTTAAAAAATTATTTCATTTATTTTTCTAATCAGTTTATTTTAAGGTTGCAATTCTGCAATAAAAAAATATATTTGCAATATTATACTATTAATTAATGCAAATTACATCAAAATCCATACAAAAAAAGGACTATTTTACAGCTGTATTTACCGATTTTAAACAGTTAACCAAGGTTGGACTTTCATTAAGTGTTGTTTTTTCATCGTTGGCGGGGTATTTGTTGGCGGCAGATAAAATTCAAGTTTCTATTTTAATACTTTTGGCTATTGGCGGGTATTTAATGGTTGGAGCTTCTAATGCTTTTAATCAAATTATTGAAAAAGATACCGATGCTTTAATGAAGAGAACCAAAAACAGACCCTTACCTACTGGCAGAATGCACGTTTCTATGGCCTTGGTAATAGCCATTGCATTTACAATATTGGGCTTGTCAATTTTATATAGCATTAACCCCAAAAGCGCACTGTTTGGAGCCATTTCAATTTTTTTATATACCAGTGTTTATACACCGTTAAAATCGGTTACTCCCTTAGCGGTTTTTGTTGGTGCTATACCGGGAGCCATTCCTTTTATGTTGGGATGGGTAGCCGCTACAAATGATTTTTCAATAGAGCCGGGGATGTTGTTTTTAATTCAGTTTTTATGGCAATTTCCACATTTTTGGGCTATTGCCTGGTTGCAATATGACGAGTATAAAAAAGCAGGATTTAATTTAATGCCTATGGGGCAAAAAAATAAAAAGGCGGTTATTCAAATTATTCTATATACGGTTTGCATGATAATTGTGTCGGTAGTTCCCGTTTTTAAATTAACCGGAAGTTTTTATATTTACCCGATAACAGCAATAATTTTGCTTGCACTTGGGGGTAAAATGCTTTATTATGCAATTCAATTGTACAAGCATCAAACCAATAAACACGCAAGGCATTTAATGCTGTCGAGTGTTTTATATATTACCTTAATACAAGTAATTTATGTTATAGATAAATTTTTGCATTAATAAAATATTATTACTTTCTTTAATAATTGTAAACAGAAAAATGAAAACATCTCTCGAAAAAGAACTATCACAGGCAAAAAAGAAATCGGCCAAACCTATGTTATGGGTTTCTATGATTAGTATGACCATGATGTTTGCCGGGTTAACTAGTGCCTATGTAGTAAGTAGAAAAAGAAGCGATTGGGTGGCTTTTGATTTACCTGAAGCTTTTTATTTCAGTACCATTTTTATTGTGCTGAGTAGCGTTAGCTTTATACTTGCAAAAAAATTTATTAAAAAAGATAAAGCCAAGTTAACAACGTTATTTTTATTGATAACTTTAGCTCTTGGAGGCTTTTTTGTGTTTTTTCAATTTCAGGGATTTAACTATTTGTACAGAGCCGGATTGGTGTTTGCGGGTGAGCAAAGTACGGTAAAATCGTCTTTTATTTATGGCATTACCTTGGCACATTTAGCCCATGTGGCAGCAGGATTTGTAGTGCTTTTGGTAGTATTGTATAAACAAATTAACCATAAGTATTCATCGGTAAATTTTTTAGGGTTGGAACTGGGTGCCATTTTTTGGCATTTTGTTGATATTCTTTGGGTTTACCTGTTTTTATTTTTCTATTTTATTAGATAAAAAAAATATGTACTTTTGGCAAAACTATAACTAAAAATCAAAACAAAACTTATATGGAAGCAACTATTGCTACCCAATCCAAGGAAGCTTGGAGTGGAGGAAACAACAAACCATTAGGTGCAAGTTATGGTAAAATGATGATGTGGTTCTTCATTTTATCCGATGCATTAACATTTTCAGGTTTTTTAGGCGCTTATGGTTTAATGCGTTTTAAATTTATAGATTCTTGGCCAATTGCCGATGAGGTTTTTACACATTTTCCGTTTTTACATGGGGTGCATGCTCCAATGTATTATGTGGCATTAATGACCTTTATTTTAATATTTTCATCGGTTACTATGGTTTTGGCTGTTGATGCAGGGCATCAAATGAATAAAAAGAAGGTGAGTTTTTATATGTTGCTTACCATAGTTGGTGGATTGGTGTTTTTAGGCTCTCAAGCTTGGGAATGGAAAAATTTTATTAATGGTTCTTATGGTGCTGTGCAACTAAACGATGGTAAAATTATTCAGTTTGTAGACGCTTCTGGCCATCAAGTTGCATTAGAAAGTTTTGTAAAACCGGAACATTCAGAGCGTGTACAGCATACAAAAAATAAAGGATTGTGGTTTGTAAAAGAAGCTGCACTGCCTGCCTTTACCGTGAATGAAGTTGTTGAGAGTTTTAAAAATAACACTAATATTACTATTAGAACAGAACAGGTTGATACCAATACAAAACAAAAAACAATTGTTCCTAGAGAAGAGGCTATGGCTTACTTAACTAATGCGAAAGCAGTTGTTACCGGGGCGAACCTAAAAGTAAATGAATACGGAAAAACGTTATTTGCTAATTTCTTTTTCTTTATAACCGGGTTTCATGGATTTCACGTATTGTCGGGTGTTTTAATTAATATTATCATATTTTTTAATGTAATAATAGGTACTTATGAAAAAAGAGGCCATTATGAAATGGTTGAAAAAGTAGGACTCTATTGGCATTTTGTAGATTTGGTTTGGGTGTTTGTATTTACATTCTTTTATTTGGTATAAATTTAAAATTAGTTGAACATGGCACACACACAAGAACATACATCGCACACAAAATTAATATGGAAAGTATTTGGAATACTATCTGTTGTTACCATAGTTGAAGTTGCATTGGGAATTGTAAAACCCGATGCCCTGTACTTAACTAAATTTTTAGGTACGAGTCCGCTAAATTACATTTTTATTATTCTAACTTTGGTAAAGGCCTATTATATCACATGGTTTTTTATGCATATGGCCGATGAAAAGAAAAATTTGCGAAGAGCTGTTGTTTGGACAGCAGTATTTTTAATATGTTATTTGGTTACCCTGGTTTTAATTGAAGGGGCGTATTTAAATGATGTATTAAACCAATATACTAAATGGGAATATTAATAGTTTAATAAATAAAGGAGGAAGGTGGTTTTAACCACCTTTTTTATTATACCGTTGTATGAAAAAATTTATAGTATTGTTCAGTTTGTTTATTTTGCCTTTGGTATTTTATATTTTTTTATCAAAAGGCATTTATAAATACGCCAATTTACCTATACTTACTGAAAAAGTATTGGATATAACAAGTGTTGATAGTCGGCAAAATGTGTCGTTGCTTAATCATTTAACCGTAGTAGGTTTTTTAGGTGCTGATATAAAATCAGCAAAGGCCTCGCTTTTTAATTTAAATCAAATAATTTATAAACGCTATTATCAAAAACCCTATTTTCAAATAGTTTTGATATTGCCGGAAGGAACGCAAGGTGCTTATAAAAATGTAATAGCCGAATTGGAAGAATTTACCAATATAGAGAAGTATAAATTTGTTTATTTAAATAACAATGACATAAACATGGTATTTAATAGTTTTAACTCGCCATTTACCCTAAACAGCAGTTTGTATTCAGAAAATACATTTATAATTGACAGAGAATTGCGATTACGAGGCAGAAAAGATGATGATGATGCCGTTAACGGTGAATTATATGGTTATAATATGAATTCGGTAGCGGTATTAAAAAATAAAATGAAGGATGATATTGATATTATTTATTATCAGCTAAAAAAGTCGGCTGAAAAGAAAGCCAGAAACAAAAGAAAAATTTAAAATGAAAAAATATTCTTATGTAGGAATCTCTTTTATTATACTCATTTTCGGGATTTATTCAGTTCCTAAAATTGTTAATAAATTAAAAACTCCAAAACTGGCTTTAATTGCTAAAGTCCCGCAATTTGAACTCATAAATCAGGATAGTACATTAATTTCAAATTCCTTTTATAATAATAAAGTGTATGTGGTGGAGTTTTTCTTTACCAGTTGCCCAACCATTTGTCCAAAAATGAATGAAAATATGGTTAAAATTCAAAATGAATTTTATGGA
This sequence comes from uncultured Lutibacter sp., assembly GCA_964342295.1. Lineage (GTDB taxonomy): Bacteria > Bacteroidota > Bacteroidia > Flavobacteriales > Flavobacteriaceae > Lutibacter. The sequence continues at coordinate 57,060 of CAYFFC010000010.1, read as the reverse complement.
AATCTAAATTTTGGAATCGTTTCTATTAGTATTGACCCTAAAAATGATACTCCAAACATTTTAAAAGAATATGCAAAAAACCTCGAGGCAACATCAAAAACATGGAATTTTTTAACAGGTGATACAAATATAATTTACAAATTGGCGAATACTGGATTTACACTTTATGCAGGTGAAAACAGTGCTGCAGCAGGCGGTTTTGAACATTCAGGGATGTTTGCCTTGGTTGATAAAAAAGGGAATATACGCTCACGATTTGATGCGCATGGCAACCCTATTGGATTTTACAATGGTCTTGATGCAAAAGGTATACAAATGATAAAAGAAGATATTGTCATACTTTTAAAAGAATAAAAATGACCTCAGAAAAAACATATAACAAATTAATTATTGGGCTCTCTGTTTTAATTCCTTTGGTTGTAGCTATTTTATTTAATGTTAAAATAACGCTGGAATTACCGGTGTTTTTACCACCTATTTATGCCTCAATAAATGCTTTTACCGCCCTGATATTAATTATGGCTTTTTGGGCAGTAAAAAATGGAAACATTAAATTGCACGAGAAATTAATGAAAACCGCGGTGCTATTTTCAGCAATGTTTTTATTGATGTATGTGTTGCACCATATGACCTCTGAGTCGACTAAATATTTAGGAACCGGAATTTTAAAAACGGTATATTTTATAATTTTAATATCGCATATACTGCTTTCGGTAGTAGTAATTCCGTTTGTTTTGGTCACTTTTGTGAGAGGGATTACCAATAAAATTGAGCTTCATAAAAAAATAGCACGCATTACCTTTCCACTTTGGTTGTATGTTACCATAAGCGGAGTAATAGTTTATATAATGATTGCACCATACTATTAAATGAAAAAAATAATTTTTTTAGTAACTTTCTTAGTCTCACTAATAAGTAGTGCCCAATGTGCTATGTGCAAAGCCGTAGTTGAAAGTGGCAATGCATCTGAAGCTGAAGGGCTGAATACGGGCATTATTTACTTAATGGCATTTCCATACTTGTTGGTTGGCACGTTGTTTTACTTTTTACTTAAGCGCAAAAAAAAGAATAAAATTTAACATTTTTATAATAGATTAAAAGTGTAACAAATAATAAATTTATTCGTCATATAACAAAAATCAACAAAGCCAATAATGCTCAATCCTTCATTTGTATTAATTTTTTAAATAATCGGGGTTGTTTAGCGATTTATTGTTGAAAAATTTGATTTTAATGTAACTAAAATAAAATTCAACCAATTAAATGAGAACTAAACTTGTTGCAGTTTTAGCATTTATCATACTTACTTCAGTAAATGCTCAAGATAAAAAATGGACCTTACAAGAATGTATAAATTATGCGCTAGATCATAATATATCAGTTAAACAACAAGAGCTGAGCAATGAGCTTATTGCCGAAGATATAACTACGGCGAAAGGCAATTTTCTTCCAAATTTAAACGCTTCGGCATCCCAAAATTATAATTTTGGTACCTATGTTGATGCCTTTAACAATTTTGTTTCTATAAGTTCGCGATCAAACAACTTTGGAGCAAGTTCAAATGTTACGGTTTTTAACGGGTTTAAAAACAAAAATAATTTGTTGTTGGCTAAGAAAAATTTAGAAGCAGCCGGATTTGATTTAGAGGAAAATAAAAATTCCATTATGCTTTTTGTGGTAAATGGGTATTTAAATATTTTGTTGAATAAAGAAAATGTGATTATTGCGCAAGAACAAATTGAAATTAGTAAAAGTCAGGTAGAACAAGCAAAGGGGTTGGTTGAAGCCGGTTCGCAACCTGTAAGTTATTTATTAGATGCCGAAGCTACCTTAGCGTCAAATGAAGAACAATTAACCAATGCTAAAAATGCGTTGGATATTTCTACATTAAATTTGGCACAGCTGTTACTATTGCCTTATGAGGGATTTGACGTAGTGGATGTGAGTTTAGATGTAAGTTCGGCATCACTACTTTACAATAATACCGAAGAAATTTTTCAGAAATCATTAACGTTTTTGCCGGAAATAAGAAGTGCTGAAATAGCTGTGGAAAATTCAGAATTATCGATTGATATTGCAAAAGCAGATTATATACCTTCCCTTAATTTTGGTGCAGGAATAGGGACTTCATATCAACGTACTATTGGCGAAAAAGATGTTGTACCTAAAATTGATCCGGATACCGGTGAAACTATATTAGTTGCCAATGGATTTAGCAAACAGTTGAAAGATAATTTAGGGTACAACTTTGGAGTAACTTTAAATATCCCAATTTTTAACAGGTACCAAATTAAATCGAACATTAGCAGGGCTCGAATAAATCAAAAACAAGCTGCGTTAAATTTAGAGGACAGAAAAATTAAGTTGCGTGAAACAATTGAAAATGCGTATGTTGATGCCAGAGCATCGTTAAATCAGTTTATTTCTGCAGAAAAATCATTAAGAGCACAGGAAGAGTCGTTTAAAAATGCGCAGGTGAGTTATAACTCGGGTGTAATGACTTCTTTTGACTACGATCAGGTAAGAAATAGACTTGTGAGCGCACAATCATCTCTGGTAAATGCCAAATACAACTTTGTGTTTAGAACAAAAGTATTAGAGTTTTACTATGGCTTACCATTAGAAATAAATTAATGCGAATTGTAATAGTTAATAAAACATCCGATGTTTTTACATCGGATGTTTTGCTTTATAACTAGCTATTTGAGTATCTTTGCCAACTAAATTGAAATACAGTGGCTTATATTTTAAATATTGAAACTGCAACTAAAAATTGTTCGGTTAGTGTTAGCGAAAATGGAAAAACGATTGCTTTAAAGGAACTAAATGATGGCTCGTATTCACATGCTGAAAAATTACATGAATTTATTAAGGAAGCTGTTACAAAAGCAGGAATTGAATTTTCAAACTTAAATGCTGTTGCAGTGAGCAAAGGGCCGGGTTCATATACAGGTTTAAGAATTGGCGTTTCTGCGGCTAAGGGATTGTGTTTTGCCTTAAATATTCCTTTACTTTCTGTAAACACATTAGCATCTTTGGCAAATTCAATAAAGGTAGAAACCGGACTTAAGATTCCTTTATTGGATGCAAGGCGAATGGAGGTTTATACCGCTGTTTTTGATGAAAAAAATGAGGTTGTAAAGGAAGTAACTGCACGGGTAATTGATGAATCCTCATTTGCTGATTTTTTAAATAAAGAAAGGGTTACCTTTGCCGGAGATGGCGCTGAAAAGTGCAAGAACATCATTAAGCATCCAAATGCCTTTTTTATTGATGGTTTATACCCTTCTGCTAAGGAAATGGCACCATTATCTTACAATAAATATATGCAAAACGATTTTGAAGATGTAGCCTATTTTGAACCCTATTATTTAAAAGATTTTGTTGTAACCAAATCTAAAAAAGCTTAGTTTAAAGATTGTAAGTATTTAAACAATAGTAGTAAATCTTCTTTCTTTTTTATACTTAATTTGTTGCTTTTTACAAAAGCCTCCACTTTTTTAGATTGCCCATTGAATAACGAATAAAATTCCTTTTTCTTTTTTGGAATTTCAACAGCTGTATTATCTGAAAATCCTATAAAAAATGTATCCTTCACGCGTTTTAAAGT
>CAYFFC010000010.1:0-53350 GCA_964342295.1 uncultured Lutibacter sp. | reverse complement strand
CAGCTGTATTATCTGAAAATCCTATAAAAAATGTATCCTTCACGCGTTTTAAAGTTGGTGGTTGGTATTTCTCATAACCCGATTTTGGCACAACCTCATTACTTAATTTTATTTCTTCCTTCAGTAGTAATGTATAGTTTATAGCTGTTGCCAAAATAACAAAAAAGCCGTCTTTTAACTGACTGTCTTTTTTAAATTGGAACACTTTATATATTTTGTTAATACCTGATAAAGTTAATGTATAGTTATAAGCTTTTGGTAAGTAATAAGGTTTGCCATCCATAATAAATTCAAATTCATCTCTATAGGCGTTAAATCTGTAGGTATATAATTTATCATTTATCGATAGTTTTCCTATTAAAAAGTTCTCATCAATATACTGACTTCCTTGGATAGATTTATCTCTAAAATTTAAAGTGTAAACACTGGTTGAACTATTAAAAAAAGCTTCTGAATTTGATTGAGATTTACAAAAAGTTATAGTTAAACAAAGCGATAAAAAGAGAAGAGAAGTTTTCATTTAGCAAATTTTAAGTTATTAAAATAACAAAATTAAAAATAATCCTACCAAAGCAGGTAAAGATTGTACATAAAAAAGTTTTATTTTTTTTGTTGTAAAGCTGCCATATATACCCGCTAAGATAATGCAAGATAAAAAGAAAATGGCGATTTGTTTAAAATTATTTTCTCTAAGTATTGCCCAAATAAGCCCGGCAGCCAAAAAACCGTTATACAATCCTTGATTTTTTGCCAGCGTTTTGGATATCTTAGCCTCTTCGGGATTTAAACCAAATGTTTTAATTCCTTTGGGTTTATCCCAATAAAACATTTCCAAAATCATAAAATAGATATGTTCAAATGCAACTAGGGCTACAATAAATAGTTGAATTGTTTTCATGGTTTATTTAATTTGTTTAAGTGCTTCTTTTATAGTTTTAACAGGTAGCTTGCAGGTACCTTTTTCACAAACGTAAATTTGGGTTTTGTTTTTACTAAATCTGTCTTTTAATAATGGTAAATTACTTTTTTGTTCGCAAAAGGCTGTTATTTTGTTTGGTAGATAATGTTTGTTTAAGGCGTTTAATTTTTCTTTTGCTTGTACACCGGTTATGGCAATTTCGTAAAAATTATTTGTAAAATACATATATAATTGTAGCCAATTTGAATAAGCGGCGCCATATTTTTCAGCATTTTCAATCACATTTTTAAGCATTTGCTCACTTGTTTTTAGATAATAGTTATTTGCAAAATAATGACTTAATTTAAATAAATTTTTAGCCATAACAGAATTTGAAGCCGGTATTACATTATCTTCTGTTTCAAATTTTCGGGTAATTAATGCTTCATCTTTGTTTGAGGTAAAATAAAACATAGAATTTGATGATTCAAAAAAATGATCAAAACAATAGTCTGTAAGTTGCTTCGAAATATGCAACCATTTTTCTTTACCGGTAGCCTGATATAAAGCAATAAAAGCATCAATAACAGTGGCATAATCTTCCAAAAAACCATTAATGGTACTTTTCCCATTTTTATAACTATGATGTAGGTTACCGTTTTCTTTTAGTAGTTTAGCTACAAGAAAAGTAGCGTTTTTAATTGCTATATCTAAAAAATCAGATTCGTTAAAAACCGAATAGGCCTTACTATATGCTTTTAACATTAAGGCATTCCATGACGTTACTATTTTATCGTCCAATCTTGGTTTTGAGCGTTTGTTGCGTTCTTTTAGTAATATATTTTTCCATTCGGTAACTTTTGTAATTAATTCATTTTCATCGACATTATTCTCCTTTGCAAATTGGGTATCACTGTTGGTTTTAATTAAAACGTAGTTATCATGCTCCCAAAAACCATAGGCATTACTATTGTAATACTTAGAGAAAAGTTCAAAATCGTTTTTTAGAATAGTTTTCAACTCGTTTTTTTTCCAAACATAAAAGGCTCCTTCTTCCAACTTTCCTTTTGAATTTAACGAGTCGGCATCTAACGAAGCATAAAAAGCACCTTCATTGCTTGTGAGCTCATTTTTTACAAACTTCAGGGTTTCGTAAACGGTATTTTTGTACAATACGTTTTTTGTTGCCAAATAGGCTTCAGCGTATAAACTGACTAATTGGGCATTGTCGTACAGCATTTTCTCAAAATGAGGTACATGCCATTTTTTATCGACTGAGTACCTTGCGAATCCACCTCCTATTTGATCAAAAATTCCACCGAAAGCCATTTTTGTTAGCGTTGTGTTTACAAAGTTTACGATTTTTGAATTATTTGCTGAAATTGCATACCTGAGTAAAAAAATATAATTACTGGGCATTGGAAATTTAGGTACACCAATTCTTCCGCCTAAGGTAAAGTCCATGTTTTTCTCCCAATTATTTACAACTTTTTCAAGTGTTATTTTGGAGAATGGCACTTTTTCAGAATTAATGGGGAGGATATCTAAATTTTTAATGCCTTGCGTTAGTTTATCGGCATATTCAATAAGTTGATTTGGATTTTCTCTAAATAATTTAGCAAGTTGCTTAAGAGCTCTTATCCACTGCTCTTTTCTGAAATATGTCCCTCCCCAAATAGGTCTGCCATCGGGTAATGCAACACAGTTTAATGGCCATCCTCCTTTCCCGGTCATTAATTGAACGGCGTTCATATAAATTTGATCAATATCAGGTCTTTCCTCTCTATCCACTTTTATATTTAAAAAGTGTTTGTTCATAACTTCGGCAACATCTTCATTTTCAAAACTTTCCTGTTCCATCACATGACACCAATGACAGGCAGCATACCCAATTGAAATAATTAGCAGCTTATTTTCTCGCACTGCAGTTTGTAGCGACTTAGTATTCCAGCCAACCCAATTTACAGGGTTGTGAGCGTGCTGCAACAGATATGGACTGGTTTCATGGATAAGTTCATTGGTGTGCTGTTGCGCTTTCATATAAATACAGAGGAATTTTAATTATTTTTTAAAGATACTAAAATAAAAAAGCGCCTCTAAAAAAGCGCTTTCAAATACTACAGGTAAGTTAGTTTTTTACGATAGCGCAACCGAAATCCTATGTATGGCTTCCTGAAGTTGTTCTTTAGATGCCGCATAAGACATTCTAATGCAATTAGGAGCCCCAAATGCATCACCGGTTACAGTAGCTACGTTGGCATGTTCTAATAAAAACATTGAAAAATCTGAAGCATTATTAATTTTAAAGCCTTTTATTTCTTTACCAAAAAAGGATGAAACATTAGGGAAAATGTAAAATGCTCCACCGGGTATATTTAGCTCAAATCCCTCTATTTTACCAAGTAAATCCAATACCATGTTTCTACGGCTTTTAAATTCATCAACCATATATTGAATTTTAGATACCGGAGCTTCTAAGGCAGTAATTGTTGCTCTTTGGGCAATACAATTGGCTCCGGATGTAATTTGGCCTTGCATTTTGTTACAGGCCTTTGCTATCCATTCAGGAGCGCCAATATAACCAATTCGCCAACCTGTCATGGCAAAAGCTTTGGCAACACCGTTTACAGTAATGGTTCTGTTATACATACTTTCAATATTAGCGAAACTAAAAACAGGTTGTCCGTAATTTATATGTTCATAAATTTCATCCGATAAAATGTAAATATCGGGGTATTTTTCCAACACTTTAGCTAAAGCTCGGTATTCTTCTTCACTGTAAATAGTTCCACTTGGGTTGTTAGGCGAGTTAAAGAAAATCATTTTAGTTTTAGGCGAAATAGCGGCTTCTAATTGTTCAGGGGTAATTTTAAAATTGTTTTCAATGGTTGAAGGAATTTCTTTATAAGTCGCTTCAGCCAACAAAGTAATGGCCGAATAACTCACCCAATATGGTGCAGGTAATATAACTTCGTCACCTGGGTTTAGTAACACCATAGCTACATTGGCAATAGACTGCTTTGCTCCGGTTGATACTACAACTTGATTTGGATTGTAGGTTAAGTTATTATCGCGTTTAAATTTCTGGCAAATAGCCTGCTTAAGGTCTAAATAACCATCTACCGGGCTGTATGAATTATAGTTATCTTCTATGGCCTTGATTGCAGCTTCTTTTATAAAATCGGGTGTGTTAAAATCGGGTTCACCTAAACTTAAACTAATAATATCTTTTCCTTGATTTTTAAGTTCTCTTGCTTTGGCAGCCATGGCAAGGGTTGCCGATACCGGTAAATTGTTAATTCTGTTTGAAAGTGGGTTGCTCATAACGTTCTTTTTTAAGCGTAACTAGGTTTTACTCCTAATGATTTTAATTGTTTAAAATGTTCTAAAATTGCTTTTCTAGTGGTTTTATACTCGTTGTAAGGTAAATTAAACTCACTAGCTGTGGCTTTCACAATTTTTGCAATTTTACTATAATGAATATGTGAAATATTCGGAAAAATATGATGTTCTACCTGGTGGTTTAATCCTCCGGTGTACCACGATATAAATTTATTTTTTGGTGCAAAATTTGAGGTTGTATATAATTGGTGAATTGCCCAAGTGTGTTTTAAATTTCCATCCTTATCAGGTAGTGGCATTTCGGTTTTTGGAACTACATGCGCCAACTGAAAAATTACACTCAAAATCATACCGGCAGTATAATGCATAACAAAAAAACCAAGTAATACTTTCCACCAAGCAATATCTAATACCAATAATGGCAAGGCTATCCATAAGGTGTAATAAATTAATTTAGTAACAATTAATAAGGTCCATTCTTTTGCCGGATTTGGAAATTTACCGTAAGATAACTTGCGTTTTAAATAATTGCGCATTTGAATAAAATCGGTTGTAATTGCCCAATTTAAGGTTAATAATCCATATAAAAAGATGGAATAGTACTTTTGAAATTTATGAATTTTAAACCATTTGGCATGTTTTGAAAATCGAATGATTCTGCCGGCATCAATATCTTCATCATGGCCTTGAATGTTGGTAAACGTATGGTGCAAAACATTGTGTTGAACTTTCCAGTTGTACACATTTCCCGCCAATATATAAATGCTGCTACCCATTATTTTATTCACCCATTTTTTACTTGAAAACGATTCGTGATTGCTATCATGCATTACATTCATTCCAACACCGGCCATTCCAATACCAATAACTACAGTTAAAAGTAACAAAACCCATTGTGGCATAGCAACCGTTAAAATTAAAACTAACGGAATTAAAAAGACAGCGAACATGATTAATGCTTTGCTGTATAATTTCCAATTACCGGTACGTTTAATTTTATTTTCTATAAAATAAGCATTTACGCGTTTATTAAGGGTTCTAAAAAACTTAGCTTTATCAATTCTAGAAAAACTTAGTGTCTTGTTAATCATAATAGTATTGTTAGTAGCGATATTCTTAAGGCAACGAAATTACGTCATTTTTATTTTATGTTTATACATTTATAAAGAAATAACATTTTATCAAAAGATGTTATTTTAATCTTTGAAATAGTAATTTTGTTGCCTTAAAACTATTAATATGGAAACAATTCCCAAATATTTTCCAAACTTAACCAAAAAGCAAATAAAACAGTTCTCGGAATTGAAAAATTTGTATAAGATTTGGAATGCCCAAATAAATGTAATTTCAAGAAAAGATATAGATGAGCTTTATTTGAAACATGTATTGCACTCGCTAGGAATTGCAAAAGTTCAGGAGTTTAAACCTGGAGCACAAGTGTTAGATATTGGAACTGGAGGCGGATTTCCTGGTATTCCGCTTGCTATCATGTTTCCGGAAACTAATTTTTATTTGGTAGATTCTATTGGAAAAAAAATTAAAGTGGTAAACGAGGTTGTAAAAACGTTGGGTGTAACAAATGTTAAAGCTGAACATATTAGAGCTGAAAAAGTTAAGGGGAGTTTTGATTTTATAGTAAGTAGAGCGGTAACAAAAATGGATGATTTTGTTAAATGGACTTGTAACAAAATTTCTATGACAAATAACCACGAGCTGAAAAATGGAATTTTATATTTAAAGGGTGGCGATTTAACCGAAGAGCTAAAAAATTTTAGAGAAGCGAAGCAATATGATTTAAAGAATTATTTTAAAAACGACTTTTTTGATACTAAAAAAGTAGTATATATACCTTTTATTAAAGATAAATTTAAAGGAAAGTGATAAATGTCACGATTAATTGAAAATTAAAAATTTATATTGCCCCGAATTGTTATTCTTATGAATGTAATTAAACGTAAAAAAAGTTGGTTTTACATTACCCTCAATTGAAACCATATAACAAAATTGCATGACATAATAATGATTTTAAATATTAGTAAAGAAAAGCTCGCTATTGGCGAGCTTTTCAATTTATTGTAATAAATACTCGAGCATTTTTTTTTCTAAAGAAAGCTATGATAGATATCATATTTTAAAACATAGTAATACCTTAGTTTTGTTGCATAATTATTTTGAATAAGATATGGAGAATACGAAAGCATGTTTGGTTTGCAAAGCTGCATCAACTGAAATACCTGTAACAAAATTTTATTATCAAGAGAGCGAATTTTACATTTGCCCGCAACACATACCAATTTTAATACACAATCCGCAAGAGTTAGTTGGTTTGCTACCCGGAGCGGATACTTTAAAAGGAGGATAATAAAACTGTTAAACATTAGTGATAAAAAAAACTCGCATTAGGCGAGTTTTTTTTGTCTGTATTTTGGTCAACTATTATCCCAAAAACGGGTATTTGTAATCAGTAGGAGGAACAAAAGTTTCTTTTATAGTTCTGTTGCTAACCCAGCGTAATAAATTCCAAACAGAGCCGGCTTTGTCATTGGTTCCGGAAGCCCGTGCTCCGCCAAAAGGTTGTTGCCCAACAACAGCTCCTGTAGGTTTATCGTTAATATAAAAGTTACCTGCCGCGTTTTCTAATTTGTCTGTAGCGGTTTTTATAGCATAACGATCTCCGCTAAAAATAGCTCCGGTTAGGGCATATTCACTGGTACCGTCAACTAAGTCTAAAACATCTTCCCAGTTATCATCTTCATACACATATACAGTAATTATTGGTCCAAATAATTCGGTACACATAGTGTCGTATTTTGGGTTTGTTGTTAAAAGAACAGTTGGCTCAATAAAATAGCCTACAGCATCGTCATATCCGCCACCTACAATTACTTCAACATCTTTATCGTTTTTAGCTTTGTCTAAATATCCGGCAAGTTTTGTAAACGATTTTTTATCGATAACTGCATTGATAAAATTAGACGTATCTTCAGGAGAGCCCATTTTAAAGGATTGAACGTCTTTAATAACAGCATTTTTAACATCATTCCATAAACTTTTTGGAATATAAGCACGTGATGCCGCAGAACATTTTTGTCCTTGATATTCAAAAGCTCCTCTTGATATAGCTGTGGCAACTTCTTGCGCATTGGCTGAAGGATGCGCCCAAATAAAATCTTTTCCACCGGTTTCTCCTACAATTCTTGGATAGGTTTTGTAGTTGTTTATATTTTTACCAATAGTTTCCCAAAAACTATTAAATACCGGGGTAGATCCTGTAAAATGAACACCTGCAAAATCAGGGCTGCTCAACATTACATCGGTAATCATGCTTGAGCTACCTGTTACCATATTAATTACACCATCCGGCAAACCGGCTGCCTTAAACAATTCCATAATAACTTGTGCAGAGTAAACTTGCGTACTTGCAGGTTTCCAAACTACCACATTACCCATCATAGCAGGTGAAGCAGGTAAGTTACCGGCAATTGCTGTAAAGTTAAACGGAGTAATGGCATAAACAAATCCCTCTAATGGTCGGTATTCCATACGATTCCAAATACCCGGAGCAGAATCAGGTTGATTGCTGTATATTTCAGTCATAAACTCCACATTGAAACGCAAAAAGTCAATCAGTTCGCAAGCCGAATCTATCTCTGCCTGAAACACATTCTTTGACTGTGCAATCATTGTGGCGGCATTCATTTTATATCGAAATGGTCCTGCTAACAAATCCGCTGCTTTTAAAAATATGGCAGCTCGGTCTTGCCAGCTTGTTGCTGCCCATTTTTTACGAGCTTCTAGGGCTTTTTCAATTGCTAATTCTAAATGTTCTCTTTCAGCTGTGTGGTAGTTCCCTACACAATGTTTATGGTCAAAAGGTGGGTGAATAGAAATAGTATTTCCGGTTCTATACTCTTTTCCGCCTATGTAAAAAGGAATGTCTACTTGTTCATTGTACATTTTTTTAAATGTATTTAATAAAGCTTTTCTTTGTGGTGTTCCCGGTGCATAAGAATTAACCGGCTCATTAACCGCTTTTGGCACGCTGTAAAATCCTGAAGCCATGGTAGTTATTTTTTTAAAGTTTTTTCGTTTAAATTTGCTCACAAAGGTACAAAATCGAATCCATTTTTTACCTTGTAAACTAATACTCAATAACCTAATTTTTATAATATGTGTACCGTTACATTTTTACCTTTAGGTAAAAATAATTTTGTGCTCACTTCTAATCGTGATGAGTTAAAGGAACGCGTTACTTTACCGCCCAAAAAATATACTGAAAATGAGGTGCAACTATTGTATCCAAAAGACGCATTGGCCGGGGGTACATGGATTGGTGTTAGCGATAAAAAAAGATTGGTTTGTGTTTTAAATGGTGGATTCACAAAGCATATTAGAGAAAAAGCATATTTGAAAAGCAGAGGTGTTATAGCTAAAGAAGTATTAAAGTTAAATAATCTGCAGCAGTACATAAAATTATTAGATTTAAACGGTGTAGAACCCTTTACTATGATTATTGTTGAATGGGATAAAAAAAATGTTTCTTTATTTGAATTGATATGGGATGCCTCAAAAAAGCATTTTTCAAAATTAAAGAACCAACCCAAAATTTGGTCATCATCAACACTTTACTCAAATGAAGTTAAAGAACAGAGAAAGCGTTGGTTTGCAGATTGGTTGAAATCAACTACTACGAATTCAAATAACATACTTGATTTTCATCATTCAGAAATTGGGTCAAAAGAACAATCGATTTTAATGAAAAGATCGTATATAGAAACAGTGAGTATCACCCAGGTTTTAAAACAAAATCACCAAATTGAAATGCGCTATGAAGATGTTGTTCATTCTGAAATTTATAAATCAACTTTACCTAGTTAAAAACGATAAAACGGCTACAATTAAAAACCCAATTATCGATAAAAACAAATAATAACTGTTTAGCAATATAAATTTTATAAAAGTTTTAAATCGTTTTTGGTTATAAAAATTTCGTAATGCCTTAAACAGGTAAATTAAAAACAGCAACAAAAATATCCAGGTAGTATTTTCCATTTTCACAAAAAAACTGAGCGTAAAAAATAATGCAAACAGTAAAAAGAAAACAGTTTGGGTATGGAAAACAAATACCAAATGTTTCATATAACTATAAGGGCGCCTCATGTAAATAAGTTTTAAAAAAAGCGTAAATACCGGTAAGAAAATAAATAGAGAAATGGATATATATGACAGTAAAGTTTTTCCATAACTTTTACCTTTATCTTGTAAAAACTGAGTTGCATTGTGGTGTATGGTAGTAACTTGTTGGTAGTAAAACAAGTTCCAAAATTGTTTTTTATATCCTAAACTATCTAAGGCTTGTTCTTTACTTAAAGTCGGATACGTTTTATGATAATTGTAAAAATCTTCCAATTTGTTAAAGAAACCAATGTTTTTTTGAGAACTCTTTTTTATATGGTAAACATATGCTTTTTTGGGTTTTCTTAGCTGTTCTTTTGCAATTTCAAGTGCTTTGTCAATGTCTTCTTTTACCTTAACATTGTTAGTATCTATGGTAATAAGTGTGTTTAGCTCTTTGTTAACAGTTGTAAAAGCAGTATCTAATAAAACTTCATTTTTTCTTAAGGAATCCAATTCCTCCAATCCGGTAAACTTTGGTTTCAAAACATAATTATCGGGATTCATTTTGTTTGAAAGCCCAATAAGTAAGAAGAAAATTATGGAAACATTTAAGTAGAACTGAAACGGATTTACAAAGCGCGCTCTTTTACCTGCAATATATTCTTTAGATACTTTCCCGGGTTTTGTAATTAGCGGTAAAAAGGTATTCCAAAAGCGCGAATCATATGAAAAGAAACCCGAAATCAAATTAGATAAAAAATTCCCAAAGCTTAGTTTTTTAGCGGTGTTTTTCTGTCCGCAGTACGAACAAAATTTTTCATAACCTTCAAAAGGATGACCACAATTTAAGCATTCGGTGTTTTTTATTTGTTGTTGTCCGGATTTTTTAAAAAGTTTAAGTTTCATTGCCTAATTTAAAATGCTCGGCGCCATTAATTGAAAGGTAGGAATATATACTTTAAAACTTTTTGAGGTAGTGAAATTAACCATTTTATAAAATCCTTTCATAGCCCCTATTGGAGATACTAAAAAACAATTGGAAGTATAGTTGTGTTTTTGTGATGGTTTTAATATGGGTTTTTTACCAATTACTCCAGCGCCTTTAACAATTTCTATATCACTTAATGAATCAAAAATTTTCCACTGTCGCTCCAGTAATTGCACCGTTTCATTGCTTTGGTTTTCAATTTCAACCCTGTAACTAAAGCCATAGTGCATCTTGTAATTTCTGTAGCTGGTACCTACAAAATTAGCTTTAACAGACACTTTAATACCATTAGTTACTTGTTGCACCATAGTGAGGCACTTTTCAGTTAGTACAATTCAAAGATAATAAATTTCAAAAAAAGTTAATTGTTTATTTTTAAAGAACTTCCAAAACCAACGCCAATTACTTCATAATAACGTTCGGCAAATTTGTTGTAGTAAACAATTACGGTATAGTCATTTTCAGTTTCGTAATGTGAGCCGTCAATATTATAATTACTTATTTTACCATTGTTGTTACGGGTAACAAAACTGTAATTGTAAAATCCCTGTTTTAGTAAAATTTTAGTTTCATATAATTGGGTTTCTTTGTTGAAGGTTAGTTTGTTAGTGTTATTTAATTCCCAATTATTAAAGTTTCCATTTACAAAAACCTCTTTATTTTCAAGGTTTGCAGGTGTTTTTAAATAGAAATGTACCCAAGTGTAATCGGCCTCTAAATTGGTATATTCAGTATCAATAGTTCTAATATAAAAGTTGCCGTTTACATCGGGAAAATAGGTATAAGGTTCAAAATTTCTGTCTTCATTGGTATACAAATAGGTGTGGTATAAATTTTTACCCAATTCAATTTTAGCAATATTTAACGAAGTACTTCTAATGGTTTTGGTATCAAAAAACAAAAACTCGTTACTGCCCCAAAAACCGGTTTTTTTATTGTATTTGTAAAGTAACTGATTGCTTCGATAAAACTGAGGTTTTAGCCCATAAATAGCATGTTGCCAATTGTTGTTTTGAAGTATAACGGGGTAAATTTCTCTTTGTGGGTTGTTAATGGTAATTCCCGGGTGGTTTATTGAAAATTCAACAGCTTGTTTTTTTTCGATGGTAGCAATATCTCGGCTTCTATACAAAGCAACAGCAACGGCAACTTTTGGTTGATACACTACAAACCGACGCTTAAAAACCACTTCATCAAATTCATTAATTACCGATAATATATAATTACCAGATATTTTTATTTGCGTATTGCGGTTTGGAAATGTCACCTGATAATAGGTGTAGGGCTGAAGCGTGTTAAAGGAGTTTTCATAATTTCTAATACGGTCTTCAGCAAACCCATCTATAAATTCTGATTCTGCTAAAGCTGAGGGTTTCCAGTCGTATGTGTAATGTTCAATTTTATAACTGTAAATATGCTCATCGGCATTTAAATCATCAAACGATAAAAATAGTTCTTCGCCTAGTCTTATAATCGGAGCATATCTATTTACTTCCGCCGGTTTAAAAATTACGGTTTTAATATGTGGGGCATCTTCAAAATAAGATTGTGAATAGGTTAGTTGCGCAAAACTTAGAGCTACAATAAAAAGGTGTATGTATTTCAAAAGAATAGGTTTGAAAAGGTAAATTTACAAAGTTTGTGCCAATTGTTTACAAATTAAATGAAGTAAATTAATCTCTATTTAAGACTAATATACCTTTTAAATAAAAAAGTGTTAAAAAATGCTAAAAACTTCGCTATAAATTGCTATTTTTGCACCGTTTTTTAAAGACTCTTAAACAAACTAAATATATGTCAAAAGACATTCGAATTAAAAAAGGATTGGACATAAAGCTAGTAGGTGAGGCTGAGAAAGTTACCGAAAAAGCAGTGTCCGGTAATGTGTTTACGTTACTTCCACAAGATTTCCACAGTATTATTCCAAAATTATTAGTAAAAGTTGGTGCAAAAGTAAAGGCAGGTGAAGCTGTTTTTTACAACAAAGCTAACGAAAATATGAAATTTCCTTCTCCTGTTAGTGGTGAGTTGGTTGAAATAGTACGTGGTGAAAAAAGAAAAATATTAGCCATCAAAATTCAAGCAGATGCAGAGCAGCAATATGCCGATTTTGGGGTTAAAGATCCAAAGGCAATGAAAGCTGATGAAGTTAAAGACCATTTGCTTAAAGCTGGTTGTTGGCCTTTTGTTAAGCAGCGTCCGTATGATGTAGTGGCTAACCCAAACGTTATGCCAAAGGCAATTTTTGTGTCGGCTTACGCCAGTGCACCATTGGCAGCGGATTATGATTATGTGTTAACCGGTAAAGAAAAAGAGTTGCAAGCTGCTGTTACTGCATTGAGCAAATTAACTAGCGGTGAGGTACATGTTAGCGTGGGTTCAAAATCCGCTACACCTTTTTCAGGATTGGATAATATTACACTACACCAAGTTTCCGGGCCACATCCAATTGGAAATGTGAGTACTCAAATAGCTAAAATAGATCCTATTAATAAAGGAGAAGTAGTTTGGGTGGTTACTCCACAAGATTTGGTAATTATTGGCGAGTTATTGCTAACCGGTAAGTTTAATGCTGAAAGGATTATTGCTTTGGCAGGTGCCCAAGTTGAAACTCCAAAGTATTATGTTACTAAAATTGGAGCAGAAATTAATACACTTGTTGAAGGAAAACTAAAAGATGGTGAAAACCGAATTATTAGCGGTAATGTGTTAACAGGAACTGCGCAAGGTAAAAAAGGCGTGTTGAGCTATTATGATAATTTAATAACGGTGATTCCTGAAGGAAACGATTATGAATTTTTTGGTTGGACTGCTCCGGTATTTAATAAAATATCTACAACAAGAGCCTTAACTTTTTCGTGGATGCTCCCTAATAAAAAATTCAATTTAAATACAAATACCAATGGTGAACATAGGGCATTTGTAGTTACCGGACAGTATGAAGAGGTATTTCCATTAGATATTTATCCTATGCAAATCTTAAAATCTTGCATGTATAAAGATTTGGACGAAATGGAAAAACTAGGAATGTATGAAGTAGCTCCGGAAGATTTTGCCTTAACCGAATTTGTATGTGTGTCTAAACAACCACATCAAGAAATTATTAGAAAAGGCTTAGACTTAATGTTAAAAGAAATAGGATAAATTATGGGATTAAAAGAAAAATTACATAATATTAAGCAAAAAGGCCAAGGTAAAAAATGGTTACCTGCTTTTAGTGCCTTTCATACTTTTTTGTACTTACCTAACGAAACTACCCATTCAGGCAGTCATGTTAGAGCAGCAGACGATTTAAAAAGAACAATGAATACGGTTATTTTAGCCTTGATACCTTGTTTAATTTTTGGAATGTTCAATACCGGTTACCAGCATTATTTAGCATTTGGAACACCGGTTGATTTTCTTTCTTGGGATGCCTTACTAGTAGGTTTAATTAAAGTGTTACCTTTAGTAGTAGTATCGTATGTTGTTGGACTGGGTATTGAGTTTATTTTTGCAATACTTAAAGGACATGAAGTTGAAGAAGGTTACTTGGTTACAGGAATGTTAGTACCGTTAATTGTTCCGGTTGATATACCATTATGGATGTTAGCTGTTGCTGTTGCTTTTGGTGTTGTTATTGGTAAAGAAGTTTTTGGTGGTACCGGAATGAACATATTAAACCCGGCCTTAACCATTCGAGCATTCTTGTTTTTCGCATATCCAACTTGGATGAGTGGTGATAAAGTTTGGGTACATGGTGCGGTTGAGAGAGCTAAAGATATTGCAGCAGGTGCAAATTTGGATGCTGTTTCAGGTGAAACTATTTTAGGAGGTTTAGCGCAAAATAATCCTGTAACGCATACAATATCAGATATGTTCTTTGGGTTTATACCGGGTTCAGTTGGTGAAACATCAACATTTTTAATTTTATTAGGTGGCTTATTTTTAATATTTTCTAAAATTGGCAGTTGGCGCATAATGTTGTCATCAGTAATAGGAGCCATAGTAATGGGATTAATATTTAATGGTGTTGTTGAATTTGGTTGGATTACTGAAGGAAGTAAATTTTATAATTTAATGAGCACCGAATATTGGCACCATTTATTAATTGGCGGATTTGCCTTTGGTGTGGTATTTATGGCTACCGATCCGGTTACGGGTTCTCAAACAGCTAAAGGAAAATGGATTTACGGATTTTTTATTGGATTCTTTTCAATTATGATTCGCGTATTTAATCCTGCCTATCCTGAGGGTGTAATGTTGGCAATATTATTAATGAACGTATTTGCTCCAACTATTGACCACTACGTGGTACAAGGCAACGTTAAAAGAAGATTAAAACGTTTAAAAGCAAAAACAGCATAGCAATGGCAAAGAATACTGAAAGTAACGTATATACTGTACTATTTGCAACAACAATGGTACTTATAGTGGGAACATTATTAGCTTTTGTGGCATCATCTTTAAAAGAAAAAATTGCCGAAAACAAACGTATAGAAAAGCAACAAAATATTCTATATGCGATGGGGGTAAATGAAAATGATGAGAATAGTGTAATTTTTGTTTCAAAAGATATTGTAGGCGAAGAGTTTTCAAAATATATTACTAAACAAATAGTAATTACAGGAACAGATGTAGTTGAAGATGATAAGGCGTATTTAATAGACCTTAAAAAGGAAGAAGCCGCTGCAAAAAATAAAGGATACCAACGTAGATTGCCTTTATTTGTTGGAGTTAAAGATAATGTTGAATATTATATAATTCCGGTTAGAGGTAAAGGATTATGGGATGCAATTTGGGGTTATGTGGCTGTAGATAATCAATTGGTTGTTCAAGGCGTATTTTTTGACCATGCAGGTGAAACACCGGGCCTTGGTTCAAATATTAAGGAACGATTTTTTATGGATGATTTTAAGGGTGAACATTTTTTAGACGGAGATTTGTTTAAAGGAATTTCAGTTTCAAAAGGAAATGCTGACCCTAAAAATTTAGATAAAACTGATTTTGAGGTAGATGCCATTGCCGGGTCAACTATCACAGGTGATGGTTTAGCAGCAATGCTTAGAAAAGACCTTCAATTATATTTACCGTATTTAAAAACATTAAAGAAATAATTTATGGGACTTTTATCAAAAAAAGATTTAAAATTAATAACAGATCCCTTAGCAGATAATAACCCAATTACTATTCAGGTATTAGGTATCTGTTCTGCTTTGGCTATTACAGCCGAACTTAAAGCTTCAATTGTAATGTCTGTTGCGGTATTATTTGTAATGGGATTAGGAAACCTCACAATTTCTTTATTGCGAAGCATAATTCCACCAAAAATTAGAATTATTGTGCAACTTATTGTGGTAGCTACACTTGTAATTATTGTAGACCTGGTACTAAAGGCTTTTGCTTATGAATTGAGTAAAACACTATCTGTATTTGTTGGTTTAATTATTACCAACTGTATTATTATGGGGCGTTTTGAAGCATTTGCATTGGCAAATGGACCTATTAGATCATTTATTGACGGTGTGGGTAATGCACTGGGCTATGCCTTAATACTAGTAATTGTTGGTTTTTTTAGAGAATTATTAGGTTCAGGAACATTATTAGGGTTTAAAGTGCTAGGAGATCCTATTGAAAAAACAGGTGCATATGCTTTTGGATATGAAAACAACGGATTCATGTTGTTGGCTCCAATGGCATTAATTACTGTAGGAATAATTATTTGGGTGCAACGCTCAAGAAACACAGCATTAATCGAGGATAACTAAGAAATATGGAACATATAGAATTATTTTTTAAAGCAATATTTATAGATAACATGGTGTTTGCCACATTTTTAGGAATGTGCTCGTACCTGGCAGTATCTAAAAAAGTATCAACAGCGGTTGGACTTGGAGCAGCTGTTATTTTTGTAATGGCTATTACAGTACCATTAAACTGGTTGTTAGATCAATATATATTACAAGAAGGAGCTCTTAGTTGGTTAGGAGAAGAGTACGCAACATATGATTTAAGTTTCTTGTCTTTTATTATGTTTATTGCAACAATTGCTACAATGGTGCAATTAGTTGAAATTATAGTTGAAAAGTTTTCTCCAGAATTATACAATTCATTAGGTATATTTTTACCACTAATTGCAGTAAACTGTGCAATTTTAGGTGGTTCATTATTTATGCAATCTCGCGAAATAGAAACTTTAGGTCTTGCATTTAATTACGGGGCTAGTTCGGGTATTGGATTTTTTCTGGCAATTTTAACAATTGCGGCCATTAGAGAAAAAATTAGATATTCAAATGTTCCGGCACCTTTAAGAGGTTTAGGAATTACATTTATAATAACAGGGTTAATGGCTATTGGATTTATGAGTTTTGGTGGTATGCTTACCGGTGGTGACGAAAAATCAGCCGACCAAGAAACCGCTCAGGTTGAAGTAGTAAAAGATGCTAATGATATGGCTAATAACGAAAAAGAAATTAAAGAATAATTAAGATGATATTAGCAGTAGATACTTTAGGTACCATAGTAGCAACGGTAAGTGCTTTTTTAGGACTTATTCTATTTTTAGTTGCAATATTACTATTTGTAAAACAAAAATTATCGCCATCAGGTCCGGTAAAAATTAGAATAAATGGTGAAAAGGAGATTGAAGTAGGATCTGGAGATTCTTTATTAACTACGTTAGGTAATGCAAAAATATTTTTACCATCAGCTTGTGGTGGTGGAGGTACTTGTATTCAATGTGAATGCCACGTGCATTCCGGTGGAGGTGAAGCCTTACCAACTGAAACCCCACATTTTACTAGAAAACAATTACAAGAAGGTATCCGATTAGCTTGCCAAGTTAAGGTGAAGCAGGATATGGATATTTCTATTCCTGAAGAGGTTTTCGGTATAAAAAAATGGGAAGCAACAGTGGTTAGAAATTATAACGTAGCTTCGTTTATTAAGGAGTTTGTAGTTGAAATTCCTGAAGATATGGATTATAAAGCCGGGGGTTATATTCAGATTGAAATACCTGAATGTGAAATAAAATATGCTGACATTGATATTACTGCACACCCTGAAGAGCATGAAACACCGGATAAATTTAAAATGGAATGGGATAAATTTAACCTATGGCCATTGGTTATGAAAAACCCTGAACCGGTTGAACGTGCCTATTCTATGGCTTCTTATCCGGCTGAAGGACGTGAAATTATGCTGAATGTTCGAATTGCTACACCACCTTGGGACCGGGCAAAAAATGGCTGGATGGATGTTAATCCGGGAATTGCATCATCGTATATTTTCTCTCGTAAACCCGGTGATAAAGTAACTATTTCAGGGCCTTATGGTGAGTTTTTTATCAATGAATCTGATGCAGAGATGTTGTATGTTGGAGGTGGAGCCGGTATGGCACCAATGCGTTCACATCTTTACCACTTGTTTAAAACGCTTAAAACAGGTAGAACGGTTACATATTGGTATGGTGGGCGTTCTAAACGCGAATTGTTCTATTTAGAGCACTTTTATGAATTAGAAAAAGAATTCCCTAACTTCAAGTTTTACGTGGTTTTATCAGAACCGTTACCTGAAGATAATTGGGTAAATAAAAAAGATGCAAATGATAGTGAAGGAGATGGATTTACCGGATTTGTACATCAGGCAGTTATAGATGAATACTTATCTAAACACGAAGCTCCTGAAGATATTGAACTATATTTTTGCGGACCTCCGTTAATGAACAAGGCCGTGGAAAAAATGGGACAAGATTTTGGGTTACCTGATGAAAATATTAGATTTGATGACTTTGGTGGATAAAAATCACCTTAATAAATAAAAAAAATCCGATACCTTTGTGTCGGATTTTTTTTGTGAATACTATGAGCAGACCTTTAACAACACAAGAATTACACAATTTGGCAATGAACATTGTTGGCAAAGATTTGGAAGCTAAGGGCTTTGAATTTATTGCTGTTAACAGTACACTAAAAAAGCACCCTCAATTTGTATGTATTGATAATAATAACAAGCGATATTTTGTAATTGTAAAAGCGGTCACAATTACAGAAAAACCGATAACATATGATGTTATATGGATGGAAACAATAAAAGTACATGCACGAAAGAATAATGCCGTAGTGTTGTTTGCAGGTGTTGGATTAGGAAGTGTTAAAAATAAATATGAACCTCCTTTATTACATGAAGACTATTTACTTCAATATGAAGGTTTTCAAATGTTGGATGCCGAATTAAACTAAAAATTTAAAACCGTAAACTTAAGTGATATTTGGATTTTGAGTTCATTTAAAATTACTTTTTTACAAATAGCAAAGTAGTTTAACTACAGTTTTAAGCATAAAAAAACCACGTTAATTCTAACGTGGTTTTTTTATGAAAAATATTTTAATTGTTAGTCCATTTTACTTTCTAACAAATCAAAAAACTGGTCTAATTTTGGCATTAATACAATACGTGTTCTTCTGTTACGTGCTCTTCCTTCAACAGTATCGTTGCTTTCTAGAGGCTTGTATTCACTTCTACCGGCAGCAATCAAACGTTCCGGCTCAATATTAAAGTCGTTTTGAAGTACTCTAATTACAGATGTTGAACGCTTAACACTTAAATCCCAATTGTCTTTAATTCCGGCAGTACTAATAGGTTTATTATCTGTATACCCTTCAACCATAACTTCTAAATCCGGTTGTGCTGAAATTACATCAGCAACTTTGCTCAACACGTTTTTAGCTTTATTAGAAATTACCGCGCTTCCGCTTTTAAATAATAATTTATCAGCAATTGAAATATAAACAACCGTTTTTTCAACATCAACTTGAATATCTTCGTCGTTAAATCCTTCTTTTAGCACACTTTTTAGTTTAAATCCTAAAGCTAAGTTAATCGAGTCTTTACGCGTCATAGCCTTTTGAATGTGCTGAATGTACTCATCTTTTTTACTCATTTGAGCAAGAGTTTCTTTAATATTATCTGAAGCAGATTTTGATAATACGGTTAAATTATCAACATATTCCAAGGTTTTTTCCTTATCCTTTTTCAAATCTTCAACTTGTTGCTCCAAACCGGCAATTTTTCCTTCAGCTTCAATTCTACATTTCATCAAATCAGCTTTAGTATCAACCAACTCCTGATTTTTTTTGTTAAAATTGTCTTCCATTTCTGCGTATTTTTTTTGAGACACACAAGAACTCAACACAACTGATACAACAGTAACTAATACCAATAATTTTTTCATAATATATAATGCTTTTGTAATGGAACAAAGTTATAAAAAAGTAGGTGATAATAAAGTAATTTTAAATAAATTAAGACGAATTTAAGAGATAATTAATTTTATCTTTGAACTGTATAAATTTTACATATTTTTTTTAAAAATAAAGCAATGAGAAAACTTTTTGCAATACTGCTATTTATTACGTTGTTTTTTTCTTGTACTGAAAAAAAAGAGAAGTTAAATTCAATTTATGGAAATGCTATTGGAACAACTTTTTCAATAAAATACAAGAGTAATTCAACAGTAAATTTTGAGGCTAACATAGACAGTTTAATTACAGCTGTTAACAAATCACTTTCTACATACATTCCAACTTCAGCAATTTCAAAAATTAACAGCGGTGATACTGCAATTGTTGTGGATGATTATTTTGTAGAAGTGTTTCATAAATCTGAAAAAATTTATGAGCAAACCAATGGTTTTTTTGATCCTACTATTGGAATTTTAGTGAATGCCTGGGGGTTTGGTCCGGAATTGTCTATAGATAATTTAGATTCTATTAAGGTAAAAGATTTATTAAAATTTGTAGGTTTTAATAAGGTACAACTCAAAAACAAAAAAGTAATCAAAAGATACAACCAAATTTATTTTGATTTTAACGCTATTGCCAAAGGCTATTTAGTGGACATCATTGGAAGAATGTTTGAAGAATATGGAATTCATAATTATTTGGTTGAAATTGGTGGAGAAATAAGGGCAAGGGGTGTGAACCATAAAAATACACCTTGGAAAATAGCCGTAGAAAATCCAAATTTTGATGGTACTCGATCCTTTGCAACTACTATTGAACTTAATAATGAGTCCATCGCCACGTCAGGAAATTACAGAAAATACCGAACTACCCCCGATGGTAAGAAATTTGTGCATACTATTAATCCAAAAACGGGGTTTGCTAAAGAGAGTAATTTGTTGAGTGCTTCGGTAATTTCTGCCACTGATTGTGCCGATGTTGATGCATACGCAACAGCCTTAATGGCTATGGGCTTTGAAAAATCAGTAGCTTTTTTATCTAAAAACAAACAGCTAAAAGCTTTTTTAATTTATGCTGATGATAAGGGTCAGATAAAAACATATACCACACCAAACTTAAACTCCATTATTTAATGCATACAGGTAATATTTCATGAGGAGCTAAACAAAATTTAGTTACTTGGCTTTTATCTAATTTTTGAGAATAATCTATTTCATGAACTGTAAATCCAACTGCTCTTAATTTGTCAAAATAATCGTTGCCATACATCCTAACGTGGTCATATTGCCCAAAGTGTTTAGCACGTTCTTTAGGCTTGGTAATTGAAAAATCTTCATAAGTTTTTTTAAGGGTTGTATCTTGTGGAACTTGAAAAATACCTAACCCTCCGGGTTTTAGTACGCGGTATAGCTCGCTCATGGCCTTTTTATCATCAACAATGTGTTCCAAAACATGATTGCAAAAAACAACATCAAACGTATTTTTAGTAAACGGCAAGTTACAAATATCGGCCTTTACATCGGCAATTGGTGAATATAAGTCGGCTGTTGTATACTCTAAATTTTTAAGAGATTTAAACCTGTGTAAAAAACATTGCTCGGGAGCAATATGCAATACTTTTTTAGTTGCTCTAAAAAAGTCGGTTTCATTTTGCAAATACAACCACAAAAGTCGGTGGCGTTCTAATGAAAAAGTACCCGGAGCCAATGCATTATTGCGTTGTTTTTGATAACCGTAGGGTAAAAATTTCCTGTAGCTTTTACCATCAATAGGGTCTACATACTTATTTCCTTTCAGAAAAAGAGCAATAAGTGGGCGAATTAAGTAACTGACTTTAATGAGCCAGGGCCTTGGGAAAATATTTAAAATGTGCTTGATTAGCATAGTCAATTATAACGAAAACTGAAGTTTTAAAACTTATAATCTTCTCTAACAGGGCAAAAAATATCTGTAACTTCACACGCTGTAACAGCTTTGCCACTGTGAATAGCATTAGATGGAATTACAGCAATAGAACCGGGCTCCAATAGTTGAGAAACACCATTTATAGTTAATTCTAACTTTCCTTTAATAACTTGGGTAGTTTGCTCGTGTATATGGCTGTGTTCCGGTAATTCTTTGCCTTCCTCAATGTTCCAAAAAGCAACTGTAAAGTTTTGAGTATGGATAAATTTACCTTTAAATCCGGGAATTATTTCTTTTTGTATTAAGTCATCAATTTTTTTAATCATTATCAAAGTTTTAAAGATTTTTGCCTAAATTCATTTTCCTCATCACTTTCAATTCCTAGAGCTTCATAAATATAGTTAAATGTAGAAAGCAATTCGGGTTTACCATTAATTAATGCTACATTATGTTCAAAATGCGCACTTGGTTTGCCATCTTTTGTTAAAATGGTCCAGCCATCGTTAAGCTGATTAATTCTATGCGTACCCAAATTTATCATGGGCTCTATGGCAACTACCATACCGTTTACAAATTTTTTTCCTCTTCCACGGCGTCCGTAGTTTGGCATTTCAGGATCTTCATGCATTTCGCGACCCAAACCATGACCTACCAGCTCCCTCACTACTCCATAACCATGTTTTTCACAATAATTTTGAATAGCATAACCTACATCACCAACACGGTTCCCTGCTCTAAATTCTCTAATGCCTATATACAAACTTTCTTTAGTAACTTTAAGTAGTTTTTTGATTTCAGGGGCAACATTGCCAACTTCAAATGTATAAGCGTGGTCTCCATAAAATCCGTTTTTTAGTGCACCACAGTCAATAGATAATATATCACCATCTTTTAAAGGAGTGTTGTTGGGAATACCATGCACTACTTGCGCATTCGGGCTCATGCAAAGTGTATTAGGGAAATCGTATAGCCCTAGAAATCCGGGTATTGCATTATGGTCTCTTATAAATTCTTCGGCTAACTTATCTAATTGCAAAGTAGTTACTCCGGGCTTAACTTCTTTGGCAAGCATTCCTAAAGTTTTAGATACAACTAAGGCACTTTCTCGCATTAGTTCAATTTCTTCAAGGGTTTTAATTTTTATCATATCTGTAAAATATATGTGGTGCAAAGGTACTTTAAAAAAAAGAAATTAAAATAACCTGTTTTTAATTTTGAAAACGATAAAAAAAAGGTTTTAAAAAGTGATATATAACAGCTTTTTTACCTAAAATGATCAGTAAATTTGTTAAGAAATTTTTTAAAATTTAAGTTATGTATAAAGCGGTAACAGCTGAAGAAGCTGTAAAAGTTATAAAATCGAATGATAGAGTTTATATTCAGGCAGCAGCAGCAGTTCCTCAAGAGCTCATAAATGCTTTAACTGACAGGCATGAGGAGCTTCGTAATGTTGAAATATGCCATTTACATATAGAAGGTGAAACCCCATATGCTAATCCGGATTTAAGAGAAAGTTTCCACGTAAATTCATTATTTATTGGTAAAAATGTAAGGCATACATTAAAAGCAGGCAATGGTTCTTACACTCCGGTTTTTTTAAGTGAAGTTCCATTACTTTTTAAAAGAAATATTTTACCGGTTGATGTAGCTTTAATTCAAGTTTCAATTCCCGATAAACATGGGTACTGTTCATTAGGCGTTTCTGTTGAAGCATCTTTAGCGGCAATTGCAAATGCAAAACATGTAATTGCCCTAATAAATCATCAAATGCCGCGCGTACATGGTGAGGGTATTATACATATTTCAGAATTAGATACTTTTGTTGAAGTAAATAGGCCAATTCCTGAGTTAATTTTACCAACTCCTACTGAAATTGAAAATAAAATTGGTGATCATATAGCCGAACTTATTGAAGATCGAAGTACCTTACAAATGGGTATTGGCAATATACCAAATGCCGTACTAAGCAGATTAGGAAATCATAAAGATTTAGGACTGCATACTGAAATGTTTTCTGATGGTGTGATCGATTTAATTTTAAAAGACGTTATTAATGGTAATTATAAAGGAATTTATCCGGGTAAAGCGTTAACAACGTTTTTAGCCGGTTCACAACGTTTGTACGACTATGTTGATGATAACCCATTTGTTGAATTGCGTTCATGCGACTACGTAAATGATGTTTCCAATATACGCCAAAACCCAAAAATGATAGCGATTAATTCGGCCATTCAGGTTGATTTGTCGGGTCAGGTTTGTGCTGATTCAATTGGTACCAGAATGTACTCAGGTGTAGGTGGTCAAATGGATTTTATTAGAGGAGCCTCATTAAGTGAAGGAGGTAAAGCTATTATTGCACTACCTTCAACAACCAATAAAGGAATTACACGAATAGTGCCATTTTTAAACCCGGGGGCGGGTGTAGTTACCACTAGAGCCCATGTGCAATACATTGTTACCGAATACGGTGTAGCGAATTTATACGGAAAAACAATTAAACAGCGAGTAAAAGAATTAGTTAATATTGCACACCCTGATCATCGTGAACAAATTGAACGTGATTATTTTGAAGCTACAAGGTAATCTTATTTAAAAATTGAATAATAAAAAAGCCACTGCACTCAAACAGCGGCTTTTTTTTATGAATTAAAAATATTAATCTTCATAGCCATGTTTATAGGGCGCTCCACTCAAAATTTTTAATATATCTTCTTCAACAGTTTCTATTGGGTATTCCACAAAACGACCTAATTCATTTCCATCTTTATAAAAAATAAAGGTAGGTACATATTCAATATTAAAGCCTTCTTGCAAATTATCCGGGGTAACCTTATCTCTATTTACGGTAACTAATTCTAAATTTTCATAATTAAAACCCGTATTATCTAAAATTTTATAAAAAACAGGAGTTTGTAACTGACTATCTTCACACCAAGTACCCATAAAAGCTTTGATGTTTACCTCTTTTAGTAGTGGCTTTATATTGTTAACTACTTCAGAGTTAAGTTTATAGGTGTCGTAGTTTTCAGAAAACCAAGTTAGAAATGGCTCTTGCAAAAAATCTTTTTTATGTGCAAGACCACTTAAATTCCCTTCGTCATCTTTTAATGCAGGTTTTTGTTCTTTTTTTTGAGTGGTACAAGCCGAAATTGCAACAATCAACCCAACTAGAATAAGTTTTTTCATATTTGTTAATTTAGTTTATGTAAAATTACAAAATTAAATTAACGCATGTTGGCTCATTTCTATGGGTTGTTCAATTCCCATGAGTTTTAAAATAGTTGGCGCTATGTCACCCAAAATACCATCGTTAATGGTTTTTAACTCCTTATCAACCATGATTAAAGGAACCGGATTTGTGGTGTGTGCTGTATTAGGTGTTCCATCAGGGTTTATCATAGTTTCGCAATTGCCATGGTCGGCAATAATTAAAGTGGTATAATCATTTTCTAAAGCCGCAGTAACTACTTCTTTTACACAATTGTCAACAGCTTCGCAAGCCTTTATGGCCGCATCCATATCGCCGGTATGCCCCACCATGTCACCATTTGCAAAATTTAAACATACAAAATCAACCTCTTGTTTATTTAACTCAGGAATTATGGCATCCTTTACTTCATAAGCACTCATTTCGGGTTTTAGGTCGTACGTAGCCACTTTTGGTGACGGACACAAAATTCTACTTTCACCTTTATATTCTTTTTCTCTTCCACCGGAAAAGAAAAAAGTTACATGAGGATATTTCTCGGTTTCGGCGATTCTAATTTGTTTTTTACCCGATTTTTCCAATACTTCACCTAGTGTATTTTCTAAGTTTTCTGTATTGTAAATAACATTAATATTTTTAAAAGTCTCATCGTAATTTGTCATGGTGGTATAATGCAACTGCAATGGTTTCATGCCAAACTCGGGGTAAGCATTTTGAGTTAAAACTTCGGTTAACTCACGTCCTCTGTCCGTTCTGTAATTAAAAAACAGGACAACATCATCTTTGGCAATTTTAGCTTTTGGACTTCCGTTTTTATCAGTTAAAATTATGGGTTTAATAAACTCATCAGTAATTTTATTTGCATAACTGGTTTTTACGCTTTCAACAGCATTAGTTGAAAATTCACCGGTGCCATTAACCAATGCATCGAAAGCAACTTTTACGCGTTCCCAACGATTATCACGGTCCATAGCATAGTAACGCCCGGTGATTGAAGCCAACTCACCTGTTTTTTTATCCATGTATTCCTGAATATCATTTATAAAAAAAGTTCCCGATTTAGGGTCGCAATCTCTACCATCTGTAAAGGCATGCAGGTATACATTTTCAACTTTATTTTCAGCAGCAACATCTAATATACCCTTTAAATGATTTATGTGCGAATGAATACCACCATCTGAAACTAAGCCAAGTAAATGTACATTTTTATGGTGTGTTTTTGCGTACTCAAGTGCATTTAACAAAACCTGTTCGTTACCTAACGTTTTTTCTTTTACGGCCTTGTTTATTTTAACTAAATTTTGATATACAATACGTCCTGCACCTAAATTCATATGGCCAACTTCGCTGTTACCCATTTGTCCATCAGGCAACCCAACGTGTTCACCATCGGCTCTTAAACTTGCATTAGGGTACTTGTTGTATAAACTATCTATATAAGAGGTGTTTGCTTTAAAAACAGCAGATACTTTAGGGTTTTGGGTAACTCCCCAACCATCTAAAATCATTAAAATTACTTTCTTGTTCATTATAATCAGGTAAATATTTTTTAACGCTCAAAGATACAAAGATAAGTGTTTAAGTAACTTACGATTAGATGTTAATTGTATGGTAATTTACTAAAACGATTGCGTAAAAATGTATGTTGGAATTTTTAAATCCAATTGTATTTAGGAAATTTTAAGGCTTCAGCAGAAAACTTTATAAATAGAGGATTCTACTGTTTATATAAAAAAGCAAATTGTTATTTTTTTAGAATCGAATTGCAAAAAGTATTAAAAAGTGTAACTTACACATCATAAATATTTAATAACAAATATGTCTATTAAACTAAATTCTGTAACACGTAAATTGCCAAAGCATTTGCATAAATTCATGGTACCACAGCCCTATAGTGAATACACTGCTCAAAACCAAGCTGTTTGGCGGTATGTGATGCGTATGAATATTGATTATTTAAGTCAAGTTGCTCATGAATCGTATATTGAAGGATTGGAAAAAACCGGTATAGGCATAAATGCCATTCCTAAAATGGAAGGAATGAATAGAATTTTAAAGGAAATTGGCTGGGCAGCGGTGTCGGTTGACGGTTTTATTCCTCCCAATGCTTTTATGGAATTTCAGGCTTACAATGTATTGGTAATAGCTTCAGATATTAGAACTATTGACCATATTGAATATACTCCGGCACCTGATATTATTCACGAAGCCGCAGGCCATGCTCCCATAATTGCTAACCCTGAATATGCTGAATATTTAAGACGGTTTGGCGAAATAGGCGCTAAAGCAATTTCATCGGCAAAAGATTTTGAATTGTATGAAGCTATTCGATTATTGTCTATTTTAAAAGAAGATCCTAATGCTTCAAAAAAAGAGATTACCATTGCTCAAAAAAAAGTTGAAGAAATTCAACAAAATATGGGAACACTTTCTGAAATGGCACAAATTAGAAACCTGCATTGGTGGACAGTAGAATATGGATTAATTGGAAATATAAATGCACCAAAAATATACGGTGCCGGTTTATTATCATCAATAGGTGAAAGTAAATGGTGTTTAACAAATAATGTAAAAAAAATCCCGTACACTATAGAAGCTGCCCAACAAAACTTTGACATCACAAAACCTCAGCCACAACTTTATGTTACACCTAATTTTGCACATTTAAGTTTTGTTTTAGAGGCATTTGCTAATAAAATGGCGCTTAGAAAAGGAGGTCTTAAAGGTGTCGAAAAATTAATAGATTCAAAAAATTTGGGAACTATTGAGTTAAGTACCGGTATTCAGGTTTCAGGAATTTTTACAAATGTTATAGAATTTGAAGGCAATCCGATTTATATACAAACTACAGGGCCAACTGCGCTGGCAACAAGAGATAAGGAATTAATAGGTCACGGCACAAATTACCATGCACATGGTTTTGGCAGCCCCATAGGTAAATTAAAAGGGATTAATTTAGCTATTGAAAACATGTATCCTAAAGATTTGGAAGTATATGGAATTTATGAAGGAGAAAAGACTACTTTAACCTTTGAAGGAGGCATTAAAGTTGAAGGTGAAGTTATAACCGGAAAACGCGATTTGAAAGGAAAAATAGTGCTAATATCTTTTAAAAACTGTACGGTTACCCATTTTGATACGGTTTTGTTTAAACCGGATTGGGGAATTTATGATATGGCGGTTGGAAAAGAGGTAATTTCAGCTTATGCCGGCCCGGCTGATGTGAATTCGTTTAAAGATGTTGGAAAAATTTCTAAAGAAAAAACACATAAGATTTCATATTCAGAAAAGGAATTACAATTGCATAAGCTGTATAAAAAAGTAGCGAAAATGCGTGAATCAGGTACTATAAACAAGCAAATACTTCACAATATTTTTAAAGATTTAAAAAATAATTATAAAAGCGATTGGTTGTTGGTGTTAGAAGTTTACGAGTTGCTTTACAAAACCAATACTGAATTAGAAATGGAGGTATTAGACTATTTAAATCAACTTCAAAAAAGCAATACATTTAAGCAGTTGATAGGTAATGGTTTACAATTGATTGTAAAAAATAATTAGTAACTGTTGTTACCAATTATCGTATTTAATCACTTATATTTGCGCAAAAATTAAAACAATTAATAATGAGTTTTTTCGGATTATTTGGAGGAAATAAGGATACTAATTTAATTGAAACCTATTTAAATGAAGGTGCTGTGGTAATTGATGTAAGAACTGTTGCAGAGTATAGTAGCGGTCATGTTGAAGGTTCTAAAAATATAGTTTTAAATACTATTCCTACTAAGGTTTCTGAAATAAAAGCCTTAAATAAAAAAGTAATTGCTGTTTGTAAAAGTGGCGCTAGAAGCGGTCAAGCTACTTCGTTTTTAAAGCAACAAGGGATAGATGTAATTAATGGTGGCCAGTGGCAAAATGTAGCCAAATTTGTGAATCAATAAATTTTTAATCCCTAAATTTCTACTTTCTTACGAAAAAATAATACCTGTTTTTTTTGTTAAAACGGCTATTTTTTGCTGAAGGGTTTTTAAAAATGTTTTATGTTTTTCTGATTCAGGATGAAAAGGTTTGTGGGCTAGCCCTTTTTGGATGGTTGCAACCTCTTTCATAATGGGAAAAATAGACGCATCAAACCAAACCGATTTAAAATGTTCCCAAATATAATTTATTGCCGTTTCATTGGGATGGATTAAATCCGATTTATAGAATCGATAATCGCGTAAATCATCCATCATAACTTCATAGGATGGAAAATAAAAGATGTTATTTTGAGGGGCTGTTACTTCGTTAATTGCACTTATTAAATGCGCTTTGCTTTGTGAATTTTCTACAAAACCATCCTTTAAATGTCGAACCGGACTTACGGTAAAAATAATTGTGCTTGTAGGATTTATTGCTTTAATTAGGGCAATACTATTATCAAGACTAGCAATTACTTTTTTTACCGAAAGCATTTCTTTTAAAAACTTCTTTTGTGGAACTTTATGACAATTTCCAACAATAAAGTCTTTTTCAATGAACCTGTATGCCCAAGAAGTTCCCAAAGTTATAATAATATGTGATGCATTTTTAAGGCCGGCATTTGTGACTTGTAATGCCGTATTTAAATTGCCAAGTAATTTAGTTTTATCAGGAGCACTCAGGTTTGAATGCGCATCAAAGCAATGCCAGCACTCATTCAATTCGAATATGTCATTTTCAGAATATTGATAGTTGTTTATTGCTTTTGTAATTATATTTTCAATTGCAGCCGGATTGTAAACAATTCCAAAAGGATTGCTATGCGTTTGAAATTTGAAATAATCTAATTTTTCACCAATGTTTTCGGAAAAACAAGAACCAATTAACAACAATTTTGAGTTGTAATTTATTTGATTACGCCCTTTTTGAAGTTGTATCTCGGTTCTAAAGTTCACTTTTTATAAAATTTATAATTAGAGTAGTGCTGAACTTATTTCAGCATTTTTTTTTTGAAACCCTGAATTTGATCCAGGGAGAAGGCTTTAAAAAATTATACTGTTTTAAAGTATAAAGTCTTTCCCTTTTTTCAGTGCCTCTTCAATGCCTGCCGGGTTTTTACCTCCTGCAGTTGCAAAAAATGGTTGTCCGCCACCGCCACCTTGAATTAATTTTCCAAGCTCACGAACAACAGTTCCGGCATGTAAGTTTCGTTCTTCAACTAAATTTTTTGAAATAAAACAGGCAAGGCCTGCTTTACCGTTATTTTCAGTACCAATAATTAGAAATAAATTTTCAATTTGATTGCCAAGTTCAAAAGCTAAATCCTTTACTGCTGGTTGCTCTAAATCTAATTTTTTTGCTAAAAAGTTTATGCCGTTTACAGTTTCAGTTTCTTGCAATAAATTACCTTTTAAATTGTTGGCTTTTTCTTTTAACAAGGCTTCAACCTGTTTTTTTAAAGCAGCGTTTTCATCTTGCAAATCGGTAACACCTTTTATCAAGTTTCCAGAGCTTTTTAAAACAGATTTTATGCTATTTAGTACTTCATTATTTTTAACAAAATATGTTTTTGCAGCCTCACCGGTAATTGCTTCAATTCTTCGTATACCTGCTGCAATGGCACTTTCTGAAATAATTTTAAAATACCAAATGTCACTTGTATTTTTTACGTGCGTGCCACCGCACAATTCAACCGAATTACCAAACTGAACAGCTCTTACAGTATCTCCGTATTTTTCGCCAAATAAAGCAATAGCTCCTTTTTCTAAGGCAGTTTCCATAGGTATATTTCTATATTCCTGCAATTCAATTTTGTTGCTTATTTTAGAGTTTACAATGTCTTCTACTCGTTGTAATTCCTCGATACTGAGTTTTGAAAAGTGTGAAAAATCAAAACGTAAACCTTTAGCATGTACAGCTGATCCTTTTTGCTCAACATGTGTTCCTAAAACATCTCTTAGTGCTTCGTGTAACAAATGGGTTGCTGAGTGATTGCACATTGTTTTATAACGGTCGCCGGAATTAACTACCGCTTTTAAGGGTTTATTGAGATTTTGAGGTAATTTTTTAGTTATATGAATAAATAAATTGTTCTCTTTTTTGGTATCAATTATGTTAATTTTATCTTCGGAATTTGATTCAATAAAACCATTATCACCAATTTGTCCACCGCCTTCGGCATAAAAAGGTGTTTTATCAAAAACAAGTTGATACAAATCGCCTTCTTTTTTGGAAGAAATTTTTCTGTACCGCGTAAGGTTTACAGTACTTTCCAACGTATCATATCCAACAAATTCTTGATGAGTAGTTGAATTTAAAATTACCCAATCTTCAGTTTCAACAGTTGCTGCAGCTCTTGACCTGTTTTTCTGCACATTTAAAGCTTCGTTAAATTCGATTTCATTTAAGGTCATATTTTTTTCCGAAAGAATCAATGCGGTTAAATCAACAGGAAATCCAAAAGTATCATACAATTCAAAAGCCTTTCTTCCGGATACTTCTGTTCCCTTTGTATTTTTAACAACACCTTCAAGCAGCTGAAGTCCCTGGTCTAAGGTTTTTAAAAAAGAATGTTCTTCTTCCTTAATTACATTTTCAATTAAGGAAACCTGCGCTTTAAGTTCAGGAAAGTAATTCCCCATTTGTTTGTTTAGGGTTTCAACCAATTTATAAATAAAGGGTTCTTTTGTGTTTAAAAAAGTAAAACCATACCTAATTGCTCTTCTAAGAATTCTTCTTATAACATAACCGGCTCCATTATTTGATGGTAATTGACCGTCGGCAATTGCAAATGCAACGGCACGAATATGATCAGCCACCACGCGTATAGCAACATCAGTTTTCTCATCTAAACCGTAATTATTTTGTGTAATAGATTCTATGTTTTTGATTAATGGTGTAAAAACATCGGTATCGTAATTCGATTGTTTGTTTTGTAATACCATACACAAACGTTCAAAACCCATACCGGTATCTACATGCTTTGCAGGTAGTTTTTCCAAAGAGCCATCGGCTTTACGATTGAATTCAATAAATACCAAATTCCATATTTCAACCACTTGTGGGTGGTCTTTGTTTACTAATAATTTACCATCAATTTTTGCTTTTTCAGCGTTTGAACGTATATCAACGTGAATTTCAGAACAGGGGCCACAAGGTCCTTGCGCTCCCATTTCCCAAAAATTATCTTTTTTATTACCGTTTAATATGCGTTCTTCACTTATATGTTGTTTCCAAAAATCAAACGCTTCCTTGTCAAAAGATAACCCATCTTCCTTATCGCCTTCAAAAACGGTAACATATAAATCGTTTTTATCAATTTTATACACTTCTGTTAACAATTCCCAAGCCCAGGCAATTGCATCTTTCTTAAAATAATCGCCAAAACTCCAGTTTCCAAGCATTTCAAACATAGTGTGGTGGTAGGTGTCTTTACCTACTTCTTCCAAATCGTTGTGTTTTCCCGATACACGTAGGCATTTTTGTGAATCTGCAACGCGTTGGTTTGTTGCCGTTTTTTGTCCTAAAAAATATTCTTTAAACGGAACCATACCTGCGTTGGTAAACATAAGTGTAGGGTCGTTTTTTAATACCATTGGGAACGAGGGAACTATACGGTGTTTTTTAGAAGCGAAAAAATCTAAAAATTGTTGACGGACTTGCTGTGACTTCATACGTTAATTTAATGCTAAAAAATACAGGTTTTACTGCTATTGTAAAACATTTTGTAATTTTGTTCTTTGTACGCCACAATATCACTTTAAAATGTGACGTTTATGGTGCAAAAGTAATATAAATATAATATATGACGAAAGTAAAATATTATTACGATTCCGATACCTTATCGTATCAAAAAATCAGAATAAAAAAACGCGATAAATTCAAAAAATTTATTGTTATGCTATTAGCTGCTTTTGTGTTTATGGTGTTGGGATTTGTAGTGTTTACTCCGGTTTTTGAATCGCCTAAAGAAAAGGAGTTAAAAAGAGAGCTTGAATTTGTAAAATTAAATGAGGAACTGCACAATAAAAAAATAACACAACTACAGCACATTTTAGAAGATATTCAAGAAAGAGACAATAATATATACCGCCTGTATTTTGAGGTAAATCCCATACCGGAAGAACAACGCAAGGCCGGATTTGGAGGTGTAAACCGTTATAAGGCGTTGGAAGGTTTTGATAATTCTGAAATGATAATTGATGTTACTAAAAATATTGATATTTTATCAAAACAATTATACGTACAATCTAAATCGCTTGATGAAATTGTTAATTTGGCAGAGGGAAAAGAGGAGTTATTAGCGGCCATTCCGGCAATTCAACCTGTAAAAAATGAAGATTTAAAAAGAATGGCATCCGGGTATGGATGGAGAACTGACCCGTTTACCAAAGCTCGTAAAAAACATTATGGAATGGACTTTACCGCTCCTACCGGTACCCCCGTTTTTGCTACCGGTGATGGTGTTGTAATTAGAGCAGACCAAGGTTCTGCAGGTTATGGAAAACATATTAGAATAGACCATGGGTTTGGATACATATCATTATATGCTCACCTTAACAAGTATAACGTTAGAAGAAGACAAAAAGTGAAAAGAGGCGATATTATAGGATTTGTTGGTAACACTGGTCGTTCACAGGCACCACATTTGCACTACGAAATATTTAAAAACAAGGTGAAAATAAATCCTATTAATTTTTATTACGGTAACTTATCTCCTGAAGAATTTGCAGCTATGCAAAAAGCAGCTCAAATTGAAGGACAATCGCTTGACTAATGCATATAGATTTACCAGAAAAAAGATATTATAAAATTGGCGAAGTTGCCAAAGCTTTTGGTGTAAATACATCACATATAAGGTTTTGGGAAAAAGAATTTGATGTACTTCAACCTAAAAAAAATAAAAAGGGAAATCGTTTATTCACGCAAAAAGACATTAAAAATTTAAAACTGATTTATCATTTGGTAAAAGAAAAGGGATTTACACTTGAAGGAGCTAAAAGTAAAATTAAATCAAAACCTGAGGAAATTCAAAGTTCTCATACCATTATTGAGCGATTAGAAGGAATTAAAGCTGAACTTATTAAAATTAAAAGTCAACTTTCTTAACAAAGTAATAATAGTATAAACGTAACTTTTTTACGTTTTATGCAACTAATAATTGAAATTTAAAATCAAACAACATGAAAAAGTGGTTAATACCTTTAGCAATTATTGCTCTAATTGTATTTGCTATGTACAACTGGGCCGTAGGATTTAATAATACGGCAATAGCTTATAATGAAAATGTTTCAGAAAGCTGGGGAAATGTACAAACAGCCTACCAACGAAGAAGTGATTTAATTGGAAATTTAGTAAATACCGTACAAGGAGCAGCCGATTTTGAACGTGAAACATTAACATCGGTAATTGAAGCTCGTGCCAAGGCTACTTCAGTTTCTATAGATCCTACAAATATTACACCCCAACAACTTGCTCAATTTAATCAGGTACAAGGTGGGTTAAGCGGAGCATTAAAAAGTTTATTGGTAACTGTTGAACGATATCCCGATTTAAAAGCAAATCAGAATTTCTTAAAACTTCAAGACGAATTAACAAGTACCGAAAATCAAATTTTAACTGCACGTACAAGATTTAATGAAGCTATTAAACCTTATAACAATCACGTAAAAAAATTCCCAAACTCTATTTTGGCGGGTATATTTAATTTTGAAGGAAAACCGTATTTTGATGCAGAGGTTGGTGCAGATCAGGCTCCAGATGTAGAATTTGATTTTGGTAAAAAAGAATAATGTCAAAAGTTGAAGATTTTTTAACTCCGGCACAAGAACAACAGCTTATAAATGCAATACAAGTTGCTGAAAAACACACTTCTGGAGAAATAAGAGTACATATTGAAAAAAATACCGATAAACCTCCAATGGAACGAGCACTGGAAGTTTTTTATATGCTGAAAATGGATGCCACCGAATTAAAAAATGGGGTATTATTTTATGTAGCTGTTGAAAGTAAAAAATTTGCCATAATTGGAGATGAAGGAATTAATAATGAGGTGCCAAAAAACTTTTGGGATGCTGAAAAAGAATTGGTGTTATCACATTTTTCAGAAGGCGCTTTTGAAAAAGGGTTAGAACTTGCTATTGTTGAAGTGGGAAAAAAATTAAAGCATTATTTTCCATACAATCAAAATGATAACAATGAATTGTCTGATGAAATCTCAAAAGGATAAATGAATCCAGTATATACTTTAATTAATAAATACACGGTAATTGTAATTACCATTTTGTATTCACAACTTATTTTTGGGCAATTCAATATTCCCGAAACTCCCAAAAACCAAACCAGTGTTTACGATTATGCTAATTTATTGAGCGCTTCACAAAAAAAAGCACTTGAATCTAAATTAATACGCTATTCCGATTCTACTTCAACCCAAATTGTTATGGTTACTGTCGAAACTATTAACGGAGAGGATATTGGAATATTAGCTCCAAAATGGGCACATAAATGGGGTGTCGGTCAAGCCAATGAAGACAATGGTGTTTTTGTGCTTTTGGCCAATAAAGAGCGAAGAATTTGGATTGCTCCGGGTTATGGAGCAGAAATTAAATTAACAGCCGGAATTACAGGTAGCATTGTAAGAAATATAGTCATACCTGAATTTAAGAAAGGCGATTTTTACAGTGGCCTTAATAAAGGTGCCGATGCTATTTTTGAAGTTTTAAACGGTACATTCAAAAACAATAAAAAGCGTTCTAAAGCTAAGAAGGGGATTCCCAAAGGCATTATTGTTATATTGGTAATATTATTTTTAATTATAGTATTCTCCAAAAAAAACCGTGGTGGCGGAGGAGGCAGACGCTTTAGAAAGCGTTCGGCGGCATCTGATATTTTAGAAGCCATTATTTTAAGCCGTATGGGGCGTGGAGGTTTCGGAAATGGTGGTTTTGGAAGTGGCTCATCCGGTGGGTTTGGAAGCGGAGGTTTTGGAGGCGGCTTCGGCGGTGGAGGTTTTTCCGGTGGTGGTGCCGGTGGAAGCTGGTAAAAAAACAATCTACCCTATCATTTGTCATAAAAATCGATTGTTACTTTCCTTACTTTTGCAAGTAAAATTTTAATTCTATGAATTATTACGCAGAACTAGTAATAAAGTACCCTTTGTATAGTGCAATGGTACAATTTGCACTGTTAGGAACTTTAGGTGATGTAATAGCTAAATGTCTTCAACAAAAAAAAATATTTATACCATATACCGGAACACTTATTTTTTTAAAAATGATAGAATGGGCACTTCTGGCAATAACTATAAAATATGCTTTTGTTGGTTTTCAAGGTTTTGTTGATAGTTTAGTTGAATATAATCTATTACCTGAATTGGGAAAATTTAGTAGAGCATTTACAGTTTCAGTTACTATGAATTTACAATTCGGAGTATTTTTAGTTATTTTTCATCGTATATTAGATAATTTAATTGCAGGGAAAAACAATTGGCAACAAATAGATAAAGGGATGCTATCTTTAATTTGGTTTTGGATTCCGGCTCATACCATTACTTTTATGTTAGATAAACCTTATCAAATAGGATTAGCTGCAATTTGGTCGGTAGTTTTAGGTGTAATATTGGGGTATTACAATAGACCAAAAGGCGTATGATGCGAACCAATCTAATATTTATTAAAAACTATTTTTTTCTAAAATAAATAACAATTGGGACACCTGTAAACCCAAAATTTTCACGCAATTTATTTTCTACAAAACGTTTGTAAGGCTCTTTTACATATTGCGGTAAATTCGCAAAAAAGGCAAATTGAGGTGTTGGGGTTGGAAGCTGCGTACAAAACTTAATTTTAATATATTTTCCTTTGGTAGCCGGTGGCGGATTTTGCTTTATAATTTCCAACATACTATCATTTAACTTACTTGTTGAAATCCGTTTTTTTCTGTTTTTATAAACTTCAACAGCAGTTTCAATAGCTTTAAAAATGCGCTGCTTGGTAAGTGCACTCATAAATATAATGGGCACATCGGTAAACGGTGCAATTTCACGTCTAATTTGAGCTTCAAAATCACGCATGGTATTGGTTTCTTTTTCAACCAAATCCCATTTATTCACTAAAATAACAACCCCTTTTTTATTTTTTTCAGCTAACCAAAAAATATTTTCATCTTGCCCTTCAAAACCTCTTGTAGCATCTATTACCAATAAGGCAACATCACAATGTTCTATGGCTCTTACCGCTCGCATTACCGAATAAAATTCTAAATCTTCTTTAACTTTAGATTTTTTTCGGATGCCTGCCGTGTCAACCAAATTAAAATCAAACCCGAAACGGTTGTATTTCGTATCAATAGTATCTCGAGTTGTACCGGCAATATTGGTAACAATATTTCTTTCTTCTCCAATTAACGCATTTATAAATGATGATTTTCCTGCGTTAGGACGCCCCACAACTGCAAATCTTGGTAATTCATCTTGTTCTTCAAAAGAATCAGTAAGCTCAGTGGCCAGGGCATCGAGTAATTCACCGGTACCGCTTCCGTTTATTGAAGAAATAGTAAAATAATCTCCTAAGCCTAAATTATAAAATTCAACCGCATCGGCTTCTCGCATAGCATTATCAACTTTGTTCACTGCCATAAAAATGGGTTTTTTAACCTTGCGTAATAGGTTGGCAACTTCGGTATCCATAGGTGTAATGCCCTCTTCAACATCCACCACAAAAACAATAATATCAGCCTCATCAATGGCAATTTCAACCTGTTTTCTAATTTCTTCTTCAAAAATATCATCAGAGCCAACAGCATAACCACCGGTATCAATCAATGAAAATTCTTTGCCATTCCAATCACTTTTACCGTAATGTCTGTCACGCGTAACTCCACTTACCGAATCAACAATAGCTTCACGTCTCTTTATCAAACGGTTGAATAAAGTTGATTTTCCTACATTGGGTCTTCCTACAATGGCTACAATATTGCTCATACAAAAAATTTAAATTTTTTGCAAAACTACACATTTTATTTGATGATATGTTGATGTATAGGCTTCTAAAAAAATGTTTGTAGAAATATAGTATATTACGGGCACTAAAAAAATCAAAATTATGGGTGTTGAAAAAAACAAGGAGGTGCATTTGCGCCCTCGTTTTAAATTTACTGTGGAACAGGCACCGAAGGCTGTTATTAAAAAATTTAGGTTACAACAAGAAATTAAAACTCAAAAGCATCAAATTAAAATTGTGGGGCATCATATAATTATTGATGTTGCTAAGGAAGAAGATCATTATTGGTCGCCACAATTGCATATAGAGATTGAAGGATTTGATGATAACAACCGTGCATTGGTAAAAGGTTTGTTTGGACCAAAGCCTCAAGTTTGGACATTTTTTATGTTTTTACATTTTGCCGTGGCCTTTGCCTTTGTAGTTTTTGGAATAATGGCCTATGTAAAATGGATTTTAAAAACCAATTATACCTTTAGCTTAGTAATGACTTGTTTGATGCCTTTGGTTTGGGTGCTTTTGTATTTTGTGGGTAGGTTTGGAAAAAAAACCGGACAAAAACAAATGAATGAACTTTTTGCATTTTGCAAACAACTCATTGAAAAATAATTATTGATACTGCTAATCTGTATATCCAAATCGTCTTAATTGCTTTTTATCATTCCGCCAGTTTTTGTTTACTTTCACATACAGCTCTAAATGAATTTTTTTATTGAAAAACTTTTCCAAATCTTTTCTTGCTTCAACACCAACGCGCTTTAAAGCTGAACCTTTATGGCCAATTATAATACCCTTTTGTGTATCGCGTTCTACTATTATAACCGACCTTATTCTAATAAGTTTATCGGTTTCTTTAAAATCTTCGGTTTCAATTTCAACTGCGTAAGGAATTTCTTTTTTGTAATTGAGCAGAATTTTTTCGCGAATGGTTTCGTTTACAAAAAATCGTTCCGGTTTATCGGTTAGTTGATCTTTAGGATAAAATGCAGGAGATTCGGGTACTAATTCAATAATTCTGTCAAAAACAGTTTGAACGTTAAAGTTTTCAATGGCTGAAATTATAAATAATTCAGCATTTGGCACCTTGTTTTTCCAATACTGTACTTTTTCTTCAACTTCTTCTTGGGTGGAGGTATCAATTTTATTGAGCACTAAAAGCACCGGAATTTTGGCATTTTTTATTTTATTGAAAAAGGCTTCATCTTTTAATTCCTTTTCACCAATTTCAACCATGTAAATAAGCACATCGGCATCATCAAAAGCCGATTTTACAAAATCCATCATTGATGCTTGTAACTCGTAAGCCGGCTTAATGATTCCAGGAGTATCAGAAAAAATTATCTGAAAATTTTCACCGTTAACAATTCCTAAAATCCGATGCCTGGTAGTTTGTGCTTTTGAGGTAATAATAGATAATCGCTCTCCCACAAATGCATTCATGAGCGTTGATTTACCTACGTTTGGGTTGCCAATAATATTTACAAAACCTGCTTTGTGCTTCATTTTCAGTGATTAAGTTGCAAAGGTAGAATTTAATTGGGTTTTAATGGAAATATGGTATTGTTTTTTTGAAAAAATGCCATATATTTGCAATCCAAATCGCGGGGTAGAGCAGTAGGTAGCTCGTCGGGCTCATAACCCGAAGGTCACTGGTTCGAGTCCAGTTCCCGCTACTAGTAAATTCAAGGCTTCACAGAAATGTGAGGCCTTTTTTTATGTGCTGGGTACAACATAGGTACAACATTTTACTATTTTTCGTTAAGCCATTTAAAATTCTATTGTTTGATATGTTTTAGAAGTAAATTCTATTAAACAAAGCTGTAACAGCTATATAACAGCTTCTGATGTCTCATAAAACGTTCCTTTTATGAGACTTTAGAAGGTTTTGGTATAGAGCTTGAACAATAGGACTATGTGCCGTTTTATGACATATACAGCCTGTCACCTACTTTTTTTAATTTCTTTAAAACAAATTAGAAATATTACATATCCATTTATAAAAGTAACAAGAAATAGTCAAATTAAATTTATTCCTCATAATATCAAGAATAATATTTTTTTAGTAAATTGTCATCTTTATAAGACTTTTTAAATGACATTAACCATTCCTCTACTTGCCGGAACACTTGCGTCAATGCTTCATGTTATTTCTGGACCCGATCACCTGGCAGCAGTTACCCCTTTAGTCATTGAAACTAAACGAAAAGCATGGAAAATAGGTTTGTTTTGGGGTTTAGGACACTTAGTAGGAATGCTTTTAATTGGTGTTTTGTTCTTATTATTCAAGGAATATATTCCAGTCGAGAGTATTTCAAAATATAGTGAGCAGTTAGTAGCTATTGTCTTGATTGGAGTTGGGTTTTGGGCATTCTATCGTATTTTTAATGAGCAAAAAAAACATCAACATCCTCATGTTCATAATGAAGGCGAAAACTATGTTCATATACATGCGCATGAGCATAGTCATAATGAGGGTCATAAACATGTGCACGATAAAATTGTAAAACAAAATGTTCTTTCCTCTTTTGGAATTGGCTTTTTACATGGATTAGCGGGCGTTGCGCATTTCCTGTTGTTGTTACCCGTATTAGGTTTTGAAAATAATTTAGAAGGATTACAATACATTATCGGCTTTGCAATAGGTACTGTTTTAGCAATGTCTGTATATGCATTGATTTTAGGGAAGTTAACATCGCATTCAAAGCATCAACACAATGATAATTTTTTTAAAGGAATTCGTTTTGCTGGAGGGCTATTTGCAATAGTTATTGGCTTCTATTGGTTGTATCTAACCTTTTAGTTCACAGATTACAAGTCTGTGATTTCCGGTGTCCGCTATGAACAATGTATCACCGGCAGTGGTAATTGAAAATGGCCAATAAATAGCACTTTTAGTACCGTGCATATTCCCATTAAAATCGCTGCTCGTTTTAAAATCTTCTCTGCCTATTACTGCTTTCGCAAAAGGATTATTGGTATTAGGAATTTCATCAAATTTTAAAATTCTACTATTTCCTGTATCGTTTACTAAAATACCATCTCTATAAAAGCAAGCATCGTAGGTCCAATTTAAAGTATTCGCTTCTGGTGCTAAACTAAATTGATTTTGACCACAAGCATCAAAATTATCTTGACCAATAATAACATCAGCAGGTTTTGAAAATGCATCATCTTTATTATTCCATACTAACACACGATAGAATTGGGTATCAGCAACGGCCATTTGACCTTTGTCATTTATTTTAA
The DNA here is from genome assembly GCA_964342295.1 of uncultured Lutibacter sp. Taxonomy (GTDB): domain Bacteria; phylum Bacteroidota; class Bacteroidia; order Flavobacteriales; family Flavobacteriaceae; genus Lutibacter. The sequence continues at coordinate 12,462 of CAYFFC010000010.1, read as the reverse complement.
CTGAATATGGCCATATCGGTTCATCATTATTATAATCTCGAGTTGTAAAGGTTGGCTTTCCGATTACTTTGTCAGCAGCTGTATAATTTTCAGAGGGAATATCATTATAAAATAGGATGCGTCGATTGCCAGTATCGGCAATCCAAAGGCTTTTACCATCTGAAAACAATCCATACGGCCAATTGAGCGTATGCGCAGTGGGATCGTTTCCTATACCCTTTACATTAGGCAAATTAGAGTCGAAATCTGGCTGCCCAAGAACTACATCTGCTGGTTGCGCATTTGAAGTAGGAATAGCATGCCATATAAGCACTCTATGATTCCAGGCATCTGCAACTATTAATTGTTCTCCATCACTCCAAAGACCAGAAGGATATTGTAATGAAGTTGCTGTCACTTCACCTCCAGAATTTCGTCCACTATCCACTACCTCTATTTGACCTAAAATAACATCGGGTTCTTTAAATTCTGTTGTAGGAATTGTATTCCAAATGAATACTCTATTTTGTCCCGTATCTGATACAAAGAGTTTGTTTTTTGCAACAAAAACACCTCTAGGTGCTAAGAAAGACCTTTGTTCAGAACCTCTAAACAACCTTCCATTTGTCACTTGATCTCCTAATGTTTTATAATCCATGAGTTAGCAGATTCTAGGTAATTGTTCTCCTGGTAACATGCTTACCACACGTTTACCTCCAATCGCACTTTCCATGATAACCTGTCTCGGATGTTCTTCAGTAGCGGAACCAATTATTTTAGCGTGCTTCCCATTTTCATCTTTTTGAAGCATTTCTAAAAAATCAACAGCAATCGACTCATCTACAAAAGCAATGAAAAGTCCTTCATTTGCTACATAAATAGGGTCTAAACCTAACAATTCGCATGCACTAGATACTTGATTATCAATTGGCAAATCTCTTTGAGTAATATCGAATCCTAAATTAATAGATTGGGCAGTTTCTTTCAGTACAGTTGCTATTCCACCTCGGGTTGGATCAGTAAGTAAATGAATGTGTTCGCCAAAAGTATCGAGTAATGATTTAATAGTATGGTTAAGATGTATCGTATCACTTAAAATTTCAGAGTCAAATTCAAGCCCTTCTCTAACCGACATAATCGCCATACCATGAGATGCAATATTACCACTCACAATAATTTTATCTCCTACTTTTATGTTTTTTGATGAGATTTTAGCCTTCGAATGAATGCTTCCAATACCCGAAGTATTAATGAATATTTTATCTCCTTTTCCCTTTTCAACCACTTTAGTATCACCCGTTACTACTTGAACTCCTGCTTCTTCACAAGCACCTTTTATAGCGACCAATATTTTCCAAAACTCCGTAACTTTTAATCCTTCTTCTATGATAAAACTAAGAGATAAATACTTAGGGATAGCCCCGCACATCGCGAGGTCATTAACAGTTCCATTTACAGCTAATTCTCCAATATTTCCACCAGGAAAGAAAATAGGCGACACTAAAAAACTATCGGTTGAAAATGCCATTTTTCCCTCTAATTCGAAGATAGCACCATCGTGCCGTTCATCAAGAATAGGATTACTTAGTAAATCAAAAACACCACTATCTAATAATTTGTTCGTAAGTACCCCTCCACTACCGTGACCCAAGTTTATAACATCAAAGTCCAATTTAGGCATAGGACATTGCAGTTGCATTCGTATTTTTTTATCTGACATTAAATAATTTCGATTTTAACACTAGGCCTCTACAAGCCCAGAAAAGTGATAGTATGCAGCACAAGCTCCTTCACTACTCACCATTGGTGCACCCAAAGGATTTGTAGGCTTACATTTTTTACCAAACTGAGAACATTCAAAAGGTTTCTTTAATCCTTTCATTATTTGACCTGAAATACAATCTGGGTTTTCTGGTGCTTCAGGAATTTCAATTTTGAATTTCCTATTAGCATCAAAATCTGCATATTCTGGTCTGACTTGATATCCACTCTCAGGGATTTCACCTATACCACGCCATATTTGGTTTTTAATTTCAAACACTTTATGAATCATTTTTTGTGCTTCAGGATTCCCTTCCTCTTTAACAATTCTTGAATATTGATTTTCTACTTGTGCCTTACTCCCTTCAAGTTGCTTCAACACCATTAAAATACCTTGTAAAACATCTAACGGTTCAAAACCAGTCACTACAATTGGGACTTTATAAGTAGCGGAAAGAGGGTGGTATTCGGCATTCCCCATAATAGTACATACATGTCCTGCTGCTAAAAAACCATCTATCTTACTTTCTTCATCATCAATAACGGCTTTAATTGCCGGAGGCACTAAAACATGAGACGCTAGAATAGAATAGTTCTTAAGTTCTTTACGATGCGCATGAATAACTGAAAGTGCATTTGCTGGAGCAGTTGTTTCAAAACCTACCGCAAAAAAAACGATTTCTTTATCAGGATTATCCTCTGCTATTCTCACTGCTTCAAGCGGAGAATATAGAATACGAATATCCGCGCCCTCGGCTTTTGCCTCGAGTAAATTCTTTTTAGAACCAGGTACACGTAACATATCCCCAAAGGAACATAGAATCACATTTTCTTCTAGTGCTAAATGAATGGCTTTATCTATAATATTTAAAGGTGTTACACATACTGGACATCCAGGACCGTGAATCATTGTCACTTCTTTTGGTAGCATATCGATGATACCATTTTTAACAAGACTATGCGTTTGTCCGCCACAAACCTCCATTATGGACCAAGGTTGTGTTACTGTTTTTTTTATTTCTTCAAGATACGCTTTCGCAACTTCTGGATCGCGATATTCAGACATATACTTCATGACTAGTTCTTTTTAGGTAAATATTCGTCTACATCTGTTAACTCCCCAATCTCTCCTAATTCTTCAAGATATTTAAACGTTTTCTGAGCTTCTTCTTCATCAACTTTACTGATGGCAACACCTACATGAACCAAGACATAATCATCTATACCTGCATCTGGTAACATCTCTAAACTGGCTTCTTTTGTAATGCCACCAAAAGACACTGTAGCCATTCTTACCGCTCCACCATATTGCAATTCAATACTTTTTATTTTTCCTGGGATTGCTAAACACATAATTCGCTCTTTTAATTTTTAATATGTTGATAATACATCAATTGTCCAAATGATATATTCTCATCATTCGCAGACAATTTACGATTTATTTTTAAATCAATATTTTCAATAGATGTCATTTTTTCCAATATTGAAATCAGTAATGAATTCTGAAAAACACCACCACTACAAGCAACAACAGTTGCATTATATTTTTGGGAGAGTTTTATAACACTTTTAGCCAAAGTATATATAAAACTATATGCTAACCTTTCTTTGCAAAACCCTTTGCCATAAGCCTTAACAAGCGCTTCTATTATTAGTTTAGAAGGAACAATATCATAATCAACATTGTACAAAAAATCTATATAATAACTCTTTGAATAAGTCATAGCACTATTTTCGAGTAACATTGGAGCTTCTGCTTCAAACGTATTGATATCTTTAATATCTAATGCTGAAGTTACCGCATCAAACAATCTACCAACTGAAGATGTTTTCAAACTATTGGTTCGAAGCAATTTAGTATATAGATCGAATTCTATTTCAGAAAACTTATCCTTAATATAACACCTATTTTTTTCTTCAAGGAGGCTCAATAAAGCAATCCGAGGTTCTTGTGCCATTTTATCATTAGCCAACCAATCGTAGTATTCAAAATGGCTAACACGCTCTATTTTATGATTTTCATAGGTAAAAAACTCTCCACCCCAAATAGCATTGTCATCTCCATAACCCGTACCATCCCAAACCACACCGAGTACTCTTTCTTCAGAATCAAATAACTCATACTCGCCTAGCACACTAGCAAAGTGTGCCTTATGATGCTGAATCTCTACCAATTCAGCATTCCATTTTCTTGCTAATTTGTTACCAATGATACTACTTTGATACGTTGGATGTGCATCAATTAACACCGTTTTTGGCATACAATTAAATACATTCAGCTGCTGATTTATAGTTTTCTCATACCGTTCAGAAACATCATAACTATTTAAATTCCCGAAATATTGACTCACATATATATGAGCATTAGGAACTAAAGAAAAAGTGCTTTTTAAATGTGCTCCCATTGCCAGAATACCTGAAGTATTTTGGATATAATCAGTTAAATAATTTGGAGCATAACCACGCGAACGTCTTAAAATAATTTCTTTTCCTTCAACAATTTTTACGACCGAATCATCTTGTGGAAATTGAATGGGTAAGTTATGATGTACAAAATAGTCAGCTATTTCTCTTAATTCACTTTGAGCAACTTCATTTTCTGAAATTATTGGAGAGCCATGTATATTCCCACTGGTGCATACTATTGGACTCTTTACAACATCCATCAATAATTCCAAAAGAGAAGATGAAGGCAATAAAACACCTGTTTGATTTAAACTTGGTGCAATTATTTTTGTTGCAATACGTGTTTCCTTTGTGTTTTCTAGAATGACGATTGGAGCAACCGTACTTGTTAGCAACTCTTCTTCCTGTCCTGTTAATTGAAAATCCTTTTGAACACTTTCAATAGTATCGTATAAAACTGCAAATGCTTTATTTGGTCGTTTCTTTTTTTGTCTTAGTTGTTCTATAACTTCGGGATTAGTGGCGTCACAACACAACACATATCCATTTGTATTTTTTATCGCAATAATTCTTCCTTCAGCAATAAGCTCAGCAGTTTTTTGTAGAATCTTTTGTTTATCAATAGTAACCTTACTATCATCAGCTTCAACTAACTCTAATCGAATACCACAATCATTACAGCCATTAGTTTGCGAATGAAACCTCCGATTGCTTGGATCTTTATATTCTGTTTCGCAAGTAGTGCACATTTCAAAATTACTCAGTGATGTGTGCACTCTTTCAAAAGGAAATCGGGTTGTTATCGCATATCTAGGGCCGCAGTTTACACAGGTGGTAAAAGGATAACCGTAACGTCTATTTTCAACATCTTTTATTTCCTTTTTACATTCATTACAAATAGCAAAATCCGGTGTAAGTGGTATGTTTATTTTTTGATTTGTTGCTGAAGCGACAATACTAAAATCTTTAAAAGTTTGAGTTGATACTTCTTCAAATTTATGATTACTAATAATTGAAACTGGTGGAGGGTTTTTTAATACTGTTTCCAAAAATATAATCGCCTTTTCTGTTGAAGTAGTCATTTTAACAATAACACCTTCTGCATCATTAGACACGCATCCATTAATATTCAATTGTTGTGCAAGTTTAAATACAAAAGGACGAAAACCTACTCCTTGAACACGTCCTTTTATTTGTATTTTAAATGTCTTTGCACTCAATGATTATGCTTCTTTTTTAGCATTCACTTTTTCTACTAACCAATCGCACCAAGCATCCATTCCTTCACCATTAGTAGACGAAATTTGTATCACTTCAAGTTCGTGATTTACCTCGTGTGCATCTTTTGTTACGGCTTCTACCGAAAAAGGAACATAAGGCAACAAGTCTGATTTTGAAACGAGCATCATATCACTGGTTAAAAACATTCTTGGATATTTTTTTGGTTTATCATCACCTTCGGTTGTTGCCATAAGGGTTACTCGAAAATCCTCACCTAAATCAAAAGATGCAGGACAAACAAGGTTCCCTACATTTTCTATGAATAATAAATCTATATCTTCTAGCTGATACTCAGGCAATACCTGATGAATCATCTGTGCTTCCAAATGACAAATTCCTCCAGTAACAATTTGTAATGCTTGAATGCCTGTTTCACGTATGCGTTCTGCATCACGCTCTGTCTCTAGGTCTCCTACCATTACCGCCATTTTCAACTTATCTTTCAATCGTCGAGCAGTTTCTTGCATTAATGTTGTTTTACCACTTCCTGCGGAAGAAGTAATATTTATCAAAAGCGTCTTGGTTTTTGCCATTTCTTTTTTGATAATATCTGCAACAAAATCATTGGCTTTCAATAAATTAATATTGGTGTTTTCACACTGTACCGTACCGCGAGCGGCTTTTGTGGATTTATCTATACTCATATTTTCTAATTTTAAATTCTGTTGATTTTTAATCAGCAAATTCTACTTTATGAATTAACATTTCTTCACCTTGAATAATATTTTTACTAGGCTTTTGGCAACTATCACATAGAAAGCGATACTTTTTTACATCTGTAATATGATCACAACTTTCACATTGAATTTTCAATTCTACCATCTCTATATGAAATTTTACATTCTGATATTTTGGATTCATCATGTGAGAAGCTTCATATGCATTATATAAAAGACGTGGTTCTATATTAGAGAGTATTCCTACTTTCACATAGATACCCGTCATCGTATTGAGTTTCTCTGCATCAAACTCTTGTTCTAGAGTTCTCATAATACCATTTATTATCGAAGTTTCGTGCATTGTTAGTTTAAAATTGTCTTTAAATTCTTAAGTTGATTTAAATGTTGATTTGCGCGTTCTTTTAAATCTTCATCGTCTATAATTTCAGTAATAGAAGTTGCTTTTTCTACCATTTGATTATACTTTTTCTTTTCGGCTTTCTCATTCTCATTATGCATTAACCAGTATAATTCCAATTGATTTAAAAGTGTTAATGCTCTTTCAAAAGGATATTCATTTATAGTACGCACCGTAAGTGCATCTTCAAACAAACCAAATGCTTTATCTAAATTGTTATGTAATTTTGCTTCAGGGAAATTCATGAGTGCCGTTGCATAATTATGACTTGCCATCGCATATTCATATGGATATTGCTCTTTTGTAAAAAAACCTAAAACTTCCTTAAAAGAAGATGCACAAAAGGCTGTCCAAATAGGTTTTTCTTCCGATGATACGGGGATTTCAGAATAAATAAGAGCTAAGCTATGATGGATTTCTGCAAATTTCTGAGGATGCGTATCACGTTTGAAAACTTTTAAAGTGTCTTGAAAGGCGTTAATCGCTGGCTTGTAATACTGCGGGCTTCCGTTTTTAGACCATATATATAGAAGCGTTGCTTTACGTAATCCAGCTTCACCCAGAAATTCAGGAATATCTGCTTCTTTAAAATATAAAATAGCTTTATTTATGTAGTTCTTAGAATCTATAAAATCTTCCTGAAAATTGGCGATTTCCGAAGCATCAACTAGGATTAACCCTGCATTCACTTTTAATTCTCTTTCTTCATAAAAAGTAATACTAGATTGCTGTAATTCTTGAATTTCTGCTAAACTATCTAGGTTATATGGTACTTTTAATTGCGCCATCAGCACGGACGCCAGCTGAGTGTTAATAGCATTTTTCGATTCTGAAGATATGGCTCTTGGTATAGCTAATCTTAAGACTTTTTCAGCTTCAGCATACGCATTCGTATCTAATAAAAAATTTACAAAATGTTTAATAGTGAATAATCGTAGTTCATCATTAGGAGCATTTGCAATGGCTTCCGCATATAAAGTCTTAAGTGCAATAACGTCACGTCGTAATTTAATTGTGCCATATTGCTCAATGATACACCGGTTGTGTAAAGAACCCAATTCCACAAAAGCACACATATCTTCAGTAATATCGTACCCAAACTGTAGATGTGTCGCAATTAATAAATGATTATAAACCGGATTTTCTTCTGAAATAAATTCAAACGCTTTTTGGTGATTTCCTAATTTATAAAAGATGATTCCCAAAAGATTCTCTTTAGAAAACGATAGTTCAGGAAATAGATACGGAGGTTCAGTGTCATTCCAATCTAAAGAAGCGCTAATCAAATTATCAGAAATGACCAGTATTTTATTTGAACTTTGTGCTAAATTTTCATTCGTAACAATTTCTACAAGTTCATTCAATCTATCGATAGAGTGAATAATACTTTTTATAATCGTTTCGTTATTAGTTTTTGTTAAAATTGTAAGCACTTTTATCTACTTTTTGTGTTCCTCTTATATCTTTTGCAGCTGTCTTTTGCATATTAAGTGCATAAATTTCAGCCAATCTTTTTGATCTATAATCTCCTATTTTTCGTATCAAGACTTGATTTGGATCTTTAATGTTTACAAATACCAATGAAACTTCCCAACGCCCTTTAATTTCTTCAATCTTAGTTCGCACTTCTGCATCTAATAACCAAGCGTCTTTAGGGTCTTTTCTTTTAGGCATCAAATTGTTATTTTAATGAGATTCGTTCTTTCTACAATTTCATACTGGAGTATTCTATCTGTTGTGTCTAAATCATTATCTATCAATATCTCCCGTATCGCTAATGTTCTATCGCCTTTTAAGTTTCTAGATTTTAATAAAAACTGTGTAGGCTCATGAACCTTTACAAACCATTGACTACTAACAGGAGTAATTAAAAGTTGTTTTTGTTTTACTACATAAGTAACATATGCATAATGTATGCTTTCAAATACCCGTTCTACGAGCGCCGCGGTTAAATAAACGTGCGAAGATTTGAGTATAACATTATCTTCTTCCATTATGCCTTTACAAATTTTAAATCTTCCAAAATATGCTGTACTACTTTATCTCCAGCTTGCTTTACCTCCTCACTAAGTACTGTGTCTAATTTAGTGTTTTCTACGGCAATTAAATAGACTTGTATATCTTTTGGATATTCATCACCAAGTATTTTTTTAGAATACGATAGTGCTTGATCCCATTTCATACCATGTAAAAATACCATAGGGTCATCTTGTGGCGCTCTTAACACTTCTTCTGCAGGCACTTTAAATAAAGTACCAATAGGTTCATTGGAATTTACTACTGCATCTACCATCAAAATTTTAGTATGCCCTTTAAGACCAAAAAGTACTTCAAAGGCGGCCGTACCCATATCAAAGATATTTATCGTATCATTATCTCCGATAATTTTTTGCAACTCTTCAATCACGTACATTCCTATACCATCATCACTTCTAACTGGGTTTCCGAAACCCATTATTGCTGTCTTCATTCTTATTCTTTATATTAAACTAAAAAACTTTCCCGAAGACACCCTCGGGAAAGCTTATATAAATAATTGATTTATATCTATTTATAATTTGAATCGAGATAGTTCAACTCCAGATTTTTGATCGTGCGCATGCACAGTACAAACCAAACAGGAATCAAATGATCTTGCAACAATACCAACTTCTACAGGATCACTAGGATCTTCGATATCGATACCTGTAAGTGCACTTTCAATTGGTCCTGGGTTTCCTTGACCATCATTAGGCCCAACGTTCCATGTAGTTGGAGCCATTACTTGATAGTTTTTAATAACACCATCTTTAATTTCTATCCAGTGAGCTAATGCACCACGAGCTGCTTCTGTTGCTCCGAATCCTTTTCCGTCCTTTTCAACTGGCTTGATATAGAATTCTCCATCGAGGTCAATTTCTGAAAGCCATTGCTCTATAAACTTATATATTCTTGGAGCTTCATGAACTCTCGCTAAAACACGTGTAAATACACTAGGTCCTAGTTTTTTCATGATATCTCCAAATAAAGGATCTCTAATTTGATGTTCCTTATTATTAGGGTTTGCATTCATTATAACACGGGCCAAAGGGCCTGTTTCTGCAGCATGTCCATCATACCTTGGTGACTTTGACCAACTATATTGTCCATCAAAATCTGTATGGTGTAATGGTTGTGATTTAGCAGGAGTGGGTAATGGTTCTTCCCAAGGGTGTAATCCATCTTCTTGATTATCATACCAAGAATGTGAAACATCTTCTTTTACTTTAAGATGATCAAACTCATGATAATTTTCTCCATCGAAAAATCCACTAGAACTAATCAAGGCATCATTTCTACCTTCAATAGTTGGATTATTATATCGGTCTTTATGTAAGTATGTTCCTGTTGCCAAAAATTTACCTACTCCTTGACCAAATTTATCTAAGCCAAATTCGATTCCTGCTCTAATAAGCAATCCTAAATCACTATTTTTATGAGACTCATTTTCATCAACCCATGCTAACATATCGTCCCATGATTTGATTTCCATATAGCGCTCGATCGAACAACCTAACCATACTGGCTCTAGCCAATCATTTTTAAATTGTGCCAAAATAGCATGTGCTCGTGTAATATCTTTTAAGGTCGGCGCACACATAACTCCACCTGGAACCATATAGCTCGAGTGTGGCCACTGCCCACCAAATAAAGCATAGATTTGAACAGGCAATCCACTTGCCGTTAACCCTATTTGAAATGTTTCGCCGACATAAGCCGACCATCTTTTAACCACTTCTTTATACAAAGGCTGATTAGCATATTTCTTATTCGCCAAATCTGTTGCGAAAATGGCATAAAACCAACGTGGAATACTCTGTAATGTTTCAGAGGCTTGTCCAATAGCTCTCAATAATAGGGCATTTGGAGATAATTTTGTTCCCCAAGCGGTATCTAAAGCAGATGATGCACAATACAAATGTGACCCTCCACATATTCCGCAAATACGCGGTGTTACTATAAGACCAGATTGTGGATCTTTACCTTCCATTATTTTCTCAAAACCTCTAAACATTGCTGCCTGGGTATGAGCACGAGTTACTTTTCCGTTATCGATATAAACTTTAACATCTAAATCTCCTTCAACACGTCCTACGGGTGATATATTTAATTCTTTTACTGACATTTTGTAGTTAGTTTAATTACTTATTTAGAAGTTTCAGTTACACGTTTATTTGTAGGCATAACCTTCTGGAAACCTGCTTCCATATAATACGCCAATTTTGTTCTTCCTGTTGGAACTTCTTTAGGAAAAACTCCTAAATGCTTCATCGTTTTGAACACACTTCCTTTCATTAAATCATTATGTGGAAATCCTGGTTCTGTGCATCCTAAGCAAGGATGATTAGAACGTGTTTTACTCGACTGACGATTCCAAAGTATATTATTACAACTTGCTCTAGTCATTGGTCCACGACATCCTACTTCGTAGAATAGACATCCACCACGTTTTCCAAAGTTTCCATCGACCTTCTGAGCGAAATTAGTCACGTTAGTACATCCGTCTTGAACGAAATCTGTAAAAAATGTTTTTGGTCTGTGAAATTCATCTATTAAAACATCACCTATTCTTCCAACAGATATTGCTACGAGTATTTGAGTTATCCAATCAGGATGCGCTGGGCATCCAGGGATATTTATAACAGGTAAGCCTCCTTTTGAAACGTAGTCGTGACCTAAGAAGCCTCCTTTATTTTTCTTATGAAATTGTAAACCAGTTGATTCACTAGGGTTTGGCGCTACAGCGGGAATTCCTCCCCAAGTTGCACAATCTCCAATTGCAACTACATAGCCTGCAACCTTTGATAATTCTTTAATCCAATCCATCATTGGTCTATCGGCAAAATAATTCATTGTCCCAGTATTATTAGGACCTTTTATTAAGGAACCTTCATATACCAGAATATCCATTTGAACTTTTCCTGCTAAGATATCTTTTAAAAGATCTTGTACTTGATCTCCAATTTGTAATCCTGTAGTTGGATGCCAAAGAATATTAAGCCCGAAATCTGTAATAAGTTCTACCACAGTTGGTTCTTCAGCGTTCAAAAAGGACATTGTGTTTCCACTACATGCACCTCCTTGTAACCATAAAACGTTTGCCATAAAATGTTGGGTTTTGATTAGATTAAGATTCGAAAATAACAAAAATATTTCTATTTTCAAAATTCGAATAATCAATTTGATAAATTAATTGCCAATATTTTATAAAAAAAAAATATATAACGGTAATAATTTCAAAAAACTAAATTTTTGGCAATTTATTAGAGAAGTTAGAATAGCTCCAAAAGCCCTAAAAATTAAATATCAGGTATTTTACACATAAATCGGTAAACTCTGAATAGTTCTATAAAATGGTCGTTTTATGCGACTATAGTAAACGAAAATAGGAGGTAAAGAAACTAAAGTCTCATTTTCCGTCTTTTTTAGTAGTATTGTTAATTGACCTTTTATGAGACAAAGTATAGTGGTTCTTAACTCTTTAATCAGCACATTCCCCAGCATTTCGCGAAAAGCTACATTCCGGAAAAAGAGCTTCACTACATAAGTCTTGGACACAATCCCCAATTTCAGCTTTCCATTCCGTTAACCCTTCCCGCTACGCTGGAACGGGACACTTCATTCCTGAGCCAAAATCGTGAATCAAGTCCGCTTTTCATTGGAAAGTCATCACTTCGATTTTCTTAACAGTATTTTCGGCGCGGTCTTCTTGAGCCCTTACTCGAAAATCCTTAAAAACCGAACCGCTGCCTTACACATTTTAAGGGGTTTATAATGGATAGAGCCTTCAATGTTTTTCGGGTCGTCGAAAAACAGGCACGACATAACCAATTCTAAATTAAACACAGCTGCTTATATCGCTTAACTGCCGGTACGCTCAAACTCAACTGCGTTTAAAAGAATTGCTAATGCCCTTATGGAACTTGTCAAGACTATACA
>CAYFFC010000009.1:48693-63906 GCA_964342295.1 uncultured Lutibacter sp. | reverse complement strand
TTATCAAGTTTAAACAATTCAGGTACCGATGACCAGGCTTTAACTTTTAATAATATTACCAATGTACTGACATTAGAAGATGGTGGCACGGTGGACTTATCCAAATTTTTAGATGATACCGATACGGATGATCAAACCATCACATACTTTGCCATTGATGGCTCCAATGTACTGACCATTACGTTAGAAGATGGTAATACACAAACAGTAGATTTAAGCGGTTATGTGAATAATGACACGAATGAGTTACTAACGGGAGCAACATTGTCCGGAACAGATTTAAACATAACCGATGCAGGAGGAACAACAACAGTAGATTTATCAAGTTTAAACAATTCAGGTACCGATGACCAGGCTTTAACTTTTAATAATACTACAAATGTACTGACTTTAGAAGATGGTGGCACGGTGGATTTATCGAAATTCTTGGACGATACCGATACGGATGATCAAACCATCACAAACTTTGCCATTGATGGCTCCAATGTGCTGACCATTACCTTGGAAGATGGTAATACACAAACAGTGGATTTATCAGGGTTGGTTAATGATGCAGATAATGATACTAGTAACGAATTACAATCAATGAGCAGAACAGGAACCAATATTACTTTATCGAATGGTGGAGGAACTGTTTCAATTGCAGATAATGATGATGACAGCTCAAACGAAATTCAGTCAATTAGCAAAACGGGTACTACAATTTCTTTGAGCAATGGAGGAGGCTCAATATCTGAAACAGTTACTAATTTGTCTCAAAACGTGGGGGATGGTCAGATTTCATATATAAATGAAAATGGTACAGCACAAACTGCAAATGTAGTTGGGAATGATGCAAATAATTCTATTTCTGTTGGGTCAAATGGGGGTGCATATTTTCAGAACCCGATTAAAGCCTTCGGAAAAGTTGAAATGACTTATGTCGGAACGAATTCAGATTATGTATCACATAGTTTAGTAAATGGCTTTAATATTAGTTCTGTTTCTAGAATTAACCAAGGAGACTACCAGGTAATTTTTAATACCCCAATGCCAAATAATGATTATATCATTCAGCTAACAATAAGAGATTGTAATGGAGATTGCCCAGGTAATAATGGTAGTGATTATGACGATCCTGGAGTTACATACTATAATCAGACTACAACTGGATTTTATGTAAATATTGGTGACAGTGATAATGGAACTGCACAAAAAGCTGATATTGACTTGGAATTTATGATTACAATAATTAGTTTATTTTAATTGAAACTTAATCTATGTTAAGATTTATTTTATCATTTTTTCTGGTTGGAGCACAATTACTGGCTCAAAACACAATCCAAAACTCTGGTGATATTTTTATTCATGGAGGTAATGTTGGTATATTTTCTGATGTTGTAAATGACGGAACTTTTTATAGCTCAAATGGATTGGTTAGCTTCAATAATTTTATTTCAGATGTAACAGTTTCCGGAAACTATGAAGTAAATTTATATGATGTTGAAGTAGCTGTAGAAGAAGGATTAAACCTAGAAACTTCATTAATTATTAAAAATGAATTATCGTTTATTGCTGGAAAAATTTATACACCAAAAGATAATTCTCTAATAAATTTACAGCTATTTAATTATGATGTCTATTCCGGTGAAGACGATAAAACACATGTGGAAGGTTATGTCTCATCTGTAAATAATGGAACGTTTATTTTTCCAATTGGAGATGGCAACGAGTTGCGCCCTATGATTGTTCCAAACCCAGATGGTAATACGAATTATACAGGAGCATATTTTAAAGAAGATCCTAATTTTCCTTCACATTTTAATGCATTTTATAATACGGACTCAAAACAAAAGTTACTCGAAGAAATAAATGAAAATGAATTTTGGGCATTAGAGGGTGACACAGAAACGTCTGTTATTTTGACTTGGAATGAAAGCAGTAATGTTAGTGAACTATCATCAAGTATTAACGATCTTAGAGTAGTTGGTTGGAAAAAGTCGTTAAACAAATGGGTTGATTTAGGTCAGGAGGAAGTTAGTGGCGATTTACAAAATGGTCAAATTAAATCTTCAATGTTTATTCCCGATGAATATGCTATTATAACTATCGGTTCTGATTTTAGAGAAGTATTAGGAACCATCACCTATTTCAATCATAATTTTGGGTTTTCACCTAACGGTGATGGGGTTCATGATACCTTTAAAATTGAAGGCATTGAATTAAGGCCAAACAATACAATTAAAATATTCAATAGGTATGGTTCATTGGTTTATGAAAAACATAATTATGATAATTCTTGGGATGGATACGCAGATAATCATAAATCATTGAATACTGATTACGGATTACCTGTTGGGACGTATTTTTATATTTTAAAATTTCATGATGATGGTACAGGTTGGAGCGGATTTGTCTACTTAAACCGTTGATTTCATTTTTTTTAATATTTTCAGCTGCTTTTTAATTGTAAGCAAGCTTTTTAAAAAAGAAGAAAAAGAACCTGTTGAAATGTGATTAACCTTACGGTTCAACTGTGCTATTTCAAAAAGAATTCTCCAATGTTTTCTAATTTCTTTTAATGCGTTAAAGTAAGAAATAGTTAGTGCATCATAGATATGGGTAGGTTCCGAAATAATGCCGTTTAATTCAATAATTTTTAAATTTTCTCCTTTTAAAAGTTCATTAAAACTATTGTATTTAATGTCAAGCCTTCCGTAATACCAATTAGGAATTTGTTGCATAATTGCATCAATTTGTTCCATTAATCCTTTAGTAATTAGGTTGTTCCCGTTTACAAATTGAGTTCCTTTTGAGTGATTTCCTATAACTGTAAGTGTTTTTTCTTCTCCTTTTTTTAAAATACAGTTTATTTGTGAAGCATTAACCTTTGCAAATAATTCGTAATATTTTTTGGTTCTTTCATTTTTATATATCAGCTCTTTTAAGGTTGAAAACCCATCTCCGGTAAGGGTTGGAAAGGTTTTTAGTGTAACTGATGATACTACACCTTTTGCCTTATTAGGAAGTCTATAATAAAAAATTCCACATTCATTCTTATAGGGTATATATTCCTGAAGCAACAAATCAACAGTGCCATAATTGGTAACGTACTCAACAAATTCTTTTTCGCTATTGACTAGCTTTACCAGTAGGCCTCTAAACCCTAAATTAGGTTTTAAAATTACCGGATATGAGAATTGACTTTCCCTAAAACTTTCTAAATAATAGAGAATTGGGTTATTACAATTTAAAAGCTTTGTTTTAGGTTTATATTTATTCGGAATTAGATTGATGGTTTCAAATTTTGATTCACTACCATTTCCTGATTGTTTTACTACGGGATTGGTAGTGGTAAAAAACAGTAGGCTTTTGGCTTTAATGGCCAAATAAACTGCATAAGGAATATTTGGAATATAAAACATATATGATGGCCAATATTCCCAATTGTTAAAGTATTTAAACTTTAATTTATTCACGTTGAGAATTAAAAAATGCGTCCAAAATAATTCTAATGCCTAAAAACCCTACAATAATTGCTGCAATGGCAATAATTATACCTGTAATAAGCCATAGGTAATTATTATTTAGTTTTATTGCTTTAAATCCTATGGTAATTAGAATTGGGGCAATAATTAGCAGTGGTAATGTTACTAATTGGAATTTAATTCCTTTTAAAAGTTTCTTTTTGTCGGTTGCCATTTTTAAATGAATTCAAAGCGTTTCTTACGTTTTTGTATTTTTTTAAAAGTTCGTTAGCTTTTTCAGCTGAAATATGTAATTCATCCATCAACATTTTTGTGCCTCTGTTTACAAGTTTGTTGTTACTTAATTGCATATCTACCATTTTATTTCCTTTAACTTTTCCAAGCTGAATCATTGTAGAAGTAGAAATCATATTCAAAATCAGTTTTTGTGCTGTTCCTGCTTTCATTCTTGAACTTCCTGTTAAAAACTCAGGCCCAACTACTACTTCAATAGGATGTTGTGCAACTTTTGAAAGCGGACTACCAGGATTGCAAGTAATGGCAGCGGTTAATATCCCTTTTTTATTGCATTGTTCAATACCATGAACCACATAGGGTGTTGTACCTGATGCAGCAATGCCAATAACCGTATCGCTTGTGTTGACATTGTATTTTTTAAGATCGGCCCAGCACTGTGTAGTGGAATCTTCAGCAAATTCAACTGCTTTCCTAATTGCTGAATCACCACCTGCAATTAAACCAATTACCAAATCATGTGAAACCCCAAAAGTTGGAGGACATTCTGAGGCATCTAAAACACCAAGTCGCCCACTGGTACCGGCACCTACATAAAATAAGCGTCCTCCATTTTTCATCCCTTGTACAATCTTTTCTATAAGCGGCTCAATTAATGGTATTACTTGCTCAACTGCTTGTGGAATTGTTTTGTCTTCATTATTAATATTTGTGAGCAGTTCTCCAATTGTCATTTTTTCTAAATGATTATAATTAGAAGGCTGCTCTGTAATTTTTTTAAAACTCATATTACACAAATATAAAAAAGCTTCAATATATTAATTGAAGCTTTAAATATAGTTTAAATATAAATGAAACGTATAGCTCTATTTATTTTTTCACTCAAAAACTTTTTGATGTTGAACTAGCTATAGATAAATTCTTAATAATTTTATTAAATGTATTACTTGGGCGCATTGCTGTTGTTGTAAGTGAATTATCAGGTATATAATATCCTCCAATATCTACAGAATTCCCTTGAGCTTTGTTTAATTCATCAATAATTACGGTTTCCTTTTTTTCAAGTTCTTTAACTACCTTTAAAAATAAGTCTCTAATAGCTTCATCTTTGTCTTGTGAAGCCAGGGCTTGTGCCCAATATAAAGCTAAATAAAAATGACTTCCCCTATTATCTAGTTCTCCAACCTTTCTTGAAGGCGATTTTTTATTTTCTAGAAATTTGTCTGTAGCATCATCTAAGGTCTCTGCTAAAATAAGTGCTTTAGGGTTATCAAATTGCTCAGCAAGGTGTTCAAGAGAAACAGCCAGTGCTAAAAATTCACCTAATGAATCCCAACGTAAATGGCCTTCTTCAATAAATTGCTGAACGTGTTTAGGGGCAGAACCTCCTGCTCCGGTTTCAAACAAGCCACCACCATTCATTAACGGAACAATAGACAACATTTTTGCACTGGTTCCAACTTCTAAAATTGGGAACAAGTCAGTTAAATAATCTCTCAGTACATTACCCGTTACAGAAATAGTGTCTAATCCATCTTTAATTCTCTCTAAGGTAAATAATGTAGCGTCTGTAGGAGACATAATGTGAATTTCTAATCCGGTGGTATCATGGGTCGGCAAATAGGTATTAATTTTTTGAATTAATTGTGCATCATGTGCCCTGTTTTTATCAAGCCAAAAAACTGCCGGTGTATGGGTTGCTCTTGCTCTTTTTACTGCTAATTTAATCCAGTCTTGTACCGGTGCGTCTTTAACTTGACACATTCTCCAAATATCACCTTTTTCAACGTTGTGTTTTAGTAAAATGTTGTTTGATTCATCAACCACGCAAACGCTACCTGAATCTTTCATTTCAAAAGTTTTATCGTGCGAACCGTACTCTTCGGCTTTTTGAGCCATTAAACCAATATTAGGAACTGTTCCCATAGTTGACGGGTCGAAAGCACCATGTTTTTTACAGAAATCGATAGTTGCCTGATATATCCCCGAATAACTACTATCCGGTATTACAGCTTTGGTATCTTGTAATTTCCCTTTTGCGTTCCACATTTGCCCTGATGTACGAATCATAGCCGGCATTGAGGCATCAATAATTACATCACTTGGTACATGAAGGTTGGTAATTCCTTTATCGGAATTCACCATTGCCAATGCAGGACCATTTTTAAAGCAAGCTTCAATATCTGCTTCAATTGCGGATTTTTCATCCGTAGGTAAGCCTTTTATTTTGTTTAATAAATCACCGAACCCATTATTAGGATCAACTCCTAAATTAGTCAAAATGGTTTCGTGTTTATCAAATACGGTTTTAAAAAATGCCTTCACTGCATGGCCAAATATAATAGGGTCAGACACTTTCATCATTGTTGCTTTCATGTGTAGCGAAAAAAGCAAATCTTTTTCTTTGGCATCATTTATTTGTTCCTCTAGAAACGAATTTAATGCCTTGCAATTGAGCACGGTAGCATCAATAATTTCACCTTCTAAAACCGGGGTGTTTTCTTTTAATACGGTTGTTTTGCCTTGGTTATTTATAAATTCAATTTTAAGATTCCCACCTTTTTTTAAAGTTATGGATTTTTCGTTGTTAAAAAAGTCACCTCCTTTCATGGAGGCTACATGTGTTTTGGAATCGCTTTTCCATGCACCCATGGAATGTGGGTTTTTTTTGGCGTAATTTTTAACTGCTCTTGGAGCGCGCCTGTCAGAATTTCCTTCTCTTAAAACAGGATTGACAGCTGAACCTTTAACTTGATTGTATCGGTTTTGAATTTCTTTTTCTTCTTCAGTTTCAGGATTTTCGGGGTAGTTAGGTATTGTATATCCTAATTGTTGTAATTCTTTTATGGCAGCTTTTAATTGTGGTATAGATGCCGAAATATTGGGAAGTTTTATAACATTTGCTTCAGGTTGCTGCACTAAAACCCCTAATTCTTGTAATGTATTAGGTACTTGCCTTTCAGATGGTAAAAAATCAGGGAAAACAGCTAAAATACGATGCGCTAAAGAAATGTCTTTAGTTTCAATTGCAACTCCAATTGGTTTAGTAAAGGCTTTAACAATTGGAAGAAACGAATAAGTTGCCAACGCCGGAGCTTCGTCAGTTTTTGTATAAATAATCTTAGGTTCAGAACTCATTTTAGTATGATATTTTTTTAAGATAAAATTTTAATAAAGTTTTAAAAAATGTAAAGCCAAATCGGCTTTTACAAAGCTTGGCAAAGGTACTAATTAATAACAAATTTTCTATTGCGAAAACGTTATAAATAAGGAGGTGAATTTAAATTTAAAGAAATTTAAAAGAAGAAAAATTAGAATATTTATAATTCAATAAAACAAAAGCCATAATAATGAATATTCATTATTATGGCCTTTTGCTGAAACCTTTTTTTAATAAGTCTTCAGTCAAAATTTTAACTGCCCAGTCTTTTGCAAGCCTAAGCAATTAGTTTTTTACTGTAACTTGTTGCTTCTTACAAATCAACTTCTTATTAAGAAACTGTTTCTTTTAAAACGTGCCTAAATCTTTGTTGTAACTCCGAAAATTACACGATTTAAAGCATTGTTTTAAAAATGTCTTAAAACCGTGTATCCATTTATTCATGCTAAATACTTGGGCACATTACTTTCTAAAAGTTAGGTTTTAAGACTATGTTCAAGAACATTTAGAATTAAAGTAAGAACCGTTCATGTAGTCAATCAAAATTTGCATTCTTCTTAAACTTCACCAACCATCTTCCGTTAATTCTGATGTAAAATAACATCCTAAAAAATTAATTTCCAAATTTATAATTAGTTTGTTTTCAACAAGATATAAACTTAACTTATTAACAATTGTTAATAACAAAAAAACCGTTTTGAAATTTCAAAACGGTTTTTATTTTTTTAATCAAAAAAAGTTTTAGCGTCTGCTTTCTTTGATACGTGCTTTTTTACCAGTTAAGCCTCTAAAGTAGAAAATACGCGCTCTGCGTACCCTACCATGTTTGTTAACTTCAATTTTTTGAATTGCAGGTAAATTAATTGGAAAGATACGTTCTACACCAACAGTACCTGACATTTTCCTGATTGTAAAGGTTTCTGATGCTCCGGTTCCTCTTCTTTGAATAACTGTTCCTTTAAAAAACTGCGTACGTTTTTTTTCTCCTTCTTTAATTTCATAATAAACAGTAATGGTATCTCCTGCCTGAAATTGAGGGAATTCTTTTTTGGTTACAAACTCGTCTTGAACAAATTTAACTAACTGTTCCATTTTTAATTATTTAATGGGTTTTTCATAAGTAACATTCACGATTTTCGTCAGAGGTTAATTTTGAGTGTGCAAATTTAATTAAAAAAATTAGTCTTCCAATAAATCGGGCCTTATTTTTTTAGTGCGTTCAAATGCATTTTGGTTACGCCAGTCTTCTATTTTTGGAAAGTTACCTGATAACAACACCTCAGGTACCTCAAGTCCTTTATAGTTTGCAGGTCTTGTGTAAACAGGAGGAGATAACAAATTATCTTGGAAGGAATCTGTTAAGGCAGATGTTTCATCGCCTAAAACTCCGGGAATGAGTCTAATAATAGAGTCGCATAATACAGCTGCGCCTAATTCACCACCACTTAAAACATAATCTCCTATTGAAATTTCTTTGGTAATAAATGTGTCTCTAACGCGTTGGTCAACACCCTTATAATGCCCGCATAAAATTAATAAGTTTTTTGCTAAAGACAGTGTATTGGATGTTTGCTGATTTAGTGTTTTGGCATCGGGCGTCATATAAATTATTTCATCGTAGTTTCGTTCCGATGTCAATTTTGTAATACATTTTTCTATAGGTTCAATCATTAAAACCATACCTGCTCCGCCACCAAATTGATAGTCATCAATTTTCCCATATTTATTTAACGCGTATTTCCTAAGGTCATGAAAATGCACTTCAACCAGTTTCTTTTCTATGGCTCTTTTAATAATTGAATGTTTGAAAGGGCTTTCAATTAATTCGGGCAATACCGATATGATATCAATTCTCATACTGCAAAGGTAATTTTAAATGTTGAAAGTGAAAAGATATATGTTTTATGATTAAACTATAATGAATTGATAAAATTTTAAATATGTGTTTTAATAATACGATTGTTGTTGTATATATCTTGTTTTAAAATGATGTTTTTATAGCCCATATTATGAAGTAATGATGTAGTTTCAGCTGCGAGATATTGGTTGATTTCAAAATATAGAGTTCCATGCGGTGTTAAGTGTAATTTTGCCAATGCCGCTATTTTACGATAAAATATTAGGGGGTCATTATTTTGAACAAAAAGAGCAATTTCAGGCTCATAGTTTAACACATTTTTCTTCATCTGCGATTTTTCTTTTAACCGTACATAGGGTGGATTACTAACAATGACATCAAATATTGGAAGGCTGTTTTTTGAAGATATTGAATTAAACACAGAAAGTTGATTAAATGAAGTAAGGTTTAAAACATCAGCTTCAATAAAATGTATATGTACCTTATTATTATTGGCATTGATTTTCGCAATTTCTAATGCATTGTGAGAAATGTCGATTGCAAACACCTTGGCATTTGGTAAATTTTTAGCTAAAGCAATGGCAATGCAACCACTACCGGTACCAATATCCAATATATTTATAGGTCCTTTAGCTTTGTTATCATTTATAATTAAAGAAACTAGTTCTTCTGTTTCCGGCCTGGGGATTAGAACATTTTTGTTAACCTTAAAAGGTAGCCTAAAAAATTCAGTTATGCCTATAATATATTGAATTGGGTATTCTTTTTCTAAATCCTGTAAGGCTTTCTTTAGATAATTATAATCGTTATCATTTAAGGCAATGTTTGGTGAAAGCGCTACATCTAATCTGGTTAAATTCAGTCTGTGTTTTATAAGTATTTGAAAAAATGAAGTAATTTCAGTTTCGGGATAAATAGATGAAAGGGTATTAAAAAACAGCGATTTAAATTCTATAATATTCATTATAAATCTTTTAACATCCATAATTGGCAGGAGTAATGGCCTGTATCACCCATTGGTTCACTTAAATCTTTAAAACCTGCTTTTCGATACAGTTTACGGGCATCATCCATATAAGGCATGGTTTCTAGATAGCATTGTTTAAACCCAAATTCCTTTGCTTTTTGTAAGCATAAATCCATCATTTTCTTACCTAAACCAATACCTCTGGCTTCAGGTAGAAAATACATTTTTTGGAGTTCGCATACATTTCCTTTAAAATTATCAAGTTGCCTTATACCTGCACCTCCGTATATTTCATTGTTTTTTTCAATAACATAATAAGCGGCATTGGTTATATTATAGTGTTGGTACATGGTATCCAAAACTTTATCCGCATAGGCTGTGCCAACCTTTGGAACACCAAACTCAATTAATATAGAGCGAATGGTTTTTGCAATTTGTGCATTGTCGCCGGGCTGAATTTCTCGTATAGTAAAGTTGTTATGAGTCATTATTATGTACTATTTTTGTGCTGTGAATATACACGAAAAATATATAAAAAGATGTATTGAACTTGCTAAAAATGGGTTGGGTACAACTTATCCCAATCCTTTGGTTGGGGCAGTTGTTGTTGTAGATAATAAAATTGTTGGTGAAGGTTGGCATAGAAAGGCAGGTGAATCGCATGCCGAGGTGTTAGCTATCAATGCGGTCAAAGATAAAACGCTCTTGTCAAAAGCAACAATTTATGTGAGTCTGGAACCTTGTTGTCATGTTGGTAAAACACCGCCTTGCGCTCAGCTAATTGTTAAAAGTGGTATAAAAAAAGTTGTAGTAGGTGCTATAGACAGCTTTGAAAAGGTTAGCGGAAAAGGGATAGAATATTTAAGAAAAAATGGTTGCGATGTAAGTGTTGGTGTTTTAAAAACACAATGTGAGAAGTTGAATAAACGATTTTTCACGTTTCATCAAAAAAAGCGCCCTTATATAATTTTAAAATGGGCCGAAACAGCTGATGGATTTTTAGATAAAGGCAGAAAAGAGAATGATGTTAAAAAACCAAATTGGATTTCAAATAAATATTCTCAACAATTAGTTCAAAAAATGAGAGGGGGGGAGCAAGCTATACTGGTTGGGACAAATACGGCTTTGAATGATAATCCCAGGTTAACTGTTAGGGGGTTGCCAAATAGGAGTCCGGTAAGAGTTGTTGTTGATCGAGAATTAAAAATACCTAAATCGTATAATTTGTATGATGCAACGATAAAAACCATTTTTTTGACCTCACAGAGAATTGAAAATAATGGTAGAAATATATTTTATGAGCAGATTGATTTTAATGGCAATGTGCCAAAACAAATTTGTGATGTTTTATATAAGCATCAGTTACAATCGGTTATAATTGAAGGAGGGGCAACAACATTAAATTCATTTATTAAAAGAAATTTATGGGATGAAGCTTATATTTTTAAAAGCAGTTCAGTTGTTTTTAAGGAAGGTTTAAAAGCTCCTGATTTAACAAAAACACTATTTAAACCAAAAAATGTTTTAAATGATGACTTGCATATTTATAAAAATGACAGCTAATTTTTATAGGCTTCCTGTTCAAATATTTCAATTTTGGTATCTCCGTTTCCTTTTTTGTAGCCTCTAAACATACCTGTTGAATTAAAATCCCAGTAAACATCTCCTTTCTTGTCTAGTAAAATCATACCTCCTTCTCCTCCTAACTTTCCTATTTGGTTAAACAGTACTTCATGCAAGGCATCTTTTGGGTTCAACCCTTTGTACTGTATTAGTTTTAATACTTCATGAGCTGCCACGGTTCTAATAAAATATTCTCCTGTTCCTGTTGCAGAGATACCTCCAATATTGTTATCGGCATATGTTCCTGCACCTATAATTGGTGAATCACCTATACGACCATATTTTTTGTTGGTCATCCCTCCGGTTGAAGTTCCTGCAGCTATGTTGCCGTTTTTGTCGAGTGCAACTGCACCAACTGTCCCATATTTATGATCATCAATTAATTCGTTTTTTCTTAAATAGGCCGTATGATCTAACTGAGTTTGTTCCTTGCCTTGTATTTTACGTAATTGCTTTAATCTTTTTTGAGTGAAAAAATACGAACTATCTACCATTTCAATACCATATTTTTTAACCATAATTTCAGCGCCTTTACCCGATAACATCACATGTGATGAGCTATCCATGACTATACGAGCGGCCAAAATCGGATTTTTTATATGGTTTACACCTGCAACAGCACCTGAGTTTAGGGTGTTGCCATCCATAATAGAGGCATCCATTTCCTGATTTCCTTCGCTGTTGTAAACAGCACCTTTTCCTGCGTTAAATAAAGGAGAATCTTCCATAACATTAATTGCAGCCTGAATAGCGTCTAAGGCAATACCTCCATTTTGCAAAACTGTATATCCGGCTTGTAAAGCTTCTTCTAGTTTTTTTGTATAGGCTTCTTCCTGTTCTTCATTAATAAATTCTCTGGTTATGCCTCCTGCACCACCATGAATAACAATAGCAATGTTATTTTTTATATTTGGTTGGGGGCTTTCTGATTTTTTTGTTGTTGAAGTGCAAGCTATACATATAAAACATAGTATTAGTATGGATATTTTTCTCATGGTGTAAATATTTGAAGTTCAAATATATTCAAATTATTTATAAATACACCGATAGGATTTTTGATATATTTGTTCAAATTTTTAATTATTTTAGAGAAGGATACATATAAAACTATTGACGTTGCTGTTGGTGGAGCAGTGTACAAGGAAAAAGGAAGTAAATTTATAGGGTTTGCATATCCAATAGTAAATGAAAATGACGTAAAACCCTTAATTTCAAAATTAAAGAAGGAACATTATTCAGCACGTCATTGGTGTTATGCTTGGTTAACAGGTGTAAATGGTGAGTTTTATAGAGTGAATGATGACGGTGAACCACACAATTCTGCCGGGCAACCCATATATTCACAAATCCTATCTAAAAATATTACTAATGTTTTGGTGGTGGTTGTAAGGTATTTTGGAGGGACGAAATTGGGAGTAGGTGGTTTAGTAAGCGCCTACAAAACAGCTGCCAAACTAGTGTTAGAAGAAGCTAAAATTGTAGAAAAGGTAGTTCAAACTCAATTTTTTATTGCCTTTGATTATGTGCATATGGATAAGGTGATGCGAATTGTTAAAAAACACAAGTTGGAAATTGTAAATCAAAAGATGGAAATCGACTGTCGGTTCAATTTTTTAGTTCGTAAAAATGAAGCAGATTTGGTGAGAACTGCTTTTGAAAATTTAAGATGCTTAACCATTAAAGAAATTAATTAAATTGCTTTAATTTTTCAACTAAATAAATAGGTGCTCTAACAGGCTTATTTGTATCTTTTTTAATAAACGCTAATGTGGTACTTGCAGTGGTTAATAAATCACCTGTTTCATTGGTTAATTCATAGTCAAAAATTATTTTAACAGAAGGTGTTTTTTTTAAGACCGTTTTTAGGGTTAACAGGTCGTCATATTTAGCGGGTTTTAAGTAATTTATATTTAGACTAATTACGGGCAGAATAATACCCGAATCCTCCATTTTTTTATAAGATATGCCTAAATGTCTTAGCCACTCAATTCGCCCTAACTCCAAGTATTGCGCGTAATTGCCGTGATATACTACCTGCATTTGATCGGTTTCAGAATAGCGAACTCTAAATTGAATGGTGTGGCTTATCATTTATATTTTATTTCTGAAGTCGATTACAATACGAAAAAAAAAATAAAAATCAATAGTTATTTTATTTTTTTATGATAAAAAATATTCACATTTTTGTATAGCCAAAATCAGTTAGAGTACGCTCTAAATAATCGACTAATTTTAACCTAAAAATACTATTTGATTAAGAATGACTAAAACTGCATCATCAGTTTGGAAGGAATGCCTATCTTTTATTCAGGATAATATTAAACAGCAAGCTTATAAAACTTGGTTCGAACCAATTAAGCCAATTAAATTATCGGGTGAAGCGCTTACTATTCAGGTACCAAGTAAATTTTTTTATGAGTGGCTTGAAGAGCACTATATAAAATTATTAAGGGTGGCGCTTGTAAAACAATTAGGGGATGATGCAAAATTGATTTATGATGTAAGAATGGAAAATAATTACAGTAGTACAAAGCCACATACCGTTAAAATTCCCAGCTCAAACAGAAACCCTATTAACCCGCAAGGTGTAACTGTTCCGTTTGATATAAATAAAAGAGAACTTAAAAATCCGTTTGTAATACCGGGAATTCAAAAAGTTAAAATTGAATCGCAGTTAAATCCTAATTATAATTTTGAAAATTTTGTTGAAGGTGATTCAAACAGATTAGCGCGTTCTGCCGGATATGCAGTTTCAAATAAACCGGGAGGCACTTCATTTAATCCGCTATTGATTTATGGAGGGGTAGGATTGGGTAAAACACATATCGCGCATGCTATTGGCGTTGAGATTAAGGATAAATACCCTGATAAAACGGTTTTATACATCTCATCTGAAAAATTTACACAACAATACATTGATTCAGTTAAAGGAAATACCAGAAATGATTTCATTCATTTTTATTCAATGATTGATGTATTGATAATTGATGATGTGCAGTTCTTATCTGGAAAAACAGGTACGCAAGATGTGTTTTTCCATATTTTCAATCATTTGCATCAAAACGGGAAACAGGTTATTTTAACTTCTGATAAAGCTCCTGTAGATATGCAGGATATTGAACAACGACTCTTATCGCGGTTTAAGTGGGGGTTGTCAGCAGAGTTACAGGCACCCGATTATGAAACGCGCATCGCTATTTTGCAAAATAAACTATTTAGAGACGGTGTAGAAATGCCTGAAGATATCGTAGAATATATTGCAAAAAATATAAAGACAAATGTACGTGAGTTAGAAGGCGTTTTAATTTCTATGATTGCACAAGCCTCTTTTAATAGAAAAGAATTTACATTGTCTCTTGCTAAACAAATTGTTGACAAATTTGTTAAAAATACCAAAAGGGAAGTTTCAATAGATTATATTCAAAAAATAGTTTCAAACTATTTTGAGTTAGATGTGGCTACTTTACAATCTAAAACTAGAAAACGACATATAGTTCAGGCACGACAATTAGCTATGTACTTTGCAAAACGAATGACAAAAGCTTCTTTGGCTAGTATTGGCTCCCAAATAGGAAAAAGAGACCACGCAACAGTATTGCATGCTTGTAAAACAGTTGACAATTTAACGGAAACAGATAAGCAGTTTAGAAAATACGTTGACGATTTAACAAAAAAACTTACATTTTAATACATGACAAAAATATTAATGGTTTGTCTCGGTAATATTTGCCGTTCACCATTGGCTGAAGGTATTTTAAAATCAAAGGTCTATAGTTTTAAGGTTTTTGTTGATTCAGCCGGTACCGGTGCGTATCATGTTGGAGATTTACCCGATTCTAGATCCATTGCGGTAGCCAAATCATATGGAATTGATATTACCAACCAGCGCGCTCGGAAATTTTCT
>CAYFFC010000009.1:27045-48593 GCA_964342295.1 uncultured Lutibacter sp. | reverse complement strand
CCTTTAGAGGTGCTTCCATTTTCTGTTAAAAAAATAATTGAGGGTTTGGATATTTTTATTGTTGAAAATGAAAAAACCGCTAGAAGGTTTATTAAAAGAATTACTCCAAAAAAATCACAACCTAATTTAACAATTCTAAAGTTAGATAAATATGCTGATGAGTTTGAAGTGAAGTCCTATCTAGACGCTTGTCAGAACGGTCATTCAGTCGGATTATTATCTGAAGCCGGTGTTCCTGCCATTGCTGATCCCGGAGCTGAAATTGTAAAGCTGGCTCATGAAAAAAATATACCTGTAGTGCCTTTAGTTGGCCCTTCATCAATTATTTTAGCAATGATGGCATCAGGACTTAACGGACAAAATTTTGCATTTAATGGTTATTTGCCTATTGATTCTCAGCGGCGAAAAAAAGCTATAAAAAGTTTAGAGAAACTATCAAAAGAAAAAGGGCAGTCTCAAATTTTTATTGAAACCCCTTATAGAAATGAAAAGATGTTGGCAGATTTAAAAACAACACTAACACCAACTACAAAATTATGTGTTGCTTGTGACATAACTTTGGAAACAGAGTTTATTAAAACAATGGAAATTAACCAATGGAAAAAGCAACAACCCAATTTGCATAAA
The DNA here is from genome assembly GCA_964342295.1 of uncultured Lutibacter sp. Taxonomy (GTDB): domain Bacteria; phylum Bacteroidota; class Bacteroidia; order Flavobacteriales; family Flavobacteriaceae; genus Lutibacter. The sequence continues at coordinate 47,966 of CAYFFC010000009.1, read as the reverse complement.
AGGCCTACTATTTTTATAATTCACAAAGAGCAGTAAACAACAAGTTTTGGAGTTAAACTTCGGGTTTTCTATTAGCTTCAATAAAAGAAGTATTGTAACCCGAAAATTTCTTTAAATAATACTTTATTGATGATCCGTAAGCATCTTCGAACGAAACTTTTCCATTACTTCTCAAAAACTTTTTTACGTTTCCTGCTCCGGCTAAATGTGCAGCGGCAAGTATTCCTGATTCTGTAATTTTAATACCTTGAATAGTTTTTCCGATGCTTCTTGCAATGTCTTTTCTTAAAATCCATTTATTTACAGAGCAAAGGGCGATAAAGGCATCTTCTTGTAAAACCGGGTTTTGTAAGAAATCTTTGGTGTTTGTAATATTAAACCTTTTCAAAGTACTCTTTCCAAATTGGTATTTTCCTAAATAACCTAGTGTATTAACAACGTGGTATTTTCCTTGAGATTCTTTAAAAGCTAATGCCTCTTTAAACCCGATAAAAGCATTGCCTGTAAAAGGAAAATTTACGGTTTTTTCAAGAAGTTCTTTTTCAGTAGGAACGATATGCGCTCCCTGTTTTATAGAAGGTGAGAATTCTGTATCAAATTCAACCAGTGTAAACCCGGAAATAATTACCCCTATAACAATTAAACTTATTATTATTAGATTCTTTCTCATAATTTAAAGGATTTAATACCTTGTAAATTTCGGGGTGCAAATGTAAGGTATATTCTTTAATTGACAAAGTTAAATCATTAATTGTTAAATATTTATGAAAAAGTTAACAAATCGCTAGTATTGTTAATAAATTATAAGTTTTCACGTTAAAAAACAAACCATTCTAAAAATTAAATTAGTGATGATGGGACAAATAGTAATTTTATTCAGATATATTTATCTATAATCAACGGAATATTCCTTGCTTATTTAACCAATTTTGATAAATGCGTGCATTTTTATTGTGCTGTTGCAATGTTTTTGCAAATTCGTGCGAACCAATTTTTTTGGTGCTCACACACATGTAATAGTATTGGTGATTAGCCGGATTTAATACGGCATCTATAGATGAAATATCGGGCATTCCAATTGGCCCGGGTGGTAAACCTGCGTACTTGTATGTGTTGTATGGCGATTCAATTTCTAAATCTTTCTTTAATACCCTTTTTATAGTTTTGTGGTTTCCAAATTTCTTTTTAAAGGCATAAATTACCGTTGGGTCGGCTTGTAAAGGCCAATTATCTTTTAGTCGGTTTAGGTACAATTTAGCAACCATTGGTCTTTCTGATACTAAAGAAGTTTCCTTTTGTACAATTGACGCTAAAGTAATTACCTCTACTTTGGTTAAATTAAGTTCTTTGGCTTTTTCAATGCGTTGTGCATTCCAAAAATTGTTGTACTCTTTTTGCATTCGTTTTATAAAATCTTCGGCATTGGTATTCCAAAAAAACTGATAGGTATTGGGTATAAACATTGCTAAAGCGGTTTCTGAATTAAATTGATATTGGTTCAATAAATCCTCATTTTTAAAGGCTTTTAGTAACGATGCAGAATCGGCTTCAATTTGAACTGCAATTCTACCGGCCAGTTTTTCAAAAGAATCTTGATTGTTAAATGAGAGATTTACTGGCGTTTGATTACCGCTTCTAAGCAAATTAACCAAGTCGTTGGCATTCATATTTTCTTTAATAGCGTATTTACCCGGCTTAATATTGGTGGTGTACTTTTTTCTTTTTGCTACCCAAGTAAATGGTTTCACTCTTTTTAAATAGGGTCTTACCGAGTTTTCAATGTCTTTAAAAGTGCTATTGGTTGAAATATAAACAAAACCATTTTTTATTGTAATGGGTTTGTAAATTTTGTTATACAAATTAAAACCCAAAACCCCTGTAATTACAATCAATAAACTTGTAATTAATAAAATTAGCTTTTTAAGATTCATTTTTTTGGTTTTACTAATTGGTATAAAATTTCATTTTTAAAAGTGCCTTTGGAGTAAATCCAATCCTTTTTAATGCCTACTTTCTTGAATTTCAATTTTTTAAAAAGCGAAATACTTTTCTGGTTGTTGTCAATAATATTTGCAAAAATTTGATGCACATTTAAATGGGTAAATGCATAAGTGATTACTAATTGTAAAGCTTCAGTTGCAAATCCGTAGTTCCTATACTCTGGCAATATTAAAATACCAATTCCAACTCTTTGGTGCATCGGGTTAAAATCAAATAAATCAATCATTCCCATTGGTGTATTTTTTGAATTGCAAATTGCAAAACGGTACTGTTTTGCTTCATAAATATCCTGATGTGCATTTTCTAAATATTTCATCAGAGTATATTTTGAAAATGGCAATTGGGTTCCGCTTACTTCCCAAAATTGTTCGTTATTTTCAGTAGAAAATAAAAAGTTGATATCTTCTGGTTCTAAAGCTCTTAAACTTATATTTTCACCTAATAATGTAGCCATTTTTAATTATCAATTTCACCTTTAAAAACAAATTTAGCAGGCCCATTTAAATAAACATTTTTGTAACCACTATTATCAAGTTCAAAAGTAACGTTTAGTTTTCCGCCTATCACTTCAACATCAATACAATTTTCAGAAGTTTTATTTAAATTATGGGCTGCAATTGCAACGGCTGTTACACCGGTTCCACAGGCTAATGTTTCATCTTCAACACCTCTTTCATAGGTGCGTACTTTAAATGTGTTGGCATCAATTTGTTCTGCAAAATTTACATTAGTGCCATTATCAAAATAAGGTGCTCCATATCTTATAGAGGCACCTGTTTTTTTTACATCAATCGTGTTAACATTTTCACAAAAGTTTATGTGGTGTGGTGAACCGGTATCTAAAAAAATACGTGCATCATCCTTTTCAATATTTTGTACATCACACATTTTTAGGCTAACCATATCGTTTAAAATAGCAGCCTCATGCAGTCCATCAATTGCTTCAAATGTAGTTTTACTGTTTATTAACCCAAGTTTGTTGGCAAAAGCCACTACGCATCTTCCGCCATTTCCACACATGCTCCCCTCATTTCCGTCGGCATTAAAATATACCATTTTAAAATCACTGATTTCAGAAGATTCAAGCAAAATTAATCCGTCGGCACCTATTCCAAATTTTCTATCACATAAATGTTCAATCTTTTTTTGATTTCTCTTATCAAAAAATAAAGTGCGATTATCAATTATGATAAAATCATTCCCGGTGCCTTGGTATTTAAAAAAATCTAATTTCATTGTTGCAAATGTACTAAAATACAAGTAGTTTTTATTGTTAAAAAATTATTGGTAATTTATTGCTGTTAATTTTGGTTAAATGAACGTTAACAAAGCGTTAAAGCAATTTTGAATTTGTAATAAAGTATTAATTTTGAGTGTTAATTTATAAAATATAAACGATGAAAAAAATAATTAGTATAGTGTTATTTTCGGCCATTGGAGCTGCTTTATCTTTAGGGGTTTATAAATTATTTTTTGAAAAGCCTCAGGTGATTATTGAAAGGGCAGTACAATCGGAACCCGCAGTAATGTCAACGAATTTTGAGGGAGCTACTGTTTTGTCTGCTGAAAACACCGACTTTACCATAGCCGCCGAAAAAACCTTAAATGCCGTAGTGCACGTTAAAAATACAAGCTATAAAACTTATACCGACCCACTGGCTGAATTTTTTTACGGACAAGGGAGTGGAACCAAGCAATATTCACAAGTAGGTACGGGTAGTGGAGTGATTATCTCAAAAGATGGCTATATTGTAACTAATAACCATGTGATTAGAAATGCTACCGATATTGAAGTAACTTTAAACAACAAAAAAGTATTTACAGCCCAATTAGTAGGAGCAGATCCTACTCATGATATAGCGCTCATTAAAATTGAAGCTAAAGATATGCCTTACATAACATTTGGAGATTCTGATAATTTAAAAGTTGGCGAATGGGTGTTAGCTGTAGGTAACCCTTATAACTTAACATCAACGGTTACTGCCGGAATTGTAAGTGCAAAAGGAAGAGATTTACAAGGTAACAGTAATATAGAGTCTTTTATTCAAACTGATGCAGCTGTAAACCCGGGAAACAGTGGAGGTGCATTGGTTAATACCAAAGGTGAATTGATTGGTATAAATACTGCAATTTCTTCAAGAACAGGGTCGTTTATTGGGTATTCTTTTGCGGTACCTTCAAACATTGCCAAAAAAGTAATTGAAGATATTATGGAATATGGTAATGTACAAAAGGCCATTTTAGGTGTACTTGGTGGCGAACTCAATAGTAAAATAGCGTCATCTTTAGATATAGAAAATACAGAAGGTTTTTATATTTCAGAAGTAAGTAAAAATTCCGGAGCTGAAAAAGCCGGTTTAAAAAAAGACGATATTATTATAAAATTAGATGCTGTTAAAATTGCAACCTATGCCGATTTAACCGGATTTTTAAGTTCAAAAAGGCCAAATGAAGTGGTACGTGTAACTTACTTAAGAGATGGTACTGAAAAAACTACTACTGTAAAATTATCAAAGTTCGAAGTTTTAAAAGTTAATGCTCTTGGTCTTGAACTTAAAAATCTTAATAAAAAAGAACTAAAAGATTTGAAAATTTCAAACGGACTTAAAATTATTGATATTGATAATAAAGAATTGGAATATTACGGTGTTAAAAAAGGATATATAATTACATCCATCAATGGTAAAAAAGTATATTCAATTGATGATTTAAATAGTATAATTTCCGGCAGAGAGAATGGAGAAGTATTGCGCATTGAAATGTTAAATTTGAATGGTGAAAAAGAACGCTATATTTTCCGATAATTAAGAGCTGCATTTTAAAAAAAATCCTTTCAAATTTTGGAAGGATTTTTTTTGTTTAAAAGTGTTGCGAAAACGTTTGAAATTAATACTTTTGCACAAAAATAACAACGCAATTAAATATGTCTTTTAACGAACTTTATGAAAAAGAGCTCGCTTTTCAAGCCCAAAGAAGAAGAGCTACAGTAGAATTTATTAGTATTATCAGCGATTTATGGTATGATGCTACCATTGAACTGATTTTATTTAGAAATCAACTCATTGATCGGAATGTCAGTGAAATTTTAAATTTGGTTGAATACGCAAGCGATTTTGTTGAAAAACCAATTTCTATTTTTGATGCAGTTGAAATTGCAAAAGAAATTAAGGCGCAACAATTGCCTCCTTCAAAAATTGATATTGGAAAATTGGTGTATGAATATCACTTGAATGATAATAAGGCCTCAATTAAAGATTTTGTGTATGAAAAACTTAAAGATGCAAAAAACTTAAATGGTACAGAGCCAAAAGATGTAGTATTATATGGTTTTGGACGAATTGGACGCTTATTGGCACGCGAATTAATGGCAAAAACGGGTAAAGGCAAGCTAATGAGGTTAAGAGCTATAGTTACTAGGGGAGAAGTTAATGAAACTATTTTAGAAAAAAGAGCATCGCTGTTAAGAAATGATTCGGTACATGGTGATTTTCACGGAACCGTAAGAATAGATTATGCAAAAAAAGCCTTACTAATTAATGGTACTACCGTTAATATAATTTCTGCAAATGCACCTGAAGAAATTGACTATACTGCTTACGGAATTTTTGATGCCCTTGTGATTGATAATACCGGGGCTTTTAGAGATAAAGATGCATTAAGCAGACATTTAAAATCAAAAGGTGTTTCTAAAGTATTATTAACAGCACCGGGTAAGGGAGTACCTAACATAGTTCATGGGGTGAATCATTTAGAGTACCATCCTGAAAAGGTTGATATTTTTTCAGCAGCTTCGTGTACAACTAATGCCATTACACCTGTATTAAAGGTAATGGAAGATAATTTTGGAGTGAAAAATGGCCATTTAGAAACCATTCACGCTTACACAAATGACCAAAATTTGGTTGACAATATGCATAAAAAATACAGAAGAGGTAGAGCGGCAGCTTTAAATATGGTAATTACTGAAACCGGTGCAGGAAAAGCAGTTTCAAAGGCATTGCCTTCTTTTGAGGGGAAATTAACTTCAAGTGCTATCAGGGTGCCGGTACCTAACGGTTCACTGGCAATTTTAAATTTACAATTAGAAAATGCTGCAAGCAAAGAAACTATTAATGCTGTGTTAAAAAAATATGCATTGGAAGGTGATTTGGTAGAGCAAATTAAGTATTCACTTAGTAATGAATTGGTATCATCTGATATTGTTGGAACTTCGGCCCCTGCTATTTTTGACAGCAATGCTACTATTGCAAACAATAAGGGCTCTAATGTAGTTTTATATGTTTGGTATGATAATGAATATGGATACAGCCATCAAGTTATGCGATTGGCTAAATACATTTCACAAGTTAGAAGGTTTTCGTACTATTAAAATAATTAAAGGCGGATTTTGTTTTCAAAACCCGCCTTTATAAATAGTACTTTTATTTTTAGATAAACAAAATTTGAGTACCCTCCGTATCGGCTTTGGTATAAAAATCGCCAATGGTTAAAATGCCATCAATTTCTTCTATAAAATCTTTTTCTTCTAAATGAAACATATCAACAGCCAATTTACACGCCCATAATTTAACCCCGGAAGCTGATAATATTTCTAAAAATTCACCAACCGGAGGCATATCTAATTTTTCCATTTCTTTTTTCATCATTTTTGTTGCCAAAGCTTCCATCCCGGGTAGCCCGCCAATCATAGTAGGAATGTGCATAGCCGGATTTCCAACAGTTGCAACATGTAAATGCTCAAGCTTTTTCTTTTGAATTGCTTCTAATCCGAAAAAAGTAAAGAAAATTTCGGCTTCAATACCTTCCATCCTGGCACCGTTTGCCATTACAAATGCGGCATATACATTTTCTATAGTTGCTTTTGATAAAATAAAAAGCATTTTTTTAACTTTTGTTTGGCTCATAATAGTTTGTTTTTTAGTTGATTATATACAGCTTTTTGGTTTTGGAACCCCAGCTATTTTAGTTGCTAATTTTAAAGGCCCTTTAGGAAATAAAGCGTAAAATTCTTTAATATCCAATACACCACTTTTTTTAACACTTCTAATAGATAGTGCTTTTCCTGCTTTTACTTGCTCTTGAATCCAGTTAATAACTTCCCAATGACGTTCGGTCATTTCAATTCCTTCATTTTTAGCAATTTCTTCTCCAACTTCTCTATTCCATTGAGAAAAATCTGTTAAGTAACCATCATCGGTAACCATAAGTTTAATTCCTGCTAATACTGCTTCCATAATAGTTGTTTTTATAAAATTTTAAGTTATGTTATTTGTTTTCCTTTTATACTCATATTTCTTCCTACAAATGGTATAGGAATGCCTTTTAAAAGCATATTCCAATAAATCCATCGAAAAGCTAATTTTCCCCAGTGGTTTAAAACGCTTTCTTTTAAAAGTTTTAAAGGCCCAATACCGGCAATTGGGAAAGTGCCTTTAACAGGTTCTTGATTGTAGTTAAAATCTATTAGCAATGCTTTGTTATTCCCGGTTTCAATAAAACAGTTGGCGTGGCCGTCAAATTCTTCTTTTAAAGGCTTGTCTTCAATAAATAAAAGTATATTATCGGTTAAAGTTTCCGCTTGAAAATGAGCAACAGAACCTGCTTTGGATGCCGGTAAATTGGTGGCATCTCCAATTACAAATATGTTTTTGTGAGCATCAGATTGTAACGTGCTTTTATTTGTGGGAACAAAATTTAAATCATCTCCCATTCCTGAACGTTCTATAAGCTCATCACCCATATTAGTTGGGACAGTAACTAATAAGTCAAAACCGATTTCTTTTTCACCGTAATCCACAATTTTATTGGTGTCATTATCAATGCGTTCTATTGCAAAATCAGTTTCCAATTTTATGTTTTTTTCCTCTAACAAATAGCTTAGTTCTTTAGTAGCTTTAGGTTTTGTAAAAGCGCCGCCTAAGGGAGTAACATAAGTAATTTCAACCTTGTCGCGCATTCCTTTCTTTGTAAAATAGGTATCTGCCAAAAACGCAAATTCAAGCGGAGCAACAGGGCATTTTATTGGCATTTCGGTAATGTGTACTACTAATTTACCACCTTCCCATGTTCGTAATCTGTTTCTTAGGGCCAACGCACCTTCATAAGTATAAAAATCGAAAATGTTTTTATACCAGTTTTTACCTTTCATGCCTTCAACCTCTTCAGGAGCAGTTTTTGAACCGGTGGCTATTATTAAAATATCGTAAGTTAAGGTTGCATCTTCAAGTTCAACTTTGTTTTCATCAGGAAATATTTGATTTATTTTTTTCTGAATATAGGTAACACCTTTTGGAATAAATTTTTTACTAACTTTTTTTACCTGACTTTCTGTATAAATATCAAAAGGTAAAAATAAAAATCCGGGCTGATAGTAATGCGTTTTATATTGGTCAACAATGGTAATGTTCCATTCCTGTTTTTTTAACTTAGGACGCAAGTGATTTGCCATCATTGTTCCGGAAGTGCCGGCTCCTAAAATTAGTAAGTTTTTCATTGTGAGTAATCTAAGTTGGTTAATTTCTATGTAAAGGTACGGTGGTTAAATCATCAACTTTATGATAAATATCAGTGTTAATTGTAACGTTAGTTACATGATTAAGGGAATTATTTTTTAGCAGAAAAGTTAAATTTATTAAATATATATATTGAAAAAAGAAGTATTTTTAGCCATTATTTTTCAACATATGAACACATCTATTGAACAACAAATAATTGCATTAAGAAAAAAATTAAGACAACATAATTATAATTATTATGTGTTAGACGACCCAACCATAAGCGATTATGAATTTGATATATTATTAAAAAAATTAGAAGCACTTGAAAGAGAGTATCCCCAGTATTTTGATGCCAATTCCCCAACGCAACGCGTAGGAGGTGAAATAACAAAAAAATTCAATTCGGTTGTTCATAAAAACAGGATGTATTCATTAGATAATTCTTACTCAATGCAGGATTTATTGGATTGGGAAAAGCGTATTAAAAAGATACTGGGAGTTAATGATCTTGAATATACTTGTGAGCTTAAATACGATGGGGCTTCTATAAATTTAACCTATGAAAATGGCACTTTAAAAAGTGCTGTTACCAGAGGAGATGGTGTTATGGGCGACGATGTTACTGCCAATATAAAAACAATTAAATCTATTCCTTTGATTTTAAAAGATGGAAGCCTTGATTCTTTTGAGATAAGAGGTGAAATTATATTGCCCATTGATGGTTTTAATAAGATGAATGATGAACGCATTGAAGCTGGAGAAGATCCTTACAGAAACCCGCGTAATACCGCTAGTGGTAGTCTGAAATTGCAAGATAGCAGTGAAGTTGCCAGCCGCCCCTTAGATTGTTTATTGTATCATGTTGTAGGAACCCATAACCAAAACGGAACACACTTTAACGCACTAAAAAAGGCAAGAGAAAAAGGATTTAAAATTCCGGAAGCAATTGAGGTTTGCCACTCAATTGAAGAAGTTTTTGAATTTATAAATGAATGGGAATACAAACGAAATGAACTACCCTATGAAACCGACGGAATAGTGGTAAAGGTAAATAGCCTGGCTCAGCAAGGAGAACTTGGTTATACTTCTAAATCACCCAGGTGGGCCATTGCCTATAAGTTTAAAGCAGAGCAAGCAGTAACTGTGTTGAATGAAATCACTTATCAGGTAGGGCGTACCGGAGCCATAACGCCTGTAGCCAATTTACAACCGGTTGAGTTGGCGGGAACTATAGTTAAAAGAGCCTCATTGCATAATGCAGATCAAATTGAAAAATTAGACATTAGAATTGGTGATACTGTTTTTGTTGAAAAAGGAGGCGAAATAATTCCTAAAATTGTTGGTGTTGATGTTAGTAAAAGGCCATTAAAATCTGAAGTTTTAAAGTATATAACTCACTGTCCTGATTGTAATACCGAATTGAAAAGAACTGAAGGAGATGCAAAACATTATTGTTCAAATGAATTTGGTTGCCCCACTCAAATTACAGGTAGAATACAGCATTTTATAAGCCGTAAAGCTATGAATATTGATGGCATAGGAAGTGAAACCATTGAGTTATTTTTTAATGAAGGATTAATTCACAATTATGCCGACTTATATGAATTAAGGGAAGAGTTTATAATACCTTTAGAGCGTATGGCTGAAAAATCGGCCAAAAATATTATTGAGGGCATTGAAGCTTCTAAAAAAATACCTTTTGAAAAAGTATTGTTTGCACTAGGAATAAGATTTGTGGGAGAAACGGTTGCTAAAAAATTAGCTAAACATTTTAAATCAATTGATAAGTTGCTACATGCAACTTTTGATGAACTGATTATGGTTGATGAAATTGGTGAAAGAATAGCCGAAAGTATTATAAATTTTGGAACCAATTTGTACAATATTCAGCTAATTGAACGGTTAAAAAAATATGGTGTTCAACTTGAAATATCAGAAGCTGAAACAGCACATGTTACCAATATTTTAAATAACAATATTTTTGTGGTATCCGGTGTATTTGAAAAATTTAGCAGAAACGAACTCAAAAAATCTATTGAAGATAACGGAGGAAAGGTTACCGGCTCTATTTCAAAAAAAACAAATTTTGTAATTGCCGGAGAAAATATGGGACCAAGTAAAAGAACTAAGGCAGAGCAGCTGGGAATTCCAATTCTTTCAGAAGTTGATTATATAGAGTTGCTTAAAAAGAGTGATTTATAACGTGTTTAATGTAAAGCTGCTTCAACTGTTTCAGCCCAAGCAGGGTAAACAGTAGGGTTTATATTAAAAATAACAGTTCCCCAAGTAAGCATTAAAATTGATATTATTATTACTGAAAAGATATTGATAAGAATACCCGTTTTTATCATTTGAAACATATTGAGTTTACCGGTTCCAAATACTATGGCATTTGGAGGCGTAGCAATAGGAAACATAAATGCCATTGAAGCAGCTAACGTTACAGGAATCATTAATAACAAAGGATTCATTTTTATTTCAACAGCTAAACTTGATATTAAAGGGAGCATCATTTCAGTAGTAGCAATATTTGAGGTAAACTCGGTTAAAATCGACATAATTCCTGTTAATGCAGAAATTAAAACCAATGGCGATACATTTTTGGCATCACTCAGCAAACCGCCCATGTAAGCCGATAAGCCAGAATCTAAAAAACCTTTTGCCAAAGCAAAACCACCTCCAAATAAAAAAACAATATGCCACGGAATTTTTTTAGTTATTTTCCAAGTAACTAATGCTCTATTTTTTTTTGAAGAAGGAATAATAAATAGCAACGATGCCATAAATATGGCAACGGTACCGTCATTAATAAAATTGGGATTATTGAATAAATTACTCCATCCTGGTGTTTTAAAAAAACCTAAATCAATTTCTTTTCTAAAAACCCATAAAAACACCAATAAAATAAAAAGCACAAAAACCCTCTTTTCTTCGGGTGAAGCCTTTCCAAGTTCTTTATATTTTTCAATAAAGAAACTTTTATCGAGTCGTTTGATATTTTTTTTAGGTTTATAAACTGCATATAAAATAAATAATGAAAAAGAAAAAATAATTACTGTAAGCGGTAAGGCAAATAACAACCACTGACCAAATGAAATTTCAGGTGCTTGTGGGAAAATAATTTCAAAAATTCTTAAAAATGAAAGGTTTGGAGGGGTGCCTACCAAAGTGGCAACACCACCAATAGAGCACGCATGTGCTATGGACAGCAGCAAACCGGGTATAAAGGTTTGCATAGACTCTTCACCATGAATTTCTTCAAGTGCTGTTGATACTGAAAAAGCAATGGGAAGCATCATCATAGCAGTTGCGGTATTTGACATCCACATTGATAAAAATGCCGAAGCAGCCATAAATCCGAATAATATTTTAAAAGGACTACCACCAACAACGGAAAGTACCTTGAGGGCAATTCTTTTGTGCAGGTTCCACTTTTCCATGGCTAATGCCATAATGAATCCGCCTATAAATAAAAAAATTACATAGTTTATATAGGTGTTTGAGACAGCTTTACCATCTAACACACCCATTATCGGAAAAAGGACGAGTGGCAAAAGTGAAGTTATTCCAATGGGCATGGCTTCTGTAATCCACCAAAAAGCCATTAATAGAGCTATGCCTGCTGTATACGTAACTTTTGGGTTACCGGGTTGAAGATCAACAAAAAAAATAAAAAGTAGAAAAGCGATTAGGCCACTTAAAATTAAATTAAAATTTACAGATTTTTTAATTTTTAAAGTGGCCATATGTTGTTAAAAAGTTAGTTTATCGATATTTGATATTGAAGTACCCACATTCCTTTTCTTTCATTTTCAATAATTTGGGTATTCAATGTTTCAAATATAGGCCTATTTTGGTAACTAAACGATAATTTGTTACTGTGCCCTTTAAAAAAACAGTTCATACCAATGTCATATACCATCATTTTGTCGGTAAGGGCATCAAAATCAGAATATTGTACCATAACGTTTGGTTGTAACTTGCTGTTTAATTTATTAGAAGGAAATGCATATCCTAATTGGAAAAATACAGTTTCACCAGTGCCCATCATTGGAAAGTCGTTTCCGCTTCCATTAAATGAAGTACCTCCTGAAGTAAAATCGTTTGCCCCTACGTTTCTAATATAATTAGGTCCAAAATCGGTGTTAAAATACCCTAAATAGGATGTTATTGAGGTTCCTTTGACCTTATTTACAGGTACATCATAAAACAAATCAACTGCCCAGTTTTTAAAATCGTAATAAGTTTCTTCACCATTTATTAATTGTGAAGTCATTTTAGGTTGCACCATAAAACCTGCACCAATATTAAAAATTTGCTTTTTGCCAATATAGGTACCTTGTTTTCCGCTGTAAGGCGATTTATTGCTTTCATTATCTAAAAATTCATATTTAACATACCCGGATGTTCGTTTTCTAGGTTTGTTTTTTGCGAAATCAACTTTACCTTCAGAGGCATTTACGCCATAAATCACAGGATCTTTAACAGCAAAAGTGTAATCAAATTTTCCAATTTGTCCTTTTGTCCAAATGCCCAAGCCTCTTGCTATATCATCATTTTTGTTTACAGTTAATAATGAAAATAATGGTGCATCTAAGGTCATGAGCGATTTACTGCTTCGTACATTCCAACGGCTTAAACCTTCCCACCCCGATTCTCCGATACCTAAAGCAAATTGTGGTGCAAATTCATACTCGGCATATAAATCCAATACTTCAAACTGAAAATCTTTTTCAGACTTTTGGTTGATGTTATTTCCACCAAAAAGTGAAAATACATACAGTTTAGGAGTTAGCTGTGCAAATATTCCCATACGAAGCCTTCTTACCGAAACGTCAAAGGTGTTGGTTACAGGCTCGTTATTAATTGTAGTTCCCGGATTATTTTCAGTAAATCGTGCCCAAAACTGAGCTCTTACAGAAGCTTTAATATAAGTTTTTCCTGTTTCATCAAGCTTAAGTTTTAATCTTTTGTTTTGAGCATGTAATTGTATTTGGCTTATTGCAAATAACAGTACTACAAGTATGCTAAATTTAAGAGTGATATTTTTCACAATTGATAGCTTTAATTTGAAGAAGCAAAATTACTTTTGATTAAAATGTGTAAAGGTGACAAATATCAGAAATCCCTTGTTTTTACTGGTAAAATCTACGAAATCGTATTCGGAAATTAAAGCGATTTTACGCTGCTTTCGAATGAAATCAAAGCTTCGATGGAGTTAACCCTTTCATATGAGAGCGGGGATTGTAATGTAAAGGTTGTTCTTTTAATATTTTTCGTAAAACTTTGAATATTCTTTCGTAAATTGCATTTAAATTGTTCATTAAGAACGTTTTGTAGTTGAAATAATTTGCTCATTATCAATAGGGTGAATAACTTTTTTTATAAACCGTAATACATTACAGGTTAATTATTTAAGATAATAATATCTTATTAATTTAATTCTATAATACTGGATTATGCTCTTGAGGGCCTAATGATAAGTTTGGGGAAATATTTATATAGATAAAAGTAGAGTCAAATGTATAATGACTTTTATTATCATTTAAAAAGGGTTTTAAATAGAAAGATTCAAGATTGTCTTATTAGTATTAAGGTTAAAAATGTTAAAACGAAAAATAATTTATAATTAATAAATTGGTAAGAAATGGACAAAGCAGATAAAGTATTTTGGTTATACGTTGCTGGTATCCGATACCCTAACACAGACGGATCGTCTAGAATTGAATACGTTATGAAATTAAATGAGGAAGATGAACTAAAACTAATTCGTGACCCTAAAAATAATTTTGACCAATACGCTATTAAAGTTGTTTATGGAGGAGGTTTACAAATTGGATGGGTTCCAAAAGATTATTCAAAAATAATTGCGGGTTATCTAGACTCAAACATCAAATATAGTATTCCTTTCTTTTCAAAAACAATTGTTAGAGACACTTACTGGGTAAATTGTGAGTTTAAACTAATAATACACATATAACACATGGCATTAGAAGTAAGAAATATAAAAGCTGAAAATACTCATGAAAACAAACAATTTAGAAGAGTTGCTACTCAATTAATACAATTTTTCGACCAAAAAAACTGGGATGGTATTCTTATTGGTAATCCCGATTCAGAAAACTTTCAGCACTTCCGTGCAGATGCTTTATTACTTTACGATTATGGTTTATTAGTTATAGATTTTAAAGACTATGGAGGTGTTATAGATTTACCAAAAACATATGATGAGTTTATTAATACTGATTGGTATATTGATACAGATGAAGATAAAAATAGAATAATTATAAAAGCTGGGGCTTATCACGCAAATCCCTTTAGACAATTACGTAAATATCGGAGTGAATTTTTTGATTTAATAAGTAGTGATATTACACTCTCGAAAAAAATAAACCCGAGACATGTCTGTGCAATGAATATTTTTACAGGCCCTATAGAAATTAAAGGAAAAACACCAGGTAAACTTAGGTATTACACCCTGACTTCTGAAGAAGATTTACTAGATTTTTTAGTTGACTATAGTAGTGACAATTATTATTCTCAAGAAGCACACAATGCACTTCTAAGACATTTTCCAGCAGAACTTTGGGAACCTCATAATGTTATTGACTCAACAGAACAAAGTCAAGTCCCATCTTCTATTACAGAAATTGATGGTGATTTAAAGATTGGTATTAATGATTTCTTATCTACAGAATCTTCAGGGATACTAGTACTAAAATCAATGAATTCAGATAAAAGAGACAATTGGATGAGGTACATATTGGAGAATGGAAATACTTACAATACTTCTCAAATTGAAACTTGGGTACATTCTACACGTATTGCAAGAAGAGTAAAGCTTCGAAGTAATATTTCAGTTTCTAGCATGTATGCTTCCATATATGGGGGAAGACGAGAAAATGATGAAGAAGAAATCCAAGAGCAAGAAATAAGAATAGATAAGGAGCTATTTGCTGTTGATGAATCTGAAACAAGTTTAAACTTAAGTAATGATAATAAAGAAAAACAATCTGAAAATCCAGATGAAGAGCTTCAAGTAGAAGAAATACCTCTAGCATCAGATAAAGACATAGACGAAAGTGCAGTTGTTATTATTCAGGATGCTCATTTAGTTACTTCTTCTGTACATCGCTCAGACTTATTACTATTTGGTACTGGAAGAATACTGACTGATTTTATTCAATTCATGCGTTTAGAAAAAAACAACAGAAAAATTATCTTTATTGGTGACCCATATTCGCTCTCCTATGGTAAAATAAGTGAATCTGCTTTAATTGAAAATCATTTAGCCACTTTATATGCTGGAAACATCCAATCCTATAATGACTCTATTGACGTCTTACCTGAAGATGGAATTGAAGGTATTCGAGGAAAACTAGCTAATGCTATTAAAAGTCAAACTTTCAATCAACTTTCTTATTCAGAAGATGATAATGAGGTCATCCTTTCCGTAGTAGATACATCTCAAAATTACTTTCAAAATTGGTTTTCCCAACTTTTAAGCTCGGAACCAAAACATGCGGGTTTGTTTTATAAAAGAGAAAGTGCTTTTAGAGCTAATCTGCACATTAAAGAGCAGTATCTAAAAAATACGGATAAACTAAATAGTGGTGATTTATTATTAATTGATAATAATGTATGGATTCCTGATGATTCTGGCTTTACAGCACCTCTCAGAATATTCAATGGCATGTATGTTTTGGTAAAAGAATTGATTGAAGAAAAAACCATTTCAATAGAACAAAAGGGAAGTAGCCAGAATATACTATTAGAATTTATTAAGCTGAAGGTCTGTTGCATTAGTTTAGATTCTAATCCTTTAACAGAGTTATGGCTCAACAAAAACTATTTTGATAATTTAGGGAAATTGAGCATTAAAGAGTTGCTTGCATTTAAAATTTTCAGAAACATTCGGTTATCAAATTACAAAAAGGAGAATTCCTTTGAATTATCTCTTCAATTTAAAAAGCTTAATGTGGATAATGGTTTCATTAAACTAAAAGAAGAAATTAATCAACTTGAAAGTAGAATAGCAGCTGGTGAACGTGTCAAAACAAAGCTTGAAGAGACAAAAAGAAAGTCAAGGAAAATAGAACGAAAATACAAGAAAGAATACGATAATGAAGTATCGTACCAAGTTATGCGTAACGACCCTTTTATAAATGCTATTAATGCTTGCTACGGCTGGTGCATTACGGTACATAAGGCAGTTGGAGCCAAATTTAAAGAAGTGGTATTTAATGTCAATAAAGGATTAAGTCAAGGAATCATCAATGAAGACTATTTCAGATGGGTCTACTCTGGAATAACTACAGCTAATGACAAAGTCTATATTACTAACTCCAATGAGATTGACCCGTTTATGAATTGTTCATTTGAAGACTTTTCAGAAGAAGGATGGAAAACAAGTTCAAATCAACAAAGCAAGAATTTAGAGTTTAAAGAATTTAATACACCGTTGAGGTTTATAGATATAATTGAAACGGATTTAAACATCAATGCTAAAGGCGCTATTGTTCATTTCGCATCTTCTATTGAATCTGAGGGAATTCTACTGTTAAAGACTAGGAAATTTGGCGATTACTTATCAAAAGCATTCTTCTCAACTCCTAACGATGCTCAGGAGCTTATAATGGTATTTAACAATAATGGAAAAGGACTTATTACTTCAATAAGACCAGAGCGAAATGGAGAACCTTTTCAATCTCAAATTGAAAAGGCCATTTTAGATGTAAAAAGAGCATCTCAATCAAAAGTTGATGATTCTCAAGAGGTTAAAATTCCTGAAGATTTCAGAAAAGGAATTTATGAAGATTGGATAAATAGATGTAGTTCTTCTGGAGCTAAACTTACCCTAATTGGCTGTTTCTCATATCACGATATATTAATTTACACAAAAGGTGAACATAAGATAAAGTTTAAGCTAATCTATAACGGAAAAGGGATGTTCAGCCATATAAAAGTATTAGCCAAAACTAACTCGAATATAAGTATTGAATTATATGAACTAATATTCAATGGAGACTAAACTAGATATAGCAAATAAAGCCAGAGAGATAAAAAACACTAATCCTAGTGAGGCTTATCAGCTATGTATCGAAATGTGGAATGAATATAAAGAAGAATATAATAACTATGATGCAACCCTTACCATAGGTGTTGCAAGAAAGGTTGCTCAAACAGATTTTAATATAATCTTAGACATTCTTCAAACATTTCCTGATGACGCCATTGTGAATAGTAATGCTGGTTGGTATTTATTTGATAAATTTATAAAGAACAAACAACCTTATGAAATTAGAGACAACCTTATACAAATTGAAGGCTTTTTAGACCTCCTACAACAGAAAAATCTTCAAGAAGATGCTTCATACCCTTGCCCCTTCACTATTATTAGTTTTAAAATAATAGATGCTTTGAAAAGCAATCTATTTAATGCTAGACGAATTTTAGATTTTCTTAATCGCTTAAATCCTGAATTCCTTTCAAAGAAGGAAGATTCTTACGAACATGAAAGCAGAGGAGAAATTGTAAAAAGTTCACCTTTGGAGAATTACTATGCACTGAAAACTAAAGCACTACTCAAATTAGAGGATTATGACAATTGTCTACAAGCTTGTGATGAAGCCTTGAAAAATATAGAAAACTTTCATTACGATAATAAAATGTGGTTTACTATGCGTAAGGCACTAAGTCTTGAACACTTAGACCAACAAGAAGAAAGTGAACTCATATTTAAAGACCTTATAAACAGCCCTAAAGGTTCTAATAAATGGTTTTTATATAGAGCCTTAGCCGAACTTTATTTTGAGCAAAAAAAGTATAAGAAAGCCTACCTATTAATCATCGAAGCCGCCCTTTATGGAAATGACCCTGAATATCTTATTCGTTTATACCGACTGCAAGCTCAAATTTTGTTCAAACTAAATAGAGTTGAAGATGCTAAAATATGTGCTGAACTTGTAGCTGCAATATTGCAAGAAAAAGGTTGGCAACATCGTGAAGAGTATACAAGATTATTCAATTATTTTAACATTAATTTACAAAACCCTTTATCTGTAAAACAGGTTCATAAACGAGCCTCTAAATTCTGGATATCTGAGAAATACATAGATAAATTAGCTGTAAATGGAATTATATCTACCATTCATAAAAATGGGAAAAGTGGTCACATCACATCTGATTATGGGCATAAGTATTTTTTTGGAAAAAAAGATTTGGTTAAACCCACTAGGAATTTAAACAAACTATTGAATGCAAAAGTGAGCTTTTATGAGGGACAAGAGTCAGAAAAAGGGAAAAAAGCAGAAGCTGTAAGTATCCTTGAACTATCAAAAAGTAATTTGGATAAATATGTTGGAAGAAACGATTACGGAAAAATCACCAAGGTTGATGATATAGGGATTTTTGTAACGGATATCTGTGATGGCAATTATGGTTTAATTCATAAAAATAAATTACCTAATGATTTTAAAGTGACTTATCATAGAGGGCAAACTATAGAAATAATAGTAGACCGAATTAACAAAAAAGGCAAATTAGATTTAAAACTAACTAATTCTTAAGCCTCCCGCTACCGCACAGCTTGCATGCCTTTGGTAGGAATCCATTCGTGTGGTATTAAAAACCCATGCTGCTGCGCTTCTTGCCTGATTTTTGGTAGGAATCTTTTCAAGTGGTAAATAACATTGGAAAATAACGTTATGTTATGGTAATTTATTATTAAAAAAACATGTTGTTAAAAGATATGTTTATAGGTTTCAAGAAATTCTAAACATTATTCAAGTGAAAATATAAAAAATCGGTTGATAAATTAAAAAAGTCGACCGACTATTAAAATTTGTCGGCCGACTTTTAATTCATGTTAAAACCGATATTTTGTAAACGGTTTTTAAAAATTATTATTTTGAAAATAGCTTATTATGCTGTTCTTGCACTCGTATAAACGTAGTTCTTTTGGTAAGTTCTTTCAATCGCTTAGCACCAACATAGGTGCAAGTTGAACGTAGCCCACCTAAAATATCCTGAATGGTATTTTCAACTCTTCCACGATAGGGAATTTCAACAGTTTTTCCTTCAGAAGCTCTATAGTTTGCAACGCCACCTACGTGTTTATTCATTGCAGTTTCAGAGCTCATCCCGTAGAATTTCTTAAATTTTTCGCCATTCACTTCAATGGTTTCACCACCGCTCTCGGTATGTCCGGCCAGCATTCCGCCTAACATAACAAAATCGGCACCGCCACCAAATGCTTTAGCAACATCACCGGGTATTTTACAACCACCATCTGAAACAATTTGACCTCCTAAACCGTGAGCGGCATCAGCGCATTCAATAATAGCAGAAAGTTGTGGGTAACCCACACCTGTTTTCACACGGGTAGTACATACAGAACCGGGTCCTATACCAACTTTAATAATGTCTGCACCGGCAAGTAGTAATTCTTCAACCATTTCACCTGTAACCACATTGCCTGCCATAATTATTTTATCGGGATATGATTTTCGGGTTTGTTTTACAAAATTCACAAAGTGTTCTGAGTAACCGTTTGCAACATCGATACAAATAAATTTTAGTTGTGGATTACTGTTAAAAATAGCTTTCAGTTTTTTGGAATCAGCTGTGCCGGTGCCGGTACTAACGGCAATATAGTCTATAATATTTTTACCGCTAGAATTCATAAATTCATCCCACTGTTCAATAGTGTAGTGCTTGTGAATGGCTGTAAAAATTTTATGTTTACTCAATTCTAAAGCCATTTCAAAGGTACCAACGGTATCCATATTAGCCGCCATTATTGGAACACCATTCCATTTATATTTGCTGTGTAAAAAAGTAAAATCTCTATCTAATGTTACCTGGGCTCTTGAGCTTAAAGTAGAACGTTTTGGACGAATCATTACATCTTTAAACCCTAATTTTACATCGGTTTCAATACGCATTTTCTATCTAAATTTATTAAACGATTATATTTTTTCCTTTACTAATTTTATTGTTTGATTGGTCGAAATAAAAGTCAATTTTCCCTAAATTTATTCCATAACATCCAACCTGATTAATTAACATGTTTTCACCTTTTCTGTTTTTAGCAACAGTGGGCTTTGGTAAAAAAGTATGGGTGTGCCCACCAATAATTAAGTCGATATTTTCAGTTTTTGAAGCCAATTCCATATCGCCAATATGTTGTTGGTTTTTATAATTGTATCCCAAATGTGATAAACAAATAACTAAATTACACTTCTCTTCTTCTTTTAGTATTCTCGAAAAATCCTGAGCAATTTCAATAGGATTTTCATAGCCGGTTTCTTTATAATTTTTAGGATCAACCAAACCTTTGAGTTCTATTCCTAATCCAAATATTCCAATTTTTACACCACTTTTATTAAAAATTTTGTACGGTTTAACATGGCTGTCTAAAAC
>CAYFFC010000009.1:25111-26945 GCA_964342295.1 uncultured Lutibacter sp. | reverse complement strand
TATTTACTAAAGTTGCCCTGCGTGCAACACCACCTTTATTTGGGTATTTATAATGATTTGTTGGAAAAGGCTCAAAATGGCTATGCGTGTCATTGGTATGTAATATGGTAATTTTTTTTAAACTCTTTTGAGCAAATACAGGTAGGGTACTTCCTGCCAATGTTAAACCTGCTGCAGCGGCAGCCGTTTTTTGTATAAATTTTCTTCTTTTCATTAAAATCAACTTTCTAATTTAAATCTGCCGTCTAAAGCAACCTTAATGGTATCCGTTTTTTTAAAGTAATCTATAATGGCATTTCTTACTTTATAATTGAGCTTATGCAAAGTTAACGGATTTTTAAAAAAAGTCATATCATCTCCACCATTTTGCAAATAATCGGAAGTTAGAATAAAATAACTATCTTTCTTTTTGTAGTCAATGTTGTTAATTTTTAAATCAAACCCATTTTTTAAAACTGTTAATTGTACTTGCCTTGATAAAGGGTGTGCCAATTTTTTGTCGATTAAAAAAGAGATGAGTTCTTCCAGTTTTTCACGACTCAGTTCCACTACTACAAAGGTATTTTCAAAAGGCATAAGTTTAAAAGCATGGGCATTGGTAATATTGCCTTTATCAATTCCGGCTCTAATTCCGCCATAGTTAAACAATACAAAATCTATAGTGTTACCCGTACGTTTTTTAAATATTGGATTGGCAAGTTCATAACTTAAATCGGCCATTAAATTGCCTAACGAGCTTTCTAAATTTCCATCAGTTCTAGTTAAATTAACAGGAGTGTAGCTCAATATGGTGTTCATTTCTTTTTCAATATGCGCTTTATAGGGTTTTAAAAAGGAATCGATTGCACTTTCTGAAATAATTTCGTTAGTTACAGGTATATTCTCTGCTTCAATTCTAACCGTTTCCAGTGGTGCTTTTTTACAGCTGATAAAAAGAATAATTGTAATAAGAGAAATAATAAATTTATTCATTGCCGTAATACAAATGTTTTTAATTATTTTTGTGATTGCAACGGTAAATATAGATGATTTTTACAGGATTCAAACGAAAAACCAATCAAATTTTTTTTAACAAAAAGTGGGCTGAATTTCTCAAAAATAAAGAGAAACAAACTCCAGTTGAAATAAAAAATGTATTGGTGTTGGTTGATGATGAAAAAATTATAACATCATTAAAAAAGGAACTTCCGAAAATGCTTCATGTTGAAGAGAATGCAATTGAAATATTGTTATTTAAACAAAAAGCAGGGAAGGCACATTTGGAAGCTGATGGTTATAAATTATATACTCCAAAAGATTTTGGCTGGTACGGTACTATTAAAAACAGCAGCTTAAATAAGTGTTTAACAAAAAAATACGATTTGTTAATTAACTACCATAAAGTTGATAATTTATATACAAACTTGTTACTATTGCATAGTAATTCAATATTTAGGGCAGGTTTTGAACATTTGAACAGGAACCTTTATCAGCTTACTATAAAATGCAACCGGGAGGATTTACCTGTTTTTAATTACGAATTGAAAAAATATTTAAAGATTATAAATTTACTTTGATAAATGAAAGCATTAATTGGAACCGGTGTGGCGTTAGTAACGCCTTTTAATGATGATAAATCTGTTGATTTAATAGGATTGGAAAAATTGGTGAACTACCAAATTGACAATGGAATTGATTATTTGGTGGTGTTGGGAACAACCGGTGAGCCCGCTACCTTAACTAATGAAGAAAAGGAAGCTGTTAAAGAAACAGTTGTAAAAACAAATAGAGGTAGATTACCACTTGTTTTAGGAATTGGAGGTAACAATACACAGGCTGTAGTTAATGAAATAAA
>CAYFFC010000009.1:0-25011 GCA_964342295.1 uncultured Lutibacter sp. | reverse complement strand
GGTGATGATATGATTGCACTACCAATGACTTTAATGGGTGGTTCAGGAGTAATTTCAGTAATTGGACAAGGGTATCCTTCAGAATTTTCAGAAATGATTCGGTTTGCATTAAAAGGTGAAACTTCAGATGCTAATAAATTGCATTACAAGCTAATGGAGAGTATCGATTTAATTTTTGAAGAGGGAAACCCTGCAGGAATCAAATATTTATTAGAAGAATTAGCAATATGTAAAAAAAATGTTCGATTACCATTAGTTGAAACAACAACACAATTACAACAAAAATTACATAACTTTGTAGTGAATTATTAAATTCATTCAAAAGAAATAGCAATATTATAAAAATAGATCACTATGTTATCAGAAAAAATGCAAAATGCTTTAAACAAGCAAATTAGAATTGAGGCGGAATCTTCACAAATATATTTAGCAATGGCTTCTTGGGCTGAGTTGAAAGGTTTAGAAGGAGTTGCAGAATTTATGTACGGTGCTTCTGATGAAGAACGCATGCATATGCTTAAATTAGTTAAATATGTAAATGAACGAGGAGGGCACGCTAGAGTATCAGATTTGAGTGCACCTGCTGTTGAGTTTGGTTCAATAAAAGAAATGTTTGAAACCCTGTTTAAACATGAAGTTTTTGTTTCGCAAAGCATTAACGAACTAGTGCATATTGCTTTGGAAGAGAAAGATTATGCTACACATAATTTCCTACAATGGTATGTTGCAGAGCAAATTGAAGAAGAAGCTCAGGCACGCACTATTTTAGATAAAATAAATTTAATAGGTGATGACAAAGGCGGATTGTACTTGTTTGATAACGATATTAAACAACTTACAGTGGTTAGTTCTGTTGCACCGCCACCTGCGCAATAATTAACAAACAATTAGCACAAGGGAGTATTTTTTATTACTTGAGCAGTTTATTTTTGTGGTTTATTTAGATGAAAAAAATCATTTTAATAATCCATAATAAATAAGTAATTTTGCAAAATGCATAAAAATAAAATATATATTTTCATTTTATTGTTGGCTTTTGGTGTGTCATCCTGTAGTGAGTATCAAAAAGTTTTAAACAAAGGTAACGTACAAGATCAGTACAAAATGGCAACTGAACTTTATGAAGATCAAAAGTTTAATAAAGCCATTCAGCTATTTGAAAAAATAACACCAAGTTATAGAGGTAAGCCTCAAATGGAGCGCATACAATATATGGTTGCTCAAGCTCATTATAATACAAAACAATATACTTTAGCGGCATACTATTTTGATAAGTTTGTGAAAAATTATCCAAAAAGTTCTAAAGTTGAAGAAGCAGCTTATTTATCGGCGCATAGTTATTATATGGCTTCGCCTGTATTTAGTTTAGATCAAAAAGATACAAATGAAGCAATTACGGCTCTGCAAAATTTTATTTACAGATACCCAAGCTCTAATCGTGTAGAAGATGCAAATAAATACATTAATGAACTTACCTATAAATTAGAAAAAAAGTCATTTGAAATTGCGCATCAATATTATCATACCGAAGACTATATTGCAGCAATTGTGGCGTTTGACAATTTATTGGGTGAATACTTGGGAACCTCGTTTAAAGAGGAAGCTATGTATTTTAAGTTTTTATCGGCCTATGAATTAGGAATGAATAGTATTGCTGCTAAAAAGGAAGAACGCATTAACAATGCATTGAAAATTCATGATAGGTTTGTTAAAAACTTTGAGGAATCAGAACATTTAAAAGAAACTGAAAAACTACTTAAAAATTTAAATAAGGAATTAAACACGTTAATTTCATTAAAAACTGAAACTGATGGACTATAAAACTACAAATGCGGCTACAACAACAGTAACCTACGACAAAAGTAAAATTGAAGCTCCTACCAATAATATTTACGAAGCGATTACTGTTATTGCTAAAAGAGCTCAGCAAATTAATGGAGATTTGAAGAATGAGTTAATTGAAAAATTAGAAGAATTTGCGACATATACTGATAGTTTAGACGAAGTTTTTGAGAATAAAGAGCAAATAGAGGTTTCTAAATTTTATGAAAAATTGCCAAAACCTACTGCATTTGCTGTTCAGGAGTGGTTAGAAGATAAAATTTATCATAGAAATCCTGAAGCATCTCAAGAGTAAATGTCTATTTTAAGCGGTAAAAATATAGTGCTTGGCGTTACCGCGGGTATTGCAGCTTATAAAACCGCTCATTTGGTACGCTTGTTTGTAAAGGCAGGTGCACAGGTAAAAGTTGTAATGACTCCTGCGGCAACAGAATTTGTTACACCGCTCACACTCTCCACCTTATCTAAAAATCCGGTTGTTTATACCTTTTTTGAAAAAGGCGATGAACAAAACGAATCATGGAACAGTCACGTAGATTTAGGTTTATGGGCCGATTATATGGTAATTGCCCCGGCAACTGCTAACACCCTTGCAAAAATGGCAAATGGTGTTTGTGATAATTTATTAATGGCCGTGTACATGTCTGCCAAATGCAAGGTTTATTTTGCACCTGCTATGGATTTGGATATGTACAAGCATCCTACAACTTCAAAAAGCATTGAAAAATTACAATCATTTGGTAATGTGTTTATTCCCCCGGCAAGCGGGGAATTGGCTAGCGGCCTGATTGGTGAAGGCAGGATGGAAGAACCTGAGAATATTGTTTCATTTATAGAAAATGATATTGTAAAAGGGCTTCCGTTATATAATAAAAAAGTTTTAATTACTGCGGGTCCAACCTATGAGGCTATTGATCCTGTTCGGTTTATTGGGAACCATTCATCAGGTAAAATGGGATTCGAACTTGCAAAAAAAGCTGCAAATTTAGGTGCAGAGGTATTTTTAATTACAGGGCCATCTCATGAAACGGTTTCAAATTCACTAATTAAAAGAATTGATGTTTTGAGTGCCGAAGATATGTATAATGCCGCTCATGAATGTTTTGCTGAAACTGATGTGGCAATTTTATCTGCTGCAGTTTCTGATTATAAACCGAAAGAAGTTTCGGATGTTAAAATAAAAAAAGCCTCTAATACGTTAACATTATCATTAATTAAAACCAAAGATATTTTAGCTTCATTAGGTAAAATTAAAGAACAGCAGTTTTTGGTAGGGTTTGCTTTGGAAACCAATAATGAACTTAGTAACGCTAAAGACAAGTTGAAATCAAAAAACTTGGATTTAATTGTGCTCAATTCATTAAACGATATTGGTGCCGGATTTAAAAATGATACAAATAAGGTTACAATTATTGATAAATCCGAAAAAATTTCGGAATTTAGTTTGAAATCTAAAGCCGAAGTTGCTGAAGACATATTTCAAGAAATTCTGAAAAAATTTTATGCGTAATATAGGATTTATTATTGTAGTTTTTTTTACCGTTTTTACAATTCAGGCCCAGGAATTAAACTGTTCTGTTACGGTAAATTCCGATAAAATTCCGGGTTCAAATAAACAAATTTACACTACTCTTGAAAATGTGTTGAGTGAATTTATAAATCAAAAACGTTGGACCAACTTAAATTATAAGCCACAAGAGCGTATCAACTGTAACTTAACCCTTACACTTTTAGAGCAAAATGGTGATGATTTTAGAGGAAATATTCAAATTCAGGCATCTAGGCCAGTTTATAACGCTTCTTACCTAACACCGGTATTCAATTTTAAAGATGATGATTTTTCTTTTAGATATATTGAATATGAAACCATACAATTTAATGAAAATGTTTTTGAATCAAACCTTATTTCAATAATAGCATTTTATGTGTATACCATACTTGGAATGGATGCCGATACTTTTGAGCTAAATGGAGGTACGGCATACTTTAACGAGGCACAAGATATTTTGGTGCAAGCACAGCAAAGTGGTTATGCGGGGTGGAATCAAAATGATGGTACAAAAACCAGATTTGTACTCATAGATAATATATTGTCGCCAACTTATAGTAATTTTAGATCAGCTATGTACAATTACCATTTACATGGGTTGGATGTTTTGGTAACCGATAAAAAAAAGGCGAAGGAAAAAATTGCATCAGCTGTAAGAAGTTTAAAAACCATTTATGATATTAGACCCAATGCCTTTTTATTACGAGTTTTTATGGACTCTAAGGCTGATGAAATTGTGCAGTTATTTTCTGATGGCCCGAGATATGAAACCTCAGAATTGAAAGAAGATCTATTAAAAATTTCACCTATTAATGCTGCTAAGTGGAATAAATTAAGGTGAAATTCTTGAATTAAGATTAATATAGAATGCTTACAAACCTTTCCATAAAAAATTATGCGCTTATAGAGAGCTTATCTGTAGGTTTTAATGATAAATTATCAACAATAACCGGTGAAACTGGCGCCGGAAAATCTATTCTATTGGGAGCTCTTGGGTTGGTTTTAGGAAATAGAGCCGATTTATCTACGCTAAAATCTGAAGACACAAAGTGTGTTATAGAAGCAAGTTTTTTTATAAAAAATTACAATCTCAAATTATTTTTTGAAAATAATGATATCGATTATGAAGAAGAAACTATTGTGAGGCGCGAGATTTTACCAAGTGGTAAATCAAGGGCTTTTATAAATGATACTCCTGCAAATTTGCAAGTTTTACAACAATTAGGAGAAAAATTGATTGATGTACATTCACAACATCAAACTTTACAATTATCAAATCAAAACTTTCAATTTCAAATTTTAGATGCTATTGCTCAAAATGAATTGGAAATTAGCGCCTATAAAAAAGATCTGATAACTTATAAAAACTGTGTGAAGGAGTTAGATGTATTAAATCAAAAAAAAGTTGCTGCAGAGGAACAATATGAATACAACGTACATTTATTAAATGAGTTGACGGCGGCTAAATTGCTGGAAAATGAACAGGAAGAGATTGAACAAAAATTAGCCAAACTAAATCATATTGAAGAAATAAAATTAAATCTTTCAGAAGCTTATGAAAAGGGATTAAACGATGAAATTGGAATACAAAATCTATTGAACTCATTTGCTAATAACCTCAATAAAATTTCGAGTTACTCTAAAGATTTTAAAGAACTTTTTGAACGAATTAACAGCGTTAAAATTGAATTTGATGATATTGTAAATGAAATTGAACTACAAAATGAACAAGTAAATTTTGATCCGGATACGCTTGATAAATTAAATAATAGATTACAGTTAATTTTTAATCTTCAAAAAAAACATGGAGTTGGTTCTATTAATGAATTGCTTTCAATTCAAAATAAATTATCAGAAAAAGTTGCTGTAGTAGAGAATTCAACTTCAATAATTAAACAAAAGGAAGAAGAATTAAATACTTTATTACAAAAACTTAATACTACTGCTAAAACTATTTTTAACAACCGAAAGGAGACAATACCGTTATTAATTAAAAAGTTAGAGCACATCCTATCTGTTTTAGGAATGAAAAATACCCGCTTTAAAATTGAGCTGCAACACACTACTGAGTTTTTTGAAAATGGCAAGGATAAGTTAAATTTACTTATATCCGCAAATAAAGGGGTTAATTTTGGTTTGTTGAAAAAAGTTGCTTCCGGTGGTGAACTTTCCAGAATAATGTTGGCGGTAAAATTCATTTTATCGGAGTATTTAAAATTGCCAACCATAATTTTTGATGAAATAGATACCGGTGTTTCAGGCGATATTTCTCAAAAAATGGCTGACATTATGGATGAAATGAGTGATAAACTGCAAGTGATAACCATTACACATTTACCTCAAATTGCTGCAAAAGGGAAACAGCATTATAAAGTATTTAAGCAAGAGTCTGAAAACGGGATTGTTACAAAGCTAATAAAACTAGCTGACGAACAACGCGTTATGGAAATTGCCGAAATGTTAGGTGGAAAAAATATTAGTAAAACTGCAGTTGAACACGCCAAACAGCTTCTAAACTATTAATTGTTATATTTGCACACTATTAAAAAATATAAATCAAAAATAAAATACAACTATGTATAACTTACTTAAAGGGAAAAGGGGAATTATATTTGGTGCCTTAGATTCTAAGTCAATAGCTTGGAAAGTTGCCGAAAGGGCGCATGAAGAAGGAGCCACATTTGTGTTAACAAATGCCCCGGTTGCGTTACGACTTGGAACTATTTCTGAATTGGCTGAAAAAACAGGTTCTCAAGTAATTCCTGCAGATGCAACTTCTATGATGGATCTAGAAAATTTGGTTGATAAAGCTATGGAAATTTTAGGAGGAAAAATTGATTTTGTGTTACACTCTATTGGTATGTCAGTTAATGTGCGTAGAGGCAACCACTATACCAATCAAGATTATAATTTTACAAAAACCGGATGGGATGTATCGGCTTTATCATTTCATAGAGTGATGAGCATGTTGTATAAAAAAGATGCAATGAATGAATGGGGAAGTATTGTTGCGTTAACCTATATGGCTGCACAACGTGTATTTCCTGATTATAATGATATGGCTGATAATAAAGCGTATTTAGAATCTGTTGCGCGTAGTTTTGGGTATTTCTTTGGTAGAGATCACAAAGTCCGTGTAAATACAATTTCTCAATCACCAACAGTTACCACTGCTGGTAGTGGTGTAAAGGGATTTGATGGTTTTGTTGCCTATGCCGAAAAAATGTCACCTCTAGGAAATGCCTCGGCATTAGAATGTGCTGACTATACCATTAGCCTTTTTTCTGATCTCACAAAAAAGGTGACACTTCAAAACTTATTTCACGATGGAGGATTTTCAAATATGGGAGTTAGTACTGCAGTTATGGATGAGTTTATGGAGAAAGAGATTTTCAAACCGAAAGATGATTTATCTAAAAAGAAAGACAAAGAGTAATTTTAAAATTAGTTATTTTATTAAAAAGGATGATTGTACAAAATCATCCTTTTTTTTATACAATTAAATTTTAACAAACTTCCTTAATTTAACAATTACAGTAATTTTTGAAGTATGAGTATTATCATGGTTTTCATGAAATAATTAGGTTAATTTTGAAAAGGTTAAAAAAATAATTATTTAAAATAACACTATGAGACCACTTAAAATTATAGTACTAGCTAAGCAAGTTCCTGACACCAGACACGTGGGACCCGATGCTATGAAACCCGATGGTACTGTGAATAGAGGTAAACTTTCAACTGTATTTAATCCTGATGATTTACATGCCTTAGAGTTAGCCTTCAATATAAAAGATAGAATCCCGGGAACTGAAATAACTATACTAACAATGGGACCTCCAAAGGCCGCAGATATTATAAGAGAAGGTTATTACCGTGGAGTAGATTATGGAATTATGATTTCGGATAGAAGATTTGGAGGAGCCGATACCTTGGCAACAAGTTATACACTGGCAAAAGGCATAGAAAAATTAGCTCCGTACGATTTAATTTTAGGCGGAAGACAAGCAATTGATGGCGATACCGCACAAGTTGGACCACAATGTGCTGATAAATTAAAGATTCCTCAAATTACTTACGTTGAGGAAATTGTGACTATTAATGATGCTGAAATTGTAGCAAAAAGGCGTCTTGAAAAAGGTGTTGAAACAGTCTCATCTCCATATCCTTGCTTAATAACTGTTCATGGTTCTTCACCAGATTGTAGATCGCGAATTGCTAAAAAAGTTATGAAATTTAAGTATGCAAGAACTAAAACAGAGATGAGAAAAGGAAATCCCGTGTTAGAAGAACTGCATAAACAGAGACCCTATTTAGTAATTCCTGAATGGAGGGTAGAGGATATTGATGCCGATATGAAAAAAATTGGTTTGGCAGGCTCCCCAACAAAAGTTAAAAGTGTTGAAAGTATTGTGCTAACTGCAAATGAAGCTAAAGTACTGACGGACTCTGATTCAGATATTGAAGAAATGATTAAAGAATTAATTGAAAATCATACCATTGGGTAATTGATATAACTAAAATTATTAAAATGAAAAGTGTATTTGTCTATTGTGAAGTAGAAAATCAAAAAGTAGCCGAAATAAGCCTAGAGTTATTATCAGCAGGTAAAAGATTAGCACAAAAATTAGAAGTTCCATTAGAAGCTATGGTGAGTGGTAAAAACTTAAATGGAATTGAAAAACAAATTGCTCCGTATGGAGTTGATAAATTATTTGTTGGAGATGATAAACGATTAGAACCATACAGAACATTACCTCATGCGGCAATAGCTACTACTATATTAAAACAAGAAGATCCGCAAATTGTATTGTTTGGAGCAACTTCTGTTGGTAGAGATTTAGCACCTAGATTGGCATCGCAATTGAATTGCGGATTAACTGCCGATACTACAATTTTAGATATTGGAGATCATTTTGTTAAAAAGGAGAAAAAAGAATATAAAGATTTGTTATATGCAATTCGTCCGGCATTTGGAGGAAGCATCATGGCAAATATTATAAACTGGGATATGCACCCTCAAATGGCAACCGTGCGAGAAGGTGTGATGAAAAAAGAAGTTTTTGATGAGACTTATTCAACTGAAGTTGTTAAAATTAATGTTGATGAAATGGTTAAAGATGAAGATTTTGTTGTAAAAATAATTGAACGCCATATTGAAGAATCAGATGTAAATTTAAAAGAAGCTCCAATAATTGTTGCAGGTGGCTATGGAGTAGGGTCAAAAGAAAATTTTGATCTTTTAACTGAATTAGCCGACTTATTAGGTGGTGAAGTTGGTGGTTCGAGAGCAGCCGTTGATGCAGGGTTTATCAATCACGATCGTCAAATTGGACAAACCGGAACAACGGTTCGACCAAAATTGTATATAGCAGCAGGTATTTCCGGAGCAATTCAACATACAGCTGGTATGCAAGATGCTGCTATGATTATTTCAATAAATAATGATTCTGAAGCACCAATCAATAATTTAGCAGATTATGTAATTAATGGTGATTTAGAAGTTGTGATTCCTAAAATGATTAAGTTCTACAAGGCAAATGCAAAATAGTTTTAAGTTGAATTTACGAGTTTTTTAACTCTAAAAATAAAAAAGTAAAAAATGGATAATTTTTTCAATGACACTCCGGATTTTAAATTTCATTTACAAAATCCAATAGTAGAAAAAGTAGTTAAGTTAAAAGAAGATAATTTCAAAGAATCAGAGAAATTCGATTTTGCTCCTTTGAATCACGATGATGCAATTGATTCATACGAAAAAATATTAGAAATTGTTGGCGATATTTGTGCAAATACCATTTCAAAAAATGCTGAATCTGTTGATTTGGAAGGTCCGCATATTGAAAACAACGAAGTTATTTACGCAAAAGGAACATCTGAAGATTATAAAGCATTGTATGACGCAGGGCTAATTGGAATGTCTTTACCAAGAAGGTATGGCGGATTGAATTTTCCTTTGCTTCCTTATGTTATGACTGCTGAAATGGTTGCTAGAGCCGATGCAGGTTTTGCAAATATTTGGGGATTACAAGATTGCGCTGAGACTATTTATGAATTTGGTTCTGAGGAACAAAAGGAAAAGTATTTACCACGATTTAATAGAGATGGGGCAACAGCAGCAATGGTTTTAACAGAACCAGATGCCGGTTCCGATTTGCAATCGGTAAAATTAAAAGCAACATTTGATAAAGAAAAAAACAGTTGGATATTAAATGGTGTTAAACGTTTTATTACTAATGGAGATGCTGATATTTCTTTAGTACTGGCTCGCTCAGAAGAGGGAACAACTGATGCACGCGGTTTATCAATGTTTATTTATGATAGAAATGACCATGCTGTAGAGGTGAGACACTTAGAAAAGAAATTAGGAATTAAAGGTTCACCAACGTGTGAATTGGTTTTTAAAGATGCGCCGGCAGAATTAGTTGGTAAAGAACGTTTTGGTTTAATAAAGTATGTTATGGCATTGATGAATTCTGCTCGTTTAGGTGTTGGAGCTCAATCAGTAGGTATAGCAGACGCTGCTTATAGAGAAGCATTAAAATATGCTGAAGAAAGAGCGCAGTTTGGAAAGGTAATTGTGAATTTCCCGGCTGTATATGAGATGTTAACAAACATGAAAATTCGTGTTGATGCTTTAAGGTCGTTACTTTATGAAACAACTCGATTTGTTGATGTTTTCAAAGTTTATGAGGATGTAATGAAAAAGAGAAAGTTAGAGAAAGAAGAACGAATGGAAATGAAGCATTACGCAAAACTTTCAAATGTTTTTACTCCTTTAATTAAATTGACTGCTAGTGAAGCTTGTAATAAAATTGCTTACGATTCTTTACAAATTCATGGAGGAACCGGATTTATGAAAGATTTTCCTATTGAAAGAATTTATAGAGATGCACGTATTACATCAATTTATGAAGGAACATCACAGTTACAGGCCGTTGCAGCAATAAAAGGTGTTACTACCGGAGTTTTTCTTGATCAAATATTGGAGTATGATAAAGAAATTTCCGATAAAAACTGTGAAATTAGAACGAAGCTTCATAAAATGACAGAAGAATACCAATTAATTACTGATAGAGTGATTGAAATGGGAAGTACGGAGTTAATTGATTTCCATTCAACACGATTGGTTGAAATGGCCGGGAATATAATCATGGGATACTTGTTGGTTATTAACAGTCAAAGAGATGAGAAATTTGTAAAAACTGCCAGATTGTTTGTGAATTTGGTCAAATCTGAAAATAAAGAACGATTTGATTATATGGATACTTTCAGAATTGAAAATTTAGAATTATATAAAGATGTTGATGTTGAAGCGCTACAGCATTAAATTCAGAATTTAATATAAATAAAAACCTACTTAAAATTATTTAAAGTAGGTTTTTTTATTTTTGAGAATTGCAATTTATTTGTAATAAATAAAAAAAGTAAATTTGACATTTATAAATAATTATTTGTGGAGCTGCATTTTTCAATAATAATTCCTGTTTACAACCGCCCTAATGAGATTGATGAACTTTTAAATAGTTTAACAAAACAAACATTTTCCGATAAGTTTGAAGTAATTATTGTAGAAGACGGCTCTTTGTTAAAGTCGGATAAAATCATTTTTAAATACCAAGATTTACTTAATATTAAATATTTTGAAAAGGAAAACACCGGCGCCGGGTTAAGCCGAAATTTTGGAATGCAACAGGCCACAGGAAATTACTTTATTATTTTTGATTCAGATTGTGTTATTCCTAAAAATTACTTAACAGAAGTTGCGAAAGCACTAAAACTAAAATATACTGATGCTTTTGGTGGGGCAGATGCGGCACATGAAGATTTTACCAATTTACAAAAAGCAATTAACTACAGTATGACCTCTTTTTTAACAACAGGTGGCATTAGGGGTAGTAAAATTGCAGTTAACAAGTTTCAACCAAGAAGTTTTAATTTCGGGATATCAAAAAGTGCATTTGTTGCAACCGGAGGATTTAGTAGTATAAAAATTGGTGAAGATATAGATTTAACGTTAAGACTCTGGGAAAAAGGATTTGAAACGCAGTTTGTAGAAAAAGGATATGTGTATCATAAAAGAAGAACTTCAATTAAGCAGTTTTTTAATCAAACCTTTGCCTTTGGAAAGGCAAGACCTTTACTAAACAAAAAATACCCAAAATCTTCAAAACTTACGTATTGGTTCCCCAGCTTATTTATTGCAGGATTATTGTTTTCAATTAGTTGTTTATTTTTTGAACTTGTTTTTTTTGTACTTATTTACCTTATTTATTTAATGTTACTGTTTATTGATTCCTTTATTGAAAACACTTCTATAAAAGTGGCAGGATTGAGTGTGTTAACAACACTTGTTCAGTTTACCGGTTACGGATTAGGCTTTATTTTAGGTTTATTTAAAAATATTAATTTACTATCGCGCAGCAGTTAGTTTAAGTCTTTAATTCATCAAATAGTCAAATATTTACCACAATTTGTGTTAATTAGATTCTTTGAGTGGTATTATTTCAACAAAATAATAAACTATGGAAGCAACTGTACCAAAAAATATTAAGAGTAATGTCCACATTATTTTTTTATTGGTATCATTGGTTTCTAAATTATTGGTATGAACAATATAATATATTTTAATTGCCAAACTTATTAATGCAGTTAAAATTATCATACCAATAAACCAGGATAAAGATTGAAAAAAATGTATAGGAAACTCATTATGGCTATGTTCCAACATCACTATATTATCTAAAAATACGGTGAAAAAGAATCCTAATATTAGTAAAATTAAAACGAGTGGTAAGAAAGTAAATATTCCCAACCAAAATTTAGCAGAAGATTTCATAATTGTAATTGTTAAATAGAATTACTTTAAATTTACTAAAATTTATTCATTACCGGTTGTATTAGTTGCATAAAAAAATCGAAGGTCATTGCCTTCGATTTTTTTCAGTTATATAAATAAAGATGATTAGGCGAAAATTACTCAACCTTGTCTTTCCCCTTACCTTTATTTATTTTTATTTTCAACTCGTTTTTCTTTTTATCGAGGTCCATAGCAATAGTATCACCTTCACTTAATTTAGAAGCAACAATTTCTTCGGCTAAAGCATCTTCAATATATTTTTGAATAGCTCTTTTTAAAGGTCTTGCACCGTATTGTTTATCGAATCCTTTATCGGCAATATAATCTTTTGCTTCATCTGTAAGTTGTAAGGTATATCCTAAATCATCTATGCGAGTTATTAATTTAGAAAGCTCAATATCGATTATTGAATGAATATGTTCTCTTTCTAACGCGTTAAATACAATAACATCATCAATTCTGTTTAAAAATTCCGGCGCAAAGGATTTTTTAAGAGCGTTTTCAATTACGCTTTTGGCATTGGCATCAGCTTGGGCAGCTTTAGCGGCAGTACCAAATCCAACACCCGTTCCAAAATCTTTAAGCTGCCTTGAACCAATGTTAGAAGTCATAATTATAATAGTGTTTCTAAAATCAATGGTTCTGCCTAAACTATCAGTAATATGTCCGTCATCTAAAATTTGCAGCAACATGTTAAAAACATCGGGGTGTGCTTTTTCAATTTCATCTAATAATACTACTGCATAAGGTTTTCTCCTAATTTTTTCTGTAAGTTGGCCACCTTCTTCGTAACCAACGTAACCCGGAGGTGCACCTACTAATCTTGACACTGCAAATTTTTCCATATATTCACTCATGTCAATTCTTACTAAGGCATCTTCACTATCAAAAAGCTCTGTAGCTAACACTTTTGCCAGCTGTGTTTTACCCACTCCTGTTTGTCCCAAAAATATAAATGAGCCAATTGGCTTATTTGGATCTTTAAGTCCAACTCTGTTGCGTTGAATAGCTTTTACTACTTTTGTTACTGCTTCATCCTGCCCAATTAGTTTGCCTTTTATTAAATTAGGAAGGTTATTTAATCGTTTACTTTCGGCTTCTGCAACTCTATTTACAGGAATTCCGGTCATCATAGAAACTACTTCTGCAACATTGTCTTCAGTAACAATTTCCCGGTTTAATCTAGATGCTTCTTCCCATTTTTTTTGTTCAGCTTGCAACAATCCTTCAACGCGTTTTTCGTCATCTCTTAATCTTGCAGCTTCTTCATATTTTTGTCCGTTAACAGCTCCAGTTTTATCTTCTTTAATTTTTTCTAGTTGAGCTTCTAATTGCAATACTTCTTTAGGAACGACAATATTGGTTATATGTATCCGCGACCCGGCTTCATCTAAGGCATCTATGGCTTTATCAGGTAAATAACGATCGGTCATATACCTGTTAGTTAATTTTACACAGGCTTCTACGGCATCATCAGTATAATCAACATTATGATGCTCTTCATATTTTTCTTTAATATTTTTAAGAATTTGGATGGTTTCTTCAACTGATGTTGGCTCTACAATTACTTTTTGAAACCTTCTTTCAAGTGCACCATCTTTTTCAATATTTGTTCTAAATTCATCTAATGTAGTAGCGCCAATACATTGAATTTCTCCTCTCGCAAGAGCCGGTTTTAGCATATTTGAAGCATCTAATGAGCCTGTTGCCCCACCCGCACCAACTATAGTGTGTATTTCATCAATAAATAGAATAATATCATCATTCTTTTCAAGTTCATTCATTAGGGCTTTCATGCGCTCTTCAAATTGGCCACGGTATTTTGTCCCGGCAACCAAACTTGCCAAATCCAATGAAACGATACGTTTGTTAAATAGAATTCGAGACACTTTTCTTTGAATTATGCGCAAGGCTAGACCTTCTGCAATTGCAGATTTTCCAACTCCGGGTTCACCAATTAGCATAGGGTTGTTCTTTTTCCTTCGGCTTAAAATTTGTGATACACGCTCAATTTCTTTTTGTCGTCCAACAACAGGGTCTAAAGCACCCTCTTCGGCTAAACGCGTTAAATCGCGGCCAAAATTATCCAATACAGGAGTTTTGGATTTTTTTTGTGGTGTTTTACTTGCTTTAGGTTTTTCAAACGGATTTTGTTTTGGTGTATCAAAATCGTCATCTGAAGTATTTTCAGCTTTAGGAATATCTAACTCTTCGTTGGTGTACAATTGTTTAAAAGCCAACTTGGCATCGGCATAACTAACATCAAAATTATTTAATAATTTTGTTGCAGGGTCGTTCTCGTTTCGTAAAATACACAATAATAAATGCGCAGTATTTACGGATTCACTTTGATATAATTTAGCCTCTAAAAATGTTGTTTTTAGAGCCTTTTCGGCTTGTTTTGTTAAATGTAAACTTCGTTTTTCAGATATAAATTCTTTTACGGGGTTAATTGGGTTTAACCCTTCTATTTTCTTTCTTAAATGGTCTAAGTTTATATCCAGTGAATTTAGAATTTCTATTGCTTTTCCATCACCTTTTCTTAACATCCCAAGCAACAAGTGTTCTGTGCCAATAAATTCATGGCCTAAACGCAATGCTTCTTCTTTGCTGTATGCAATTACATCTTTAACTTTTGGTGAAAAATTATCGTCCATAACTATGTGATTATATGGTAAAATTAACTGATTTTTTTCTTTTTAAAGTACAAAAATTAAACCACTTTTGCAGAAATTAATATTTCAATCTTTTCAGGTATGGTTAAAGGGTTGGAAATCATATTGTTACGATGCGTTTTTGTCAATTTGTCAATGTTGATAAAAATTATAAAAACTAGTGCTATTTTGAGTTGTAAAAAAGTGAAAAATTGTATATTGCTTTCTTAAATTTGACAGTAAAAAATAAATAAAAATATATGGCAGACGGAGAAAAACTGATACCAATTAATATTGAGGATGAAATGAAATCTGCTTACATTGATTATTCAATGTCAGTAATAGTTTCACGTGCATTACCCGATGTTAGAGATGGGTTAAAACCTGTGCATAGAAGGGTTTTGTATGGTATGCATGAATTGGGAATTAAAGCTACCGGATCTTATAAGAAATCGGCTAGGGTAGTGGGGGAAGTACTTGGTAAGTACCATCCTCATGGAGATACATCGGTTTAC
Organism: uncultured Lutibacter sp.; assembly: GCA_964342295.1. Taxonomy (GTDB): domain Bacteria; phylum Bacteroidota; class Bacteroidia; order Flavobacteriales; family Flavobacteriaceae; genus Lutibacter. The sequence continues at coordinate 9,594 of CAYFFC010000009.1, read as the reverse complement.
GATTCTATGGTACGTATGGCACAAGATTGGAGCGTACGTTATATGATGGTTGACGGCCAAGGAAACTTTGGGTCTGTTGATGGTGACAGCCCGGCAGCAATGCGTTATACAGAGGTTCGCATGCAAAAGATATCAGAAGAAATGCTTTCTGATATTGAAAAAGATACTGTTGATCACAAACTTAATTTTGATGATACGTTAAATGAGCCAACTGTTTTACCAACAAGAATACCAAATTTATTGGTAAATGGAGCTTCCGGTATTGCAGTAGGGATGGCTACTAATATGGCACCCCATAATTTAACGGAAGTTATTAACGGAACTATTGCATATATAAACAACCGGGAAATTGAAATTTCGGAATTAATGCAACACATTAAAGCTCCTGATTTTCCTACCGGAGGTATAATTTATGGATACGATGGCGTAAAAGATGCTTTTGAAACCGGAAGGGGAAGAATTGTAATGAGAGCTAAGGCATCTATAGAAGAGGTTAAGGGGCGTGAATGTATAATAGTTACCGAAATTCCTTATCAGGTAAATAAGGCAGAAATGATTAAAAAAACTGCCGATTTGGTCAATGATAAAAAACTTGACGGCATTTCTAATATTCGTGATGAATCGGATAGAAACGGTATGCGTATTGTATATGTGTTGAAAAGGGATGCTATTCCTAATATTGTTTTAAATAAGTTATTTAAATATACGGCACTTCAAACATCATTTAGTGTAAATAATATTGCATTGGTAAATGGAAGGCCTGAGCAGTTAAATTTAAAACAACTAATACATCATTTTGTAGATCATAGGCATGAGGTTGTAGTTAGAAGAACGCAGTTTGAGCTTAAAAAAGCTGAGGCTAGAGCACATATTTTAGAAGGGTTAATTATTGCAAGTGACAATATTGATGAGGTAATTAAAATTATAAGAGCTTCCTCAAATGCCGATGAAGCCAGAGAAAGTTTAATTAAGCGTTTTGAACTTACCGAAATTCAAGCAAAAGCTATTGTTGAAATGAGATTGCGCCAGTTAACAGGACTGGAACAAGATAAGTTAAGAGCTGAGTACGAGGATATTATTAAGTTAATTGCAGATTTAAAAGATATACTTTCAAATGAAGATAGGCGTTATGAAATTATTAAAGATGAGTTAATTGCTATAAGAGATAAATACGGAGATGAACGCAGATCTATTATTGAATATGCCGGAGGAGATTTATCTATAGAAGATATGATTCCTAACTCAAAGGTTGTGGTTACAATTTCTCACGCGGGTTATGTAAAGCGCACCAACTTAGATGAGTACAGAGTTCAAGCTAGAGGAGGAAGGGGTCAAAAAGGAGCTACTACCAGAAATGAAGATTTTTTAGAGCATCTTTTTATAGCTACCAATCATCAATACATGCTGTTCTTTACACAAAAAGGAAAAGTATTTTGGATGCGTGTTTATGAAGTTCCAGAAGGTGGTAAAAACACAAAAGGAAGAGCTATTCAAAATTTAATAAATATTGAGCAAGATGATAAAGTAAAGGCATTTTTGGTTACAGAAGACCTTAAGAATGAAGAATATGTTAATAGCCATTATGTAATTATGGCTACCAAAAAAGGCCAAGTTAAAAAAACCTCATTAGAGCAATATTCAAGACCACGAACCAATGGTATTAATGCAATAACTATTAAAGAGGGTGATGAACTTTTAGAAGCGCGTTTGACTACCGGTGACAGCCAAATAATGATAGCTGTAAAATCGGGTAAAACCATTCGTTTTGAAGAGAGTAAAACCAGACCAATGGGTAGAAACGCTTCTGGAGTTAGAGGAATAACATTGGCTCATGATGCTGACGAGGTTGTGGGTATGATAGCTGTTAATGATGAAAATAGTAACGTGTTGGTGGTTTCTGAACACGGCTATGGAAAGCGCTCTAATTTAGAAGATTATCGTATCACCAATAGAGGAGGAAAAGGAGTTAAAACTATTAATGTAACCGAAAAAACAGGAAATTTAGTTGCTATTAAAAATGTAAGTGATGATGATGACTTAATGATAATTAATAAATCGGGAATCACTATTAGAATGGCTGTGGCAGACCTAAGAGTTATGGGACGTGCTACACAAGGTGTAAAATTAATTAATATTAAGGATAGCGATTCTATTGCCGCTGTTGCAAAAGTTATGCATGAAGAAGAAAATGAAGAATCTATTAATAATGAAAATAATGGCACAAATATTGAAAACAATCAAGAAAAGAATTCAAAATAAGAATAAATTAAGTAAAATGAAGAAACAAGTAGTATTTCTGTCAGCTATTATGTTGAGTATGGCAGTATTCGGGCAAAAGAATGAACTTAAAACTGCTGAAAAGGCAATTAAATCAAATGATTTTAAATCTGCAATAACAGCAATTAATAGTGCAGAAGGTTTAATAGCTAACGCGGATAATAAATTAAAGGCAAAATTTTATTATTTAAAAGGAAAGGCGTTGTATCAAAATGGTGCAGGTCAGTTTGATGTTGAAAAAGCTGGAAATGCGTTTAATGAATTACTTAGATTTGAAGAAAGCATTAAATCTTATAAGTATTCTAATGAAATTGGTGAGTTAATTAATAGCTTGGTTAGTAATGTGGCATCAAAGGCCTCAAACCAGTATAATGTTGCAATCCAAACCAAAACACCGGAAGATTATAATAAAGCTGCAAAAAGCTTTTATCAAGTTTTTGCTTTAAGCCCTAAAGATACTTCGTTTTTAGACAATGCGGCATTGGTATACTACTATGGAAAAAGTTATGATAAATCTATCGCTGCATACGAAAAATTACTGGATTTGAACTATACGGGTATTTCAACAGTTTATAAAGCTACAGATAAGTCAACTGGTAAAGATGTTGTTTATGGAGATGAAAAAGCAATGAATTTACAAGTAAAACTCGGCTTGGCTGAAAACCCTAGAACCGAACAAAAAGACTCTAGAAGAGATATTATCTTTAAAAACTTAGCTCAAAATTATGGAGCAAAAGATAATTTAGAAAAAGCGTTGGAATATATAGCTAAAGGTAGAGAAGAATTTCCAAGCAGTTATAATTTATTGATTGAAGAAGCAAATATTTATTACAAAAAGGGTGATAATGATATGTTTAAAACTCGATTGGAAGAGGCAATTAAATTAAATCCAACCGAGCCAAGCCTGTATTATAATGTAGGTGTAATGAACATGGATCAAGGAAATTTAGACGAAGCTATATCATATTTTGAAAAAGCTGTTGAGTTAAAACCTGATTATGCCGATGCTCATAATAATATTGGTGCTGCATATATTGAAAAAGCAAACCCAATTATTGAAGAGATGAACAAAAGCTTAACAGACTTTGATAAATACGACAGGTTACAAGCACAACAATTGGAAATTTATAAGCAAGCTATTCCACATTACGAAATGGCTTATAAGTACAATCCGGAGAGTATTAGTACTGTTCAAACATTATTAGGTTTGTATGAAAACTTGGAAATGACCGATAAATATAATGAATTGAAAGCTGTTCACGACAGTATGAAATAAGAAGTATAACAAAAAAAAACGCCTAAATTTTAGGCGTTTTTTTATACAACTTTTTTAATAACCCGTAATTTATGAGTGTGTTTTTTAGTGTCAATATTAAAAATACCACTGTGATCTAAACGATCAATTCTAACTTTGCCATGTGAATGGATAATATAATTATCTTTCATAATAATGCCCACATGGGTTATTTCACTGTCATTATTGTCAAAAAAGGCTAAATCGCCTGGTTCACTTTCTTCAATAAAACTCAACACTTCACCTTGTATGGCTTGTTGTGAAGCATCACGCAACAGTTTATAACCGCATAATTTATAAACCATTTGGGTAAAACCTGAGCAATCAATTCCAAAAGGAGTTTTACCTCCCCATAAATAAGGGGCATTTAAAAATTTATAGGCAACAGTTACAATTGCTTCTTTTGGTTTGGACTCGGTATAAACTTTACCTTCATAGTGATATATTTTTCCATTTATATTCAAATTCTGATTGTTATATGAAGGCAAAGAACACCCAATAGTAACCGTAGAAAAAGTATTGTTTTCATCGGTTATAAAATCAATAAGCTCGGCTGCCAGAACAGGCGGAGAGCTGTTTATTTTTGTATAAATTTCTTCAGTAATTTCAATGTACTGTTTATTGTCAACCCAACCTTCATAATTGTCAAATGCAATTCTAATTTTACTCCAGTTCTTTCTCTTTTCCAGAACTTTAAAATGTTCACCAAACAAAAGTTGAGAAACCATTTCACTATCATCAGCAGGTTCTAATCGAAGAGGAACAATACTTAAATTACAAATGCCAAATTGCATATAAAAAACTGTTAAATGCGTTCAATTACCAAGGCACTTGCACCGCCACCGCCGTTGCAAATTCCAGCAGCTCCAATTTTTGCCTTGTTTTGTTCTAAAATAGACGTTAGTGCAATTACAATTCTTGCACCAGACATTCCCAATGGATGTCCCAAAGAAACCGCACCGCCATTGACATTTACTCTTGATGCGTCTAATCCTAAAAGTTTTATATTTGCAAGTCCAACTACAGAAAAGGCTTCATTTAATTCAAAAAAGTCAACCTCATTTTGTGTAATTCCGGCATTGGCAAGTGCCTTTGGTAATGCCTTGGCCGGGGCTGTAGTAAACCATTTTGGGTCATGGGCGGCATCGGCATAACCTTTAATTTTTACAATTGGCTTTATATTTAACTCTTGTGCTTTTTCTGCACTCATCAACACCAACGCTGCAGCACCATCATTAAGAGTAGACGCATTTGCTGCGGTTACAGTACCATCTTTACTAAAAACCGGTCTTAAGGTAGGGATTTTTTCAAAATTTACATTTTTATATTCTTCATCTTCATCAAATAGAATAGGTGTGCCTTTTCTCTGTGGAATTTCAACAGGAACCACTTCATCTTTAAATTTCCCTTGAGACCATGCTTGTTTTGATTTTTTATAAGAATTTACAGCAAAATTATCTTGATCTTCTCTTGAAAAATTGTATTCGGTTGCACAAAGGTCACCACAAGTACCCATATGTTGTTGGTCGTAAACATCGGTTAACCCATCAACCAATAAGCCATCTGTTATTGTTATATTTCCAAGTTTAGAAGCACTTCTTCCTTTCATATAATGTGGAATGTTACTCATATTTTCCATTCCGCCTGCAACAACAATATCAACATCACCAGTTTTAATTGCCTGTGCAGCTAACATAATAGATTTCATACCCGAGGCACAAACCTTATTAACCGTAGTACAAGGTATCGAATTTGGAAGGCCAGCAAATATAGCTGCCTGTTTGGCAGGAGCCTGTCCCAATCCGGCAGAAACTACGTTTCCCATAAACACTTCATCAACCATGTTGGGGTTCAAATTAATTTTTTCCAATGCGCCTTTAATGGCAATAGCTCCGAGTTTGGGAGCAGTAATTTTTGAGAGACTTCCTAAAAAGCTCCCGATAGGTGTTCTGGCAACAGAAACAATAACTACGTCTTTCATTTTAAAACTAATAAAATTTCAATTGCGAATTTAGTAAATTTAAGTAATCTTTTAGTTTTAAAATGTAGGTTTATTGTGTGTAATATATATTACAGTAAAATTTAAATAATTTTATATTTTGCCTAAGAATAACAAATTCAATTGATTATGCATATTAATAAATCGCATTATAAACAGTATATAGCCGTAATTGGGGGATCTATTTCGGGCTCAGAAGCGGCAAATATTTTAGCAAACAGCGGATTTAAAGTGGTGGTTTTTGAAATGAACACCTTACCCTATGGTAAAATTGAAGATGGTTTACCAAACTGGCATATTAATTTAAGAAATAGACAGATAAAAGAAATTGACAATAAATTGAAACACCCAAATATTGAATTTGTGCCTAACTTTAAAATTGGAGAAAATATCTCATTTAAAAAACTAAAAGATGAATGGGGATTTACAGCTATTATTTTAGCTAATGGCGCTTGGCAGGATAGGCAGTTGCATATGCCCAATATTGGTAGCTATTTAAACAAAGAATTTATATATCAAAATGCATTTATAAACTGGTTTAACCACAAACACGAACACAATTACAAAGGGATTAATTATTTTATAAAAGATAAAGTTGTTGTAATTGGAGGTGGTTTAGCATCTTTAGATGTTATAAAAATTGTAATGATGGAATTGGTTAAAAAACAACTTTTTTTACAAAAAGGAATTGATGTAGATTTATTTGCCCTAGAAAAAGAGGGAATTCATAAAATACTTAATAAACATCAGGTAACTATTACTGATTTAGGTGTGCAAAAAGCTATACTTGTTTACAGGAGGACAGCTAAAGATATGCCACTTAAAAGTCCGAAAGACGATTCGGAACAGAGTATTGAAAAAGCAAAAAAAGTATCTGAAAGGTTGCTTAATAAGTATTGCAAAAAGTATATGTTTAATTTTATTCAAAAAAGCATACCGGTAGGAATAAATGAAGAGAGCGGAGTACTAAAAGGAATTGTGCTGCAAAATGTACAGTTGGTAAACGGCAAGGTACTACCAATTGAAAATAGTTTTAATAATATTGACGCCGATATGATAATTTCATCAATAGGAAGTGTTCCTGAAAAAATTGCGGGGTTACCTTATCAAAATTCATCTTTAAAGTTAAAAGAAAGTTCAAGTTATCAGGTTGAAGGTTTTAATAATGTTTTTGCAGTTGGTAATGCGGTAACAGGTAGAGGTAATATACAAGAGTCCAAACAACATGGAAGACAAATTACCAAGCAAATTATTGAAAAACATTTAAAGGAAGATGCTTTAGAAAGATGGTTAGAAAACCATAATGCTACAATTAAAAACAATGTGAAAAATCAATTAAATGATATTATAAAGGAAATAATTCAACTTAAAGAGCCAAGTTTAAATGAAGTGGAAGGCATTAATTTCAAAATTAAAAAATTGCATAAAAAGCGGGTCTATGAAAACTACGTTCAATGGATAGAAGATAATATGCCCGTAAGGTTAGAATCACTTGTAAAAAAGTAATTTGTTTCAAACTATATATAATAATAATTGCTATTTTTGAAAGGCAAATGTTTACTTCGTGAAAAAAATAATAAACAAATTACTTGTAAATCATTCTTTAATCTACAAATTGTTCTTATACGTTTTTACCATTTTTTTGGTAGTTTACCTATTTCCAAAAGGAGGGCAATTTAAATATGAGTTTCAAAAGGGTAAACCTTGGCAATATGAAAATTACTATGCTCCTTTTGATTTTGCCATTCAAAAAACTGTAGATGAAATTGAAAAGGAAAAGCAGTTAATTATAAGTAATTCCAGGCATTTTTTTGAATTTGATGATGCTTTACAAACCAATTCAGAAAACAAAATTGTTAAAGTTGTTTCTGAGACTATAAATTTAGAAACTAATATTACCGAGCAAGAAAAGAAGCTGCTTCTTACAAAGGCAGTTAGTATAATAAATGATATTTATGAATTTGGTTATGTTGATAAAATATCAGAAAATAAATTAGCTAAACCTGTAATTACCTTAAAACGAGGAAATAAAATTCAGGATATAGAACCTCACAAATTATTTAAAAATAGCAGCGTATTGTTGTTTATAAATTCAAAAATTGGAGGACAGCCTTTATCTGAAATAGAGCATAAGATAAGTTCATTACTATTTGAAAATTTAATTCCAAATGTAACATTTAATGAAGATTTTACTCAAAGAGTTCTTGAAGAAAGTTTGAATAATATTTCATATACAAAAGGACTAGTTAGTGAAAATGAGCGAATTATATTAAAGGGGGATATAGTTGAAGGGGAAAAATTAGCAATTTTGAATTCTTTAAAAAAAGAGTTTGAATCACAAGTTTGGAGCAAGTCCAATTATAATTGGATAGTATTTGGCTATACTATATTGGTAGCTCTGGCATTTTTAATGCTATTGCTGTTTTTGCAAAAATACCGAGGAGAAATTTTTGAGAACAACAATAAAGTTACGTTCATATTTTTCAATATAATGCTAATAGTATTATTGGTTACATTAATTATAAAATATGACGCAAAGTATGTTTATGTTGCACCTATTGTAATTTTACCATTAGTTTTAAAAGCTTTTTTTGATGCCAGGCTTGGACTGTTCACGCATGTTTTAACAGTGCTTTTATTAGGATTTATAGTTCCTAATAGTTTTGAGTTTATTTTTCTTCAAATAATTGCAGGTATTGTAACTATTTTAACAATTTCAGAATTGTATAAGCGAGCCAATTTGTTTATATCGGTTTTAAAAATAACGTTCGTTTATTTTGTGGCGTATTTTGCATTTTCAATAATTCAGGAAGGTAATGCTCAAAATTTGAATTGGGAAAAATTTGTTTATTTTGCGGCAAATGGTGGAGCTACATTATTTGTATTACCTTTAATTTACATTTTTGAAAAATTGTTTGGTTTAATTTCAGATGAATCATTAAAAGAATTGTCTAATACCAACTCAAATTTGTTGCGAAAACTTGCTGAAAATGCCCCTGGGACATTTCAACATTCCTTACAAGTTGCCAATTTGGCTGAAACCGTGGCAAACGAGGTGCACGCAAACGCAATGCTTGTTAGAACCGGTGCCTTATATCATGATATAGGGAAATTGGATAACCCAATGTATTTTACCGAAAACCAAACAACCGGTGTAAACCCTCATAATGAACTTACGCCTCAAGATAGTGCTCAAATTATTATAAATCACATAATAAAAGGAGTAGAGTTAGCCAAAAAAAATAGAATCCCTGACAGGATTATAGATTTTATCAGAACTCATCATGGCACGTCGTTAGTGTATTATTTTTATAAGAAAGAAGAGGAATTGAATGGGGGAGATGTAGATGCTAAAAAGTTTCAATATCCCGGGCCAATTCCATTTTCAAAAGAAACGGCTATTTTAATGATGTGTGATGCTGTTGAAGCAGCTTCAAAAAGTATAAAAGAACCTACAGCTCAGATATTTGATAATTTGGTAGAGAAAATTGTTAATAAGCAAATGGAAGATGGGCAATTCATGAATGCCGATATTACTTTTAAAGAATTGCAAATCATTAAAAAGGTGTTAAAGAAGAAGTTAAAGAATATTTATCATTTACGAATAGAATACCCCGAATAAAATCTTTTTTAAATTGATTAAAAAAGTCTAAAAAATGTTGTTTAAATGTAATTCTAATGCTACATTTGCACTCGCAAAAATAAGTTCATAAACATATTTAGGAGAGGTGCCAGAGTGGTAATGGAGCAGATTGCTAATCTGTCATCGGGTAACCGATGCCGGGGTTCGAATCCCCGTCTCTCCGCAAAAATTGATAACCTATTCGGGGTGTAGCGTAGCCCAGGCTTATAGCGTGGTAGGCCTGTGATGCCAAGGCGTCATTATCGCGCCGCGTTTGTGACGCGGAGGTCGACACGCTCAACGCGTGACCACCCAATGAAAAAGATGAATTATATTGTATACATATAGTATAGTAAAAAACGTTCTAAATATTATGTAGGTCAAACTGCAGATATTAAAAAA
>CAYFFC010000008.1:65010-66759 GCA_964342295.1 uncultured Lutibacter sp. | reverse complement strand
AGATAGTTCCGATAAACTTTCAGGCGTTGTAGAAATGTTAATTGAAATGCGCAAAGAAGCACGTGAAAATAAAAACTGGGTACTTTCTGATAAAATTAGAGATGAGTTGGCAACTTTAGGAATACAACTTAAAGATGGCAAAGAGGGAACAACTTTTTCGATAAATTAAATTGAAAAGTTTTACAAAGATAGTAGCCGTTCCATTTATTTGGCTGGTCAGGTTTTACCAAGCTGCAATATCACCTTATACTCCGTCCAGCTGTAGGTATTCACCAACCTGTTCAAGTTATACGCTTGAAGCATTACAAAAACATGGGTTGTTTAAAGGTGGTTGGTTAGCTTTAAAACGCATTGGGAGCTGTCATCCTTGGGGTGGTAGCGGTTATGATCCTGTACCGGAAAAAGATAAAAAAACAAAGCATTAAAAAAATAAAGCTATCGTAAAATATTAATTGTATTTTAGTCAAAAAATAGTACAGTTATTCTAAAATTTAAATACTTAACTTGTTAAAATGATTTTACTTCAAATAGATTGGAATCCTTCCCCTGAAATTTTTAAAATTGGCGTTTTTGCCATTCGTTATTACAGCCTAATGTTTGTGATTGCATTTATGCTGGGCTTGTATTTAATGAAAAAGATTTTTATTAACGAAAAAATAAATTTAGAGAAATTAGATTCGCTTTTTATTTATGTAGTTATTGCAACATTGATAGGTGCCAGAATAGGTCATTTTTTATTTTATGACCCTGAGTTTTTAATTCAAAAACCACTAGAGGTTATTTTGCCATTTAGATTTTCACCAAAGTTTGAATTCACCGGGTTTGCAGGCCTTGCAAGTCACGGAGCGGTTATAGGCATAATTATTGGTGTGTATATATACAGTAGAAGAGTGTTGAAAAAGCCAATACTGTTCATTTTAGATCGGATTACAATTCCTGGAGCAGCCGGAGCGATTTTTGTGAGGTTGGGAAATTTAATGAATTCCGAAATAATAGGGAAGCCTACAAACTCTAATTATGGCTTTATTTTTAGAAGATTGGGCGAAGATTTTCCACGACACCCTGCACAGTTATACGAATCAATTAGTTATTTACTAATATTTGGTATCTTATGGTTTGTTTATTGGAAAACCAGTAAAAAAGAGAAATTAGGGTACTTATTTGGATTGTTTTTTGCCTTACTTTGGACCGTTCGATTTTTTATTGAATTTTTTAAAGAAGCACAAGTTGAAGGAAGAGAAGATTGGATTTTAGGATTAAACACCGGACAAGTATTAAGTGTTCCTCTAATTTTAGTAGGACTTTATTACATGTTTAGAACTAAAAAAAATTAAGAAATTTAAAATTTCTTTAAAAGGATTGCATGGTTACCAGTTTATGGTACACCCCTTTTTTTGCTAGTAGCTCTCTGTGCTTTCCTTGCTCAACAATTTCGCCTTCATGTAATACCACAATTAAATCCGCTTTTTGAATGGTTGACAAACGATGTGCTATTACCAATGATGTTCTATTCTCCATCATTTTTTCCAGTGCTTTTTGTACTAGTTGTTCACTTTCGGTATCTAACGCAGAGGTTGCTTCATCTAACACCATAATAGGGGGATTTTTAAGAACTGCTCGTGCTATACTCAATCGTTGTTTTTGACCACCGGATAATGTATTTCCGCTATCTCCAATATTGGTTTCAAACTGTTCAGGTAAATTTTTAATAAACTCGTAAGCATTTGCAATTTTAGAGGCTTCTAAAAT
>CAYFFC010000008.1:62593-64910 GCA_964342295.1 uncultured Lutibacter sp. | reverse complement strand
CTTTTAGTTTCTAAAACGGTTAAAATCCTTTGGGCTGAAGCATTTCCTTTTTGGATGCTGTAAAATGCCGTTGAAATGGCCTTTGCCGGATTTAAAACCAAATAAAAAAGTCCGATATATCCAAAAAACTCCTGAGGTTGCATTTGACTGTTTTCGCCTAAAACCAACCTGCCTCCAAACCATAAAATTGAAATAATGGTAGCTGAGCCTAAAAATTCACTCATAGGTGATGCCAATGTTTTTCTATGCAACACACTGTTCATTAAATTTTTGAATTTATTGGTTGATTGGTTAAATTTCTTTTCAATTTTTTCTTCGGCATTAAATGCTTTAATAACACGTAAGCCTGTTAGAGTTTCTTCAATAAACGATAAAAAATTTCCTGTTTCCTGCTGAGCAAGAAGCGATTGCGCCTTTAGTCTCTTACTAACTGCCGAAATAATAATTCCCGATACCGGTAATAAAATAAATACAAACAAGGTTAGTTTTGCACTAATTGCAAACATAGAAATAAGGGTTAAAATAATGGTTAAAGGCTCTCTAACCACAGTTTCTAACGATGTTAAAAAAGAAACTTCAACCTCTTGTACATCAGCTGTCATTCTTGCAATAATATCACCCTTCTTTTTTTCTGAAAAGAAGGCAATTGGCAACTCAACAATTTTATGGTATAGCTTATTTCTTAAATCCCGAATTACACCATTTCGTAAATAAGCTAACACAAAAGAAGCCAAATACCGAAAAAGGTTTTTAAAGAAAAACAAACTAAATGATAAAATACAAATAAAAAGCAATGCTTTATCAACACCACCGGATTCCATCATTTCAGTTACCTTAAAGTTTAATGATCCTTGTACGTAATCGTATAATGAGTTGATACCTGTATATATAGGTTTTTCATAAACTTTTTCTTCTTTACCAAATAAAATACCTAAAACCGGAATAAAGCCTAATATTGATAATACGTTAAAAATTGCGTATAAAATATTAAACAGCACATTTAGCCAGGCAAATTTTTGATAAGGCTTGGCATAAGCCAGAATTTTTTTAAAATAACTCATTAATTAAGTTGCATTTCTTTAATAATGCGTTCAATTTTTTCTGATAATAATTCAGAAACGTTTGTAGCACTATCAATTTTATCTAAAGGTGCATTAACGCTAAAATAAAATTTTATTTTTGGTTCTGTTCCACTTGGTCTTGCTGCCACTTTGGTACCATCAGTTGTTTGGTAGATTAATACATTTGATTTAGGAATGTCAATTTTTTCAACCGTGCCCGTAAGTAAATTGGTTTTTGTTGAAGCTTGGTAATCGAATAAAAATTCAACTTTTGAATCGTCAATTTCTTTAAGCGGATTTTGTCTTAATTCAACCATCATTTGGCTAATTTTTGCAGCGCCATCCATTCCTTTTTTAACAATAGCAATTAAATGTTCTTTATAAAAATTGTGTTTTACATATAAATTGAGTAATTCTTTGTAAAACGAACTGTTTTTAGATTTAGCATCTGCGGCAATTTCACAAGCCAACAATGTTGCTGTAACCGCATCTTTGTCGCGCACAAAATCGCCAACCATATAACCAAAACTCTCTTCGCCACCACCTATAAACTCTTGTGTGCCTTCAGTATCACGAATCATTTTGGCAATCCATTTAAATCCGGTAAGGCCAACTTTGGTTTCTACACCATAACTTTCGGCAATTTTATTAACCAAATGCGTTGAAACTATGGTTGAACCTACAAATTGCTTACCTGTAAGTTTACCTTTTTTCGCCCAATCATTAATTAAAAAATCGGTCATAACACTCATAGTTTGGTTACCGTTTAAAAGTGTCATTTTACCATCTAAATTTCTAACGGCAATACCAATTCTGTCACTATCAGGGTCGGTACCAATAACAATATCGGCATTAATTTTATCAGCTAAATCCGTAGCCATTTTTAACGCAGCCGGTTCTTCAGGGTTAGGTGATGCCACCGTTGGAAAATCTCCGTTAGGGATACGTTGTTCTTCAACAATGTGTACATCTGTATATCCTGCTGAAGCTAGGGCATCTGGAATTGCTTTAATTGAAGTACCATGAAGAGATGTAAATACTATTTTTAAGTTTTCTTTACCGTTAACGTCAAAACTGCCATTTTTTACAGAAGCATTGATAAAGGCCTCATCAATTTCTGAACCGATAAAATTAATCAGGTTTTCATTGGTGTTAAAATTAATTTCAGAAAATTCTAGACGATTTACTTCATCAATAATATTAACATCATGTGGAGGTACAATTTGCCCGCCATCATTCCAATAAACTTTATAACC
>CAYFFC010000008.1:0-62493 GCA_964342295.1 uncultured Lutibacter sp. | reverse complement strand
TAGTTCGAAGAATGATTTCTCCCAAAAATCCCGCTAAAAAAAACTGCGTACCAATAATCATAGTAACCAAGGCAATGTAAAACTGTGGTCTTTCTGTAATTAAACGCCCGGTTGGGTTTACAAACAATTTGTCAATACCTAAATAGGCTGCAAAACAAAACCCAATTAAAAACATTATGGTACCTAAAAATCCGAAAAGGTGCATAGGACGTTTACCAAATTTTGATAAAAACCAAATGGTAATTAGGTCTAAAAAACCATTAATAAAACGGTTCATTCCAAATTTAGTAACTCCGTATTTTCGTGCTTGGTGCGCAACTACTTTTTCATCAATTTTGGTAAACCCAGCATTTTTAGCCAATACAGGAATGTACCGGTGCATTTCACCTTGTACCTCAATATTTTTTATAACTTCTTTTTTATAAGCTTTTAAACCACAGTTAAAGTCGTGGAGCTTTAAACCTGAAGTTTTCCGTGCGGCAGCATTAAATAACTTTGAAGGCAAGTTTTTTCTTATTTTAGAATCGTAGCGCTTTTTTTTCCAGCCTGATATTAAGTCAAACCCATTATTATTAATGAGTTCAAAAAGTTCGGGAATTTCATCGGGGCTGTCTTGCAAATCGGCATCCATAGTAATTACTACATCACCATTTGCTTCTATAAAGCCAGCGTTTAATGCCTGAGATTTGCCGTAATTTTTTTGAAAACGAATGCCTTTAACGTTTGGGTTTTTTAGTGATAAAGCTTCAATAACATTCCAGGAGTTATCGGTACTGCCATCATCTATAAACAGTATTTCATAAGAATAACGATTGGATTGCATAACCTTTACAATCCAATCGTACAATTCTTTTAAAGATTCTTCTTCGTTTAGTAGTGGAATTACTACTGATATATCCATTTAATTTTTTTTGTTTATTCTTCTTCAGATTTTTTCATTATTAAACCTGCAATAAGCGAAATGATAAATCCTATAAACAAACTTCCGATTAAAGAAACTGCTGCCGTCATACCAATGCCAGACATTTTTTTTGTCATTTCCATCGCATTTTCAATTTGTTCATCACTCATATTAGGATATTGTTCCAACATTTTTTGCTGTTGAACCTCAGCCATTCTTTCAAAATATTCAGGCTCTATATAATTTGTAAAAATAAAGGTATAAATAACAGATATTACCCCTGCAATTAACGCAATTCCCAATCCTGTTTTTAGGGCATCTCCTAAAGATAATAATCCGTTATTGGACTCTTTAACTTTTTTTATTCCCATTACAATTACGGCAATGGTAACTAAAATTCCAATAACCATAACTGACCAATGAGGGTCGTACGTTTTGCCCATAGCAAATACCGCAACATTAATTAAAATTCCTGCAAATCCTAATATTAAACCATAGTTTAACATTACTTGTTTAGCTGATGTTTGTTGATTTTCCATAATTTTTGTGTGAATTAGTTTAACAAATATACTAAATACCGATTTAGTATACTACATTGATTTTAATTATAAATAAAAGATTTTCGATAATTTATTAGTTTGCAGTTGCTTAAAAATGTTACATAAAAATATAAATAAATAGGTTGGTAAAACTAAAAATAGGTTGTAAATTTGCAGCCGGCAAGTCCTACACAACCAGCTCCCTTTGAATCCTCCAGGGCGGGAACGCAGCAAAGGTATTAGGTTGTAGCGGTGTGATGTAGGTAGCTTGCCTTTTTTTATGCCCTTTTTTTAGATTTATTTTCTTATTTTTTAAATCAATAAACATGTTACTTTTACCTAACTTTACAACTTTTAAAACTTACAACTAATTATGTCAAAAGTAGTGCTAATTACAGGTGGTTCAACAGGGATTGGAAAATCTGTTGGTGAATTTTTAACGTTAAAGGGGTATAAGGTATATGGAACAAGTAGAAATCCTCAAAAAATAACAAATCACCCTTTTACATTGGTTGAGTTGGATGTGAACAGTGTTGAGACTATTGAAAAAGCTGTTTCAACCGTGCTTAAAAGCGAAGGTAAACTGGATGTTCTAGTGAATAATGCAGGTATGGGAATTACAGGTCCAATTGAAGAAACGCCCACCGAAGAAATGCGTAAGGTTTTTGAAACTAATTATTTTGGAGCCATAGAAGTAATGAAAGCTGTGTTGCCTCAAATGCGAAAGCAACAAAGTGGGTTGATTATAAACGTTACCTCCATCGCCGGATATATGGGATTGCCATTTAGGGGAATTTATTCAGCTACCAAGGGAGCCCTAGAACTCACAACAGAGGCTATAAGAATGGAAGTAAAGGAATTTGGTATAAAAGTGACAAATGTTGCACCGGGTGATTTTGCAACTAACATAGCATCGGGTAGGTATCATACGCCGGTTTTTAGTGATTCTCCTTATAAAAGTAATTACCAATTAAACCTTGATTTAATGGATTCGCATGTGGATTCGGGTGGAGATCCCATACAAATGGCAAAAGCAATTTATGACATTATAAATTCAAAAAATCCAAAAATTCATTATAAAGTTGGTGATTTTATGCAAAAGTTTTCGATAGTTTTAAAAAGAATATTACCCGATAAGTTGTATGAAAAGTTATTGATGAATCATTATAAATTGTAAACATTTAGTTACATTTGCGCCATTAAATAATTCAGAATAAATTAAATAACACTACTAATGAAATTTTTTATAGATACTGCAAACCTCGATCAAATTAAAGAAGCACAAGCCTTAGGTATTTTAGATGGCGTTACCACAAATCCATCTTTAATGGCAAAAGAGGGCATTACGGGTAAGGATAATATTTTAAAACACTATGTTGATATTTGCAATATTGTGGATGGTGATGTGAGTGCCGAAGTGATTGCTACTGATTTTGAAGGTATGGTAAGAGAAGGTGAGGAGCTGGCTGCTTTACATCCGCAAATCGTAATTAAATTGCCAATGATAGCAAACGGAATTAAAGCCTGTAAATATTTTTCTGATAAAGGGGTTAAAACAAATGTTACATTAGTTTTTTCAGCCGGACAGGCATTGCTTGCCGCCAAAGCAGGGGCTACTTATGTGTCTCCATTTTTGGGGAGGTTGGATGATATTTCTACGGACGGACTTAATTTAATTTCGGAAATCAGACATATTTACGACAATTACCAATTTGAAACTCAAATTTTATCGGCTTCTGTACGTCATACCATGCATATTATAGATTGTGCAAAATTAGGTTCTGATGTTATGACAGGACCATTAAAGTCAATTATGGGCTTGTTAAAACATCCATTAACGGACATTGGATTGGCTCAGTTTTTAGCCGATCATAAAAAAGGTAATTAAAATTGAATTTAATAAAAAAAGAAGCGCCATTTTAAGATGGCGCTTCTTTTTTTATTAGACTTTATTGTAAAAAATTATCCTTTAACCTGATTCTTTTTGAATTTTTGGAATTCGGTTTCTTTATTTTTTGGCCAACTGTTATTACTTACATCAACATCAGCGGTTTCTTCGTCAGGGTCAATTGTAATTTTTTTAATTTCTTTACCGGATGCAAAAACTTTAGTAACTTCTTTATCGTTATGTCTCCATATTTGAGCCGGATAATGTTTACGTTCTTTGCTACCATCTTTGTACTCAATTTCCATAATTATTGGCATTACTAAATCCCCTGGTTTTTCAAAAACCAATTCGTAAAAATACTTTGGAGCCTTGATATCGGCTTTTTCACTTTCAGAAAAGGTTTTTTCGATATAATTTTTCAAAATTTCATAATCTTCCGGATTTTTGTCTTTTAATTCCGATGTAAATTCATCACTACTTTCTGAAACTAAATAGAGCGAAGGGGGCAATTCATTTATACTTATTCCGTACCTTTTTACTAATTTTTTAGCTTTTTCAGTTGGTTTGTCGGTAACATAATATTTTTTTACTTCTTTAATTCCAATGTCATTTACACCAGTTGTATAAAACCATCCGCGCCAAAACCAATCTAAATCCATCGCTGAGGCATCTTCCATAGATCTAAAAAAATCGGCAGGAGTAGGGTGTTTAAACATCCACCGTTTAGCATAGGTTTTAAAGGCATAATCAAATAGTTCAGGTCCCATTATGGTGTGCCTTAACATATACAAACCGGCAGCCGGTTTTGCATACGCATTATTCCCAAACTGGTAAACATGGTCACCCTGAGTCATTATTGGGGCCAATTTTGACTGGTCGCCGCGCATATACCTAACAATATTTTTTGGTAGCCCACGGTTAACCGGGTATCCTTCTTCATATTCTTTTTGCGCTAAAATTTGCACAAAAGAGTTTAGCCCCTCGTCCATCCATGTCCATTGGCGTTCATCAGAATTTACAATCATAGGGAAAAAATTATGACCAACTTCGTGAATAATTACCCCTATCATTCTGTACTTTGTTCTGTCTGTATAGGTACCATCCGGGTTAGGGCGTCCAAAATTAAAGCATATTTGAGGGTATTCCATACCTATACTTTTTGCGTGAACCGATATAGCTTTATGATATGGGTAATCAAAGGTATGCTTTGAATAAGTTTTTAACGTACTGGCAACTGCCCTTGTTGAATGTTCTTCCCATAATGGATTCCCTTCTTTAGAATAGTATGAATAAGCCATAACGGTTTTTCCATTAATATCAACAGCCATTGCATCCCAAATATATTTTCTTGATGATGCAAAAGCAAAATCGCGTACATTTTCTGCATAAAATTTCCAAGTTTTTGTTTCTTGTGAAAACCCCTTTTCGGCTGCTTCTGCTTCTTCTTGGGTAACAATAATTACCGGATTATCAAATGTTTTTTTTGCCGTATGTAAGCGTGAAAGTTGCTCTGAATTGAGCACGTCTTCTTCATTCTGAAGCACTCCGGTTGCTGCTAAAATATGATCGGCAGGAGTGGTAATTGAAACTTCATAATTTCCAAATTCCAAGGCAAATTCACTCCGTCCCCAAAATTGCATATTTTGCCAACCTTCAACATTGTCATAAACTGCCAATCTTGGAAAAAATTGAGCAATAATATAGTTGTTGTTACCATCAGCTGGAAAATGTTCAAATCCTGATCTTCCGCCTTGGGTTACATGATTATTAATATTGTACCACCATTTAATTTTGAAGGAATGTTTTTCTCCCGGGGCCAGAGGTTTATCCAGATTCAAACGCATCATTGTTTGATTAATTAGATATGATGCATCGGAATTATCCATATTTTTTACATATTCAATTTTAAAACCTCCATCAAAAGGTTTTTCAATATACTTTTTAGAGAATTGAGATGGACTAAAAAGACCATTACTACTACCTGATTGAATATCAGGTGTTTTAGAATTTGCAGCACGCATATTTTGGTCTAATTGCAACCATAAATAAGCCAAGTGGTCTTTTGAGTTGTTGTGATAGGTAATTGTTTCTTCACCATAAATTCGTTGATTGGCATCATCCAAAATAATATCCATTTTGTAATCAACTTGCTGTTGGGAATATTCATGACCCGGCGCACCTGATGCAGTTCGTTCACTGTTTGGTGTTGGAAGCTCTTGCTGTAGTTGTCTAAATTTACTGGTATTGTAATGGCCTTGTAATTTTTCATTCTTTTGAGCAAAAGTCAAGGCAAATATTCCTAAAAAAATGACTGTAATTAGTGTATTGTTTTTCATCGATTATTTTAGTTAGTATATAAACTATCCCTTAATTTGATCTTTTTTAAATTTCTCAAATTTAGTTTCTTTGTTTTTTGGCCAACTGTTATTACTCAAATCAACATCGGCGGTTTGTTCATCGGGGTCAACAGTAATTTTTTTAATTGCTTTCGCTGTAGGAAATAATTTGGTAACTTCATTATCATTATAGCGCCAAATTTGTGCGGGATACTTTTTACGTTCCTTAGTACCGTCTTCATATTCAACCTCTATTATTATTGGCATTACCAAATCGCCTGGTTTTTCAAAAACCAATTCGTAAAAATATTTTGGTGCCTTTAATGATGATTTTTCATCATCCGAAAAATTTGCATCAACATATTTTTTTAAAAGATTGTAATCTTCGGGGCTTTTAGATTTTAAACCGTTTGTAAATTCATGGCTATCTTCAGAAACCAAATATAGTGACGGAGGCAGGTCATTAATACTAATTCCGTACCTTTTAACTAAATTTTTAGCTTTTTCGGTAGGTTTATCAGTAACATAATATTTTTTAACATCTTTAATGCCAATGTCGTTTGCACCGGTTGTATAAAACCAACCTCTCCAAAACCAATCTAAATCCATGGCAGAAGCATCTTCCATGGTTCTGAAAAAATCGGCAGGAGTAGGGTGCTTAAATTTCCATCTTTTTGCATACGTTTTAAAAGCGTGATCAAAAAGCTCAGGGCCCATAATAGTTTGTCTTAAAATAAATAATCCTGCAGCTGGCTTTGCATAAGCATTAGAGCCGAAATTAAAAACATTATCACCTTGTGACATAATTGGAGATAACCTACTTTGGTCACCGGCCATATAGCGCGTAATGTTTTTAGGATGTTTGGAAAGAGGGAAAAGTTCCGGGTCGTATTTGTATTCAGCCAAAATTTCAACAAAAGAATTAATGCCTTCATCCATCCAGGTCCACTGGCGCTCATCGGAGTTCACAATCATAGGGAAAAAATTATGACCAATTTCGTGGGTAATAACACCAATCATTCCTCTCTTTGTTCTATCTGAATATGAGCCGTCTTCTTTTGGCCTTCCACCATTCCAGCAAATCATCGGGTATTCCATTCCCTGTCTCGATGCATTGATTGAAGTTGCATGAGGGTATGGGTAATAAAATGTATGATCTGAGTAAACTTTTAATGTATTGGCCACCACTCTTGTTGAGTGTTGTTCCCACAGCGGATTTCCCTCTTTAGGATACAATGAATAAGCCATAACCGTACTACCATTCATATCAACAGCCATTGCGTCCCATATAAATTTACGTGAAGAGGCAAAGGCAAAGTCACGAACATTTTTTGCGAAAAATCGCCATGTTTTAGTTTTTTTCTCTCTGCTTTTTTCAGCCTCTAAAGCTTCTTCAGGTGTTACAATAAAAACCGGATTTTCAAATTCGTTCTTTGCGTTAATATAGCGTTTGTATTGTTTTTTTGTAAAAACATCCTTTGGATTTTGAAGTACGCCGGTTGCATGTAAGATATGGTCTTTAGGAGTGGTAATACTAACCTCATAATTTCCGAATTCAAGAGCAAATTCACTTCTTCCCCAAAATTGCATATTTTGCCAACCTTCAACATTGTTATATACAGCCAACCTTGGAAAAAATTGAGCAATTATATATAAGTTATTTCCATCAGGAAAAGCTTCATACCCAGATCTTCCTCTATCAACCATATAATTATTTAAGTTGTACCACCATTTAATTTGAAAAACAAATTTTTCACCAGATGCCAATGGTTTAGGAAGGTTTACACGCATCATAGTTTGGTTAACCATAAATTCTAAGTTTTTGCCTAAACCATCTTTTACATAATTAATATTGAAACCGCCCTGAAAGGGTTTGCCCATAAACGATTTTGTAAACTTTTCCGGGTTGTAAAGAATATCAGGGCCTTCTCCTTTAATATCATTGGTTTTTGAGTTTGGAGCTCGCATATTTTGGTCAAGTTGCACCCATAAATATTCCAAATTATCAGTGGAGTTATTGTGGTAAGTGATGGTTTCGTGACCATAAATTTTTTGATTTTCATCATCTAACACCACATCAATTTTATAATCAACTTGTTGTTGCGTATAATCTCTACCGGGAGCTCCACTGGCAGTATGCTGGGTGTTTGGTGTAGGTAACTCTTCCTTTAATTGTTTAAATTTACTTGTATTGTAATGACCCTTTTTTGTTGTAGCGTTATCATTACCATTTTGAGCTATAGTAATTGAAACAAATAAAGAACAAGCAAGAATTGAAAAAAGTATTTTTTTCATTAGAAAATGGGTTAATTTGGTTATAAAATCGAAAGTAATTATTTTATAAATATAAGTTAGTTTAAAGCTGGAAATTTAACAAACCTTTATAATTTTTACGTGATAGGTAAAATGTTTTATAAAAATTATCCTTTTTAAATTTTACAATATTTTGTTGATCTTCGAAATCGTTAATTAATACCGTATTTTGTATTTCAAAAGATGAAATATTTTCTACATCTGTTATTTCGATATAAAATCGAACAATATCAAAGTCATATTCTTTACCAATATACTCAATAACTTTAGGGTTTTTGTTAATTGAAATTTTTAGGGATTCTTTTAAATAATTTGTATAAATACTGTCAATATTTTGAACTTCATCATCAGTTGCTAAATTCAATTTTTTATTATGTACATTGTTTAGGGTTAGTTCCAAATCATCAATAAATACCCCAATAATTATTTGGACAGAATGTTGTTCCTCTACATATTCAATTTCGCATAAACTAACATAATATTTATGCAAAGTAAAAGCGAATAGCGGTACTAGTAAAACAACAAAAAAAAGTTTCTTTTTTACCATAAACAAGTATTTTTCGCTAATAAACAAAAAACATTACAAAGCTCATAAAATTTACATTTATTATTTGAAAATAAATTGGAAATACATGGTTATTAAAATAATTTGCGATTTTTAGTGTTTAAGAGCCTTAAAAGTTATACTTTGTTTAATTAAGAAGTCTTTAATTATAAACTCTTCACTATCGTAAAAATTGTTTAGTCCTTTATTTTGGCAATAATCAAGAAATAGATTTATTTGAGAAGGAGAAATATTTAGTATTTCGATAAAAAAGGCATCTCCATAAGCATATCTAATCTTATCAGGAAATTGCTGTTTTAAGGTATTAATCCTGTTTTGTCTTTCTTTTTTTGTCTTTCTTTTTTTTCTCAATTTTTTAGTTAAAGCCCAAAAAATACCTCTTAGACTAACACCGTACATTTTAGCGTTTGGATCGGTAAATTTAAGGGCATTGGGAGCGCTTTTGTCACTTATATGGTCATTAGGTAAGGCAGCGCGTTCATCAACAGGTACATAACCAATATTATCTAAAAATCCGTTATTTAAAACCACCTCATTCAACTCATTTACTTGCGTTTCTAAATTTACAATTATGGAGTTGTTTTTTAAGTGAACTTCAGAAATTTTTATGATTTTATTTTTGTAGTCAATCGAAGAAAATAAAATAGAATCGCCCATTTTAGCAGGTATTGTAAACTTACCGTTTTCATCACTTGATGTGCCTATATTACTGCTTGTATTAATTATATTAATATCTTTTAAATAATATTTTTCATGTAAAACCTCTCCTTCAAACAAAATTGTTGTGTTTTGACCATGAGTATTTACAACTATAATAAATTTTATAATTAAAATTAAGTGGTATTTAATTTTTTTCAAGGACATGGTAACTACCGCTTTCTTCTTTTAAAATTTCTATTACTTCCAGTAATTTATTTTCATAATACAAATCGGCTATATTTCTGGATTCACAATAACTAATAAAATGATTGATTTTATCTTTTGGAATGTTTAAAATTTTGATAAAATAAGTACTGCCCAAGACTTTTATTAATTTTTCAGGAAACACTTTTTTTTTGTTCAAACTTTTTCTGAGCTGTCTTTTTTTTATCATATAAAAATCCGGTATAGTGGCACTTCCTCCAACACCGTTCATAAATGTTGGGTCTGTTATAGCTAAAGCGTTCGGAATCGGAGCCCCTTCATTAGGAAAGTTATAAATTTTATTAAAATCACTCTGTTTTAATTCAAAATTATGTTTAGGTATAGTGTCTTCCGGAACCATTGATAAGTCCAACACAATACTACCACTTAATTTATGCAAAAAAACTTCATCTAAAATGGTTACCAATGGTTTAAGTGCAATTACTATTTTTTTGGATGATATGTGTAAATTTGTGATTCCAATATACCTTTTTTCGTATTGTATGGATGAAATTAATAAGGTGTCATTTTTTGAAACCAACAATTCAAAGACTCCTTGATTATTACTTACAGCACCAAATCCATTGCCTAAATTAATAATATGCACATTAGGTACGGGGGCTTTTAATCCATAAATTTTGCCGTTAATAACAGTAGGTTTTTCTTGAGAAAAAGTGTCCACAGCAATTAAAATGAAAATAAATAAAGTGGTTAGTTTTAATTTCATCAACTCAAAGAAAATCAATGAAATGTAAAATTTGTATTAAAGCTATGATAAACTTTTGTTAAAGGATGTAAATTAGTAAATTTGAGAAAACTTTTTGAATGAAAAAAATACTTATTGCCAGTACTTCAACGGTTCACGGAAAAGGATATTTGGAGTATATTTTACCCGAATTATCTGTTTTTTTTAAAGATGTTCATGAAATTTTGTTTATTCCTTATGCAAGGCCAAGCGGATTAAGCCATGAAGCCTATACTGAGATTGCTTCAAAGGCGTTTGCAGCCATAGGAATTCGTGTAAAAGGAATTCATGAGTATAGTAATGTAGTTGATGCAGTTAATAATGCTAAGGGAATTTTTACAGGAGGAGGAAATACATTTTTATTGGTAAAAAAACTGTATGAACACAAGTTAATTTCTGTAATAAAAAATGTTGTAGAAAATGGAATTCCTTATTTTGGTACCAGTGCCGGAAGCAATATTACAGGAGTTTCTATGCAAACCACCAATGATATGCCAATTATATATCCGCCTAGTTTCAATACTTTAGGATTGATAAACTTTAATTTAAATCCGCATTATTTAGACCCTGACCCGGATTCTAAACATATGGGTGAAACCAGAGAAACTAGAATAAACGAATTTCATACCTTGAATGCTACTCCGGTTTTAGGATTAAGAGAAGGAAGTTGGTTACAGGTGGAACATGGGAAAATTTTATTAAAGGGTAATTTACATGCACGTTTATTTGAACAAAATAAACAGGCAATTGAATTGCCACCGGAAACCGATTTAAGTTTTTTAGCGTAAACCTTTAATATTTAACGTACTCAACAATCTCGAGCCCGTAACCGGTCATTCCAACACGTTTTCTAAAGGTTGTAGCATTTGAAAGAACACTTAATTTTGCGATACCTAAGTCGTGTAAAATTTGTGCACCTATTCCATAATCCTTTTCATCCATTTTAAGATTTGGTGTATACGGTGTATTTTTAGCTTGTGTTTCTTTTAAAATCTCCAGTCTATTTAATAAATTAAAGGACTGATTTTCTTGATTTATAAATACAACTGCACCTTTACCGGCTTTGTTTATAGCCTCAAAAACACGTTTAAGCTTGTCATCTGGGTTTTTTGTAAGCGTTCCTAAAATATCATTATTTACTAAAGTGGAATTCACCTTTATAAGTACATTTTCGTCTAATCTCCAATTTCCTAGAGTTAGTGCCAAATGTACTTGATTATTAGTAGTTTGTTTATAAGCACGCAATCGGTATTGTCCAAAGCGGGTATCAATCATAAAATCTTCCGATAACTCAATTAACGAATTATGTTGCATACGGTATTCAACCAAATCTTCAATAGAAATTATTTTTAAATCGAATTCCTTAGCAATTTCAACAAGTTGTGGAAGTCTGGCCATAGTACCATCTTCATTCATAATTTCAACAATAACACCTGCGGGGTTCAACCCTGCCAACCGCGCTAAATCAATAGCAGCTTCAGTATGTCCAGTTCTACGTAATACCCCACCTTCACGTGCCTTGAGCGGGAAAATATGTCCGGGCCTGCTCAAATCATGTGGCCTTGTAGCGGGGTCTGTAAGTGATTTTACAGTTGTAGCTCGGTCTTTTGCTGAAATTCCTGTAGTTACACCTTTACCGTTATAATCTATTGATACCGTAAAGGCTGTGCCCAATGGATCTGTATTTAGCCCAACCATTAAGTCTAAGTTCAACTCTTTACATCTGCTTTCGGTTATTGGAGTACAAATAAGACCTCTTCCATGGGTAGCCATAAAATTTATCATTTTAGGTGTAACCATATCTGCAGCAGCAACAAAATCGCCTTCATTTTCCCTGTTTTCATCATCAACCACTATTACAATTTTGCCATTTTTTATATCTTCAATAGCTTCTTTAATAGTGTTAAGCGTTATTTTATTTGTTGAAGTTTTCATTTATTTATTGCTTAGTTTACTAATTTTTTTGAAAAGTTTTAAAACATTTTCATATACTACATCAATGTTAAACACACCCATTCCTTGAGTTGCCCTTCGAGTGAGTAAAATTCCGGCTGGCAGCAAAATTAAAGTAGAAATCCAACTTCCAAATAGTGCAGATATAGCACTTTCCTCAGCTAAATTTTTTCCTAATTGAGATATAAAAAAGTAAATTACAAATACTGTTATTGCAATTACCATTGGCAACCCAAATCCGCCTTTTCTAATTATAGAACCCAATGGCGCTCCAATAAAAAACAATACCAAACAGGCCAATGCAAAGGAAATTCTATAACTATATTCATAATCGTACAAGTTAAGCAGTTTTCGTCGGTTTTTAAATGCTTTTTTCTGGTTTTTATTACGTTCTATCACACGATTTATTGTTGAAATAGCATTGTTAACCACCAAGCTTCTGTTTTTAACGTCAAAATTTTCAATAACCTCTTTTTGCAAGTTATTGTTTATTAAACTGTCGTGAAATTTATACAAATTGGTAGCACCAACCGTTTTAAACATGTAAGAGGCTTTAGAATCAATATAGGTGTCGTATTCTTGTTTTTTATCTTTTGAAATAGAATCAAGTTGTTTAATACTTAACATTCCGTGATGTTCTTTAACTTTTTCATCATTTAGTTTCTCATCATCATTAAATGCCGAAATATCAATATTTATTGTGTAAGTTGTAAAGGTAGCCTTAGATGCGGGCATTCGCGCCCTTTCTCTTGGAGTACCACCTCTTTTGTAATGTTCTTCGTAATAATGACCGTTTTCTAATGTTAACGTCATGTATTTGCTCCCTTCTTCAGTTGAAATGATTCCTTTTTCAGCGGTTATTACTTTAATTTTTCCTTTGGACTGACTTAAATCGGCTATTTGAACGTTTTTTAGCAAATTTTCTTCCTCACCATATTTTTCTTCAAATTTAATGCTAAATCCCGGAATATCTGTATTAAAAGCCCCCGGTACTAAAGCCAGTGCCGGTTTTTTCTTTTTCATATTCAGGTACAGATTTTTTTGTTTAAGTGTGGCCCAAGGGTAAATATTATTTAGAAAAATAAAGTTTAAACCACTCAATAAAATAGTTAAAATTATTAATGGTCTAATAATACGGTTTAATGAAATTCCGGCCGATTTAATAGCAGCAAATTCATAATTTTCAGATAAATTGCCCAAAGCCATAATTGATGAAAGCAATATTCCAATAGGGAGGGCAGTAGGTGTTAATATTAATGATAAATAGCCTAGAAATTTAAGTATAAAAATAAGGTCAATTCCTTTACCTGCAATTTCATCAAAGGCAAGCCACAAGGCTTGCATAACCAATACAAAAAGCACCACAAAAAAAGTGGCCAAAAAAGGTTGTAAAAAACTTTTAAGGATGTATTTGTCAAATATTTTCAAACAGTATTAATTTGGTTCAGAGATGGTGTATTTTTTTTCGTCTCTGTATTTTTGTTCGTCAAAGATAAAAAGCTTTTCTGAAACAGGCTGATTGGTTTTAAAAGTTCTTACTTCAAAAGTTGTAATTGTTTCATTTTGGCCAGTTTCAATAATTGTATAAATATGGTTGGTTTTTACATCAACACCTACCATAACATTAATAATTTCGGAATTGCTGTCTATAGGAATTAATTTTACAAACTGAATTTTAATTCCATTTACATTTTTTAATTCACCCATTTCATAATTAAAACCGGTTTTATAAAATGAAAACATCTTAGACGGAGTTAAAGTTTCATCATCACTTAGATCAGGGTCCTGGATAATAACTTCTTCATCTTCATGAATAATTAAATAGGTTTTATTGCCGTCGTATAGTTGTTCAGTACCCATATAATTTAAATGATATAAATTACCTTGTAGGGTGGCAAAACCTCTTGCTTCCTGATTGACTTCAGCTTCTTTATTCTCAAATTTATGCGTAAATTCAACATAAATATTGGTGTAACTTTCTACTTTTTTAGCAACGGCGTCTAATAAGTCTTTTGCTTCATTGCCATTTTGACCTGTGATAGTAAAAGTAAAAGTATAAATTAGTAAAAATGTGATAAATTTTTTCATTTGTTTTAGTGTTCATTAATTGTTCTCGGGCTCATTATTCAATAGCTGATTTAACGACATTTCATCAGGTATGAGCACCTGACGAGCTTTACTTCCTTCAAAAGGACCAACAATTCCTGCAGCTTCTAATTGATCAATCAATCTACCTGCACGGTTGTACCCTAATTTGAGTTTTCTTTGTAACAAAGAAGCGGAGCCTTGCTGGGCATGCACAATTACCAATGCTGCGTCTCTAAATAAACTATCTCTTTCGCTAATATCAATATCAATACTTGTGCCAACTTCTTCGCCACTATACTCTGGTAATAAGTGCGCATTAGGGTATGCCCGTTGCGAACCAATAAATTCAGTAATTTTTTCAACTTCCGGCGTATCAACAAATGCACATTGCAATCGTATTAAATCATTTCCACCAGAATACAACATATCACCTTTTCCAATTAACTGATCTGCACCCGGACCGTCAATAATGGTTCTGGAATCTATTTTTGATGTAACCCGAAAGGCTGCTCTAGAAGGGAAATTAGCTTTTATAATACCTGTAATTACATTTACCGATGGTCTTTGAGTAGCAACAATTAAATGAATTCCAACCGCCCTTGCCAACTGAGCCAAGCGAGCAATAGGAGTTTCAATTTCTTTGCCGGCGGTCATAATTAAATCGGCAAATTCATCAATAATCAAAACAATATAAGGTAAATATTTATGGCCGTTTTCGGGATTTAGTTTGCGAGCTTTAAATTTTGCATTGTATTCTTTTATAGTTCTAACAAAAGCAGATTTCAGCAAATCGTAGCGGGTGTCCATTTCAATACACAACGAATTTAAGGTATTTATAACCTTAGTAGTATCTGTAATTATAGCCTCATCAGTATCGGGTAATTTGGCTAAATAATGACGTTCAATTTTATTAAATAAGGTAAGTTCAACTTTTTTAGGGTCAACCAACACAAATTTAACTTCAGCCGGGTGTTTTTTATAAAGCAAAGAAGTTAGAACGGCATTCAAACCAACTGATTTTCCCTGACCTGTTGCACCTGCCATTAATAAGTGGGGCATTTTTGTTAAATCAACTACAAAGGTTTCATTAGAGATAGTTTTACCTAAAGCAATTGGCAATTCCATTTCTGATTTTTGAAATTTGGTTGAAGAAATTACCGATTTCATAGAAACCATTGTTGGTTTTTTATTAGGAACTTCAATACCAATAGTACCTTTACCAGGAATAGGCGCAATTATTCGTATTCCCAAAGCAGCAAGAGATAAGGCAATATCATCTTCTAAGTTTTTTATTTTTGAAATACGTATGCCTGCTTCAGGTACTATTTCGTATAAAGTTACAGTAGGTCCTACAGTTGCTTTTATACGTGCAATTCCTATTTTGTAATTGTTTAACGTTTCAACAATTTTGTTTTTATTAGCCTCTAACTCTTCTTGGTCTACTGATATACTTTCGTTATAATCTTTTAATAGGTTTAAAGTAGGGAAGGTATAATTTCCAAGTTCAAGAGTTGGGTCAAATTCGCCAAAATCTTTAATAAGTTTATCCGACAAGTTTTCCACTACATGATTTTCTTCAACAATTTTATCAATATCAATTTCAACTGAATCTTTACGCTCTTTTTTAAATTCAATTGTTTCTTTATCTGAATTTATTAAAGAAGGTTCTTCAAATGGTTCTACCTGTAAATCAATAGCACTACCTTCGTCATTTAGATTATTTTCAGTTTCAATCTGATTGTCTACATTATTTTTAATAGTGGCTGTTGAATCAAGTTTTGTATTAGTTTTTTTAAATATTTCCGGAGTTAATCTAAATCTTATAATTAAATAGGATGCCATTAAAAAAAGGAGCACTATTAACAAACCGGTTTTCCCTAAAAATTGTTGAAGAAATAAATTAATTTCGTACCCTGTAATTCCCGCAAGTAGTGCATTTTCTGAATTGAGAAATGCCAGAGTTATTGCAAACCAAAGCATTCCTAATAAACCCCACCACCAAGATTTTTTCAGTGGTTTTGCATTTCCCCGTAATACTATTGAGATTCCAGATAAAAATAATAAAATTGGGATGTTAACTGCTGCAATGCCAAACCCATTGTATATGAAAAAGTGACTTAAAAAAGCTCCAATTTTTCCAAGAAGATTTTGAACTCCAATATTTTTATTTGTAAATTCAGAAATCTCACTATGATCTTGTTGCCAATTAAAGAAAAAAGAGAAAAACGATATTAATAAAAAAACACCAAAAAGAGTAGTAAATAAACCTAATATGGTTTGTGTTTGCCTGTTTCCAAAAAAAGATTTTATTTTTTGAAACCGTGGTTTTGTTGGAGTTTTTGAATTTGTACCTTTCTTTTTAGCCATTGATTTATTTATACCACAAAAATATAAAATTAAAGTAATTGCTGTTAAATTACTAAATTAATTTAGGTATATAAATAATTAAACCAATTATTACTGCAAATATTGCTGCAAAAAAAGCTGCACCGGCTGCAATATCCTTTATATGGCCAATTTGCTTGTTAAATTCAGGATGAATAAAATCAGCAATTTTCTCAACAGCGGTGTTTAACGATTCGGCAATTAGTACTATTGCGATAGCCAAAATTTGAAAAAGCCACTCTGTTGCGGTGAGCTGCATAACAAACCCAAGTATGGTCATTACAATTGCAATGATTACTTGGGTTATAACACTGTATTCAGAGGTAATTAAATAATAAAAACCTTTAGCCGCATACTTAACGGCCTTTATACGGTTTAAAAAAAAGTTGCTTTCTTTATGCATCTTAAAGCGCTTTTAAAGCGGCTTCATAATTAGGTTCGTCAACTATTTCAGGAACTTGTTCTGTATATGTTACAATACCTTCTTCATTAACAACAACAATGGCTCTTGAATGTAAATTAGCCAACGGGCCATCTTCTATGGTTACACCGTAAGACTTACCAAATTTTCCTTTTGCAAAATCAGATAAAGTGATAACGTTTTCAATTCCCTCTGCACCACAAAAACGTGCTTGTGCAAAAGGTAAGTCGCGTGAAATACACAGCACTTTAGTGTTTTCTAATTTGCTAGCTTCTTCATTAAATTTTCTTACTGAAGATGCACAAGTTCCAGTATCAATACTAGGAAATATATTTAAAATAAGTTTTGAACCTTTAAAGTCTTTAAGTTTTGCTTTTGATAAATCCGATTTAATCAACGTAAACTTAGGAGCTTTACTTCCAAGTTTAGGTAACTTACCAATAGTTTTTACCGGATTTCCTTTTAATGTGATTTTAGCCATAATAATAGATTTTTTTTTTTTGAGTAAACAAATTTAGTTAAAAAGTAAAAACTCCCGACTAAAATCGAGAGTTTTTATTGTTAATATTTATGGGATTTAGTTTTTAGATAAGTAGTCGGCAATTCCTTCATGTGTTGCTTTTAATCCTTCTTTATCAGAATTCCAGTTTGCAGGGCAAGCCTCGCCATGTTCTTCAGTAAACTGAAGTGCATCAACCATTCTTAGGGCTTCATCAACATTTCTTCCTAAAGGTAAATCATTTACAATTTGATGACGTACAATACCATCTTTGTCAATTAAAAATAAACCTCTGTAAGCAATTAACTCACCGTCGGCTTGCAATTGATCATTATCATCATAATAATAATCTCCTGCCAAAACATCGTAATTTTTAGAGATAGTTTTATTGGTATCGGCTACTAACGGATAAGTAACTCCTTGTATTCCACCATTGGCTTTTGGCATTTGTAACCATCCCCAATGCGATTGTTCTGTATCTGTTGAAACTGCTACTACTTCAACATTTCTCTTTTCAAATTCTGCAAGTTTTTCTTGAAATGCAAAAAGTTCGGTAGGACAAACAAAGGTGAAATCTTTAGGATAAAAGAATAATACCACATATTTGTTCCCTTCAAATTGTTCGAGAGAGTAATTTTCAACAAATTCTCCTCCGTTTACTACTGCCTGAGCATTAAATTTTGGTGCTTTTTTACCAACTAATACAGCCATTTCTTATTAATTTTTATATGATTATTTAATTTATTTACACAAATGTACGTAATAATAAACGCAATTAAAATCATCTTCATTTTTAAATTTTATTCAAAAATAGATTTTCCTTATTGTTAATTTTAGAATGTTTTTCACAAGATTAAAACTTGTATATTCGCAACTTAAATTCAGTTTAATTGGGCCTTAAAAAATACACATCAGAGTTTAAAAATAACCTAAAACTTGCCACGCCTATAATGATGGGTTCATTAGGGCATCTTTTGGTTGGACTCATTGATGATATTATGGTAGGTAGGTTAGGGCCGGTTGAATTGGCGGCTACATCATTAGGAAACAGTTTAGTTTTTATTGCACTTTCAATTGGTATTGGATTTTCATTCGCTATTACGCCCTTAATTGCTGAATCGGATGGAGAAAATGACAAGGATAAAGGGCGCAAAATTTTTCAGCATGGTTTAATTTTAACGGGTATTATAGGAGTTAGTATGTATGTTTTACTACTGTTGTTAAAACCAATTCTGTATTATTTAGACCAGCCCGATGAGGTGGTTGTTTTGGCAATTCCTTATTACGAAATTGTAGCGATTTCTATGATACCTTTAATGATTTTTCAAGGTTTTAAACAATTTACGGATGGTTTATCGCAAACAAAATATGCTATGTATGCTACCATTATTACCAATATTGTAAACGTTTTGTTAAACTTTGCCTTAATATATGGTATTTGGATTTTCCCTCGATTGGAATTAGTAGGTGCGGCCTTGGGCACACTTATCTCAAGAGTGGTAATGGTGATTTTTATTTATGTAGTATTAATGAAAAAAGAAAAGTTTGCCATTTTTATGAAGCGATTAAAAATTGCTGAAATTGAAAAGGGAATATTTAAAAAAATAATAAATCTGGGTTTCCCAACTGCATTGCAAATGTTGTTTGAAGTGGGGTTGTTCACTGCATCGGTTTTATTAGCCGGTACCTTGGGTGCATTCCCGCAGGCGGCGAATCAAATTGCCTTAAAATTAGCTTCAACTACTTTTATGATAGCCGTTGGAATAGGTGTTGCTGCAACGGTTAGAGTAGGGAACCAAAAAGGGTTAAAAGATTATGTAGAATTGCGCAGAATAGCCTTTTCAAATTTTTTGTTAATACTGTTAATTATGTTTGCTTTTAGCATTGGTTTTATGGTATTGAAAGATATTTTACCTTATGCTTTTACCGATAATTTGGAGGTAATTAAAATAGCGTCGGGTTTATTAATTATAGCGGGTTTATTTCAACTTTCCGATGGTTTGCAAGCTGTGATTTTAGGGGGTTTAAGAGGGCTGCAGGATGTAAATGTTCCATCTATGTTAACCTTTGTAGCATATTGGATAATAGGTTTTCCTGTATGTTATTATTTTGGAATAGTTGCCGGTTTGGAAACTTTGGGGATTTGGATTGGTTTGTTAACAGCTTTAACTTGTTCTGCCGCCATGTTATTTTTTAGATTCAATTATTTGTCGAATAAATTAATTAAAGAAAAAAATGGAACTACCTAAATTTTTATTGGGAGATAATACTGATTTTAGTGAAGCAATATTTGTGCTGCATACTGATTTTCCACGTTTTATAATTAACTTGGTGAATGATGAAATAGAATGGTTTGAAAATTTTTCACAGCAAGACAAGGAAGAACTAACTAATGAAACCGCAAAATTAATTGAACAGGCCGGAGAATTTTATGACCGTGAAATGCAACGTTATAGGCAGGAATAATAAATGTCAATCATTTTGGTTTAGCAAATTAAAAGCCTGACCTACCCAATCATCGCGCTCAATTCTTCCAGGGAAAAACTTTATAAGTTCAGTAACTTTAGCAATGTCTTTTGAGTTGAAATTACTTATTTGCTTAAATGTAAAGATACCTATACCATTTAATTTTTGCTCAATAGATTTTCCAATACCTTTAATTTTTTGAAGATTGTCTTTTTTGGTTTCAGTAGCTGTTCCAATTCTTTCAAAATTTAAACCATTATTATATTTGTTAGGTACCGACTGAATATATTGTTTTCCCCCTCTGTCAAAAGTTTTAGTGGCCCTAATTTTTATTTCATTAGGTTCTACCAAAATCTCACCAATTTCAGATTTTAATTCACTAGACTTAACTATTTTGCTATTTTTTGGAATCAATCGGCCAAAATACAAGCCTATTAAAAATGCTCCAAGCAACCAAAAAAACAATTCTGCCAAATGCCAACTAATTTGATTTTCAATAAGTAGTATATTCATAATGCTAGTTAATTTTTATTTCTATACGTTGGTTTAAAGCTTTTCCTTCATCAGTATTTTTATTAGCAATTGGTTCTGATTCCCCTTTTGAAGAGGTTATAATTTTTTCAGATTCTATGCCATAATTTACAAAATATTGTTTTACTAATTTCGCTCTGTTCATTCCCTTAATCAAATTGTTTTGATAATACCCTTTATTATTGGTATGACCGGTTATGGTGATTTTTTTTGAAGGATATTTATAACTGTAATTTTTCAATAAGTTTGCGTAATTTATCAAATCAGGTGTTTCTATAAGCTTATTGTCCTTAAAATTTATATACAATCTTTTATTCGAAATTTCGGTATTTATACTATCAATTACCCTTTTTGGTAAAAGTGATAGTTTAAAATTTAAAGACGCTTGGTTGTTTAAATTCTCTTTTTTTAATGAGGTATTAGTAATTGAAATTCTATTTGTAGAAATCCCGCTTTCAACAAGTTTATTTTTAATTTTTTTAGCTCGGTTATTCATCAAATTTTTATGGGACTCCGAGTTTTTATTTGATTCATTAAAAAAGGTAATTATATTTAATTGAGTATCATAATGTTCTGTTAAATAGTTTTTTGTGAATTTACTAAATGCATTAAAATTTTCTAAAAAAGTTACTTGAGGATTAGAATTATTTATCAGTAAAGCATTATCAAAGCTGGTTAGTGTATCAGTTTTAAACAATAAATACACACCTAATTTATTTTCTGATTTTAATTGTTTAGCGTTTTTTGAAGATGATTTTAAATTGCAATTATTAAAATAGTTATTACTAATAAAAAAGTGAAAAGTAAGGGCAATTATAGCCCACAGTAAGAAGAAGGTAAACGCTTTAAAATAATGAAGCATGATTTATTTTTTAGCCTGATAAAATTAGACATAATTTTGTTTAAAACAAATCTACTTGCTTAAAAATGAAAACTTTAATTGCTTATTTTTTAGCCGATTCAACTAATTCTAATTTAGATAGCGTTGTTTTTGTAGTAAAAATACCGTAATTAATAAAAGCGCTGTTTTTTTCTATTTTTTCAATAACTCCACAGGCATTGCTGTCAATAATTCGTACTTTGTCATTAGGTTTAAAAACATAATCGGCTTTTTGTTTGGCAACTTTTTTTGCTAGTTCAAGCTTTTCTGCTCTTACTTTTTTAACTTCAACTAAAACTTCTTTTTCGGTTGATTTTAATTTTTCAGCAACTATTTTCTTTTCAGTTTTTACTTTTTTCTTTTGGGCTTTAGTTTTAGGTTTTGGAGGATGTTTTTTAATGTGTTTCGATTTTTCAATTGCCAACCAAGTATTAAATTCTTTTAACAGCTCTTTTTTATTATTGGTTTGAAAATATTTGTTGACCAATTCGTTAATTTTTCTACCATAAATCAGCATTCGCTGATTGCTGTCATATAATTGCTGAAAACTTTCCAGTTTTTTTTGAATTTTTTGTTGTTTTTCAAGTAAACTTTCCGATTGTTCGGCAGCTTTATCTTTTTCTTTTGATAGTTTTTCAGAAGTTTTTTGTAGTTTATTACGTTCTTTCTGAAGTTTTGAAATGGTTTTGTCGAGTCGGATTTTTTCGCCTTCAACCCTTTTTTTAGCTCTATTAATAAGGCTAAACGGAATTCCATTTTTTTGCGCTACTTCAAAGGTAAATGAACTACCCGCCTGACCAATAAAGAGTTTAAATAATGGTTTTAAGGTTTTTTCATCAAAATGCATATTTGCATTTACAACATTTTCCAATTCGTTAGCCAAAACTTTTAAATTGGCATAATGGGTGGTTATAACTCCGTAAGCTTTTTTAGAGTAAAATTCTTCTAAAAAAATTTCCGCTAAGGCACCTCCCAATTCGGGGTCACTGCCGGTTCCAAATTCATCAATTAAAAATAAAGTACTGTTATTACAATTTCTTAAAAAGTTACGCATGTTTTTTAGTCGATAACTGTAAGTACTTAGTTGATTTTCAATTGATTGATTATCTCCAATATCGGTTAATATTTTCTGAAATATATAGGTTGATGATCGCTCATGAACCGGAATTAACAGTCCGCTTTGCAGCATAACCTGCAACAAACCAATAGTTTTTAACGTGATACTTTTTCCACCGGCATTTGGCCCTGAAATTACAATAATTTGTTGTTGTTGATTAAGTTCTAACGTTTGAGGTACGGTAACAATTTTTTGCTCCCAATTTTTTACTAATAAAATAGGATGATATGCATCTTTTAAAAACAATTTTTTTTCGGAAGTTATTTTGGGTAAACAAGCATTAATTTTATGGGCATATTTTGCTTTTGCCCCAAGCACATCAAGCTGTGTTAAAAATAACTGATAAGCCTCTAATGTTGGAACAAATATTCTGATTGAATTTGTTAACGCTTTTAAAATCCGAATAATTTCCTGATGCTCGTCATATAACAAGTTTTGTAGTTCTCTACTGTATTGTAAAGTCGATTCCGGGGCAATAAAAACAATACTGCCTGTTTTTGAGTTTCCCAGTAAACTACCTTTTATTTTTCTTCTGTGCATAGGCAATACTGCTAAAACACGCTGATTGTCTATAACTGATTCTCTAATGTCATCCAAATAACCTGATGATGCATATCTATTTAACGCTTTGGTAAAACTTGCTCCAATTTTTGAACGCACCAAACCTATATCTATTCGTATTTGTTTTAAAAGAGCAGAGGCTTTGTTATCAATTTCACCATAATTGGTTATGGTAGCTTTTATGAGTTCATTTATTGATTTTTGATATTCAATTTCAAAAGAGCTCTTGCACAGTTCAGGGTAAATATCTTTAAATTTTTTAAAAAATTTGAGTAACTCATAAACAGTCTCGGCATTGGATAGTATTTTTAAAAATGAAGCAGGCTCCAGATAGCTGTTTTCAATGTTTAGCAGATTTATTTCTTTTTGTATATCTTCAAAATAATGATTTGGAATACGGTTGTCATTCTCAAAAGAAGACAAATATTCATTGGTTTTATTAAGTTCTATAAGTAAATCATTTTTTTTGATGATAGGCTTAATTTTTTGTACTGCATTTTTACCCAAATCGGTTATGCAATATTCACTAAGCGTATTTAAAACTGTAAAAAATTCTAAATCATTTAATGTTTTTTCTGATATGTTACTCATAAAAAATGCTACTTTTGAAAAGTATCACAAAAGTATAAATTTAAGGTGAATACCTATAATGGAAGTTACTATAGAAAATAGTTGGCAAGAAGTTTTGAAAGATGAGTTTAACAAACCATATTTTAATGCGCTAATAAATTTTGTTAAACTGCAATACAAGCAACATACCTGCTATCCTAATGGGGCGAAAATTTTTGAAGCCTTTAATTTATGTCCGTTTAATAAGGTCAAGGTGGTAATTATAGGTCAGGATCCATACCATGGAATAGGACAAGCCAACGGATTGTGTTTTTCGGTGAATGATGGTATCGCACACCCGCCATCACTAATTAATATTTTTAAGGAAATTGAAAGTGATTTAAACAAGTCATACCCCAAAAGTGGCAGTTTAGAAAAATGGGCAAAGCAAGGAGTTTTGTTATTAAATGCAACATTAACGGTTAAGGCACATGAAGCAGGGTCGCATCAAAATAAGGGTTGGGAGCAGTTTACAGACGCTGTAATATCCTTAATTTCTGAAAAAAAATCGAACGTAGTATTTATGTTGTGGGGTGGATATGCTAAAAAGAAAGGCGCAAAAATTAATACGCAAAAACATTGTATTTTAAAAAGTGGACACCCATCACCATTAAGTGCAAATAGAGGCTATTGGTTTGGAAACAGACATTTTAGCAAAGCAAATGAATATTTAAAAGAAAATACTTTAAACGAGATAATCTGGTGATTAAAGTCATATAATTTACTATAATTTTGCTTTAATTTTATCCAAATTTAAACCGTTTAAAATGCAAATTTCAAAATTACTTTTAACAATTATAAGCAGTATTTTTATTTTAATTAGTTGTAAAGAGAAGGAAACCTATTATAAATTGAATAAAAGTGCTTTAGAAAAAAGTACGGTTCATGAAATTATTGTAGTAGAAGCTGTAAGTGCCGGTACTTACACGTATTTGAAAGTAAATGAAAAGGGCAATATTTTTTGGATTGCAATTCCTTTAACCGATGTAAAAATTGGTGATACTTATTTCTATAACGGGGGTGTTGTAATGAAGAATTTTGAAAGTAAACAGCTTAAAAAAACATTCGATTTTATTTTGTTTGTGGATGCTATTAGAAAAACAAAAGACCTTACTGCAACTACCGGAACCAATACTTTAAAAAAATCTAAGGCTTTTAGCAAAACAGCTATAAAGCTAACGTTTTCTAATGATGTAACTACAATTGCTTCGTTGTTTAAAAATAAAGAAAAGCTGTCATCAAAAAACATTAAGGTAAAAGGTATTGTTGTAAAAGTTAATAAGGCAATTATGGAACGAAATTGGATTCATATTATGGATGGCACCAATTATAATAACAAAACCAGTATAACAGTTACCTCAACGGATATGGTTAAAGTAGGAGACACAGCTATTTTTAGCGGAACACTTACTTTAAATAAAGATTTTGGGCAGGGATATACTTACGATGTTATTTTAGAGCAGGCTCAACTGCAAAAATAAAAAAAGATGCTGTCAAAATTTTGCAGGCAGCCTTTTTTATAAATCTATCTTTTTCGTTTTCTTTTTGAAGGGTTTTTATTGGATCCAAAAGCACTTTTAGTTGATCTTTTTCTGCCAAAACCACTAAAATTATTTTGATTTCCTCCATGGCGTGATTTTCTGTCTCTTCCACCTCTTCTTTTACCTCCACGGCCGGAGCGTTGTTTTTTTGTAATTTCAACATTTACATTTCTACCTTCAAATGAAACATCATTTTTTTCGAAGGCACTTATAGTTTCATTTTCAAAATTCTTGTCTAATTCAAAAAATGAGAAAGTATCTAATATTTCAATCTGACCTATTTCAATGTTTTTGGAAATTTCCTGTTCGTTAATTAAACCAATTAAACGTGAAGGATTTAATTTATCTTTTCTACCAATATTTATAAAGAAACGTGTCATATTTTCATCGTTTCTTTTTCTACTTTCAGGGCCATGCATATGCTCGCTGTCATTTAAATCAGGAGCATTTTCGTAATACGATAAAAACGTATTGAATTCTAAGGAAACAAATCGTTTAATTAACTCGTCTCTTTCTAAATCTGCTAATTTTTCATAAATTGAAGGCAAAAATTCGTTTATTTCGTTCTCGTTTATTTCAATGTCATGAACTTTGTCAATCAATTTAAATAATTGATTTTGACAAATTTCTTTACCTGTTGGAATAGGAGTTTTGACAAATTTTTTACCAATTATTCGTTCAATTGGGTGCAGTTTGTTTTTCTCTCTACCGGTTACAATGGCAATAGAAATACCTTCTTTACCGGCCCTGCCTGTTCTTCCACTTCTATGCGTATACGATTCAATTTGATCGGGTAATTTGTAATTAATTACGTGTGTTAAATCATTCACATCCAACCCTCTTGCAGCAACATCAGTAGCAACCAATAATTGTAAATGTTTGGTTCTAAACTTATTCATAACTGCATCGCGTTGTGCTTGCGATAAATCGCCGTGTAAAGAGTCGGCATTATAACCATCCTTAATTAATTTATCGGCAATTTCCTGAGTTTCTCTTCGGGTTCTGCAAAAAATGATGCTGTAGATATTAGGGTTTACATCGGCAATTCTTTTTAAGGCGGCATATCTATTCCTTTCAGATACAACGTAATATTGATGCGAAACCTGATCGGA
Organism: uncultured Lutibacter sp.; assembly: GCA_964342295.1. Classification (GTDB taxonomy): domain Bacteria; phylum Bacteroidota; class Bacteroidia; order Flavobacteriales; family Flavobacteriaceae; genus Lutibacter. Next base: position 36,140 of record CAYFFC010000008.1, on the reverse strand, counting down.
GCCTATATTTTTTTTGCCGGCACTTATTTCAACAGGGTTATACATATAATTTTTTGCAATGCGCTCAACCTCCTGTGGAAAAGTGGCAGAAAAGAGTAAGGTTTGTTTCTCTTCTGGAGTTGTTGCTAAAATTTTATCCAATTCATCTTTAAAGCCCATATTTAGCATTTCATCAGCTTCATCTAAAACCAACCAATGGATATTTGCCAATTTAAGCTGTTTTCGGTTAATTAAATCAACTGTTCTACCTGGTGTGCCTACAACAATTTGAACACCCTTTTTTAATTTTCTGATTTGTTCCTCAATATTAGCGCCACCGTAAATTGCAGTAGTTTTAATACCATCTAAGTATTTTGAAAACTCTTGAATGTTAGCCGCAATTTGTAAGGCCAATTCACGAGTAGGTGATAATATAATAGCTTGGGTATCTTTATTTTCAGCATCAATTTGTTCTAAAATTGGTAAGCTAAAGGCAGCAGTTTTACCGGTACCTGTTTGTGCAAATGCTTTTAAATCATCAGCAGAAGTAAGTATTTGGGGAATTGCTTTTAATTGAATTTCTGTAGGAATTTCATATCCTAAATCAGAGAGAGCTTTTATAATGTTTTTTTGAAGCCCCAATTCATTAAATGTCGACATACTGTTAAATTATTGATTTACAGATGCCTTATCTATAAACCGGTTAAAAATCGGGCAAAGGTACACTTTAAAATAACTTTACAGGCTAAAAATTACTTTTTTCTATCCTTTTTAATTCTCCATGTAGTTTTTTTGATGCAAGGTAAGTAAACCCATTTTCTACAATTCCATTTTTATCTACAATTATAGTGCGTGGATATTTGCTGGCTAAAAATTTATGAGCAAAGCTATTTTCGGTAAGTTTAAATTGTTTATCAATATTTAATTGTTGAAGAAAATAGTCCTTTGAAAGGTTGGGGGCATCAGGTTGCATGTTGATTCCTACAAATAAAATATTTGGATATTTATCTTCTAAATAGTGAATACGCTTAGCAAGGTATTCAGACGACATAAAGTTTGTTGACCAAAAATAAATAACGGTATTTTTATTTTTAATAACATCATTAATTAGCAAAACGTCATTATTGTTATATTTTGTAATTTCAAAATTGTGTAAAGCATTTTTGTTAGCTACTAGTTTACTGTCGTTAACTAAATTTTTTATTTGTGCAACAAATTCAGGGTTGGTGCAAGTTTCTTCAAAAAGCGCTAAGGTTTTAGTGTTTATAGAGCAGGTTGATTCACTTGTTAAAAAATCATTTACCACAACTCTTTTTAATAACGTATTTTTAAAGGATTCAAGCTCTATATTTTCTGATATTGTATGTAGCAATTTATTAGTTATTTTACCTTTTTTATCACCTTTGGGTAAATCGGTATAAGTTAAACTGTACAGATAGCTGATTACATAATTTTGATAGGGGTAAAAAGAAACCAAACTTTCCTCATTTAAATTGATGTTATTTCTAAAATCGTAAAATGTTTCAGAAACTTTTGGAAAATCATCCAATTCATGAGCCCATTTATAATAATAGGGGTACATTTCTTTTAAGCGATACATTGGAAAATATAAGGCTGTTGTAGCAAGTTTTTTAAATCCCTCTGAAAATTCCGGGGCATTTGCAGAAAAATCGTTGTAAAAGCGCAACCTTTCTTTTGTTAAAGAATCAATTTTTTGTTGAAAAGGAAACTCATCTAATATAAAATATTGATACAATTTTTTTTCCTCTTTCTCTACTTTTTCATTTTTTAAAAAAAAATTTATCAAAAACTCATTTTTTTCACTCCCTTTTCCACTAAATACAAGCGACTCATCAAAATCCCAAGTATTAAGCCTAATTAATATACTGTCACCGGGTTCAAAATACACATACTGAAACTCTGTACCGTGTTTAAAAGTATATAGACCTTCATTTATAGAATTATAGGATTTAATAAACTTATTACTTTTGTTAATTGGCAAAGTATCAATTACCTTATCGTCTTTAAGCAATAAAACAAAATCTGATTTTGGGTTGATTATTTGACCTCCAAAATAAGTAGTGGTATCACCGGTTTTTGCAGTGTTACAACCTAACAACATTATTGCTACTATGGGAAAAATAAAGTGTTTCATTGAAATTGGGTTCAAGCAAAAATACATACAACTTACGGCTTAGCTTGTTAATGAGATGTTAAATGTAATTTGTAATAGAATTTGCCATTAAAAATATGATGTGATTAAAATTTTTAAGTGAATCTATTTTTATACTTTTGCAAAAATTTTTTAAAATCATAAAATATGCTTTCTGTATCAAATTTATCTGTTCAATTTGGAAAACGTGTTTTGTTTGACGAAGTTAATACAAAATTTACAATTGGCAACTGTTATGGAATTATTGGTGCCAATGGTTCGGGTAAATCTACTTTTTTAAAAATTTTATCCGGGCAAATTGAGCCAACTTCGGGCAATGTTCACTTGGAACCGGGTAAGCGTATGTCGGTTTTGTCACAAGATCACTATGCTTTTGATGAATTTCAGGTACTTGATACTGTAATGATTGGAAATAAAAAATTATACGAGGTTAAGAAAGAAATGGATGCCATTTACGCCAAACCCGATTTTTCTGAAGCAGATGGAATTAAAGCTGGTGAATTGGGTGTTGAATTTGAAGAAATGGGTGGTTGGAATGCCGAAAGTGATGCCGCTACCTTGCTTTCATCATTGGGTATAAAGGAAGATTTGCATTATGTTTTAATGAGTGAGTTGGATGGTAAAGCAAAAGTTCGTGTGTTGCTTGCACAGGCACTTTTTGGAAATCCTGATGTGCTGATTATGGATGAGCCTACCAACGATTTAGATTTTGAAACAATTGGCTGGCTCGAAAACTTTTTGGCAAATTATGATAATACGGTGATTGTTGTTTCACATGACCGTCACTTTTTAGATGCCGTTTGTACACATATTTCTGATATTGACTTTGGTAAAATAAATCATTTTTCAGGAAATTATACTTTTTGGTACCAATCTAGTCAATTAGCTGCAAAACAAAGAGCTCAACAAAGTAAAAAGGCCGAAGATAAAAAGAAAGAATTAGAAGAATTTATACGTCGTTTTTCAGCCAATGTAGCAAAGTCAAAACAAGCTACAAGTCGTAAAAAAATGATTGAAAAGTTAAATGTAGATGAAATAAAACCATCTAGCAGACGCTATCCGGCCATTATTTTTGAAAGGGAACGTGAAGCAGGTGATCAAATATTAAATGTGGAGCATTTATCTAAAGCTACCGAAGATGAAGTGCTGTTTAATGATATTCATTTTAATTTGAATAGAGGCGACAAAGTAGCAGTAATTTCTAAAAATTCCAGAGCAGTAACCGCCTTTTTTGAGATTATAAATGGTAATGTTAACTCCGACTCAGGAAAATTTCAATGGGGTGTTACCACAACACAAGCATATTTACCTTTAGATAATTCAGATTTCTTTAAAGATGAGAAACTAAATTTAGTTGATTGGTTACGACAATATGCAAAAACTGAAGAAGAGAGAGAAGAGGTATTTTTAAGAGGGTTTTTAGGAAAAATGATATTTAGCGGTGAAGAAGCCTTAAAGAAATGCAATGTTCTATCGGGTGGTGAAAAGGTACGCTGTATGATTTCGAGAATGATGATGACCAGAGCAAATGTATTAATGTTAGATGAGCCTACAAACCATTTAGATTTGGAGTCTATTCAGGCATTTAACAATTCACTTAAAAAATTTAAAGGGACTGTACTATTTTCAACCCATGACCACGAATTTGCTCATACAGTTGCTAACAGAATTATTGAAATTACACCAAAAGGCGTAATTGACAGGTATACTAGTTTTGATGAGTATTTAGAGAATGATAAAATTAAAGAGTTACGCGTAAAATTGTATGCTTAATAACTAATTTTTATTACGTTGCATACGCTGTCTTTTACTATATTCTTGTAAAATTCTTCGGTTAAAGTCGCGTTCGGCTTTTTGCAATCGGATAATTTTTTTTGGAGAAATTATTTTAGATAATTCCTTAATTAGGTCTATTTTACTTTGAGCAATTTGGTTGTTTAACGTTATAGCATCTTCAATAAATTTTTGAGCTTCTTCATCAGATAAGTTATCCAGACCGCCGGCAAGTCTTATATCGCGTTGCATACCGCCTTCAAGCATATATTTAAGTTTTTGTATTTTTTTGGTGTGAAAATTGTAAACCGGCCAAAACTTTTCAGCCTCACTTGAAGTTAAATTTAAGGCATCGGTTATAAATGATGTTTTGAGCAATTTTATTTTTTGACCATTAAAATTTTGAGAAATACCGGTAAAACCGATTAAAATAAATACAAATAGTAGTACGCTTTTTTTCATATTTGCTAGTGTTTAATTTTCATAGATTATTTGCTCAATATCAGCATCTTGTAGGTAGTTTAAATAATCTTCTTCTGAAATTACTTCGGAAGCGTTTATCTGTCCCAGGTTTATTTCATCATAAAATGGTGCTATTTTATAGGCATCTATATCCAAGGAGCCTGTTTCAACAAATTCAGTAATTTCAGCAGTTGACAGCGAATTAAAATCTAAGTTATTTGTGTTTGTATTAAGAAATACAAAAAATAGGATAGAAGCTGCTATAGCTAAAGGTGCTCCTATTTTTACAAGAATAGATTTATTCCTAATTTTATTTTGTGAGTTTTTAATTTTTGAAATAACATTGTCTTCAATGGTGTCAAAATAGTTATCGGGTAATGCTGCTTTATTAGGCACTTGAAAAGCAGTTGCTTTCAATTTTGTTACTACCACGTCTTCAATAGAATCAAAATAGGCATCAGGAGCCATATACCCTGTTATAGGTGCTTTCTGTTTTAATTTTCGTGCCACTAATTTTGTGAGTATTTTGTTTTCAAAATTTTCAAAATAATTATCAGGAGTTATAAACCCCGAATTAGGCGGTAAACTACTAATATTAAATTGGTTATATTTTGATTGCTTTTTTGTCATTCTAAATGGTTAGACTCTTTTTTGAGTAAATAGTTTATTGTGATTTTATAAAAGTTTCAATTTTTTTAACTGCGTGATAATACGAAGCTTTTAGCGCACCTACCGAAGTTTCTAGAATTTCGGCCATTTCTGTATATTTCATTTCATCAAAGTATTTCATATTGAAAACCAACTGTTGTTTTTCGGGCAAGGTAACTATTGCTTTTTGTAGCAATAGCTGAATTTCGTCACCGGTAAAATAAGGGTCATTTGCTAAACTATCAGCCATTTTATATTGTAATTCACTTAAATCTACTTGCTGTTTGACAGCTTTTTTATTTATAAATGAAATAGATTCATTGGTTGCAATTCTGTACATCCAGGTATATAATTTGCTGTTTTCTTTAAAAGAATGAATGCTTCTAAAAATTTTAATAAAGGTATTTTGCAATACATCATCTGCATCATCATGAGAAATAACTATTTTTCTGATATGCCAATACAGCCGCTTTTTGTAGAGCGCCATTAAATTACGAAAAGCTTGCTCTTGAGTAGCTTTATTTTTTAGTTGGGTAACCAGTAATTTTTCGTCTAGCACAAATTAAATTTTTTCTTTAGACGAATAAATGTAAAAAAGGTTTAAATGACTTGCAAATACTTATCTTAAATTGGCGAATTTTCTGCGCGAATAGCCAAACAAACGTTCATCTTTAATCACATCAGCAATACCTTCCGGAAGCATTTCTTCCCAACCGTTTTCACCATTAGAAATCATATTTAATACAGTTTTAGAAAATATTTCTAATATTTCAGGATTAAATTCTTTAATATCTATCACTTTTCCGTTGTATTTAAAGAATTTATACAACTCCTTCATTCTTGGATGAACTTTAAGATTTTCGCTGGTTTTGAGTTTTCCAGTTTCAGAATCTTTAAGAGGGTATAGGTACACTTTTAAATCTTTGAAGAATAACTTACCAAAAGCTTCTAAAATTCCACCGCTTAAATTACGGTAATATTTTTCATCAAAAATTTGAATGAAACTTTGAACACCCATTGCAAGTCCAATTCGAGATTTGGTAAATTCAGAGAAATATTCTACCAACTTGTAGTATTCTTGGTAATTGGTAATCATTACATTTTGGCCCAAAGAGCAAAGTAATTCAGCTCGGTCTAAAAAGTCTCGCTCGTCTATTTCACCTTCTGAGGTAAGGTTTGTTAATGTAATTTCAAAAATTATTTTAGTATTTTCTTTAATAACCTTACTTTCTTTTAAAAACAGTTCTTCTGCCTTTCTATACATATCCATATTTACCTTAGTTACCGGTCTAAAACTACCTCGTAAGGCTAAAATATTTGCTTTGTATAATTGTTGAGCAGGTAAAAGGTTGTTGCCATCAGGGCCAAACATTACGGCATTTGTCATGCCATTTTTTACAAGTAACAAACTCATTAAGCGATTATCAACATAAGAGAATCGAGGTCCTGAGAAATTAATCATATCAATTTCAATCTGAACCTCATGCAAGTTATCGTATAACGATTTTAAAAGTTCTTTTGGATTGTCGTTAAGATAATAAGCACCATAAATTAGATTTACCCCTAAAATACCTAAGGTTTCTTGTTGAAGTTTGGCATCAGTTTCTTTAAATCGAACGTGTAGAATAATTTCATTATACCCTTCTAAAGGATCTAACTGAAATTTTATACCTACCCAACCATGGCCTTTGAATTTTTTAGCAAAATCTATGGTTGTTACTGTATTTGCATAAGAGAAGAAAATTTTATTCGGATGTTTCTTGCGACTCAATCTGTCTTCTGTTAGTTCTATTTCATGAGATAACATTTTTTTAAGACGTTTTTCGGTAACATACCTCTTGTCATCTTCAATTCCATAAATGGCATCAGAAAAATCTTTGTCGTAAGCACTCATAGCCTTTGCAATGGTTCCTGAGGCTCCACCTGCTCTAAAAAAATGGCGTACCGTTTCTTGTCCGGCACCTATCTCTGCAAATGTACCGTAGATATACTTGTTTAAATTTATTTTAAGTGCTTTTGCTTTACTGGAGGGTACCGTACTTATTTCGGTATCGCCTTTTAACTTAACAGCCATGTCGATTCTTTTAGTTTTCTGCAAAACTAATAAAAGATATTGTTTAGTTAAAGGAATCAATAGAAAAAGAGCTTAACAAATTTAATTTGTTAAGCTCTTTTAATATAAAAAATTAATGTTTTCTACATACTTTTCAATTCATTTACTAATTTGGTTAATGCATCTTTTGCATCACCAAATAGCATGGATGTTTTTTGATTGAAGAACAATTCATTTTCTATACCTGCATAACCAGGTTTCATACTTCGTTTGTTAACAATAATATGTTTGGCATTTTCAACGTCTAAAATTGGCATTCCATAAATTGGACTTGAAGGGTCGTTATGAGCAGCCGGGTTCACAACATCATTCGCTCCAACCACAAATACAACATCGGTACTAGGGAATTCAGGGTTAATATCTTCCATTTCAACCAGCTTGTCGTAATCAACATTTGTTTCAGCAAGCAATACATTCATATGCCCAGGCATTCTTCCCGCCACAGGATGAATAGCATATTTTACTTCAACACCTTTCTTTCCAAGTAATTCTTCCAATTCATGAATAATATGTTGTGCTTGTGCTACTGCCAAACCATAACCCGGAACAATAATTACTCTTTGTGAATAATTCATTAAAATTGCAACATCACTAGGAGATGCTTCTTTAATACTACCCGCAACTTTATTACCAGCTACACCTTCGGCTCCGTTATCACCAAAAGCACCAAATATAACATTTGAAAGTGGTCTATTCATAGCGTTACACATTGCAAAAGTTAATATTGTACCTGCTGAACCTACCAAAATACCACCGGTTAGCATTACCATATTTCCATACAAAAATCCGCCAAATGCAGCTGCTAAACCGGTAAATGAATTTAACAATGATATTACAACCGGCATATCTGCACCACCAATAGGAATTACAAATAATACTCCGTAAAGCAAGGCTGCAAAAAATAATAGATATAAATATAACTGATTATCAGTGCCACTAATTATCATAAAAGCTGCAAAAGCAAATACGGCTAATAAAAATAAGTTATTTAAGTAATTGTATTTTGGCAGACGGATAGGATTATTCATTGTACCGTTTAATTTCGCCCAAGCTATCATACTACCTGAAAATGAAACACTTCCAATAACCATACCGGCAATTATAGTTAAGATAGATAATTGGTCTCCAACATAATGATGGAATTCAATTAAGCCAATTAACGCAGCACTGGCACCACCCATTCCGTTGAATAAGGATACTAATTCAGGCATTTTGGTCATATCAACCTTTTTAGCAACAACCCAACCTATTATAGTACCTATAACTATGGCAGCTGCAATTAAATAATATATTAATTTAGGAACCTCTCCTTGGTATAAAACAACTGTTCCTATAATAGCAATGGTCATACCTGCTGCGGCAATTAAGTTACCTTTTCGGGCAGTTTCAGGGTGCCCAAGCATTTTCAGCCCTAAAATGTAAGTAATTGATGCTATTAAATAAATAAACTCTAAACTAAATATATATTCCATTATTTTTTCTTTTTAAACATTTCTAACATGCGGTCGGTCACAACAAAGCCACCAACTACGTTTAATGTACCTAATAGTACCGCTACAAAACCTAATGATAACGCCAATATATTGTCGGGATTGGCACCTAACATTACCAATATAGCACCAATAATTACCACACCGTGAATAGCATTTGCTCCGGACATTAATGGAGTATGTAGCACAGCAGGAACGTGTCCTATTACTTCAACACCTACAAAAATCATTAAAATAACTATGTATATCATTTGCAGGTTGTTACTAATAAAATCTATTAATTCAGTCATATTTATTCAGTTTTTCCGTTTTGTCTTATTTTTCCTTCTTTTACAATAAGGGTTTCATCAGTAATTTCTTCATCCAATTCCCATTTAAATTCGTTATTTTCTGTTAAATGGATAATGAAATTATACATGTTTTTTGCATACAAGTCACTGGCATTGGTTGAAACACTTTCAGGAGCAATATTAGTGCCTATAATTTTAACCCCATGTTTTATAATGGTTTTTTCCATTTTGCTCAGTTCGCAATTACCGCCTTGAGCCGCTGCTAAATCTATAATAACAGCTCCGTTTTTCATTTTTTTAACCTGTTCTTCGGTAATTAAAACCGGAGACTTTCGACCCGGAACCATTGCGGTGGTTATAACCAAATCGGCTTTAAATAATGATTTATTTACGGCTTCACGCTGCTTTTGCATATATTCTTCAGAAGCTACTTTTGCATATCCTTTTTCAGAAGTTTCGCCTAAACTATCATCTTCAACAGTTATAAATTTTGCACCTAAAGACTCGGCTTGCTCTTTAGTTTCTTCACGTATATCTGTTGCTTCAACTACAGCCCCCAACCTTTTTGCGGTGGCAATGGCTTGTAAACCTGCTACACCGATACCAAAAATTAAAACTCTTGATGGAGTAATAGTACCTGCTGCAGTCATCATTAATGGGAAAATTTTAGTCATTTCATAGGCGCCTAAAATAACCGCTTTGTAACCGGATAAGTTATTTTGAGAACTTAATATATCCATGTCTTGAGCTCTTGAAATTCGGGGCATAGCATCCATAGAAAATGCAGATGCCTTTTTATCGGCAATTGCTTTAATAAGTTCAGGATGTGATTTATGGAATAACTGACTCATTAAAATGTGGCTTTCGTCAATCAATTTTAAATCTTCTTCATCAAAAGGATTAATTTTAACGAGTACCGTGGCTTCTTTGAAGACAACTCCTCTTTTTTCGACTTTAGCACCTATATTTTCGTAGTCTGAATTTTTAAACGAAGAAGTCATTCCAGCATCTTCTTCAACAATAATTTCAAAACCCTTATCTATAAGCTGTTTAGCAATTCCGGGGGAAATTGCTACACGTCTTTCTCCTTTTTGGGTTTCCTTTAAAATACCTATTTTCATATTTAATAGTTTTGTTATAAGTGAAATTTATATTAAATCCCGATCTATATTCGGGTGATTATTAAAAAAAAGAAAACCAGCTATAAAGCCAGTTTTATTGGAAAGTGAACATATTTGTAACTTATAATTAATGCCTAAATATCTGAAAACAATAAAAACATTAACAAGTAAATTTAGGGTTAAATTTAATGAGTTCATCATAAATAAATGTTCTGTAACAATACTTGTGGTAAAAGTAGTTAAATTAATGTCTTTAAAAGTTGACAAAAATCATTTTTTTGTCAAAATCTTAATACATACTTTATTTATTAGGAATTGCTCAAAAAATGTTTAAAAACTAGTATTGTAAAAACTAAATATCTAAAAATCAAAGTAACATTATTTTCTATTTACACGTTGAATTTTAATTTAGATAATCATGTATTTTTGCAATATTTAAATTATTAAAAATTGAAAATAACTTTTTTAGGAACAGGAACTTCTCAAGGTATACCAACTATAAACTGTAACCATCCGGTATGCTTTTCTAATGACAAAAGGGATAAACGCCTGCGTGTTTCTATTTTAATTGAATGGGATAATTATTGTTATGTAGTAGACTGTGGCCCCGATTTCAGGTATCAAATGTTAAGAGCCAATGTTAAAAAAATTGACGGGGTTTTATTTACGCATGAACACTCTGATCATACAGCAGGATTAGATGATTTAAGACCTTTCAGTTTTCAATTAGGAGCTGTGCCTTTATATGCGCAGCAACGTGTTTTAGATTATTTATCCAAACGTTATGATTATATTTTTAATGATGAGAATAAATATCCCGGGGCTCCCAGTGTAAAACAAATTGCTATTGAGAATTCACCCTTTAAAATTGGAAATTTAATAGTTAAACCGGTTGAGGTGATGCATGCGAACCTTAAAATATTTGGATATAGATTTAGAAACGCAGCTTATTTAACTGATGTAAAATATATTGATACCAAGGAAAAAGAAAAGCTAAAAGATTTAAAGGTTTTAATTATAAATGCTGTTCGTTATAAACCGCACCATTCGCATTTAAACTTAGAAGAGGCGTTAGAATTAATTGAAGAATTAAAACCCCAAAAAGCATATTTAACACATATTAGTCACCATTTGGGGTTTCATAAAGAAGTTGAAAAAAAACTCCCGAATAATGTTTTTCTTGCTTATGATGAACTTGAGGTAAATATTTAAAAATTTAATTTTAGTTTGTTTCCATTCGAACAAATATAATTATTGCAGATAAAAGCGTTAAAAAACCTATGGCACCCACTGCCCAGCTAATGCCTAAATAATCTGCTAAGATTCCGGTTAATAAAGCTCCTACAGCATAGCCTAAATCGCGCCACAGTCTAAATACACCAATGCTTTCTGCCCGTTGTACTGGGTTTGAGTTGTCGGCAATTGCTGCTAAAAAAGTAGGGTACACTACAGCTGTACCTATTCCTAAAATAACTGATAGTATGGTGAAATGTAAAAAAGTTGATGCAAAAAGCATTAAAAGTAAAGCCAACCCTTGAAGAAACATCCCCCAAAACAGCATACTTTTTTTATTGAGATAATCGGCCATTTTTCCGGTAAATAATTGTCCCAATCCCCAAACAATAGGGTATAGCGCAACAATTTTTCCAATCTGTTCCAAATCAAAATTTTTAGTTGCCAGCAGGATAGGGAATAAGCCCCAAACCATTCCGTCATTCAAATTATTCACCAATCCTGCTTGAGAAATAGATCCCAAATTTTTATGCCGCCATGTGGTATCTAAAAAAACATTTTTTAGCATCGATACTTTGGTTTTGGTAGTTTCAGCATGGACATGGTGAACCGTATCTTTCACCAAAAACCAACTTGAAATTAGGCCTATAAAAACAAAGACTATTCCTAAATAGAAAGGATAGGGGCGTACCCCGTATTCAGCAGCTATCCAACCGGTTAAAAAAGCTACTCCTCCAACAGCCAAATACCCGGCCGATTCGTTAAGCCCCATAGCAAAACCACGATTTTTTTTACCAACTAAATCAATTTTCATTACCACAGTACTGGACCAAGTTAGGCCCTGATTGATACCTAAAAGTACATTTGCAAAAATTACCCAATTCCAAGTAGTGGCGTAAATTAGAATAAAGGGTATTGGCAGCGCAAATACCCAACCTAAGGTGAGTAAATTTTTTCTTCCAAATTTATTAGCTAAAACACCGGTATAATAATTGGTAATTGCCTTTACAATTCCAAAAACCATTATAAATGAAAGAATGGATGTTTTAGCTGCTATTCCAAATTCGATATCGGCAATTTCCGGTAAAATGGTTCGCTCTAAACCAATCATTCCACCAACAAAAGCATTTATAATTACCAATAAAGTAAATTGTTTCCAGTTTGCTTTTAAACCTAATTTTACTGTTGTGTTACTCATTAATTAGTTGCTTTTAATAGGTTTGATTGTTTTTTTATGTCTTCAATTAAAAGTTCGTGAATGGCATTGTAAATTTGTAACGTTTTTTGGGAGCTAATTGAATAATGGTTGCATTTTCCCTCGCGTCTCATTTTTAAGATCCTTATTTTGGTTAAAATGGATAGGTGCTGAGAAAGGTTAGACTTTAAACCTCCGGTTTTATTGAGAATATCAGAGAAGCACATTTCATGATTTTTAAGTAAATCAATTATTTCAATTCTCAGCGGGTGGCCAAGCGCCTTACATATCTCTGCTTTAAGTTCAAAAAATTTATTTTTATTCATAAATATATTGTTTATCAGTTTATAAATATATGAACTAAAAATGTAAAACAAAAATAATGCTTGATTATAACAACTTAATTAGTTAGGTAATCTTTTATGGTAATTTTATACCAATTGCAAACGAGTTTATCATCAATTAAGTAGGTATCTTTTTTATAAAGCGATAGCCCAATTTTTTCTAAAACTTTACATGATGCAACATTTATAGGGTCGGCAATTCCAATAATTTCATTCAATTTTAAATAGGTAAAACCATACTTTAAAATTTCTTTTGAAACTTCGGTTGCAAGTCCTTTACCCCAATATTTAGGTAAAAACCTGTAGCCGATATCGGTTTTATCAAATTCGGGTAGATATTTTAATCCGGCAAATCCAATTACTTTATTTTCGGCCTTGTAAACAGCAGCTAAACGACCGTAACCATACTTTTCGTAATCAGAAAACCAAACATTTTTTATCAAAGAAATTGCTTGCTCAATCGATTTTAAAGGTGGGTCACCGGTATATTTGCAAACCTCTTTATTAGAGCCAAATTCAAAAACATCAGCTGCATCACTTAATTTAAAAGGTCTAAGTAGTACTCGTTTAGTTTCAATAGTAATATTCATAAAAAATTATATAGTTTTAGCTATTTTTTGAAGTATAGAATGGTTATCTCCAAATTTACATAGTGCTTCACAATTTGTGGCCAAATCGGATGTTAGTATATAGGCTATTTCCAAATTATCATTTCTAAAGGAAGGTCGTGTAAGTTCAAATTTAACTTCTTTTTCTCGTTTGTCAGGTATAATTATAAATAATTTTGACTGGTTTTCAGGTAAGGAAAAATGCAAGTCTTTTAACCTTAAAATTCCCGAATAAATGGAAGTACTTTTTTCGACCTCAAAAGCACATGCAATTTTATTGCTGTTTTTCTCAAACCAAATTATATCAATTAATTTCACAGTGTTAAGTGTTTCTTTTGGAATGTTGATGCTAGGAAATTCGTTCAATCCCATAAAAGAAAATTTTTGCCCATTATAGCTTTTTGATTGATCGTTTGAGGCTGCAATTACATCATAATCTAATGCTTTTCCTATTTTAAGTAAATGGTATTGCATTTCAGAATGTAGCTGATTTTCTTTTTGTTCATCTTCTAAATTCCGCTTCCTTTTTTGAAGCTGTTTTTGTACCTTTTGAAGCTGAATTTCTGTTAAATTCTGATGATTTTTTGTAATTATATTACTCATTCCAATTTCAAACAGTAATCCACAAATAGCACCCAGGTCATTTGATAAATGTTGTATATAACAATTATTTTGATGCAGAATAATTGTTCTCATTTTTAAGTACTCAGACCAAGAGCCAAGTTTAATTTTTTCTTTATAAAGCAAGTTAAAACCTTTTACTATAGCTGTGTTAAACGGAGGGAATAAAGTAGGATGAAGAAAATATAAAATATTTGCAACAGCAGGCCCTAATCCTTTTATTTGTTTACTATCTAAATTTAAAATTTCAGAGATTAGCTTGTTTTCATTTGAGGTATTTAAACAGTTTTCAAGAAATTGCCCAAAATGTTGTTTGTTTACTTGATTTTCGTAAATATCGGGTATGCGTAATTTAGGTTTCCAGTAAAATGGGTGTGAAGCACCTTGAAAAACTTGTTTTTGTTCAGTAATACAGTTTAAAACAGTTTCAAGAGCACTGCCTTTAAAATCGTTGGGAAATTTGTGTTGTTTTATATCGTTAACTATTTGAATAACTCCTCTTTTAATAGTTCTGAAAGCTTTTAAGCGGTCAGAATTATTAATAAACCAATTGTTATAAACTAAATTTGAATTTTTTTTGTATTCCTTAATAATCTCTATCATAATATTTTTTATTGAGTTTATAAATTTATTAATTTATGGAAATTATTTTTAACAAATCTGTACGTTTTTTTTATATTATCAGATTTTCACAAGTTGAAAAATAATTAATTCTGTTAGTATGAAATTTGAATTCATAATGTTGTAAAATATTAATAAATGGAGTTAAAAAGTAAATAAATGGTTTAAAAAAATAAATAAAATGTAAAATAGGTTTTGAATAATGATTGCGTTTAATTATCTTTATGCTCTGATTCACAACTAACTAGCTTTGGATGTAGAATTAAGTAAAACCCCTTTAACTATTTAAATTATGAAAACAGTATCTATAATGGAGTGTTGCAGTACCGATGCGGTTTTAAAATTTGCTAAGAAAAATTACTTAACGTATGTTGCTCATTACAAGGCCAGAAACTTAAAACCAATGTCGTTAAATGAGTTTTTAAAAAATTATGGTAGGTAAAATTATTCAATTTTAAATTTAACAAATATTTCACTTTCAATTTTAATTTTATCAAAATTTATATTGAGCGGTTCGGAGTTTTCCATTTCGGAATAACCAATTTTTATACCAGCAACACGACCTTGTAAATTATTATAAATGCGTGTATTCACATCAGATATGAAAAGGGCTTTTCCTAGTTGCTGATTCAGAGGTTTTAGCAATGCTGTGGCCTCATTTTTTGCTTTTACCACAGCTTTCTTTTTAAGTAAAAACTGCATTTCTGAAAATTTAGAATATTCAGCTTTTTGAAATTCTATGTTTGAGATATTAATTTTCTCTAACTCCATAATTACCTTTCCTGCGGTGTAAGAATTGTAAACAACCAATGTAAAGTTTTTACTTTTTAAAATGTCCTTTTTCTTTAAAAAATAACGTTTAAAATTACTTCCAAAATCGTTTAAATAAAGTTGATTTTTTAAATCAATTCCAATTTCCTTTAGTTTATTAGCCATTTTATTTTCCAGCTCCTCAACATCAATTTTTCCTTTTGAATCAGTTTCTAATAAAGTGATGTTTAAATAAATTTTATCAGGACTTATTAGGGTGTCAGCCTTTGACCTAATTTCAATATAAGGTTGGTCAATAAAGTTTTTAGTTTGTGAAAAACTTAATACGGTAAATGCAATTAAGAAAATGGAGCCTATTATTTTTTTCATACTTATAAATTTATATTAATTTCTTTACTAGAACGTTAAAATTAAAATTTTCCTTTCCAATTTGAAAATCATGCTTTCCAATAATGGTAAAGTTACTTTTTTTATAAAAATTAGATGCACGGTTATTGCTTTTTAAAACGGATAGCCAAATTTGATTTGCTCCTTGTTTTTTTGCTTCATTAAGCAAAATATTTTGTAATTGAAATCCTACTTTTTGTGCAATAAAGTCGTTTAACACATATATTTTTTGGAGTTGAGCTGTTTTTTTATCTATAATAAATTCAGAGACCGAATTTAATTTAAGTTTTGCGTAGCCTACCGGTAAATCATTTACATAAGCCACCCAAAATTTATTATTAGCTTTTTGGATACCCTTTTTTATTTTTTCAACAGAAAAAGTTTCATTAAAGTAACTTAAAAGGTCATTTTTATCCCTAAATAAATGTCCAAATGTTTCAGTAAAAGTTATTCTCCCTAAAAGTGCAATAATTGCCGCATCTTTTAAAACAGCTTCCTTTATTTTTAAATCATTCATTATATTCAATGGTTTTTTGTTTTATTAAAATTAACCCAAAAAGTATTAAAACAACACTAACAATGTATAATGGAATATGGTAATAAGGATAGTAAAAATAAGGATTTATCAATAATTGAATATTCAACCAAAAAAATAAAACTCCACCTTGGATAACGATTGTTAAAAAATAATTGTTAAGCTTTTTAAAACTGATATAGGCTGCAACAAAATTTAAAACACCAAGAAATAAAAATAATAACATACCGGGTATTAAATAGGTGCTAAAAGGTGAGACTTTAATTGAATCTAATGAAAATCGCATACTTTCTCCAGAAGAATCTACAATAAGTATAAACCCTCCAATAACAGCCAATATGCCAACTGCAACTAATAAGACGATGGAAGATACTCTAATTGAATTCATTAAAAGTTTAGTGAAATTTTTAATTTATAAAGTTAAGCATTTTATATTGAGAAGTTTAGTGTAAGCAGATATTTATTGAAGAAAAAAGCGATTCAGATTGCTCTGAACCGCTTTTAAGGATTGACTTATTTAGTAGCGTGATGCAGAATTGAACTGCAGACCTCCGGGTTATGAATCCGACGCTCTAACCAACTGAGCTACCACGCCTTTTATTGAGGGTGCAAATATAAAAATAAAAAACTTTTTTGAACAAGTTTATTCTTCTATTTTTTAATATTTTAATTTTTTTTAAAACGAATAATTATATATATTGTGCATTTAAAATTAGAATATGGCAAAAAAAATAAAATTTGAAATTGAGTTTCCCATTCATGCATCACCACATATGCTTTATCAATATTTTGGTACCCCTTCTGGCTTATCGGAATGGTTTGCAGACAATGTGAATTCAAGAGGTGAGGTGTATACTTTTATTTGGGATGGTTCTGAAGAAAAAGCTAAGGTGTTGCAGGAACGTCCTGATGAGAAAATAAAATTTAAGTGGTTAGAAGATGGTGATGATAAAGTATATTTTGAATTTAGGGTAGAGGTAGATGAAATAACCAAAGATGTTTCCCTAATTATTACAGATTTTGCCGTAGAAGAAGAATTGGAAGAATCGAAAATGTTTTGGGAAAATCAAATTGAAGAATTAAAGCATACAATTGGAGCCTAGTTATAACTTATAATCAATAAAAACCTTGGCATAATGTCAGGGTTTTTTTATTTTGAAAAAGCAATGATTAATTTAAACGGTGAACTACAAAAAAAATCTGAACCCATATTAAATTACAATAACAGAGGGTTTAAATATGGAGATGCTTTGTTTGAAACAATTAAGGTTGTTAATTTGGAGTGTCGGTTTTTAGAGGATCATTATTTTAGAGTAATGGCCTCTATGAGAATGATTAGAATGGAAATTCCAATGTATTTTACAATGGAATTTTTTGAAAATGAAATTATCAAAACCGTAAAGTACAATAAGCTGGAAAACGCACGTGTACGTTTTACAATTTATAGAGATAATGGCGGATTATATCTTCCTTTAAATAATAAAATAAACTTTTTAATTGAGGTAGAACCGTTAAATGTTCAAATAAAGAGCAGCTATGTAGTGGATTTGTTTAAAGACTTTTACGTGTACTCGGGGCTACTTTCAACATTAAAAACCACTAATAAATTTACAAATGTTTTAGCCGGTATATATGCAAATGAAAACAATTATGATAATTGTATATTATTGAATGAGAGAAAGCATGTAGTTGAAGTAATTAACGGTAATATATTTTTAGTGTTTGGTAAAATAGTGAAAACACCGCCAATTGAAGATGGCTGTGTAAAAGGAATTATAAGAAAGAAAATCATCTCTCACTTAGAAGAGCAAAGTAATTATACCATTGAAGAAACTTCAATTTCACCATTCGATTTGCAAAAGGCCGATGAGATATTTATTTCTAATTCCATAATTGATATTCAACCTGTAACAAATTATCGGAAAAGTAGCTATAAAATCCAGTTGGCTGCAGAGTTACAAGAATGGCTTAAAAATTTAATTTAAAGTCGGATTTTTTGGAGCATTTGCCCAAAGTTGATATTCACCTCCAAATTTCAATAACTGATTCTTCCATATATTCTGGCTATCTGTTTTTAATAAATTGGGGTAATTATTATCTACAACAATCCAAGATGATTCCTTTAGTTCATCATTTAGTTGGTTTATTGACCATCCTGCATAACCAAGAAAAAAACGTATTTCTGTTTCATTGATTTTTTTTGTATTTAATAAATGCGTAAGGGACTCAAAATTACCACCCCAATAAATTCCATCGGCAATTTTTATACTGTTTGGTATTAATTCAGGGGACTTATGAATAAAATATAAATTTTCTTGTTCAACAGGACCGCCACTATATATTTTGAAATCGCAATTAATATCGGGAATCAAATCGCTTAAAATAAAATTTGTTGGTTTATTAAGTATAAACCCAATACAGCCCTCATTATTATGTTCTGTTAAATATATAACAGATCGGTTAAATGATTTATCATTTAAAATGGAAGGCTCGGCAACCAATAATTTACCTTTCGACGGGTTTTTAGTTAACATATTAGTAGTATTGCTGATTAAATATAGTAAAAAAAAACAATAAAAAAAACTCTCTAACAGAACTAGAGAGTTTTAAATTATAAGATTTATTTGTCTTATATAATTAATTTACAGCATCGCTTAAACCCGCTCCTGCTTTAAATTTAACAACGTTTTTAGCTGCAATTTTAATAGCTTTTCCAGTTTGAGGGTTTCTTCCTGTTCTAGCTGCTCTTTTTGAAACAGACCAAGTTCCCCAACCAACTAAAGCAACTTTACCACCTTTTTTTAGTGTCCCTGTTACATTACCTGTTAATGACTCTAGAGCTGCTTTTGCCGCCGCTTTTGTGATACCGGCATCAGCTGCCATAGCATCAATTAAATCTGATTTGTTCATAATTTAAATATTAAATTAATTGGTTAAACATATTTTGCTTATAAAAAGCTTAACAAAGTTAGACGGAATAAGGGTTTATGCAAGTTTTAGCGTATAAAATTGCTTGTTTTGTTAATAAATGATGTTAATTGTTAATAACCCTAGCTAAAGGGATGAATTATTTATAGAAAACCCTTTAATCATAGGCATTACTGTACAAAAGCATCTTTTAAAAAAGTATAACCATTTAACAAACTTTTAGTAGTCATTTTTTTCTTGCCTGAAAGTTGTAAACTGTTCACTTTTATATACCCCTCTTTAGTGGCAATTTTTAATTCATTTTTAGTTGATATTATGGCGCCTGTTTTATAATTATGGGAGATAGTTTTAATGGCAACATCATATATTTTGAGTTTAATTTTTTTATTATTATTTGTGAGCGTTGTCCATGCTGCAGGATAAGGGTTTAAACCACGAATTAAATTATAGATTTCATTTATTGGTTTGTTCCAATTAATTTCACACGTGTTAGCAAATATTTTTGGCGCTGACTTTAAATTTGTTCCTTCCTGTTTAATGGTTTTTACACTATTATTTTCGATTAATTTTACGGTTTCAACAACCAAGGCACTTCCAATATGCATCAGTCTATCGTGAAGTTCTCCTACAATCTCATCTTTTCTTATAAATACTTCCTCTTGCAAAATGATTGTGCCTGTATCAATTTTTTCATCAATAAAAAAAGTAGTTACACCGGTTTTTTCTTCACCATTAATTATTGCCCAATTAATAGGCGCGGCGCCTCTATACTGTGGTAAAAGTGAAGCATGTAGGTTAAAAGTACCGTATTTTGGCATGTTCCATACAACTTTTGGCAACATCCTAAATGCAACCACAATTTGTAAATTTGCATTTAACGCATGCAATTCCTTCACAAAATTCTCATCCTTTAAGTTGGTTGGTTGTAAGAGTTTTAGCTGATGCTCCACAGCATATTTTTTTACTGCAGATTGTTGAATTTTTCTTCCACGTCCGGCAGGTTTATCGGGTGCAGTTATTACACCAACAATATTGTAATTCGATTTTACCAGCGCATTTAATGAGGCCACTGCAAAATCGGGTGTGCCCATAAAAACTATTCGTAAATCTCTCATTTACTATTTGAGTTTAAATTTATTTTGCGAAGTTAATTCTATTTTATTTTTTTCTAATAATACTTTTAATGAAAATAACAAGTCGGGTTCACTTATATTTAAAATGTCAACTATTTCTTTTGATGAATAGCTAGTTTTATTTAATAAAGCTAAAATTGCAGAGATACTTTTTTCTATAGAAGTATTATTTGTTTCATTATTTAAACACACATCGCAACTTTTACATGCCTTTGCCTGTGATTCTCCAAAATAATTGAGTATTAGCTGGTTTCTGCAAATTGAAGTATTTTTAATATACCCAAGTACAGCATTTAATTTATCGAGTTTTAGCTTATTTTGCTGTTCAATATTTTTTGAAATTGGATTTATCGTATAATCGTCTTGTCTTGGTTGTAAAAAAATAATTTTTGAGGTTGAATTTTCCGAATTATAAGTTACAATTCCTTGATAATCTAACAATTTTAAGCTATCAACTACTTCCTCTTTTGAAATAGCAAGTTTTTTGGCAAGAATGTATTCATTAATAACAGTTTGATGCTCAAAAACACCTCCATAACTTCTTAAAATCAGTTTAATTAGTTTTTCTTTTGATGGATGTTTGTTTATAAAATTAAATATAACTTGTTGACTAACAATAAATTTTAAAGTAGCCTTTTTATGATAGTTTTCATCGAGCAATAAAATATTTTCACGTTCCAATATTTTAAGGGCATTATAGGCTTGTAGTATGTTTAATTTATAAATCATACTAAATTCTTGCAAATTGAAATTGAATGAATTTTCAGGAATTTCACCTTTTGTAATATTGTAAAACTGATTTAAACAGTTGTAAACTTTTTTAACAAATTTGGTGGTAGCCGTGTTAGATTTAAATTTAGCTACGGTTTCAAATAAATTGGTTTCATTTGTTAAAATTGTGGCTTGTGCATTTAAATTATCTCTTCCGGCTCTACCGGCTTCCTGTATGTAGTTTTCTAAACTTGCGGGCGTATTAATATGTATAACCGCCCTAACATTAGGTTTGTTAATTCCCATTCCAAAGGCATTTGTTGCTACCATTATTGGTGTTCTGTTTTCCATCCAACTTTCATAGGCAAGTTGTTTTTCGAAGTGGGTGAGTCCACCATGGTAAAAACTACTTTTAAAACCATTTTTAACTAAAAAACTACTTAGTTCTTTAGTTTGCTTTCTGCTATTTGTATAAATTATTACACTATCCGATATTTTTGATACTAATTGTAAAAGCCTTCCAAAAATATCCTGGGTTTGAATTACTTTATAATGCAGGTTTTTTCTAAAAAACGAGGTCTTAAAAAGTTTGGCATCTTGTAATTCTAAGAATTTCTCAATATCTATCAAAACCTTTGAAGTTGCAGTTGCGGTTAAGGCTATTATACCAGCCTTTTCATTTAAGTCTTTTAAAAGAGACAATTTTAAATAAGAAGGCCTAAAATCGTGTCCCCATTCCGATATGCAATGTGCTTCGTCAATAGCAAAAATTGAAACATTTAGTTGTCTGATTTTATCTTGAATGAATTTGGATTGAAGTTTTTCAGGTGACAGGTATAAAAATTTAACATCGCCAAATTGTAGGTTGTCAAAGGCAATAATGGTTTCGTTTTCTGAAAGTTGCGAACTTAATGCAATGGCTTTTATCCCTTTTTGGTGTAATTCATTAACCTGATCTTGGATTAAAGCAATTAATGGCGATATTACTACACATACTCCTTCCATTAGTAAAGCCGGAACTTGATAACATACCGATTTTCCACCACCCGTAGGTAATAAAACTATAGTATCATTACCCAATAAAACGTTCTCTATAATTTCTGCTTGCGGACTTTTAAATTTGTTGTAGCCCCAATATTTTTTAAGTATTTCAAGTGATGATATCATTTTATACAATCTAAAATAAAATCGGTTCTCCCTGCTACATCACCTGTTGGTACTTCTGTAATTTTATAGTTTAATTCTTTATAAGTGCGTTCTAAATGATTATGAATAGCTAACGCCTGTTCAAAATTTTCATACCGTTCATTATCCGAAATATAAATTTCTTCCCAGGGAGGCATTAAAAAAATGTGCGTATACCGGTATAGGTTACTTCTAGTGATATATGAATTGGGGTAATCTATACTTATATAATTCATATACGCATGTACATCCGGAATCCCGCGGTCAAAAAAAACAATAGCATTATTCTTTTTCTCAGACTCAATGTACTGATTTATACGACCCTCTATAAGTAATTCGCTAAAAAGCAAGGGTTGTGTTAAAAATAATTGATCAATGCCCTTTTTACGTGCGTTTAAGGTAACCTCACGAGATATTTCGGGCATACAAATATAATTTCGATTAATTAATTCCTCAATAACAGTAGATTTTCCGGTTCCAGGCCCGCCGGTGATAACTATTTTCTTTTGCATACTACAAAATTAATCCTTTGAACAATATACTAAAAATATTCATGTAATTTTGTGGTGTTAAATTAATATATTAAATGGATATAAGGTAATTAAGGTTTTCAATAACAATGGATAAAAGAGCCCAATTTTATAAAAAATTAAAGAAAAAATTAAAGGAAGATACAAGTTTTCCAACAAAATATTTGTTTAAATTTATTGTGCCGGCAAATGAAGAAAAAATTAATCAGGTTGAAAATTTATTTAATCATAAAGGTGCAGTAATTACAAAAAACTCATCTCGAACCGGTAAATTTACGAGCGTTTCAATACATGTTGTGATGAAAAAGGCCGATGATATTATAAAAATATACCGACAGGCTGAAGAAATTGAAGATATTATTTCTTTGTGATAGTTTTAACAA
The DNA here is from genome assembly GCA_964342295.1 of uncultured Lutibacter sp. GTDB lineage: Bacteria > Bacteroidota > Bacteroidia > Flavobacteriales > Flavobacteriaceae > Lutibacter. The sequence continues at coordinate 12,906 of CAYFFC010000008.1, read as the reverse complement.
ATGTTTATAAAAATATCAAATAAATTGCGACCGACATAGTTAGGTAACTAATGTAGTTTAAAACAAATCCTTTTTATGAGTAAGTATTTTTCTGTAATTTTTTTAACCTTGCTTTTAGTTGTTTCATGTGATTATTTCACAATTAAGCAAGATACTCGAAAACCAATTGCAAGGGTAAACAATGCATACCTGTATAAAGAGGATTTAAAAAATGTAATTACCGGTGATATAACCAAACAAGACAGTGTAATTTTAACAAATAATTTTATAAATAATTGGATTAAACAGCAATTATTACTAGATAAGGCACAGATAAATTTAGAAAATAAAACCGAAGAATTTGAAAATCTTGTTAAAAAATACAGAGAAGATTTGTTTATAAATTCATATAAAGAAGCAGTCGTGCAGCAGTATTTAAATACTGAGATAACCGAAGACGATATTGATGAATTTTATAAAAATAACAGCCAGAATTTTAAACTTAATGAAGAATTACTAAAGTTAAAATATGTAAAAATAGGCAATGATGTTTTAAATAAAAAAGAGTTGATTAAATTGTTTAAGTCAAATAAAAAGGATGATTTAGATAGTCTTCAGGCAAAGGAACTTTTTTTAAAATCACATCATTTAAACGATTCTGTTTGGGTTAAGTATAGCGAATTAATTTTGAAAGTACCTTTATTTAAAACAATTGAAAAATCAAAGCTGTTAAAAAAAGGAACATTTATTGAAAAAGAAGATTCATTAAGTGTATATTTGATGGCTGTAAAACAGGTCTTAAAGCGTAATGAAACAGCTCCAAAGAGCTATGTTACACCCACTATTGAGCAAATGATTTTACATCAACGAAAATTATTACTATTAAGAAATATTGAAGAAACATTAATTGAAGATGCAACTAAAAAACAACAGTTTGAAATTTACTAAAATGGCTAAAAATAATGTGTTACTAATTTGCCTGTTTTTGATAATAGGAGTAAAAGCTCAAGACAGGATAAAACTTGATGGAGTAGCAGTGGTTGTTGGGAAAAACATTGTTTTAGACTCTGATATAGATAAGTTTAAAAAAGAATTACAATCTAGAATTGAAGGAAAAGTTGATATTACCGACTGTGAAATGTTAGAGGAATTAATGACACAAAAATTAATTGCACACCACGCTGTGGTTGACAGTATTGTGGCATCAGATGCCGAGGTTAACTCTGATGTTGAAAGAAATATTGCGTACTTTACCCAGCAACTTGGAAATATGGACAGGGTGTTGGAGCTGTACGGTTTTAATGACGAAGAAGATTTGAGAAGTGAACTTTACAATATCCAAAAAGAACAGATTTTAATTCGTAAAGAACGCGCAAGTATTACCGAGAGTGTTGATGTTACACCCGAAGAGGTTAGAACTTATTTCAAAAATTTGGAAAAAGACAATAATTTACCTGAGTTTAGTGCCGAAATTGAATTGGGTCAAATTGTTAAAATTTTAAAACCTTCTGAAGAAGAAACTAAAAGAGTAATTGATAAACTTAACGAAATTAAAAAAGAAATTGAGGCCGGTTTTAGTTTTCGGTTAAAAGCAATTATAAATTCGGATGATCCTTCGGTGTCAGGTAATGGCCCGGGAAGTGGAGGTAAATACACTATAACAAGACAAAGTGGATTTATTAAAGAGTTTAAAGAAGTTGCTTTTAGTTTAGATGAAGGTGAAGTTTCTGAACCATTTGAATCAGGTTTTGGTTTTCACATTATAAGGGTTGATAAAATAAAAGGTCAGGAGCGTGATGTGCGCCATATATTAATTCAGCCTAAAATTAGTGAAGCTGAAAAAAATGTGGCTAAAAATGAACTTATTAAAGTGAGAGATCAAATTTTAAGCGGTGAAATAAGTTTTGAAGACGCTGTTTTAAAGCATTCTGATGATGTTGAAACGAAAAATAATAAAGGCTTAATTATTAATCAAAGCAGTAACGATACGAAGTTTGATTTAACCCGAATGGATCCAAGTTTATATAACAGAATTAGTAACTTAAAAACCGGCGAAATTACCATGCCTTATTACGATGAGGTTCGAGGAGAATCAAAAATGTATAAGTTTTTGCTGTTAAAGAGCAAAGTAGAAACTCATACAGCTGATTTTGTTCAGGATTACGAAAAAATTCAACAGCTTACTCTTGAGAAGAAACGTGAAGAAACAATTGAAAAATGGGCCAAGGATAAAATTACAGATACCTATATAAAAATCAACAACGATTTTAAGAAATGTAATTTTGACTACAATTGGAAAAAAGATTGATATGAGTGATGTGGCTGCTTTAAATAATTTGGTTGTTAAATATCAAGCACTAAAAAGTGAAATTGCCAAGATAATTATTGGCCAAGAAGAAGCCGTAACTCATATTTTATTGTCCATTTTATGCGGAGGGCACTCGTTATTAATTGGTGTTCCCGGTTTGGCAAAAACCTTAATGGTTCAAACCATTGCAAATGCACTTGGGCTGGATTTTAAACGAATTCAGTTTACACCCGACTTGATGCCTTCAGATATTCTTGGGAGTGAAATATTAGACGAAACCAATCATTTTAAATTTATAAAAGGTCCCATCTTTAGCAATATTATTTTAGCTGATGAAATTAACAGAACTCCGCCTAAAACTCAAGCTGCCTTACTAGAAGCTATGCAGGAACGTACTGTAACTGTTGCAGGACATCATCACAAACTAGCCAAACCATTTTTTGTATTGGCAACACAAAACCCGATAGAACAGGAAGGAACCTATCCTTTACCGGAGGCGCAATTGGATAGATTTATGTTTTCAATCCACTTAAATTACCCAAGTTTTGATGATGAAATAAAGGTAGTTAAAGAAACAACCGGTGATGTAAAAGTTGAAGTAAAGCCATTATTAACCGATTCGGAAATAAACAATTTTCAACATTTAATTCGAAAAATACCGGTTGCTGATAATGTAATTGAATATGCTGTAAAATTAGTTTCTAAAACCAGACCAAATTCAAAATTTGCACCGGAAATAGTAAATAAATATATCGATTGGGGTGCCGGTCCAAGAGCATCTCAAAATTTAATTTTAGGAGCCAAAGCAAATGCTGCGATAAACGGCAAGTACTCACCCGATATTGAAGATGTACAAGCCGTTGCTTATGCAATTTTAAAACATAGAATTGTTAAAAATTATAAAGCCGAAGCTGAAGGAATTTCAGAAAAACAACTAATTGAAACAATTTTATAATTAATCTTGTTCTTCTCCTTTTTCAAAAAAGCTAAACATATTACTTCCATACCTTTTTTGATAACTCAATAACTTATTATTTTTCAGCTCAGTGTGTTTGGAGTGCTCAATTATTAATAGTCCATTGTTATTCAAAAGATTGTTTTTAAAAACCAGCTTAACAATATTTTCGAATTTTGAAAGCTCAAAATTGTAGGGAGGATCAGCAAAAATTATATCGAATTTCGCATTTGTATTTTCAAGATATTTAAATACATCGCTTTTAATAGTGCTGATATTACAACCCAATTCATTAGCAGTTTTATTAATAAATTTTATACAACTCAAATTAGCGTCAACGGCAGTAATGTTTTCTGTGCCTCTTGAAGCAAACTCATAGCTGACATTCCCGGTACCGGCAAATAAATCCAACACATTAATTTTATTAAAATAATACAAGTTATTTATAATATTAAAAAGGGCTTCTTTAGCCATATCTGTAGTTGGTCGTACAGGTAATTTTTTGGGAGCTAATAAGCGTTTCCCTTTAAATTTTCCGGAAATTATACGCATGAATTAATACTGATTTAAAAGTGTAAAATGCGAATGAGGAGAAACATCCTTTATCAATTGTGATTTATTTTGTGGTTTATAAAAATCAACATTTCTTATATAATTATATGCTATAGTGTAAAGTTCAGAATCTTTTTCAATATCACCCATTAAAATAAGTTCAAACTCTTCAGGGTTAAGCTTTAATTGCTCTGCTACAAATAAAATATAATAGATAAAATCTTCTTTGGTAGTAAAATTAAAACAATTATAAAGTTCTAATTTCTTGTTTTTTACAACCACAATTTCAAACCAATTATTGGTAACATTTACAAAACAGCTTTGTTTATTGGAATTTTTATAAATTCTTACAAGGTTTTCAATTAAAATAGTTGAAGAATGTTTATAAGTGAAACCTCCATATTTTTCAAGCAAAAAATTATTAATATTCACAAAAGGAATATACACGTTTACAATTTCGGTATTGTCAATTTCATCAAAAGCTATAAAATCGTTTTCAAGTACTTTTACGGTATATTGTAAATAATTTTCTAAGTTATTTTTATCAAAAAAAGGCTTTGGAACTTGGGTAACTAAATTGTTACAGTGTGATACTATTACATTTTTATAATTTTCGTTTAACAGGGGTTCATTTTCGAATATTGATTTTATAAGATTTAGCTGATGTTGAGGTGAGTTAATTGTTGTTTCAAATTGATACGTAGCAAAAGCATCTAAGCAATTTGTGTACCGGTTATAAATACAAAAAGAAAATCCATCCAAACTAAGTTGGATGGATAACTGATTATCTTCTAAACCCGATAAATCTAAATTATTCTTCGTTATCTTGTTTGTCTCCTTTATCATAAAATGGTGGCCAATTTCCGTCTTCGCTAACCTCAGCTAAAGATCCTACTCTTAAGTACTCACCTCTAACTTCTTCACCTCCAATAGCTTCTTTTTCTTGTTTTACCAAGTTAATATCCATTCCCTTTAATATAAGAGCTTTATCCACTTTTACTTCAAATACTGGAGCTTTTAGACCGGCAATTTTTTCAATTTCACCAACTTCAATTTTAAAGTTTTCACTTGTGCCCGGTATTTGCATCATATTTTTGTAATCTCTGCCTACAAATGAAGCTCTTACATCCTCATAACCAATGGTGTCAACCACTCTTTCTTCAATTTCTTTAGTAATTCCACCACCTAAATTAATGGTTTTAGGAACGTTTCTTGTTTGAGTTAAAGCAAATTTGGCAGAATCAATAAACCTAATTAAAGAGTCTCCATCGGCAATATAATTACCGGTCACTCTTTTGTGAGCTACTTCGGCATCACGTATAATTTTAAGATTCTTAATTACTTTAGCATATTTAACTCTTTTTTCTTTATTGAATTTTATTGGCTTAACAATTTCGAAGTTAATTTTATAAACTAAAAATGCCGCAAGTGCAATTAAAATAATAGATACAATCCAATGCAATTTTCTTGGTATATAATTTACAATTGCATAGGCTAAAAGTGCTGTAACCACAATACCGGCTACTATAATCAAAATTGTTGTCATTTGTTATTATTTTTTTTCTGTGTACGCAAATCTACAAATTTTTTTTAATGCGAAAAATTTTTAAGCATAAATCAATTTGTATATTTGAATTTTGTTGAAATATGATTAAAACACCCCCTGATTTTTATAAAATTCTAATTGATAAATTTCCTTTTGACCCAACTACAGCTCAAGATAGTTTGTTGCATAAACTAACGGATTTTATTTTTGAAAAAAACAGTAATGCCTTATTTTTAATTAAAGGATACGCCGGAACCGGAAAAACTACTACGATAAGTACAGTTGTAAACAATCTATGGCGTGTAGGAAAAAAAGCAGTTCTATTAGCTCCTACCGGTAGGGCTGCAAAAGTTATAGCCGGGTATTCAAACAGGGCAGCATACACAATTCATAAAAAAATATACCAACCACGCAAAAATAAAAGTGGAGGTGTAGATTTTGTACTGCAGGCTAATAAGCATACAAATACCTTATTTATTGTTGATGAAGCTTCAATGATTCCTGATTCGCCTTCTGGAACAAAGTTATTTGACAATAATGCGCTGTTAGATGATTTAATATTATATGTATATAGTGGTGTAAACTGTAAATTGATATTGATAGGTGATACAGCCCAGTTGCCACCTGTAAAACTTAGTATAAGTCCGGCTTTAGATGTGCAAAAACTTGCACTTACTTATAATAAATATGTTGAGGAAATTGAATTAAATGAAGTGATGCGTCAGCACGAAAAATCCGGGATATTAATTAATGCAACAACCTTAAGGATTTTAATTTCTAATAATGGGTTGAGTGATTTTAAGTTTGAAACCGGTTTTCCTGATGTTGTTAGATTAATTGATGGGTACGAAATTCAGGATGCCATTAATACTGCCTATGATAATATTGGAGTAGAAGACACGGCATTTATTGTAAGATCAAATAAAAGGGCTAACCAATACAATCAACAAATTAGAAGTAAAATTAGGGGGCAAGAAAATGAAATTTCTACTGGTGATTATGTAATGGTAGTTAAAAACAACTATTTTTGGTTGAAGGAAAGCAGTGATGCAGGTTTTATTGCAAATGGAGATATTTGTGAAATTTTACACATAAAAAATACTAAGGAGCTATACGGATTTAAGTTTGCAGATGTAACGGTTCGTATGATTGACTATCCTAACCAAAAACCTTTTGAAACTGTTTTGTTGTTAGATACACTTACCTCAGAAACCCCTTCATTATCTTATGAAGATTCAAATAGATTATATCAAGAAATTGCAAAAGATTTTGCCCATGAAAAATCAAAATATAAGCAACTTTTAGGTATTAAAAAGAGCCCTTACTTTAATGCGCTACAGGTAAAATTTTCATATGCAGTTACCTGTCATAAATCTCAAGGCGGTCAATGGAAAAACGTATTTATAGAACAACCTTATTTGCCTGATGGCCAAAGTGTAGAATATTTGAGATGGTTATATACAGCAATTACAAGAGCCACAGAAAAATTGTATTTAATAGGATTTAAAGATTCTTATTTTTTTGATAATTAAAAAAATTAAAATAAATCCATTCCTGGAATATTAGGCATTCCTTTTTTTGCCACAGCAGCCAGTTCAGCTTCATTAATTTTTTTTGCCTTTTCCAACGCTTCATTTAAAGCAATAATCAGGTAATCTTCAATTTCCTCTTTATCACTAAGCTCCTCTTAAATAGTAATATTTTTAATAGTGTTATTGGCGGTAACAGTAACTTTTACTTTGTTTCCTGCAGCTACAGCATCAACCAAAATGGTGTTTAAACGCAGCTTGGTTTGCTCAATTTGTTGTTTAGTTTCCTTTAATTTCCCTAACATTCCGTTAAAATCTCCAAACATATTTATTGGTTTTTAATAATTTCACGTGCAAAAATAGTATTTTTGCCGCTCAAAGGAAAGATTGAATTAAGTTAGTATGACAGAAAACGAAGCTAAACCGCCTGTGGCAGCTAAAATACCAAAAATATTAAAAGCTCATGGCGATGAAAGAATTGATAACTATTACTGGTTAAATGAAAAGGAGAATCCCGAAGTAATTAAATATTTAAACGAAGAAAACCACTACTACAATTCCGCAACAGCTCACACCAAAAAATTTCAAGAAAATTTATTTCTTGAAATGAAATCGAGAATCAAAGAAGATGACGAATCTGTTCCGTACAAAAAAAAGGGCTACTATTATATAACACGGTTTAAAAAAGGGCAACAATACCCAATTTATTCAAGAAAAAAAGAAACATTACAAGCCCAAGAGGAAATATTATTTGATGTAAATGACTTAGCCAAAGGGCATACTTATTTTAAGCTGATAGGGGTATCGGTCAGTCCTAATAATAAAATAGCTTCTTTTGGTATAGATACTGTTAGCAGAAGAGAATACACGCTACAGTTTAAAAACTTGGAAACAGGCGAATTGTATCCTGAAAAAATTGAAAAAACTACCGGAGGTTCTTCTTGGGCAAGTGATAATAAAACTATTTTTTATACACGTAAAAATCCAACTACGCTACGCAGCGAAAAAATATATAAGCACGTGTTGGGTACCGATCCGGCTTTAGATACAGAAGTTTATTTTGAAGAAGATGAAGCGTTTAGCGTTTATGTGTATCGTTCAAAATCTGATAAATACATTATTATTGGCTCACACAGTACAGTGTCAACAGAATATAGAGTTTTAGAAGCTGATAATCCTGATGGAGAATTTAGAGTATTTCAACCAAGAGAACGAGATTTGGAATACAATATTGCACACTATAATAACAGTTTTTATATTTTAACCAATAAGGACAAAGCAACTAATTTTAAGTTGATGAAAACGGCCGAGTTTAATACTTCTAAAGAAAACTGGGTTGATGTAATTAAGCATAGAGAAGATGTGCTGTTAGAAGATATATCAATATTTAAAAATTTCTTGGTACTTGAAGAAAGAAGCAACGGATTAAATAAAGTTAGAATTATTAAATGGGATAATTCTGAAGATTTTTACTTACCGTTTGAAGAAGAAACGTATGCTGCGGGAGTGTATTTTAACCCCGAATTTGATACTGATGTTTTGCGTTATGGATATAATTCTATGACTACACCAAGTTCTGTAATTGATTTTGATGTAAATACAAAAGTCAAAGAAATTAAGAAAGAACAACAGGTTTTAGGTGGTAAATTCAATAAAAATAATTACCAAAGCAAAAGGTTATGGGCTAGGGCAAATGACGGCACAAAAATTCCAATTTCATTAGTCTATCATAAAAGTACCAAAATTTCTAAAAATACACCTTTATTATTATACGGTTATGGTTCTTATGGGCATACTATTGATGCCGGATTTAGTTCAACAAGGTTAAGTTTACTAGATAGAGGTTTTATTTTTGCAATTGCCCATGTTAGGGGTAGCGAATATTTGGGAAGGCAATGGTACGACAACGGAAAACTGTTACATAAAAAAAATACATTTACCGATTTTATTAATTGTGCGCAATATCTCATATATAAAGAATTTACTTCAGCAGAACATTTATATGCAAGTGGTGGTTCGGCAGGCGGATTATTGATGGGTGCTATTATTAATATGAACCCTGAATTATTTAATGGGGTTTTGGCTTCGGTACCGTTTGTTGATGTATTAACTACCATGCTAGATGAATCTATACCCCTAACTACCGGGGAATACGATGAATGGGGAAATCCGAATGATAAAAAATATTATGATTATATGAAGTCCTACTCACCATACGACAATGTTAGTGAACAATATTATCCAAATTTATTAGTAACAACAGGTCTTCATGACTCACAAGTGCAATATTTTGAACCGGCTAAGTGGGTTGCTAAATTACGTGAATTTAAAAAAGATAAAAATTTACTTCTGTTACATACCAACATGGACACAGGTCACGGTGGGGCATCCGGTAGGTTTGATGCCTTAAAAGAAATTTCCAGAGATTATACTTTTTTATTAGATTTGGAAGGAAAATTAGATTTTTAAAAAAAATTATTAAATTTGCACGTTAGCGAACATTATTAATAATTCAATTTTTGTTTACTTCATATTTGAATTAAAATTATAAAAATGACACAAAATACCGGTATAAAAAACACTGTTTTAGACCTTATTGGTAATACTCCCTTAATTAAATTAAATAAAATTACTAACAATCTTTCAGGCAACTTTTATGCTAAATATGAAGGATTTAATCCGGGACATTCTATGAAAGATAGAATAGCTCTACATATAATTGAAGAGGCTGAAAGACAAGGGATATTAAAAAAAGACAGTACAATAATAGAAACTACATCAGGAAATACCGGATTTAGCATTGCATTGGTAAGCATTATTAAGGGATATAATTGTATTTTAGCGGTAAACTCCAAAGCTTCTGTAGGTAAAATTAATATGCTTAAGGCAATGGGGGCAAAGGTATATGTTTGCCCGGCTCATGTAAAAGCCGATGATCCACGCTCATATTATGAAGTCGCTAAAAGGTTGCATAGAGAAACAGCAAATTCCATATACATTAATCAATATTTTAATAAGTTAAATGTTGATGCACATTACAAAACTACCGGACCTGAAATTTGGAAACAAACTAATGGTGAAGTAACCCACATTGTTGCTGCAAGTGGTACGGGTGGGACTATTTCTGGGGTTGCAAAATATTTAAAAGAACAAAACCCTGCAATAAAAGTACTAGGGGTTGATGCTTATGGATCAATCTTGAAAAAATTTCATGAAACCGGAGAATTTGATAAAGATGAGATTTATCCTTACAGAATTGAGGGCTTAGGAAAAAATTTAATTCCTTCAGCTACAGATTTTGGCGTGATTGATTATTTTGAAAAAGTTAAAGATGAAGAATCTGCACATAGAGCAAGACAGTTAGCTGTAACAGAAGGTTTATTTACAGGTTATACTAGTGGAGCCGTTGTTCAAGCAACTGTTCAGTATGCGGCAAAGGGTATGTTTGATGAAAATTCTAAAGTGGTTTTGATTTTACCTGACCACGGATCGCGTTATATGGAAAAAATTTACAGTGATAACTGGATGAATGAGCAAGGCTTTTTAGATTCTCAAAAAGAAGCACATCCGGTTGTTGAATTTGTGAAATAAATTTGATAAAAGATATTTTAAAGAGAGGTTTCAGATAAGACTGAAACCTCTCTTTTATTAGTTCAACATTTGATTAGCACAAAAAAAATCACGTACTTTGTACTCTCAAAAAAATGTAGCCTCGGTACATTTTATAATTAAGAATATGTAATGAAAGATTTATTTGAAAGAATAGTAAAAGATAAAGGGCCATTAGGTAAATGGGCAAAACAGGCAGAAGGATATTATGTTTTTCCAAAGTTAGAAGGTGAGATTTCAAACAGAATGCTATTTAATGGTAAAAAGGTTATTACCTGGAGTATTAATGATTATTTAGGGTTGGCAAATCATCCTGATGTTAGAAAAGCAGATGCTGATGCAGCAGCTGCATATGGGATGGCATACCCTATGGGGGCTAGAATGATGTCGGGACATACAAAATATCATGAACAATTAGAAAAAGAATGTGCAGCTTTTGTAAATAAAGAAGCCGCTTATTTAGTAAATTTTGGGTATCAAGGAATGGTTTCTGCTATTGATGCCTTGGTAACTAAAAATGATGTAATTGTTTATGATATAGATTCACATGCTTGTATTATTGATGGTGTACGCTTACACCATGGCAAGCGCTTTACTTTTTTACATAATAATATTGAGAGTTTAGAGAAAAACCTTATAAGAGCTTCAAAAATTGCCAATGAAACCAATGGTGGTATATTAGTAATTTCTGAAGGTGTTTTTGGAATGCGTGGTGAGCAAGGTAAATTAAAGGAAATAGTTGCTCTAAAAGAAAAATATAATTTCAGATTGTTGGTTGATGACGCCCATGGTTTTGGAACCTTAGGCGAAGGCGGTAAAGGAGCCGGTTTTGAACAAGGAATTCAGGATGATATTGATGTTTACTTTGCAACATTTGCAAAATCTATGGCCGGTATAGGTGCATTTTTTGCCGCAGATAAAGACATTATTCAGTATTTACAATACAATATGCGTTCCCAAATGTTTGCAAAATCACTTCCTATGCCTATGGTAAAAGGAGCTTTAAAACGTTTGGATATGTTGCGCACTATGCCTGAGCTTAAAAATAAGCTATGGGAAAATGTAAATGCACTTCAAAATGGATTGAAGGAAAACGGATTTAATATTGGAAATACAAATACTTGTGTTACGCCGGTATTTTTAGAAGGCGATATTCCTGAGGCTATGGCTATGGTAAACGATTTGCGTGAAAATTACGGGATTTTCTGTTCAATAGTGGTATATCCGGTAATACCTAAAGGAATGATATTATTAAGACTTATTCCAACGGCAGCTCATACGTTAGAAGATGTAGATGAGACCATCAAAGCTTTTTCAGCTATTAGAACTAAATTAGAGAAAGGTATTTATAAGCGAATAGCTGCTTCTATGATATAGAAATTTAAAAATAGATATCTAAAAAATTGAGAACCTTTTCCAAACCGAAAGGGTTTTTTAATATCCGGCCGATAAGTTTTTTAATGCGTTTTTGTTAAGAATTTTAATCTTTTTCCCTAATAAATCAATAATACCATCTTTCTTTAAATTTGAAAGTAACCGAATGGCCGATTCTGTTGCAGTACCTATTGTATTCGCTATTTCTTCGCGAGTTAAAATAATATCAATGCAACCTTCACCGTCTAAGCCAAAAACCTCTTCCAATTCTAATAACGTATCTGCTAATCTATCTTTAACAGGCTTTTGTGCCATCTGTGAAATTAAGGTATTTGCCTCGTTTAATTGGTGAGATACATTTTTCATTAAACTTAATGAAAAGTGAGCATTTTCCTTAATAGTATCCATAATATCACCTTTAGGAACAAAACAAACATGCATATCTTCTAAAGCTGTAACATTAAGTCCTACAGGTTCTTCACTAAGTAACGATCTATGTCCTAAAATATCTCCACCCTTTACAAATTTTATAATTTGTTCTTTTCCGTTTGTATTTAGTTTAGTTAACTTACATTTACCGTCACGAATGCAATACAGACCGTTAATAGCATTTCCTTCAGTCATCAAATTTTCACCTTTTTTAATAAGTAATGAAGTTTTGTGGTCCGAAAATTTTTCTAATTCTTCTTGGGTTAAATATTTAAGTGAATTAAATCTTTTAATAATACATTGTCCGCAGTTCGACATAGAATTCGATTTTTTTATTATTGTAGCAATTCAATGCAAATGTACAAAATTTAATGATATTTGTCATGCTTAAAACTTAATAAATACATAGATTTGTGTCGAATTTAAAATAAATTAAGGTTGGAGAATTGTTTCCATTGCGGATTAATTTGTAAAACAGAACAGATACACTTTGATGACAAAAAATTCTGTTGTAACGGATGTAAAACAGTTTATGAGATACTTCATAATAATGCAATGGATAACTATTATATAATTGAAAATTCTCCGGGTATAACACCAAACATCAATACCCAAAAATACAATT
>CAYFFC010000007.1:33198-67283 GCA_964342295.1 uncultured Lutibacter sp. | reverse complement strand
AAACTTTTTGCAACACCATCGTTAGTATTGCTATCAGTAATTTTATAGGCAATTAAAGGAGTAGGAGTGTTGTTAAATTGTTGTTGCAAATGCGTCATTGCTTTTGGCATGCGAGATGATATTAACACAAAAGGGATATTATTTATTCGCTTAACCTGTTGAATAGTATTTTGAGATAATTCTCTGTTCTTATTTAAAAGGGTACCGTCTATGTCACTGCAAATCAACCTATAACTCAGGCGTAATCTTCATTTTTACAGTTTGCAAAAGTAAACAATCTATTTTAAATGAATAGGGTATTAGTAAGTATAATTATGTGAGTAAATGCAGTTATTTTTTACCACCTACTACGATAACAAATTCACCTTTAGGTGGTTTTTGTATAAAATGTTCAATTACTTGCGCAACAGTTCCTCTAATTGTTTCTTCATACAATTTGGAAAGCTCTCTCGAAACCGAAACGGGCCTGTCAGTACCAAAATATTCTGCAAAATGGTTTAATGTTTTAAGTAATTTATGCGGCGATTCGTAAAAAATCATAGTTCTAGTTTCTTCGGCTAAAAATTTTAATCGCGTTTGCCTTCCTTTTTTTACAGGTAAAAATCCTTCAAAAACAAAGCGGTCATTAGGTAGGCCACTATTTACCAAAGCGGGAACAAACGCTGTCGCTCCCGGCAAGCACTCAATTTCAATATGGTTTTCAATACAAGCTCTGCTTATTAAAAATCCGGGATCGGAAATAGCAGGCGTACCGGCGTCAGAAATTAGTGCAATGGTTTCACCTTGTATTAAACGCTCAATAATTCGCTCTACCATTTTATGCTCGTTATGCATATGATGACTTTGCATAGGGGTGGTAATATTAAAATGTTTTAACAATTTACCACTGGTACGTGTATCTTCCGCTAAAATCACATCAACTTCTTTTAAGATTTTCAATGCCCTAAAAGTCATATCCTCTAAATTTCCAATGGGCGTTGGAACTAAGTACAATTTTGATGTGGTCATATTAAAAATTTGTTTTACTAAGATACAAATTAGTCTCGATACATGTTTTCTATCAAATCCTTGTATTTTTGCTGAATTACAGCTCTTTTTAGTTTAAGGGTGGCGGTTATTTCACCTGTTTCTAAACTAAATTCTTTTGGCAATAACGTGAATTTTTTAATTTTCTCAAATACTGAAAATTCTTGTTGTAATTCCTCAAAACGATTTTCGAAAAAAGTAATTATTTCATTGTTCGCAATTAACTCTTCAATACTTTTAAAGGTAATTTTATTTTTCAGAGCGTATTTTTTCAAATTTTCAAAACAGGGTACCGCTAAGGCAGTAACATATTTTTGTTTATCGCCAATAACAGCAATTTGTTCAATAAAAGCATCATTAATTAAGGCCGATTCTAATTTTTGTGGAGCAATGTATTTACCGCCAGATGTTTTCATTAAATCTTTAATTCTGTCTGTAATAATCAAATTTCCATTGTCATCTATATTTCCGGCATCTCCGGTACAAAACCATCCATCTTTAAATACTTTTAAGGTTTCTGCGGGTTTTTTAAAATAGCCTTTCATTACTCCGGGTCCTTTAACAAGAATTTCATTATTAGCGCCAATCTTTATTTGAGAACCTTCAATTGTTTTTCCCGCCGAATGAAATTCAAATTTGGTATTGCCGTAAAGTGATACTGTTGCGGTTGTTTCCGTTAAACCATAACCACATTTTACAGGTATGCCAAACGCATGAAAGTAGGCTACCATTTCCGGAGCTAAAGGAGCACCACCACAAGGCATAAAATTAATATGATTTCCAAATATTTTTCTAAGTTTTGAAAGCACTAATTTATCGGCAATAGCAAATTTAATTTTTAATGAAATTGGTACTGATTTTTCATTTCTTTTAAACTCATTATTAAAAATAGCACCTACCTTTAGCGCCCAATTAAACAAAGCTCTTTTTGTATTAGAAGCACTATTTTTCTTTTCTTCAATTTTCGAATATATTTTTTCAAAAAGTCTGGGTACAGTGCACATAACTGTTGGTTGGACCTCAGGTAAAACCGATGCAATTTGCTTTGGGTCTTTATTAAAATAAACGCTTATATTTTTATACAAACAAAAAAACACCCAACTGCGTTCAAAGATATGGCTGAGAGGTAAAAAACTTAAAGATCGATCTTTTTCCGATACATTGAGTTCAATATCATGGACTTTTAATGATTCGTAAAAATTTGAATGTGTAAGCATTACCCCTTTGGGTTCTCCTGTAGTTCCGGAAGTATAAATAATACTAGCTAAATCATGCGATTTTACTTGTGAATATCTTTTTTCAAGTTCGTTATTTAGATATTTTGATTGCTCAAATTTCAAAAAATCATTTAAAAAAATTACATGAGAATTTTCTACCAGTTTAATTGTATTGGATAGTACAACAATTAATTTTAAATGGTTACTGTTTTTTAAAACTTCAAGTGCTTTATTGTATTGTTCTTGATCGCCTACAAAAAGTATAGCAATTTCGGCCTCATTTACAATATATTCTATTTCTTTAACGGCACTAGTTGCATACATTGGAACCGTAACAGCACCAATGCTCATAATTCCCATGTCAGCAACCATCCATTCGGGCATATTTTGAGCAAATATTCCCACATTTTGTTGCGGTTCTATTCCATAATTTATAAGCGCTTTTGAAACCAGTTGTTGCTGTTGATTGAAGGTGTTCCAAGCGGTTCCTTTCCAAAAATTTTTGTCATTATTTTTATCATAAAAAATAGTGTTGTTTCCAAAGCGCCTTGCATTTTTTCTTACCGTAACTCCTATTGTGTTATCCATCTAAAAATCATCTTATCAGTTTGCAATACTACGAAGTTATTAGCTATTGTGAATTGCTTTTTTAAAATAATAATCCTTCATTAAAAAAAAAGGGCTCACAGTTCATTCTTAGTAACAATTCATTAAATTTGCACTTTCTTATAAAAACAGATCAATGTACAGAACACATTCAAACGGAGAATTACGATTATCAAATGTAGGTCAGCAAGTTACCCTTGCAGGTTGGATACAAAAAACACGCGACAAAGGATTTATGATTTGGGTAGATTTACGAGATCGCTATGGTATTACTCAGCTTATATTTGATGAAGAACGTACTCCTAAAGAAATGATGGATAAAGCGAAAACCTTGGGGCGAGAATTTGTTATTCAAGTAAAGGGTGAAGTGATAGAGCGTGTTTCTAAAAATAAAAATATAGCCACCGGTGAAATTGAAATTTTAGTGAATGAACTAAACATTTTAAACGAATCTAAAATACCACCATTTACCATTGAAGATGAAACGGATGGTGGGGATGAACTTAGAATGAAATACCGCTATTTGGATATTAGAAGAAATCCGGTAAAAAATAACCTGATTTTTAGAAGTAAAGTTGCAATAGAAACCAGAAAATACCTTTCTGATAAAGGATTTATTGAAGTTGAAACTCCGGTTTTAATTAAATCTACGCCTGAAGGTGCGCGCGATTTTGTAGTTCCAAGTCGCATGAACGAAGGGCAATTTTATGCCTTACCACAATCGCCGCAAACATTTAAACAATTGCTAATGGTTGGCGGAATGGATAAGTATTTTCAAATTGTAAAATGCTTTAGAGATGAGGATTTACGCGCCGACAGACAACCTGAGTTTACGCAAATTGATTGCGAAATGGCTTTTGTTGAACAAGAAGAAATATTAAATACCTTTGAAGGATTAACACGCCATTTGTTAAAAGAAATTAATGGGGTTGAAGTTGATAAATTCCCTAGAATGACATTTGATGAAGCCATGAAACGTTATGGTAACGACAAGCCTGATATACGTTTTGGAATGGAATTTGGCGAATTAAATGCCGTTGCGCAACATAAAAATTTCAATGTATTTAACAATGCCGAATTGGTTGTGGGTATTGCTGTACCGGGTGGAAATAAATTTACCCGTAAAGAAATTGACAAATTAATTGACTGGGTGAAAAGGCCACAGATTGGTGCGTTAGGAATGGTTTATGTACGCTGTAATGATGATGGCAGTTTTAAATCATCTGTCGATAAATTTTATGATCAGGAAGATTTGGCAAAATGGGCTGAGACCACAGGTGCAAATTCTGGCGATTTAATTTGTATATTATCAGGAGATATAACTAAAGTAAGAACACAGCTAAGTGCGTTGCGAATGGAGTTGGCAGAGCGTTTAGGATTGCGTAAACCAACTGAATTTGCTCCGCTTTGGGTAGTAGATTTTCCATTATTGGAATGGGATGAAGAAACTGAACGTTACCATGCCATGCATCACCCGTTCACATCTCCAAAACCTGAAGATATTGAACTGTTAGAGACCAATCCGGGAAAAGTGAGAGCCAATGCTTACGACTTAGTTTTAAATGGAAACGAAATTGGAGGAGGTTCCATAAGAATACACGATAAAGAAACACAAGCCTTAATGTTTAATCATTTAGGGTTTACACCGGAAGCCGCAAAAGAGCAATTTGGATTTTTAATGAATGCCTTTGAGTATGGAGCACCACCACATGGAGGAATTGCTTTTGGTTTTGACAGGCTGGTAGCTATTTTAGGTGGTCAAGAAACCATTCGCGATTTTATTGCCTTTCCTAAAAATAATAGTGGTAGAGATGTGATGATTGATGCGCCATCAAATATTGATGCGCAACAATTAAAAGAACTGAATTTAAGATTAGATATGTAAATTAAGTTTTTTAAGCTTAGTTATAAAACCTCAATAAAATTATTGAGGTTTTTTTTATGCTGATTTTCAAACTATTTGTATCTTTGTTTAAAATTATTCTAAATAAGAAAGTGGCACAATTTAATTCTTCAGATATCTTTAATTACGAGTTTAGTTCGTATACACCTACCCTGTCTCAAGATTGTCCTTCAAAAGAAAAATGTTGTAAAAAGTATAAGAAAAAAAAGAAAAAGTACTGTAAAAACTGCCCTAACCACCTATAATAGTAGTTATATTTTGATACTTTTGCTATACTTTTTGCAGCTATCAAATGTCTAAAAAATTAAAAAGCATATTGCGCAAATTTCTGATTTGGAAATACAAGTACATTTCTGAAAGACAATTTGTTTATATTTTAAGTGTTTTAGTTGGTTTATTAGCTGGTTTGGGTGCTGTTGCCCTTAAAAATATTACACATTTTATTAAAGAACTTTTAGAGGGTAAATTTATACAAGATATACATCGTACACTGTATTTTATATTTCCAATTATCGGCCTTTTTATTGTGTACGTTTTGGTAAAATATGTAATTAAAAGAAAAATACACCATGGTATACCATCTACCTTATTTTCTATTTCTAAAAGAAATGGAATAATTGAAAGGTATAAAATTTATGCTTCTCTAATTACCGCTCCATTAACAGTTGGTTTTGGGGGTTCTGTTGGACTTCAAGGACCTGCGGTTAGTACCGGAGCCGCTTTAGGCTCAAATGTTGCACAGTTTTTTCATATGAGTACCAAAACCAGAATGTTGTTGATAGGTTGCGCTTCGGCAGGGGCAATGGCATCCATGTTTAAGGCACCAATTGCCGCCATTATTTTTGCGGTAGAAATATTTAGTTTAGATATTGCTTTTTCTTCATTAATTCCCTTGCTGTTGGCTTCAGTTTCTGCCGTGGTAACCTCATATTTTTTTCTGGGACAAGATGTTTTGTTTAGTTTTGATTTGCAAGACGAATTTCAAATAAAAGACCTTTTATTGTATGTGGTGTTAGGAATTGGCACAGGGCTGGCTTCAGTTTATTTTTCAAAAATATTTTTTGGAATAACTCGCTTTTTTAAACGCTTTAAAAACCCTGTAAAACGACTCATTGTAGGTGGTTTTGCTATAGGGGTAATGTTGTACTTTATTCCTCCTTTGTTTGGTGAAGGTTACGGTCTTATTAATAATTTATTGCATGGAAATCATAAAGCAGCTATTGGAAATGTACCGTTTATTGAAAATTTAACCGATAATATTTGGGTAATAATTACACTGTTAGTGGGTATTACTATTTTTAAAGCAGTAGCGATGACTACTACATTTGCTGCAGGAGGTGTGGGGGGAATTTTTATTCCAACACTGGTTATGGGGAGTGTTTTTGGAAATGTAATCGCTAAAATTATAAATAATATCGGACTTGGTTTTCAAGTTTCTGAATCTAATTTTACATTAGTTGGTATGACCGGGCTTATGGCCGGAGTTTTGCACGCACCGTTAACAGCAATATTTTTAATTGCTGAAATTACAGGGGGTTATGAGCTATTTGTTCCGTTAATGTTAGTATCTGCTATTTCATTTGCCATTACCCGTTATTTTGTTTCACATTCCATTTATACATTAGAACTTGCTAAAAGAGGAGAGCTTATTACCCATAATAAAGATAAAAATGTTTTAATGATGCTAGATATTGATAAAGTAATTGAAACCAATTTTATTTCTTTGTATCCTGAAATGTTTTTGGGTGAAATATTGCACAAAGCTGTGGCAAAATCTTCTCGAAACAATTTTCCGGTTGTTAATGAAAAAAATGAATTTTTAGGAGTGTTGCTACTTGATGATATTAGAGCCATAATGTTTGATAAAAAGCTTTACGACAAAGTAAGAGTGGCAAGTTTAATGCACAGTGCACCTACAATTATAATTTATGAAAAAGACAGTATGGAACTAATTATGGACAAGTTTAAAACAACCGGGGCTTGGAATTTACCAGTTGTAAAAAATGGTAAGTATTTGGGCTTTATTTCTAAATCGAGACTGCTTACAGCTTATCGCCGAAAATTGATTGATGTTACCGTTTAATCGGTAACTTTTTGTAAATTTAACACACTAAATTTGATGTAATGAAATTTGTACTGAGTACCATTTTAGTTTTAATTATTGCTTCATTGGGATATGGATTTTACTTAAAAAATACAGGGGATGCCAACGGTGAAATTGTAATTGGTGTTAGTGTATTAATTATTGCGTTTATTTTAATGCCACTTTTTATTTTTCACCGGTATAAAAATAAAGATTTGAGCAATTTTAACATCAAAAATTTTAACGAAAGGAATTCTGATAAAAAAGAAGATTAATTTAAATTTCGTTTTTCAATAAAAAAACGTTTTAACAGCGTAGCACATTCATTTTCTAAAATACCGCCTATAACACTTGTTTTTGGATGTAATTTTGTTTTCATTGCTAAAAAACCGCGTTTATCTTCGCGTGCTCCAAATACAATTTTTGCTATTTGAGTCCAATAACTTGCTCCTGCACACATTTGGCAAGGTTCTAACGTAACATATAAAGTACACTTTTTTAGGTATTTTCCACCCAAAAAATCGGATGCGGCAGTAAAAGCCTGCATTTCGGCATGGGCGGTAACATCATTCAACGTTTCTGTTAAATTATGAGCCCGTGCTATAATCTGATTTTCATAAACAATTACTGCTCCTATAGGAACTTCGTTCTTATCAAATGCAAGTTCAGCTTCTTGCAAAGCACGCTTCATAAAATAACTATCATCAAATGGTTGCATCATATGCCAAATGTAAATGATTTCCTTACAACTAACAATTTAATTATTGTAGTTTTGTAGTTGTGAATTATGCATTGTTACAACATATTACTAGTCCCACTGATTTCAGAAAATATTCTGAGGATGAACTCCTACTTTTAGCCAAAGAATTACGCCACTTTATAATTGATATTGTTTCAACCAAAGAAGGCCATTTAGGAGCAAGCCTTGGAGTAGTTGAACTAACCATTGCATTGCATTATGTGTTTAATACTCCTGAAGACCTATTGATTTGGGATGTTGGACACCAGGCATACGGCCATAAAATATTAACCGGAAGAAGAGAAAATTTTATCACCAACCGTCAATTTAATGGTATTTCGGGTTTTCCTAAAAGAAGTGAGAGCGCGTACGATGCTTTTGGCACAGGGCATTCTTCCACTTCTATTTCGGCAGCTCTGGGAATGGCAATTGCATCACAATTAAAGGGTAATTTTAAAAAACAACACATAGCTGTAATAGGTGATGCTTCCATAGCAAGTGGTTTGGCTTTTGAAGGATTAAACCATGCAGGTGTATCTAATGCCAATTTGTTAATAATTTTAAACGACAATACTATGGGAATTGACCCAAGTGTAGGTGCATTAAAAAATTATTTTTCAAATGTAAAAGCCGGTAAAAAGGTTCGGAAGAACAATATTATTGAAGCTCTTAACTTTAGTTATTCCGGGCCTATTGACGGACATAATTTACCGGAATTAATTAAAGCGCTGCAAAAATTAAAATCGGTAAAAGGTCCTAAGTTTTTACATGTAATTACTACAAAAGGTAAAGGACTAAAAAAGGCTGAAGAAGACCAAGTTACCTATCATGCACCCGGTAAATTTGATAAAAATACCGGTGAAATTATTCCAAATAATAATGGAATTGAGCCCCCTAAATATCAAGATGTTTTTGGAAAAACACTGGTTGAACTTGCTGGTAGCAATAAAAAAATTATTGGTATAACTCCTGCTATGCCAACTGGTAGCTCTTTAAAATATATGATTGAAGCTTTTCCAAACCGGGCTTTTGATGTGGGTATTGCTGAGCAACATGCGGTAACTTTGGCTGCAGGATTTGCAACTCAGGGTTTTATACCTTATTGTGCAATTTATTCTACTTTTTTACAACGGGCTTACGACCAAATTATTCATGATGTTGCGATTCAAAAATTACCGGTAATTTTTTGTATTGATAGAGCTGGGTTAGTAGGTGAAGACGGCCCAACGCATCACGGTGTTTTTGATATTGCGTATTTAAGATGCATTCCTAATATTCAAATTGCGGCACCCTTACATGAAGTTGAATTGCGAAATTTGCTATATACTGCGCAATTAAATTTGGAACTTCCTCTAGCAATAAGATATCCGAGAGGTAAGGGCGTTACCTTAAATTGGAATCAATCTTTTAAAAAACTTACAATTGGTGAAGGTACTTGCTTACAAGACGGAAATAAAATAGCAGTACTAACCACAGGAACTATTGGTAATACGATTATTAATTTGCAGACTGAATTACCCCAAAAAGCGGTTGCGCATTATCATTTCTGTTTTATTAAACCTTTAGATGAAAAATTATTGCATGATATATTCAATAAATTTGATACTGTTATTACCCTTGAAGAAGGTTCGGTAAATGGAGGTTTTGGAAGCGCAATATTGGAATTTGTTTCGCAACATAATTTTAATAACAAAGTGGTTAAATTATTAGGAATTCCTGATACTTTTATACCGCATGGTACGGTGGAAGAATTGCATGAAATGGTTCATTTATCAAAAGATAAAATAAAGAAGCAATTGTTAAATTTACTTAATTAATAACTAACTTTTTGCTACCTTGTTTATTTTCAGAACTAATTTTCAATACATAAATACCTGAAGGAAGGTAGTTAGCTTCAATATAGCCAACGTCACCTTTAAATAAATTTAAAGATCCTTTATAAACTGTTTGGCCTGTTAATTTAAAAAGCTCAACCGTAAGGGTGCCAATATTTGTTTTAGATGTAATGGCAAATCTGCCATCGGATACTGTTGGAAAAACGGTTAACCCCGATGTTTCAAAAAAAGCTTCATCAACACTTAAGGTGGCATCTATGGTTATATCAATTTGCTGATCGGCTAAAAAGCCTCCTGTAGCATTGGTAATATCAGCTTTAAATAAATCGGTGGTAGTTACTCCACTTGTGTTTACATAGGTTACCAAACCTGTATTAACATCATTTTGTGAAAAGGTATCACCAATACCCAAGGTTATGTTGTTAAGTCTGAGTTGTCCAACACTTGGTAAAGTAGTTAGCATATACACTTGTTCAGCAGCAGTAGATCCGGTACTTGAAGCTTCTATATCAGTTTGTTTCACAATATAGGTACTGTTGGTGCCAACGGTAATTGGATTATTGGTAAAGGTTGAATTGGTAACTGATTGTGCTTCACATAGTTCTAACGACCAACTGTTTATGGTACCCGTATCACCGGTATAATAATCCACCACTTTTAAGGTCCAATTACCTGCCGGGTTTTCACCATCAAAACCCGATAATAAATTGGTAGGAATGGCTGTACCTGTTACAGGATTTGCACAGCTTATAATTGCAGAAGCTTCATCATCATAAGTTACTTGGATACCGTCTTCATTACTACATTCCCTATTAAAAAGAACTATTTCAGTACCCGTAGGAGAAATTAAAGTGATTACTAAATCTTGAATATAGGTATGAGAAATATTTATGGTGATATTCACATCGCTAACCGTTGCCGTGGAAGCAATGTTTATTACAGAAGTAGCCGGTGTGCCGGCTTGGTTTGAACCTGCCCCATCCGGTATAGGTACCGAAGTGTTATTTGTACTTGAGTTACAAGTATCTGTAGGAGCTGTTTGAAAACTTTGAGTAGCAGAATATTGCCCTACTGCGCAGCTATTGTTAGCTCTTACCCTCCAATAATAAACAGTGGAGTTAGTAAGCGTGGTACTTATTTGATACGAATTAGATACGGGTGAAGCAGTTTCAATTATAGTGTTAAACCCTGCATCGGTAGCTATATCAATATCATAAGAGGTAGCCCCTGCAGATACATCCCAGCTTAACACCGAATTAACGGTATTTATGTTAGTAGTACCTGTTACAGGACTTAAATTAATTACAGGGCTATCGCTTAGAACTCGTAACATAATATCTGTAGAAATGGTTTTTGCTCCTGTACCGGTTACGGTTAGTACGTATTCACCGGTAGTAACGTTTGTTATATCACTAACGGTTAATTGAAAAGTTCCGGTAGTGCTCAGTGCATTGGTATCAAAACTTGTAGAAGCGCCTGTTGGCACATTACTTACAGAAAACGAAGTGCTGGTATTGTAACCGGCAATGGCCGTAAAGTCAAAATTAAAAACAGCATTTGATGGGCTGCATACCTCAACAACACTATTTTGTGAGCTAATGGTAAAAGTTGGTGAGGTGTCTGATGTAAAGGTTCCGGTAAAGGTACCTCTACCATGTGTTGTTGCCAATACACTGTTATCGGCAGTTCTTAAATCTAAATCTACCACTTTTACATCTTGCATACCGTTATAAGCACTTATCCAATTAGGACTGTCTTCATTAAAATTATTGGAAGTCCAAACACCTAATTCAGTTCCTAAAATAACTTCATTAGCAGCCAAAGGGTTTTGTAAAAAACTCTTTACCGGAATATCCGGGAAATCACCTTCTTTACTTTTCCATGAAGCACCACCATTAGTAGTTACCCAAATACTTGTTACCCCGTAATTATGAAAAGTTACCACAATATCATTTTCAGTAGCACCAAATTCAATATCAGAGATACTTCCAACAAATGAAGGCCCTGTCAGGTCTTCCCAAACAATACTATTGGTTGCTCCATTTGCATTTTTCAGTCTAATTAATTTACCATCATCGGTACCCACTAACAATAGAGTACTGGTTGTAGTATGTGGTGAAGCTTTAAAAGCAGTAGGCTCTCCGGTAAGTAAAGCATTGGTAAGTTGAGTTTTAGAAGCACTACTGCTTCCCAATGCATACCGATTTATTCTGTTGGTACTTGAACTGCTTCCATTTGAATACATAATGTTAAGGTTATGATCTAGTCCGGCGGCATTTATAAAATCTCCTTCACTATTGTTATTGTCAATAGTATACCCTGTCCCATTATATGGCAAATTCAAATAAGTATGATTGCTATACACATAAGAAACAATCATATAATTCAAGTCTTTATCAATAGTACTATAGGCCCCATCGCCGCCATTTACCCAAATGCTTGCGTTTGAACCGGGAGCTGCGCCATCAATAAACTGAGTACCATTGTCTTGGGCACCGGCTACAATAAATTCAGTAACTAAATCTTGTCCATATCCTCCGTAATAGAATTGGGTAACACTATAATCTTTGTTACGCTCAATAATAACATCATTGCCTGCGGCGGTTGTTAAGCTTGTAGCGAAAAACATACCCCCATCAGTACCAATAGCTGCCTGGTTGCTGTTGCCGGGCCTAAAAACAAAAGCGTGTTGATCGGCATGTACATAAGAACAATTTAAGGTGTTTAAATTGGGGTTTTCAGACCATTTTGAAATTTGCGCCCACTCACTCACTAAGTCGGTATTTCTACCTTGCGTTGACCGAAATAAATCGATACCTCCAACATAAATAATATCATGATTATTGGGGTCGACTTCAATTACCAAATCGTAAAAATCCTGCCCACGCGTAAAATCATTTGCAGGAATACCATTATCGGCATCACTTGGTTTTGCAAGCTCAATAGTTGTGTTTCCGGTACTGTTTCCAAAGGCATTTTCCGTAGCAAAAATATGTGGCCCGTTGGTAGAAGCTCCTTCGGTTAAAGCATAAAGTTTGTTCGCATTTGTTGCGGAAACAGCTATTTCAGTCCGATTAGAATCGGCTAAAGGCGAATCCGCTGCCTCTGTCCACGTAGCACCATCAGTAGAACTAAAGATTCTTCCGCCACCGCCACCGCCTATACCCGGTGTTGTAACTGTACCCATCCATAAGGTATTATTAGCCGAAATTTCAAAATCGTTGGGAATATAAAAGTAGGTTTTACCACCAAATTCAAAATCCATAGTAACACTTTCAATCCTGCTCCAGTTAGCACCATCATCTGTAGATCGGTATAATCCTGCAGATTGCAACCCTAACCAATTTGAAGGATTTGAAGCATCGCCATACGCATGGCCACCAACTCCTATAAACAATTCAGTTGAAGTGCCGTTGTCCCAAGCAATAATATCGTTAATATAATAGATACCTGCTAAAAATGTATTTGATGAATTATAAACAAAATCACTACCCCCGGCCAGCTGAACATTTAATTGTGTCCAATTTGTACCACCATCGGTAGTTTTGTACACTCCGTTACCAACTGCGGCACCAAAAGTAGATTGTTCACCTGTTGCTAAATACCAAATATTGCTATTTCTAGGGTCCACTGTAATGCTTGAAACATTCATGTTTCCGGGAACTCCGGCAACCAAGGTCCAAGACGCATTTGCATCGGTAATATCTTCGGTTTTCCATAAACCACCACTCACGCCGGCTGCATATACCCTTTTATTGGTACCGTCATTTGGATCAAATAAAACAGCACGGGTTCTACCTCCAATATTATTTGGCCCTCTATCTGTCCAACTATTAGCAACAGTTTCGCCGGGTGCTTTAGCGCTTACACTCTTTTTATTTTTAATTAATTTATTTTGAACGTCAAAAACTTTAAACGGTTCAGGTTTTCCTGTTGCAGGATTTAAGGTGAGCTCCCACATACGCTCATAATATTTATTTGGTGGTAGCCCTATTGCCTTGCGTTCTTCTTTTGTTAATTGTAATGTTTTTTTAAACGGACTGTTATTTAAATAGTTTTTATGCTTTTCTCTAAGCTCTTGAACCGTAAAATATTGAGTTTTGTTTTTTTTTGAAAAATTAATTGAAACAAAATAAACGAACAACAAGCAACTTAAAAACAGGAATAGTGATATTCTTAAAATCTTATATGTTTGTTGATTTTTAGTCATTTAGTTAGTAATTTATCCATCAAATTTTTTATAGAGTTGTAGGGCGTAACCATCTGTTAAGCCGGCAACATAACCACATATTGATAGTATTCTTTGGTATAAGTGTTTTGGGGGATTTTGTAAACTCTCAGGTAATAAAGATAATACTAATTTATCAAAATTTGTAAAATTATTTTCATGTTTGTTGTTTACCGCAGTTAAAAAAGCATGTAAAAGGGTAGCAATTACCTTATATCCTGCAATTTCTTTTTCAATTACATTGCGACTGTTATATACTTTTTCTACACTTAATTTTAAAATGTCATTTATTTGAGCTTCATATTTACATTTTTCTAGTAATGAATACGGAAACGTACCTTTTAAAATTGCTTCTTCATTTACAATAAAAATATTGGCAGCTTCATTAATTAAGGTTCCTATTGCTAAAGCCCTTAAGTAACTGAGTCTGTCTTTTTTAAATTGTAGGTTGTGATATTTTTTTATATCAATAGTGTCTTGTACTAATTTAATTAGATATTCTAGCGCATATTCTTCGTCAATTAAACCTAAATTAATACCGTCTTCAAAATCGATTATGGTATAACAAATATCATCGGCAGCTTCAACCAAATAAGCAAGCGGATGTCTTGCAAAGGATTTAGTATCTCTGCTTCCGGTTGGAGTTAAACCCAACTCTTGACAAACTTCAGAAAAGAAAGGGATATCAGATTGGAACACTCCATATTTTTTATCGGCAATATGTGCTGATGGTTTTTTTGGAAGTGATTCTTTCGGGTATTTCATAAACGCCCCTAGAGTAGCATACGATAAACGCAATCCGCCTTCAACACCTTTTTTGCTTTGTGTTAAAATTCTGAATCCGTTTGCATTACCTTCAAAATCGGTAAGATCTTGCCACTGTTTAGGAGTTAATTGTGCTTTGTGTGTTAGCCCTTTACCATTTTTAAAATATTCGCCTATGGCTTTTTCGCCGCTGTGCCCAAAGGGAGGATTCCCAATGTCATGCGCTAAGGCTGCAGAGGCAACAATGGCACCAAAATCATTTATTTTATAACCGGCATTACTTAATTCGGGATACTTTTTTAAAACTTGTGCTCCAACAATTCTACCAAGTGAACGCGCCACCACACTTACCTCCATGCTATGCGTTAAACGGGTGTGAACAAAATCGGTTTTTGAAAGAGGTATTACCTGTGTTTTATCTTGCAGGCTTCTAAAAGTGTCTGAAAAAATAATACGATCGTAATCTACTTCAAAACCAAGTCGGGTTTCATCTTGCAAGTTTCTTAAACGCGGTTTTGTGTCGCCTTGACGTTTTAGTGATAGTAGTTGAATCCAATTCATAAAAATTGATGTTTATTTTTTGCAATATACTCAATAATTTCAGCTTGAATACAGAAAAATAAAATCAAAAATTAACAATTAACTAAAGGTAAAATAACGTTTAAATGATGTTTATTTAACATAACTTTTTTTATTTGTGAAGCAATATTAAAAGAGTATGAAATTTAATTTAACAGTAGGTTTTTTGTTAATTAGTACGATTGTATTTGCCCAATCGTTTGAGGTTTCTTCTTTAGTTGAAACAAAAAATTTGCCGGTAATTGTGGAAGGAAAGGTTATGGATACAGCCAACAATAATTTGCCCTTAGCATTTGCTACCATTACTGTTAAGGAACCTGAAATAACTGTTAGTACAGATTTTGATGGTGGATTCAATTTAAAACTAAGCCCTGGATTTTATTCGTTTGAAGTTGAATTTATTGGCTACAACAATGTTGTAGTAAACAACATTGAGGTTAAAGCAAATGGTACACGGTTTATAGAAGTTTTGTTAAACCCCAAAACAATTTCTGCCGATATAGCTTTAACGAACAAGCCCTAAAAATGAGCTTAATTTTTAGTTTACATAGTGTTAACCTTATCATTACCTTTTTATAACTGTCAGTTAACTTTTCATTTACATTGTTACAATTTCTTTGCGTCAGATATTAAAACTAACAATGAAAAAAATACTCATTATTATAACTTTACAAATAAGCGTTGTTTCGTTCTGTCAAAATTCCGGGACTATTAGCGGAGTTGTATTAGATAAAGAAGTTGATAATGCTCCATTGCCATTTGCCAATGTATTTGTTAAAGGTAGCAATATAGGCACTACTACAGATTTTGATGGAACTTATACTTTAAAAGTAACCCCTGGAATATACACATTTACTTTCAGTTTTATAGGCTATAAAACGGTTGAAATTGAAAATATTGAAGTTGTAGCCGGAGAAACTATTACTTTAAACCAAACTCTAAGTGCAAGTGAAGGGGTTTCGTTAAACGAAATAAACATAAATGCATCTAATAAAAAGGAATCGGAGTCGATACTTTTAGCTGAGCAAAAAAAAGCGGTTGAAATAAAACAAAGTATTGGAGCAGAAGAACTGAACCGAAAAGGTGTTAGTGATGCGGCAACTGCAATAACTAAAATTTCGGGGATTTCTAAGGAGGGTTCGAGCAATGTTTATGTTAGAGGACTTGGTGACCGCTATTTAAACACCACTTTGAATGGCTTGTCTTTACCTTCAAATGATATTAATAAAAAAAATATAGATCTTAATTTATTCACCTCAGATGTAATTCAAAACGTATCCGTTAGTAAATCATATGCAGTAGATTTTTACAGTGATTTTGCTGCAGGAAATGTTAATATTACATCGAAAGAATACTCGGGTTCTAGTTTTATTTCGGGTTCATTTGAGACCGGATTAAATTCTAATTCAGCCGATAAAAATTTTGTAAAAAGCGAAGGAACAGGTTTTTTTGGATTTTATGGAAGGTACAAACACAATCCTTACGCCATAGTACTTACAACCGGAATTGACCCAATAAATGCTCAAGAGCCTATAAATACAGGAGTTCAGGTTTCCGCGGGTAAGTCTTACACTATTGGAAATGACGGAAAATTAAGTTTGTTTTTAACCAGTGCATTTAATAATAATTATACTTTTTACGAAGGTAATGAAACCGATTATACCAATGTAAATAAAAAATCATTTCCAAATGTAGAGCGTTATAATTATGCAACTAATACTACAATTTTTGGAAATGCCATTTATCGAATTAATGATTCTAATCAAATAGCCTTTAATTCGCTGTTTATAAATAGTGCAGTTGATGAGGTTGGCTATTACGGAACCAAAGGTTTAGGTACGAATAGAGATGCATTTATTGATACCGATGCAGGATTTTACCAAATGAATGTTCAATTTAATCAAGACTTGGTTTTTGTAAATCAAATTACTGGAAAACATAATTTAGTTACGGATAAAATAGATTTAGATTGGGGGTTGGGTTATAACAATGTTTATTCTCATGAACCCGATAGAAAACGTATGTCCGTTGAGCAATATTATAATTTCTTAGATGAGGATACCACTACGAACCCTTCATTATACACTAACAATTCTTTTGATAACCAACGCTATTTTGAGAAAATTATTGACGAAGAGTTTAACGGTAAGTTAAATTTATCATATAAGATTTCAGATGCTGTAAAAATTAACGCTGGCGGAAATGGAAGAACTAAACAAAGAAAGTTTCAAAACATACGTTACGGATATAAAAATATTAGCGATTCTTTTGTGTTGAATCCAACAAACTTTAACGCTATTTTTAATTATGACAATTGGTCAAAAGGATTATTTGATACAGATGTTTTTAGAGCTTTATACCCTGAAGGAGAAGGAATCTTTAATATCGGGCCAACCAATTTTCCGGGAAAAAATGAAAACACCTATAACGGTGAATTACATGTGTTATCAGCTTATTTTTCAACTGAAATTAGCGTAGGCAAATGGTTGTTTGTGCCTGGTTTTAGAACGGAGTATTTCAACCAAAAAATAAATTATGATGTTGTGAACTTAATAAATAATCCCGGTAAAGCAGAAGTTGTCGAAAACCTCTATTTCCCGAGCTTAAATGTTAAATATTCCTTATCCGATGATATAAATTTAAGATTATCATATAGCAATACGGCTTCTTTTCCTGAATTTAAAGAGATGGCACCGTATGTATATGAGGATGTGACAACTAGAATTGGTGGTAATCCAGATTTATTAGGACAACAACAAAACGTTTCTTATGTAAATGTAAAAGATGTATCTTATTCAAAAATTTTAAACCTCGACTTAAAATTTGAGTGGTTTATAAGTCGTGATGAAATTATATCAATTAGCGGTTTTTCCAAAGAAATAAAAGATCCGATTAATTTAGTAGTAGCCAATGATGCCACAGGTACTCAACGCTATTTTAGAACCGGAGAAAAAGCCAATGTTTACGGTATTGAATTAGAGGCTAAAAAAGCGCTACTTTATAACAATGCTAATGACCCGTTGCTCTCTACTGGATTTAATATTTCCTATATGAGTACTGAACAGGATTTGTTTAGTACCATACAAGGAACTTACAGTACATCTTTTAACAGACCTAAAGAAGAACTTCAGGGAGCTTCACCTTTATTAATTAATGCCGATCTTAATTTTAAGCCAAATTTTGGAGAAAAAATAATACCAACCATTAACCTTATAGCAAACTATTTTTCAGATAGGATTTACGCTTTAGGCTCTGGACAATTAGGGAATAAAATTGAAAAAGGGTTTACAACGCTTGACTTTATATGGAAAAATAGTGTTGGTAAGAACTCTGAGATTAATTTTAGTGCAAAAAACATTCTAAATCCAAATATTAAAATTATTAGAGAAATTACCAACAACCAACAAGTAACACTCGAAAACTATAAAAGGGGTGTAAATGTGTCGTTACAATTTAAATACAATTTTTAAGTATAATTATGAACTATAATAAATTAAAAACAATGAAAAATACTTTTTTAACCTTATCTTTAATATCGGTACTACTAGTTTCTTGCGGAAAAGATGACATAGCTGATATAATAATTAACAATACAGACAATTCTGTAACTACTGTAAATAATGATACTTCAGGTACCGATGCCAACCCAGGACAAACCATAAATATTTCGGGTACTTATGTAAATGATTTAACATTGGAAGCCAAAAATGAATACATATTAAATGGGGCATTGGTAATGGATAGTGGTACTACCTTAACTATTGAAGCCGGAACAACAATTAAAGCATTGGCTTCAGGATCTGACGTTTATATTGCAATTACACAAGGAGCAAAAATTGAAGCCAATGGAACTAAAGAAAATCCAATTGTTATGACATCAAATGCATCAACTCCACAAGCGGGGGATTGGGGGGGACTGATTGTTTTAGGTAATGCGCCTATTAACTCGGTGTCTTCAGGAACATCTACTTCTGAAATAGGTAGTTTACCTTATGGCGGCAACAATGCCAATGATAATTCAGGCACTATCCGTTACGTACGCGTACAATATTCTGGAGGAAAGGCTGATGGTCAATCTGAAAATAACGGATTTTCTTTTTATGGGGTTGGAAATGGCACTACAGTAGAGTACATTCAAATGTTTGAAGGTTTGGATGATGGCATAGAGTTTTTTGGTGGAACAGTAAATGTGAACTACATATCTGTTATAAATGCACAGGATGATTCAATTGATTGGACTGAAGGATATACAGGTAATATTACAAATGTCTATGTAAAACATGGTATAAATCACGATAAAGCATTCGAGTGTGATGGTTACAATACTGATATTGGTAATAATTCATCCCCACTTTATTTTTCAGCACCAAATGTTTCTAATGTTACGGTTGAAGGGTTAGGCGAATTAACCGGAGGAGAAGCTGTGCGTTTAAGAGCCGGTACACAGGGAATTTTTTCCAATATAGTTTTAACCGGATTTGAAGAAGGGTTTGATTTGGACGGAGACAGTGGTGATAACCCAACAGGGCAAGGAGTACTTGATGGTGTTCTTCAGGTAAATGATGTCTTATTTAACGGTGTAGCGGTGAAGTTTAAAAATGATACCGGGTTCACTTTTACAGAAGCTGATTTTATTTCAGGAGATGGAAATGGTACCGGTACCGATTACGCTTCTTGGGGAGCTGACTGGACAATTGAGTAACAGCAGAAAAATGATATAATGAAAAAGGGGGAGATTCAACCCCCTTTTTTATTGAATAACAAGTTGCTTTTCTTCAACGTTGGTTATTTTATTGTTTTTGTAAGTAACTAAACTTATTTTGTCATTTTTGATGAATGTCCACACACCTTCTTTTATACCATTATTATAAGTTGCAATAATAGTTTTGTTGCCTTCGGCATTATAATTTGTCCAAGTTCCGTGCAACTTTCCTTTATTATTAAAAAAACCTTCTTTTTGAATTACAGAATTGTTATCATCAAAATAATAGGTTGCTTTTACCAAATCATTTTCAGTTTTTTCATAGATTACTTTTTGTTCTTGAGCAAAAGAAGTTAAACAACACAACACAATAACTATATTAAATACAACTTTCATAATAAAATACTTTTAAAGGTTAACCACTCTAGTTTATCTTGTACTAACAAATTTAATTTATTTACCTGTTATTAACTCAAAATTAACATTAAGTTTTTATAAAGCCTTTTAAGTGGTTGAAAATCAGTAGCTAATAATATATTTGTGAATATTCTAAAATTTGGATTATTAGATATTTTTTTAAAAAAACAAAAAAAGTTAAAAATTTAATATTTAGATAATATTTTGATTACCTGTTATTAAGTTTTAAATATGATATTTATCACAAATAAACTTCAATAAGTTTCAAAAAATCAATTAGTTTTTGTCGATGCGATTTTTGAACGATAAGGCTACTTTAAAAGGTAGCCTTTTTTATATCTTAAAAATAATATGATTTTTATTTGAATTTGTAATATAACGATGTGTTTAAATTAGGTTTTAAGAGGTTATTATTAGACAAAATTATATAAAATATCTCCTTAATCATATAACATTTCTAACCATATTGAAGGATATATTTGTACACTTAAAAATATTTAGATATAGAAGTAGAAATTAATTAAATGTTATTATAAAATGGTAAAGAATAAGATATTGATTGTTGGTGGCTATGGTCAGGTTGGAAAGGTTATTTCAAAAAAATTGGGAGAACTATACCCAAAAGATGTTATTGTTGCCGGAAGAAATTTTAAAAAGGCTAAAAAACTGTCAGAAGATTTAAATAATAATGTACTACCACTTGAATTTGATTTGTACAATACTGCTTTTCAAAATGAATTTTTGAAAGAGGTTCGACTTGTTATAATGTGCATAGATCAAAAAAACTTAAATTTTGTTAATGAGTGTAGTGAAAGGGGAATTAAATATATTGATATTACCGCCGATTATGAATTTATAACTGAAATTCAAAGTCTCGAAAATAAAGTAATAAAAAATAATGCTTTATTTGTGCTAAGTGTTGGTTTAGCCCCTGGAATTACTAATTTATTAGTTAAACATGCTCAAACTAAAATTGAAAAAGCTAAATATGCAAATATTTATTTAATGTTTGGCTCAGGCGAAAAACATGGTGAAGCGGCTTACAGATGGTTTTTTTCAAATATAAATAAGAAATTTAAAACTTTAGAAAATGGTCAAGAAGAAGTAATTTCGAATTTTGGAAGCCCAAGTTATACTAAGTTTCTAAAGCCTGTTGGTAATAGAAAAACATATAGGTTTAATTTTTCAGACCAACACATCCTGCTCAAAAATTTGAACTTGGATTCAGTTAAAACCCGTGTATGTTATGATTCAGTATTTCTAACACAAATGATTGCTTTTTTTAAAAAGGTTGGTATCAGTGTACTACTTAAGAGTGAAAAAATTCAAAATTATCTAATAAAATTTTTGCATAAATTTAATTCAGGTTCTGAAAAATTTAGTGTTAAAGTTGATGTAGGTATTAACAATCATAATCCTTTATACGAATGTTATCTTAGAGGTAATAAAGAATCCTATATAACAGGGTTGGTAGCGACTAGAGTAGCTCAGAGTTGCATAGAAATGAGTTTACCAAATGGGATTTTTCATATAGAAGAACTATTTAATCCTCAACAATTTATTGAGTCTTTAGGTAAAGATGTACAATTTAAAGAAACTACTAAAATTAATAATAATTAGTTAGTAAAAAATAGTGTGTTTTTTAAGTCTAATATTTTTTATTAATGTACTAAATAAGAAATTATTATAGAATTTAAAACCTTTGAAGTTAATAGTAATTACATAACCTAAAATTTACTCTACCGTAACAGATTTTGCTAAATTTCTTGGCTGATCAACATTACACCCTCTCATTACCGCAATGTGATACGATAGCAACTGCAAAGGTATAGTAGTTAAAAACGGACTTAAAGCTTCAACGGTTTCGGGGATTTCAATAATATGGTCGGCAATTTCTTTAACTACTGTATCTCCTTTAGTTACAATTGCAATTATTTTACCTTTTCTCGATTTAATTTCCTGAATATTGCTAACTACTTTTTCGTAATGTCCCTTCTTAGTAGCTATTACCACTATTGGCATAGATTCATCAATTAAAGCAATAGGACCGTGTTTCATTTCCGCCGCCGGATATCCCTCAGCGTGGATATAGCTTATTTCTTTTAGTTTTAAAGCGCCCTCTAAGGCAACCGGAAAATTGTACCCCCTACCTAAGTAAAGACAATTAGGTGCATCTTTGTAAATAGCGGCTATTTTTTCTATTTCAGAATTTATTGCCAATAATTCTTCTATTTTAGAAGGAATTAAGCTCATTTCATGCATGTAGCTATGATAATCATCGTTTGAAAGTTCTCCTTTTAAATTTCCTAATTTTAAAGCAATAAGCGCAAGCACCGTTATTTGTGTGGTAAAGGCTTTTGTTGAAGCAACTCCAATTTCAGGGCCTGCGTGGGTATAGGAACCTGAATTTGTTTCACGGGCAATTGATGAACCTACTACATTGCATACCCCAAAAACAAACGCTCCTTGAGATTTTGCAAGTTTTATAGCAGCTAGTGTGTCGGCAGTTTCACCCGATTGCGAAACGGCAATTACAATATCATTTTTATTAATTATTGGGTTTCTGTATCTAAATTCCGATGCGTATTCAACTTCAACCGGGATACGCGCTAAATCTTCAAACAAGTATTCAGCAACTAATCCGGCATGCCATGAAGTACCACAGGCCACAATTATAATTCGGTTTGCATTTAAAAATTTGGTAATATGATTATCCACACTACCCATTTTTATAATGCCTTTATCGGCTAATAACCTGCCTCTGTATGTATCGGAAATAGCTTTGGGTTGTTCATGAATTTCTTTCAGCATAAAATGGTCAAACCCGCCTTTTTCAATTTGTTCCAGATTAATTTTCAGTTCCTGAATATTGGTTTCAACTTCTGAATCGTCATGAATTTTTCTAATTCGAACTTCATTCCCTAATTTAATAATTGCCAATTCTTCATCGTCTAAATAAATGGCATCTTTGGTGTATTCAATAAAAGGTGATGCATCTGAAGCAACAAAAAACTCGTTATTATATTGTCCAATACCAATAGCTAAAGGGCTGCCTAATCGGGCAACAATAATTTCATCTTGACGTGTTTTATCATATACTGCAATTGCATAGGCGCCAATAACACTTGTTAATGCAAGTTGTACTGCCTTACCTAATTTACAATTATTTTGTTTTTTTACCTCTTCAATTAAATTTACCAATACTTCGGTATCGGTATCACTTTTAAAGGTATAGCCTCTTGTAATAAGTTCTTTTTTAATGGTGTCATAATTTTCTATAATACCATTATGAACGATGGCAATATTACCGGAATTTGAAACATGAGGGTGCGAATTTACATTGTTAGGGACACCATGAGTTGCCCAACGTGTATGACCCAATGCAAAATTACTGTCGAGGTTATTTTTATTAGCAATAGTTTTCAGGTCGGCCACCTTGCCTTTGGTTTTGTATAAGGTTAAGTCAGCTCCATTATTTAGTACAATACCGGCACTGTCATAACCTCGGTACTCCAGTCGTTGTAAACCGTTAATAACTATTGGATAAGCTTCTCTGTGTCCTATATAACCTGCAATTCCACACATAACAATTTTTATTTATTTATTTATTTCGGTATAAAATAGTTCAAGTTTTAGTTTTTTATCACCTGCATTTTCGTTGTGATCAAATAAAACTACTCCTTTAGGATTCCAATTAAATGTCCTGATTTGAGTATCTAACCTACTTGTGGGTAAATCTGTTGGGTTGTACACTTTTAATCCAAGTTTTGTACTTTCCGTAGGATCAGTTTGCTTAATTAAATTAGAAACAAAATCGGTAATTTTAAATACATATCTATAAGGATTTCCATCATCGTCGTACTCTAAAAGTCCTCCAACAGTGTTTAACCCTTCAGTCATAACATCTGTTACCTGTTCATTGTCGTCATAGTTGTAAATAAACAATTGCTCAGGCACAATATTGCTCGATGCTTCTTGATCAACGTAAAAAACCAAATTAGCTTCATTTACCAACCAGTTTTTATCTCTCAATCCTTCTAAAAAATCATTTGGGGAAAGTTCAATAATTGCATTAGACCCTGAAGCCCCTTGCACATATAATCTTTCGGAGCCACTTTGTTTAGATGTACTGTAATCTCTTTTATATACATTTGATTTTATACTACCAAATGAAAAGTTGTAAGTACCTTTAGTTCTAACACCTGTTTCACCATTGGTGCCGTTACCATTAAGGTCTTCATCTGCTCCTTCGTTTTGGTCAATAGAATAGTAAATAGACATTTTAGCTCCTACCATATCTAACGATACCAAATGGGCATTTGGATTGTTTAATGCTGTTGATTCAATAAATAAACCTCTAAAATATTTTCTGAAATTATCAAAACTGTCGAAATCAGAATTTTTGGCTGTATCTACTAATAGTTGTTTTATTAAATCTTCATTTAACGGAATTTTTATAGAAGGAATTACACCATCTTCTTTAATGGTATCAGTATCATAAACAGTAACACCATCGTTTAAATATCTTTTTATATAGGCTACAGTATCATTTTCGTTAATTTTAAAATTGCCTGAAAACAAAGGTGTATCTCCTTTTAAAAATTCTTTATCAGAATAATAAACAGCCGGTTGGGCAGGGTTTGCCGGGTCTAATACATTTAAAAATGTTTTAAGTTCAAATACTTTTAATTGAAATTCGATATCTCGATCTCCAAAAACAGAGTCTATTTTAAAAAAGGGTTTTCCATCGGTATCATTGCCATCGCTGGTGGCTTGATAAGGGATGTGAACTAAAACAGAATCTATTTTTACATTTTCGCCATAGGTATAAGATTCTCCGGTTGCCGGTGGTACAATTTGCGATACAATAGAGGCTTCTAATTTACCAAATTCATCATCGGCATAAACACCTAATAAATATTGAGATTGGCCATTTGCAGGCACTTTCTCAATATTTAATGTTGTTGCTTCAACATCGGCATTAATGCTATTTGCACTAAAGTAATTATTATCTATCAATGTAACTCCTATACTGTCTATTTCTTTTTCGCAAGAAGAAAGTGTAAAAAAAACAGTAGCAATTAGGCCAATGTTTTTTAGGGTATTTACAACATTAGTTGTCATATGTAATTTTTGATTTTTTTGAATTAATTTTATAAAACCTCAGTTAAGAAAAAATCGGTATAAGCGTTTGCAAATTCTTCTTCAGAAATATAATTCAATACCGGTTTTTCACTTTTTTCTACAAAATCCTGCAATTCTTGTGGTAATTCTTCACTTGCTTTTATAACAGCATCAGAATTTTCAACTGCATTTTTTAAAAGGTTGATATAACTTGGGTTAGTAATGGTTTCAATTTTTGATTCACTAATATTGTCAAATTGTATTTTTTGTTTAAACTCACTATTTAACGTTCCGTCAAAACCGTTATTGTAAATTGATGTTACAATTTTACTATCAGTAAACAGTGGATCATCTTTGTAATATTCTTTAATGTACAAAGGTAATAATGATGCCATCCAACCGTGAACATGAATAATATCCGGAGACCAATTCAGTTTTTTTACGGTTTCTACAACGCCTTTGGCAAAAAATATAGCCCTTTCATCATTGTCTTCAAATAAATTATTGTCTTCATCAGAAAACAAAGCCTTTCTTTTAAAATACTCGTCATTATCAATAAAATACACCTGCATTCTTTCTTTAGGAATAGAAGCAACTTTAATAATTAACGGCATATCCATATCGTTAATTACCAAGTTCATACCAGACAAACGAATAACTTCATGTAACTGATGTCTTCGCTCATTAATTAATCCAAAACGGGGCATAAAAATTCTGGTTTGACCTCCTTTACTGTTAATCATTTTTGCAGTTTCAAATGATTTTGTGGATAACTCATTCTCGGGTAAATACGGAACAACTTCTGAAGATACAACCAGTACTCTTTTATCTTTCATAAACCTTCACTTTATTTTAAAGATTATGCAAAATTACGAAAATTTATACAGAATTTGGCTTTAATAATGTAAGTTTGCACGCTTTTAACGTTTATTATAGAAAAGGTTATGTTGGTTTTTACTAAAATAAAATCGCTTCAACAAAAATTAGGCTCGTTAAAAAAAGAGGTTTCTGTCGGATTTGTTCCTACTATGGGAGCGCTTCACAAAGGCCATTTATCGTTAGTTGAACAAGCAAAAAGAGAAAATGATGTGGTTGTTGTGAGCATTTTTGTAAACCCTACCCAATTTGATAAAAAAGAAGATTTAGAGAATTACCCTAATACGTTGAATGAAGATTTAACAATGTTAAAAGAAGCTTTTTGTGATATTGTTTTTACGCCTACGGCGAAAGAAATTTATGCCAATGAAGTTAAATCACAATCATTTTCTTTTGATGGTTTGGAAAATAGGATGGAAGGAAAATTTAGATCCGGCCATTTTGACGGGGTGGGAACTATTGTAAAGCGCTTTTTTGAAATAGTGAATCCAACCAGAGCTTACTTTGGAGAGAAAGACTTTCAACAACTTCAAATAATAAAAAAAATGGTGACTATGTTCGCCCTACCTGTTAAAATTATAGGCTGCCCTATTTTTAGAGAAGAGGATGGATTAGCAATGAGCTCGAGGAATTTGAGATTGACAAAAGAACATCGACAAGCTGCTCCGTTTATTTATAAAACATTACAGCAATCCAAAGTTAAATTTGGCACAAATAATGTTACTACTGTTATTGAATGGGTAAAAAGTGAATTTAAAAAACAACCCTTATTAATATTAGAATACTTTGAAATTGCCAATGAAAACACACTTGAACCTGTAAAAGTAAAGATGAGCGGGCAAAAATTAAGAGCGTTTATAGCTGTTTTTGCCGGAGAAATAAGACTTATTGATAATATAAGTTTGTAAATATGAACTGTTTAATACAAAATTATTAATTTTGCGCCATGCAAATAGAAGTAGTAAAATCGAAAATTCACAGAGTAAAAGTTACCGGAGCCGATTTGCAATATATTGGCAGTGTAACAATTGATGAGGACTTAATGGATGCTGCGAATATTGTTCAGGGAGAAAAAGTTCAAATTGTTAATATAAACAACGGTGAGCGTTTGGAAACCTATGCTATTCCGGGTCCTAGGAAAAGTGGTGAAATTACGCTAAACGGTCCGGCGGCACGTAAAGTCGCAAAAGGTGATATTATAATCATTATATCTTATGGTTTAGTAGAATTTGAAGAAGCAAAAACGTTTAAGCCAACTTTAATTTTCCCTAACGAAGCAGATAACTCATTAACTTAAAATTGAGTAACAAAATAAAAAAAATAAGCTTTGTAACACTCCCAATTGCCTTGGGAGTTTTTTTAATTTGGTATTCGCTTTCCAGACTGTCACTTTCAGATATAAACTCCATAAAAACCTCATTTAAAACTGCCAATTATTGGTGGGTGGCACTCTCGTTACTTTTTGGAATACTCAGCCACTTATCGCGCGCATATCGTTGGCGTTTTTTATTGGAACCCTTGGGCTACAAACCCAGCTTTGCAAACAGTATAATGACGGTATTAATTGCTTATTTATTAAACTTATTCATCCCTCGTTCGGGTGAATTTGCTAGAGCAGCCAGTATAAAAAAATACGAAAAAATACCTTTTGAAAAAGCTTTTGGTACTATTGTTGCCGAACGTGTTGCCGATGTAATTATGTTGTTTGGAATTATGGGGATTGCCTTTATTTTACAGACGGAATTATTGGCAAGCTATATTTTTAAAGATAGTAAGGATGGAAGTTTTATTTTTAAAATAGTTCTGTTAGCCCTTTTTGCGGGAGGAGGGGTTTTAATTTACCGACTTCTCAAAACTTCTGAACACCCGTTTATAAAAAAAATTGTTTCATTTATAAATGGCTTATTTGATGGTGTGAAAAGCATTAAAACCATGCAAAAAAAATGGAAGTTTTTGTTTCATACCTTATTTATTTGGGTAATGTATGTGCTGATGTTTTATGCAGTAACCTTTGCCTTGCCCGAAACCACAAATTTACCTATTGCGGCTATAATAGTTGGCTTTGTAGTTGGCGGATTCAGTATGGCATTAACTAACGGTGGGCTGGGTTCGTACCCTGTTTTTGTAGCAAGTGCTTTAATTTTATATCAGGTAGAAGATAATCCGGCACGAGCCTTTGGTTGGATTATGTGGACAGCCCAAACCATAATGGTTATGTTGTTTGGTGGTTTGTCATTTTTACTACTTCCTGTTTATAATAAATTTCAGAAATAAATTTATTCAATTCGCAAATTTGTATTTGATAGAAAGAAGTTTTCTATATTTACTCCTTATCAATAGTTATAAAAAATGGCTAAAACCAAAACCATGTTCTTTTGTCAAAATTGTGGAGCTCAACACGCAAAATGGTTAGGGCAATGCAACTCGTGCAATCAATGGAATACCATAGTTGAAGAAGTTATTCAGAAAGAAGAAAAACGCAGTTGGAAACAAAACAATGTACATAGAAATATTTCAAAGGCGTACAATATTAATGAAATAACTATTTCTGATGAAAACAGAATTATTACTAAAAACACCGAGTTAAACCGCGTTTTAGGCGGCGGATTTGTAAAAGGTTCAATGCTATTGTTGGGCGGTGAACCGGGAATTGGAAAATCTACCTTGTTGTTACAAATT
Source organism: uncultured Lutibacter sp. (assembly GCA_964342295.1). Taxonomy (GTDB): domain Bacteria; phylum Bacteroidota; class Bacteroidia; order Flavobacteriales; family Flavobacteriaceae; genus Lutibacter. The sequence continues at coordinate 38,504 of CAYFFC010000007.1, read as the reverse complement.
GCGTTAACCTTGCCTCAAAAAGTCCTTTATGTTTCGGGTGAAGAAAGCAATTCACAAATTAAAATGAGAGCCGAACGCCTTAAAAATAACAACTCAAACTGTTTTATTTTAACTGAAACCAATACCCAAAATATTTTTAAAATTGTTGAACAAGTTACACCGGAGTTAGTTGTTATAGATTCCATACAAACATTACATACCAATACTATTGATGCCACTCCCGGTTCTATTTCACAAATACGGGAAACAACGGCCGAGCTTATAAAATTTGCAAAAGAAACGGCAACTCCGGTATTATTAATTGGTCATATAACTAAAGATGGCGCAATAGCCGGGCCTAAAATTTTAGAGCACATGGTTGATGTGGTGCTTCAGTTTGAAGGTGATAGAAATCATACGTACCGAATTTTGAGGGCACACAAAAACAGGTATGGTTCTACCGCAGAACTTGGTATTTATGAAATGCAACACAACGGGCTAAGAGAAGTTTCGAATCCTTCTGAGATATTAATTTCTCAAAAAGAAAGCGATTTAAGCGGTACAGCTATTGCGGCAACATTAGAGGGTGTGAGACCGCTTATGGTTGAAGTTCAGGCCTTGGTAAGTACAGCAGTTTATGGAACACCACAGCGTTCATCAACAGGTTACGATACCAAAAGGTTAAATATGTTATTGGCTGTTTTAGAAAAACGAGCGGGATTTAGGCTGGGAGCCAAAGACGTGTTTTTGAACATTGCGGGTGGTTTAAAAGTGGCTGATCCGGCAATTGATTTAGCAGTAATAAGTGCCATATTTTCTTCAAATGAAGATGAAGCAATTCCTCAAGATTTCTGTTTTGCTGCAGAAATTGGATTGGCAGGTGAAATAAGGCCTGTAAATAGGGTGGAGCAACGTATTTTAGAAGCTGAAAAATTAGGTTTTCATAAAATATTTATATCAAAATTTAATAAAATACGCAAAAATAATTTTAATATAGAGGTTGTAAAAATTACAAAGGTTGAGGATATATTTGCAAACCTTTTTTCATAAAAAAAACCGAGAAAGCTCTCGGTTTTTTAAAGTTTTATAGTTCTTATTTCTTATTAGCTTTAACAATGTACTGTTCCAATGCCATAGTCATTGAAGGCGTTTCAGGTGTTGGTGCTTTAATATTACATTTTAATCCGGCATTGGTGGCTGCCTTAACGGTAGAGTTGCCAAAAACTGCAATACGCGTGTTATTTTGTTTAAACTCCGGAAAATTTTTAAATAAGGAGTCAATTCCTGAAGGACTGAAGAAAACCAATACATCATAAAAAACATCTTCCAAATCAGATAAATCACTTACTACCGTTTTAAATAAAATGGCTCTGTCCCAGTTCACTTTTAAATCGTTTAATGTAGAGGGGATTATATCTTTTAACTTATCGGATGATGGCAGCAAAAACATTTCGTCTTTGTATTTTTTAATAAGTTTTGCCAAATCAGGAAAAGTACGTGTTCCTACATAAATTTTACGTTTTCTGTAAACAACATATTTCTGCAAATAGTACGCTACCGCTTCCGATTGACAAAAATATTTCATATCATCAGGTACCGTAAAACGCATTTCTTCAGCAATTCTAAAAAAATGATCTACGGCATTTCTACTGGTTAAAACTATCGCGGTATAGTTATTAAGGTCAATTTTTTGAGATCTTACTTCTTTTGCTGTCACCCCTTCTACATGAATAAACGGTCTAAAGTCAATCTTAACTTTTTGCTTTTCAGATAATTCAAAATAAGGAGAGTTTTCGGTTTTTGGAGCTGGTTGAGAAACCAAAATTGTTTTCACTTTCATAAACTTCAATTTTGTTTTAAAATAGTTAATTTTAAAATAATTAATAAGGGTGCTATTTCAAAGGTGCAAAGGTACAAAATAAAATAGAACAAGTTATTAAAAATGAGGTTTTTATTGTTAGCCATTAATAAACCATAACGAAGTATTAATAAAATTAATACAATAATTAATGTAATTTGAATAAAAAGTTGTTGATATTTTGGAGTATAAATTGCTAGAACCAATAGGGGTAGTACCCACAGGGCTAAATTATTTAAATAACTTATTTTTTGGTAAGTAATTTTACTATGCTCAGATTTTAAATTAAAAATAAATGCCATAAACAGTCCAAACACATATCGAACGGCAAAATAGCATAAAGTGAGTCCGGCAATGGTTAAAAACAATGTAAACAATGATGTATGTAACCATTGATTACCAAAATTTAAAAATAACAGCAACAGTGCAATTACAATTACTTGTACCGTAAAAAGTATTACCTGATATCCGTTGAATACATTTCTTTTTTCTTTGTTAAAATACAGAAGCAAATATTTTTTCGATAAAAAAACGGTATTGGCGATAAGTAATTTTTCTTTATACACAATTTTAACAAATGTTAAAAGCAATAATACAAGCAACAGTATTACAGCTATCCAATCGTTATTATAATAGAAAATTTCTTTTGCTTCAAACATCAAGTAAGTTCTTATATTAACACAAAATTAGCAATATTTTGTGTTATCTTTGCCTAATAATTTTAACATATGTCCAACACGCTTGTTATTATTCCTACCTTTAATGAAAAAGAAAATATTGATGCAATAATAAGGGCTGTATTTTCTCAGGAAAAAAAGTTTGATATTTTAATAGTTGATGATAATTCCCCCGATGGAACAGGAACTATTGTGAAAAACTTACAAAAGGAATTTCCTAATCTGTTTTTAGAAATTAGAACCGATAAAAAAGGGCTTGGCACAGCTTACATTCACGGATTTAAATGGGCTTTGAAAAAAGGGTATGATTACATTGTTGAAATGGATGCCGATTTTTCACACAACCCTAAAGATTTAATAAAATTATACCGTGCCTGTGAAGAGGAAGGAGCAGATTTTTCAATAGGTTCACGCTATTTAAACAATAAAATTAATGTGGTTAACTGGGATTTTAAGCGTTTATTTTTATCGTATTTTGCTTCAATTTATGTGAGAATTATAACACAAATTCCTATTTTTGATACTACTGCCGGGTTTGTATGCTACAAACGAAAAGTATTGGAAGCTATTAATTTAGATAGCATTAAATTTGTGGGTTACGCTTTTCAAATAGAAATGAAATTTAAGGCTTGGAAAAGAAAATTTAAACACAAAGAAGTGTCGGTTGTGTTTACCGACAGAAAAAAAGGAACTTCAAAAATGAGTTCTTCAATAATTTCAGAAGCCGTATTTGGAGTTATAAAAATGAGATTACAAGGATTGCCAAAATAAAAAGAAAAAGAAATGGGGTTAACGCTTATTAAAAATGCACAAATTGTTAATGAAGGAAACATTTTTGAAGGAGATGTTTTAATTGAAGGAGATTTTATTGTTGATATTGATGAATCTATAAGTTCAAAATCGCCTGACACCAAGGTAATTGACGCCGAGGGAAACTTTTTAATTCCCGGAATTATTGATGATCAGGTTCATTTTAGAGAACCCGGACTAACACACAAAGCTAACATAGCAACTGAAAGTAAGGCGGCAATAGCCGGTGGAATAACTTCTTTTATTGAAATGCCCAATACAGTACCACAAGCTACAACTCAAAAACTTTTAGAAGAAAAATTTGAAATTGCAGCTAAAACTTCTTACGCAAACTATTCGTTTATGATGGGAGGGACTAACGATAATTTAGAGGAATTGCTTAAAACCAATCCTAAAAATGTGGCAGGTATTAAGCTGTTTTTGGGCTCCTCTACCGGAAATATGTTGGTAGATAATGAAGATGTACTCGAAAAAATATTTTCTTCTACAAAAATGCTTATTGCCGTTCATTGTGAAGATGAGGACACTATTAAAGCTAATTTAGAGAAATATTTGAATGAATTTGGGGAAGATATCCCTATTGAATTACATCCAAAAATTAGAAGCGAAAAAGCGTGTTATTTATCTTCATCAAAAGCTATAGAGCTTGCCAAAAAAACCGGTGCAAGATTACACGTTTTTCACTTGTCTACAGCAAAAGAAACCGAATTGTTTTCAAATAAATTACCTATTGAAGAAAAACAAATTACTGCAGAGGTTTGCGTACACCATTTATGGTTTAGTGAGCAAGATTATGCTAAAAAAGGCACCTTTATTAAATGGAACCCTGCTATTAAAACAGAAACCGACCGTGAGGGTTTATGGAAAGCCTTGTTAAATGATACTATTGATGTTATTGCTACAGACCATGCGCCACATACCGTAGAAGAAAAAAAACAGGTGTACACAAAGGCTCCTAGTGGAGGGCCACTCGTGCAACATGCCTTACCTGCTATGTTAACAGCGTATAGACAAGGTAAAATTTCTATAGAAAAAATAGTAGAAAAAATGTGTCACAATCCTGCTAAAATATTTAAAATTAACAAAAGAGGTTTTATAAAAAAAGGATTTTATGCCGATTTGGTGTTGGTTGATATTGCTTCACCTTGGACCGTTACAAAGGATAATATTTTATACAAATGTGGTTGGTCTCCGTTTGAAGGAAATACTTTCCAATCAAAAATTACCCATACTTTTGTAAATGGTAAATTGGTTTATAATAACGGAAACCTTAAAACAGAGCGTGCGGGTAAAAGATTAGAATTTAACAGAACAAATGAATAAATTAGTTTATATATTTTTTATAAGCACAGTAGTTTTTAGCTGTACTAGTAATACTATTATTAAAAAACCGGATGATTTGATTCCGAAAGATCAAATGGTTGATTTACTAACCGATTTGTTGCTGGCTAACGGCGGTAAAAATATCAAAAATATAAACTTGGAACGCGATGTGAATTACTTTCCAGTTGTGTTTGAAAAATATAAAATTGATACCACGCAATTTAAGAAGAGTAACTTTTACTACACTTCGAGAATAGATGATTATGACGAAATTTTAAAGAAGGTTGAGAACCGTCTGAAAGAATTAAAAAAAATATACGACAAAGAAAGAGCTGTTTTAGACTCAATAAGAAAGGATTCATTAATGCAGGTTAGAGAAAAATTGAATCGAGATAAAATTCTTAAGTAATAACCTTTTTATAAGCATCACATATTTTTAATAGTACAGGTGTTATGGTTTCAAAATTGATGCCTAATTCGTTTTTTATTTTTTCGGAAGAATAATAACGCCTGTTATGTAAGGAAGTTGCTGAATTTTTGGTAATTACCGGGCTTTTTTTACTGAAAAAGGATGCTACTTTTAAAATTCTCCAGGCAATTGAACTTAAAAGGGGCGTAATTTTTATAGAAGGTGGTTTTTTACCAAACCCTAGGGCAAT
>CAYFFC010000007.1:0-33098 GCA_964342295.1 uncultured Lutibacter sp. | reverse complement strand
CCCTTCTTGAGAAGCTCTCCAAACTTCCATTTCGGCACCGTATTTTGTAATGGCATACCCCGAGCTGTCTTTTTCAATTGTCCATTCACATAACTCATCAATTATTCCAGCTTTGTTGGGCTTTCCAACAGTAGCTATTGAACTAACATAAGCCAATTTAGCAACCTTGTGTTTGATACAAAAATTAACAATATTAGCGGTACCTTCAATATTAATTTTACGCATCAGTCTATAATCTGCAGGGTCAAATGATACTAATGCAGCTGCATGATAAACTTTAGTTACATTTTCAAATGCTGCTTCAAGCGAGCAAATATCTGTAATATCGGCTTGTACCCAATCTATTTTGTTAAAAAGGGTATCATAATCTTCAGAAAATAACCCAAATACATTTTTTACTAATTGTAAAGTGCCGTTATTTCTGTAGATAGCCTTTACCCGCGTATTGTTCAAACATAATTGATACAATAAATGCGCGCCCACAAGCCCTGTACCTCCTGTTACTAAAATCATATAACGAAAATATAAAAATAGTTTGTTTAATTGTAGGCGTATGTAGTAAAAAACTGGTTCTTTATCGTTTTAACTAACATGTAAAATTTTATCTTTGCTGAAATTTAAAAATTTGAAAATGAATTTTGTTGAAGAACTACGTTGGAGAGGTATGCTACACGATATTGTACCTGAAACCGAAACATACTTATTAAAAAATAAAACAACCGGTTATATTGGATTTGACCCTACAGCCGATTCGTTACATATAGGAAGTTTGGTTCCAATTATTTTACTAATGCATTTTCAAAAGGCCGGTCATACACCCATTGCCCTTGTTGGAGGTGCCACCGGTATGGTGGGTGACCCTTCGGGAAAATCTGAAGAAAGAAATTTATTAGATGAAGCAACCTTAACTAAAAATGTTGCCGGTGTAAAAGCTCAACTTTCACGGTTTTTAAATTTTGACACAAAGGTTAAAAACGCTGCACAACTTGTAAATAATTACGACTGGATGAAAGAAATTTCATTAATAGATTTTGTTAGGGATGTAGGTAAACACATTACGGTAAATTATATGATGGCTAAAGATTCAGTAAAAAAACGTTTAGGAGCTGAATCGCAATCCGGCATGAGTTTTACAGAGTTTACTTATCAGCTGTTCCAAGGCTATGATTTTTACCATTTATACAAAGAAAAAAATTGTTTGTTACAAATGGGAGGGTCAGACCAATGGGGTAATATTACTACAGGTACTGAATTAATTAGAAGAAAGGCCCAAGGAAAAGCATATGCACTCACTTGTAAATTAATTACCAAAGCTGATGGTTCAAAATTTGGTAAAACAGCGGGGGGCAATGTTTGGTTAGATGCCAACAGAACATCACCTTATAAATTTTATCAATATTGGTTAAATTCATCTGATGAGGATGCTGAAAAGTACATTAAAATATTTACTTTTTTAGATAAAGAAACTATAGAAAACTTGATTGAACAGCATAAAGAAGCACCTCATTTACGAATTCTTCAAAAGAAAATAGGCGAAGAAGTTACCGTAATGACCCATGGTAAAGAGGCTTATGAAAATGCTATAAAGGCATCAAGCATTTTATTTGGAAAATCTACAGCCGCTGATTTAAAAACGTTAGATGAACAGACTTTTTTGGATGTTTTTGAAGGTGTGCCACAAGCTGAAGTTGAGCGCTCTGTACTTAAAAACGGATTAGATATTGTTGCTGCTTTTGCCGATTATAACTTTTTAAAATCGAATAGTGAGGTGCGAAGAGCTCTTAAAGAAAACTCAATTTCAGTTAATAAAGAAAAGGTGAAAGAAGATTGCGTAATAACTTCAACCGATTTAATTGCTGATAAATTTGTATTGTTACAACGCGGTAAAAAAAGTTATTTTTTATTGAAGGTTAATTCGTAAAAGTACACCGTTTAAAGTACCATAAGGTTACACCCTCTAATATCGGAATTATCAAAACGGCCTAAAACTTCAAAGGTTCCATTTGGATAAACGCGACCTAAATCTTGAGTAGCAATAAACGAACAAGAATTTACATTAGCCAAGTCAATAATATTAAGACCTCCAGATTTCCCAAATGGCAGCATTGTTAATGCATCCTCGGGATCTCGAGCTAAAACCTGCATCCAAGGGGGGCATTCAAAAATCCCGTTTCCTTTAGAGTAGGCCTGACTCAGCAATTCTGTCATACCATATTCAGAATGAATTTTTTGGACTCCAAAGCCTTTACACAACAAATCGTGTAATTCTTTTCTAATAAGTTCTTTTCTTCGACCTTTCATACCACCGGTTTCCATAACTATAGTGTTGGTAAGGTTAAAGGAATATTTTTCTGACAAATCCAGCAAAGCAAAAGAAACCCCAATTAGTAGTACCTTTTCATTTTTTTGCTCTAAGTCCAATAAATTTTGATACAACTCATCTATATTATCCAAATAAAAACCACTTTTAGGTTTCTTACTTTTTTTAATAAATTGATTTACCATATACACCAATGATGACCCTTTCCGCTCCAAATAGGCCGGCAAAAATGCTAAAACTGTATAATTTTTTACCGGACCATAAAAATATTCAAACCCTTTTTCAAAACTATCTTCATAATACCTTATATCCGTAATAAAATGCTTACTTTGATTTGATGAAGTTGTTCCACTACTTAAAAACGTAAGTGTTATTGGGTTGTTATTAGAAACTATTTTATGTGATTTAAAAAATTGAATAGGTAAAAAAGGAATTTTTGATAGGTTGTTTACGGTGTTATAATCCACATTTAAATGCCTTAAAAACTCGTTATAAACAAGATTATTTTTAGCTTGAAATTTAAAAATATCAAGGGCAATTTTTTCAAAATCAGCCGGCTTCAGATTGTTAAAAATGTTATTTCTTTCCATAAATTATTGGGAAACATCACAAAAGTAATGTAAATTTACGCAACCTATTATCTTTTTAGGTATCTTATTAACAATTAAAAAGCTAGCGCTTGAGTTTAAATAAACTCATAAAACAGTGTGCAAAGAATGATAGAAAGGCACAAAAAGAAATTTACCAGCTTTTTGCAGGTAAGTTATTTTCTATATGCCTGAAATATTCTAAAAACAGACAAGAGGCTCAAGATAATTTTCAAGATGGTTTTATTACCATTTTTAATAAAATTGGTCAGTATAATTTTAGAGGATCATTTGAAGGCTGGTTAAAGCGCATAATGGTAAACACGGTTTTGTTAAAATATAGAAAAAGAACCGTTTTAAATATTGTTACTGAGGAAATACCTGATGAGGTTGTTGTTGACATTGATGATGATGAAATTTCTTTAGATTTTTTACTAAATCTAATACAGGAATTACCGGATAGATACAGGTTGGTTTTTAACCTGTATGTATTAGATGGGTTTTCGCATAAGGAAATTTCTGAAATGTTGCAGATTGCAGAGGGTACTTCAAAATCTAATTTAGCTAGAGCAAGAGCCATTTTAAAGCGAAAAATTGAAGAGTACCAAGAGCATCAACAATCTATATAAGATAATAAGGAAGCAGTGAGAGATTCGAAAAACATTGATAGATTATTTCAAGAAAATCTAAAAGACTTTGAGGTAATACCACCTAACAAAGTTTGGATAAAGATTGAAAAGAAACTAGAGGTAAAACCTAAAAGAAAACGTACTCCTATTTGGTTTAAATTAGCTAGCGTTGCGGCAATTTTGGTATTCTTATTTAGTGCAATTACCATTTATTTAATTCCAGAAAACAACTTTACGGCAAGTTTTAATCCGGTAATAAATACCGATAAAGATACTAACAATAACAGTGATAGTTTACCAAGGCTAAACGCATCGGCCACAAATAATGTTGTGAAAGTTGAAGATTCCAACAACAATTTAAACAACCAAAAAGAAGTTAACCAAACAAAGGCTTCAAATGATGAATTTCTTCAAAATAACGATTTAGAAGAAACCGTAATTTCAAAAAATAGTTTAAATAAAAAGTCTTTGGCCGATGCGATAAGCTTACCATTACAAAACAATTCGAATACAGAAGTTGTTAAGCCCGGAGAAGCACAAAGCAAATTTACAGTCGCAACTATATTTGCACCTATTTACTTTAGTTCAGCTGACGGTTCAGGTATAGGTGAACAGTTTAAAGACAACCCTACTTCGGGTACATCTTCTTATTCTTATGGTGTAAAATTTGCTTATAAACTCAATAACAAAATCAGTCTTCAAAGTGGGGTAAACTTAATTAACTTAGGATTAAAAACTGATAACGTTTATGTTACCCCGGGTGTTGCTGTAGTTAGCTTGGCTAACATTGCAAGTAATCCTGTTGTGTCAAAAAATATATCAAAAGAAGCTTTAAATGGTGATTTGGACTCGGGGTCAGGAAGTTTAAATCAGGTATTTGGTTATGTTGAAATACCTGTAGAGTTAAAGTACAATGTTACCGATGGTAAATTTGGAGTAAATATAGTAGGGGGTTTCAGTACGCTGCTTTTAAATAAAGATGAAGTGTTTATTGAAACCAATAGCTTTACCCAAAGTTTAGGTTCATCAAACAATTTAAGGTCGGTGAACTTTAGTGGAAACTTTGGTGTAGATGTTGACTACTTAATTAATAAAAATTTATATATAAATGTCTCACCAATGTTTAAAGTACAAACGAATACCTTTTCTAAAAACACGGGTAGTTTTCAACCTTATTACTTAGGTGTTTATACAGGTTTAAATTATAAGTTTTAGTTGGTTTATTATTTGGTTGGTTACCAAATATTGAATGAAGAAAGCCATTTCAAATTTGAGGTGGCTTTACTTTTTTTACCGTATTTTATTTGTAGTTTTGTGAATATTCATTTTATAAAATAAATGCCGCAAATGGAAACTACAACAATAAACAGTACTATTAACAACGCCCTGAAAAGTTTGGGTGTCAAACAACAAAATAAAGGAACTTCTACCGGAAGTCTTTTTTTTGGAAATGGAGAAAAAATTGACTCTTACTCTCCGGTTGATGGAGCTTTAATAGGCAGTATCTCAACTACTACCAAAGAAGATTACGAACAAGTAATTGCAACAGCCCAAAAAGCGTTTAAAACGTGGCGGTTAAAACCTGCGCCACAACGTGGAGAAATTGTAAGACAATTTGGTGATAAATTACGTGAACTTAAACAACCTTTAGGAGCGTTAGTATCTTATGAAATGGGAAAGTCATTACAAGAAGGATTAGGCGAAGTTCAGGAAATGATTGATATTTGTGATTTTGCGGTAGGTTTATCACGTCAATTACATGGTTTAACAATGCATTCCGAACGCCCGGGTCACAGAATGTACGAACAGTATCACCCATTGGGAATTGTTGGTATTATCTCTGCTTTTAACTTTCCGGTTGCTGTGTGGAGCTGGAATACTGCTTTAGCATGGATTTGCGGCGATGTATGTGTTTGGAAAGCATCAGAAAAAGCACCTTTGTGCAGTATAGCTTGTCAAAATATTATTGCTGAAGTTTTAAAAGAAAACAATTTACCTGAAGGTATTTCCTGTATTGTTAATGGTAATTTCAAAGTAGGAGAGTTTATGACTACCGACAAGCGTATTCCCTTAATTTCTGCTACCGGTTCTACCAGAATGGGTAAAATTGTTGGAAAAACCGTTGGCGAACGCCTTGGAAAATCGTTGTTGGAATTAGGAGGAAACAATGCCATAATTGTAACTCCTAATGCCGATATAAAAATGACCGTTATTGGTGCTGTTTTTGGAGCAGTTGGTACTGCCGGACAACGCTGTACTTCAACCAGAAGGTTAATTATTCATGAATCTATTTATGATAAAGTCAAAAATGCGTTAGTTGAAGCCTATAAACAATTGCGTATAGGAAATCCTTTAGATGAAAATAATCATGTTGGTCCTCTTATAGATACCGATGCCGTTAAAATGTATGAAAATGCATTGGAAAAAGTGGTGGCAGAAGGAGGAAATTTAGTTGTAGAAGGTGGTGTTTTACAAGGAGATGGGTATGATAGTGGCTGTTATGTAAAACCTGCTATTGCTGAAGCGGAAAATCATTACAACATTGTTCAGCATGAAACATTTGCTCCTATTTTATATTTGTTGAAGTACTCTGGAGATGTAAATGATGCTATTGAAATTCAAAACAATGTTGCTCAAGGATTATCATCGGCAATTATGACGAGCAATTTAAGAGAAGCTGAATTATTTTTATCACAAGCCGGATCTGACTGTGGAATTGCTAACGTAAATATTGGTACTTCAGGTGCAGAAATAGGTGGGGCATTTGGCGGAGAAAAAGAAACCGGAGGAGGAAGAGAATCGGGTTCAGATGCTTGGAAAATTTATATGAGGCGTCAAACAAACACTATTAATTACACTACCGAATTGCCATTGGCTCAAGGGATAAAATTCGATTTATAAATTCTAAACATACCTTAAGAGGCTGTCTATAAAGTTAATTTTTGTCAATCTGAACCTGCCCGCCTTAAGCAGTTTTAGAACGGCAGTTTTCAAATTTTTTTAGATAGCCTTTTTAGTTGTACTTAACTTTTCTTAAAACCCTTACAGCTTCTTTATATTTTATATAGGCAGTTTTATCTTCTAAATTTTTTAGATATACTTTACATTCTTTTAGTTTTAACAATGAAGAAGGAATTTCATTTAAAACACAAATTAAATAATTAGTTGGTAATTCTAGTAAATCAATTTCTTCTCTTGAATTTAACGAAACGCTATTCTTCAATTTATGTAAAATTGTATTGCAATTGTTGTATATATGATGCAGGGCTATTTTGTTGTATTGAGGTGGGTTAAATAAAATTTCGGAAACAATATCGTGTTTTCCGTTTTCCTTAAAATGAATAATTGTTTTTTCTAAAGGATAATAATCAAATTCGTTTTTAATACCCAAATACACATATTCAGTTATCATAAATGTATTGTGGTTTACCTCAATTTTAACTTCGTCTAAAGCCGAGTAAAATAATCGTACCTGCTCATTAATTAATTCGATATCTACTCTTGAATAAAAAATCTTCCCATCAACTTCCTTTTTAGCACCTGCCCAACACAATACAAATTGTTCATTAAACACTTTGTAAGTGGGATGGTACTGTTTTTTGTGCCTGTTAAAAAAATCAAAGACACCATCTAAAGTAAGTTTTATATTGTTTGATGCGTTTTTTTCTATAGATTCAACAATTGCCTTATTGGTACTTTTTAAGGTGTAATTCCCAAGGGTAGACATAGAATTGCTACCTCTTCTAAAAAATACTTTGCCGCGTACGTACTTCCAAATTCCTTTTTTTAAAGAAGTTACTTTATTATTAGGGTGTATGGTTACCAAACCAACAACCTTATAGCGAGGTAAGCTAGGAAATGCTACATTTTCATACTGAATTTTTGGGGGATTTTTTAGGTATGAATTTATTAAGTTCTGAATTTTACTATCGTCAAAAAAATCAACACCTTCAATCTTATTTAATTTATCTTCAACACCTATCACAATATACGAGTTGTTACTAGGGTTGGAATTAGAAAGTGCACAAATGTGTTTTAAAAATTTAGCCTTTCCTTCTTTGCTGTCTAAAGAAATTTTACGCTTTTTATCATAGAAGCTATTCTCATCATTATGAGCCAGTAAATTTTTTATTAATAGACGTTTGTTAATCATTTTAAGTTACTTTGTTTAAAACAGTAGCACTTGCTTGAGCAGTTGGATAAACTACTAAATCTTCAATATTAACGTGAGCAGGTCTGGTTACAACAAAATAAATTATTTCGGCAATATCTTTTGCCTGTAGAGCTTTATACCCTTCATAAACCTTTTTTGCACGATCCTTGTCTCCTTTAAATCGCACTTCTGAAAACTCAGTTTCTACCGCTCCGGGATGAATTCCGGCAACTCTTATATTGAGTTTATTTAAATCTAATCGCATGGCTTTATTTAAGGCATTTACTGCAAATTTTGAAGCACAATAGACATTTCCATTGGGATATACCTCTTTTCCTGCTATAGAACCAATATTAACAATAAAACCGTTATTGGCATGGGTCATTTTTGGTAAAATAGCCTTGGTTACATAAAGCAATCCTTTAACATTACCATCTATCATAGCATCCCAATCATTTAAATCACCGTTTTGAATACTACTTAAACCATGGGCATTGCCGGCATTATTAATTAACACATCAATATTTTTAAAATTACCGGAAAGCGAATGTATTGCTTCAAAGACTTCAGGTTTATTGCGGACATCAAACTGTAAGGTACATACGCCGGTAAACTTGCTTAAAATATTTTTGAGTGCCTTTAATTTTTCAACTCTTCTGCCACACAATACCAAATTAAAATTGTTTTTCGCAAATAACCGGGCAGTGGCTTCTCCAATTCCGGATGTAGCCCCTGTTATAAAAGCTGTTTTGGTGTTCATAATTTAACTGTTTTTAATAGTAGTATAAATATACAAAAAAACCGCTCCTAGGGTGGGAGCGGCTTCCTTCAATTGGTTATAAATAACCAACCAAAAATCAACTAACCAAACTTTATTTTAAATATTTTTATTTACTGTTTTTCTATTTACTTTAGTTCGTTTTCTACCTGTAGTCCTTACATTTTTTCCTTTAGTCGAACCTTGTTTTAAATATTGGATATACCCCCTTCCGGTAAACTCATACGTAGTTTCAGAGTTTATATGATACAAACGTATAATTTCATCATTTATTACGCTAATTTCAAAGTCTTCTTCAATGCCGTTGTCATATACCAGCGTTAATATTTTTAAGTCATCATATCCAAGAACATCAGCTATGTAGTATTCACCTACATAATTAAAATTTATATTCTCAAATTCTGTGCCAAACTCATCTAATGAAGAGTAAAAAGTATTAATATTTTCGGGTACAAATTTTAAGAAATTTTCATAATCAAAATCCGTAACTGCTCCGGTATTACTTGTATACGTTTTTTCCCAAACATCATACTCTTGTAAAAAGTACTCTAAATTGTCATAAAATATCTTATCGTAATCAAAATCGTATTTTTGGTAACCTTCTAAATAATAGGTTACCTGATTAAAATTATCTCTTAATTTAATTAAATCAATATCAATTTGAATAACTTCCAAATCGTAATAACCATCTAAATCGTGGTCAATTTCCAAAAAACCATTAAAAGTGTTGTAATAACCAATTTGAATACCATATCCATTACCTTGAGAGCCTATTCCTACTAAATTGTTGTTGGCGTATAATTTTCCGTTTAAAAAAGATAAGGTAAATGCTTTTGAAATAAATGGAACATCGCCGGTTCCGGTAGTTTTATTATAATCAACATACCATAAGTCGTATGACGATAGCGCATCTTCTAATGAAAAATAATAAGGGTCGTTTAGGTCTTCTACAATTACATTACAGGCTGAAAAAGATAAACCTAGTGCTAACGTAACTATAAGTATTTTAAGCGTTTTCATAATAGTAGGTTTTAGGTTATGCTTGTAATTTTTCAAAAGTTATGCCAAAAACTATTTTTAAAAACGCAATGAGTTTAACTAGCTGAAATTAAAGGTCAAATAGCCTTACTATTTAATTTCGTGAATAGGAGCGACTTTATAATACCACTTTTTATTTTTGTATATGTACGATACAACCGCTTCATGTTGATTCAAATTAAAAGGAATTTTTTGTGGAATTATTGGAGGTTGATTGCCATATTCTTTTTTTGGGTTTTCATGTAAAATTAAATCTGGTTTTTCCCTTGGAAAGCGAATCACCGCGTTATATTGCAATTTTTTGGCTAGTTCATCTTTTTCGAGTGCTGCTTTAAAACCTCTAAAATAGACCGAATCCAACCTTACCTTTGAATCTGAAATTTCAATAAAAAATTGATACCCTTTAATTCCGGGCTGACCCCCTACCCAAGACTTATAAGTTGCCTTAACTACCTTAAATGGAGGATTATTTTGAAGAATTAAGTCGTTTTGTTTTACTGACGAACAACTTAATAGCGAGGCATTTATTAAAAAAAATAGGATATATAATGGTTTCATTTTTATGTTTTTTAAAATTATACAAACGTTATACCAAACTACAAAAAAAGAACCCATCAAAAAATTGATGGGTTCCATATATTTTCTAAAAATGTTTAAATATTCAATACCTCAGCGCACTTTAAACATTTGACTTCGCCTAATTGTTCAATGTCTCGGCACCAACTAAAACATTTGGCTACGCCTAATTGTTCAATGCCTCGGCACCACCAACAATTTCTAAAATTTCATTGGTAATTGCTGCCTGACGAGCTTTGTTGTAAGTTAAAAGCAATTCGTTACGTAATTCCGTAGCATTATCGGTTGCTTTGTGCATTGCAGTCATTCTTGCGCCGTGTTCCGAAGCAAAAGAGTCTCTAACCGCTTTATACAGTTGTGTTTTTAGCGATTTAGGAATCAATTCTAAAACTATTTGTGCTTTACCCGGCTCAAAAATATAATCGGTATTGACGTTAGCATCGGCTTCTATTGGAGCAATTGGTAAAAATTGTTCAATAGTAGCAATTTGCGTTGCTGCATTTTTAAATCGGTTATACACCAACTCAACCTTATCATACTTTCCATCGGCAAATAATTTCATAATGTTAACCGCAATTTCTGCAACATTATCAAAAGTCAAATCATCAAAAACTTGGTTGTTGTTCTCAATAACGTTGTGTGATTTTGATAATAAGTCATTACCTTTTTTACCAACGGTTAACAAATCAACCTGCTTTCCTTTATAATTGTCCTCAATATTTTTAACTGCTGCTTTTATGACAGATGAATTGAATCCGCCACACAAGCCACGATTTGAAGTGATTACAACTAAAAGTACTTTAGAAATTTCTTTTTGTTCAGAATAAATACCTCCCATATCCCCTTCTAAAGTAGCACTCAAACTTTGTAGAAGCTCGGTTAACTTATCAGCATAGGGGCGCATTTGTGTAATAGCATCTTGTGCTTTTTTCAACTTTGCTGCAGAAACCATTTTCATGGCACTGGTAATTTGCATGGTTGAGCCAATGGATGATATTCTGTTACGTATTTCTTTTAAATTTGCCATATATTTTCAGTTTTTAGTATAAGTCTTGAGAAGAAAGAATTCCCAAAACGTCATACTAAAATTGTAATTAAACGTATTTTGCTGAAATTTCAGCGGCCGCTTTTGTTAAAGTATCAGTAACCTCATCGGTTAATTTACCTGATTTTAATATATCTAAAGCGTCTCTATGTTTTGCGTTTAAGTACTCTAAATAATCACTTTCAAATTCCTTTACCTTTTCAACCGGAACATCTTTTAATAAGTTTTTAGACCCTGCATAAATAATGGCAATTTGATCTTCTACTTTAAAAGGATCACTCTGATTTTGTTTTAGAATCTCAACATTTCGTTTTCCTTTTTCAATTACATTCATAGTTGCGGCGTCAAGATCTGAACCAAACTTAGCAAAGGCTTCCAACTCGCGATACTGGGCTTGGTCTAATTTTAAGGTACCTGCCACTTTTTTCATCGATTTAATTTGAGCATTACCTCCAACACGAGATACCGAAATACCCACGTTAATTGCCGGACGAACCCCCGAGTTAAATAAATCGGATTCCAAGAAAATCTGTCCATCAGTAATGGAAATTACGTTAGTTGGGATGTATGCAGAAACATCACCAGCTTGTGTTTCAATAATTGGAAGAGCAGTTAGCGAACCGCCACCTTTAACTTTTCCTTTAAGAGAATCAGGCACATCGTTCATTTGTGCGGCAATAGTATCATCATTAATAACTTTTGCAGCACGCTCTAATAAGCGAGAGTGTAAGTAAAATACATCACCTGGATATGCTTCACGTCCCGGTGGACGACGTAATAATAAAGATACTTCACGATAAGCCACAGCCTGTTTTGATAAATCATCATAAATAATTAAAGCCGGGCGACCAGTATCTCTAAAATATTCACCAATTGCGGCTCCGGCCATAGGAGCATACACCTGCATTGGGGCAGGGTCTGAAGCATTAGCTGCTACAATAGTGGTATACGCTAAAGCACCTTTTTCTTCTAATAAACTTGCAATTCCTGCAACTGTAGAACCTTTTTGACCAACTGCAACGTAAATACAGTAAACAGGCTCTCCGGCATCATAAAATTCTTTTTGATTGATAATGGTATCAATGGCAACGGTTGATTTACCGGTTTGACGGTCACCAATAATTAGCTCACGTTGACCCCTACCAATTGGAATCATAGCATCAACTGCTTTTACACCGGTTTGTAAAGGTTCGGTTACCGGTTCACGGAAAATTACACCTGGAGCTTTACGCTCTAAAGGCATTTCAAAAGTTTCACCTTGAATAGGCCCTTTACCATCAATTGGCTCACCTAAAGTGTTTACAACACGTCCTGAAATTCCTTCACCAACTTTTAATGATGCAATTCTTTCGGTTCTTTTTACGGTTGCACCTTCTTTAATTTCTTTTGAATGACCTAATAATACAACCCCAACGTTGTCTTCTTCAAGGTTCAGTACAATTCCTTCTAATCCATCTTCAAATTCAACCAATTCACCATATTGCACATTTGATAAACCATATACACGTGCAATACCATCACCTACCTGCAACACTGTTCCAACTTCATCTAATGAAGCCGAACTTTCAAATCCTGATAATTGTTGTTTTAAAATTGCTGAAACTTCAGCCGGTTTTATTGATGCCATTATTCTATTTTTTTAAAACTAAATTCTTTTTTAATTGATTACAATTTTGAAATATAACTTTCGTTATCAAATTGTCTTTTTAATACTTGTAATTTATTTGCAATACTTGCATCGTATTGAACATCACCAATACGTAAAATGAATCCGCCTATAATTTCCGGATTAATAATATTTTCTAAACTTGCTTTTTTCCCTGTAATTTCAACCACTTTAGTTAAAACCTCATTTGTTAAATTTTCGGTTAACGGAAAAGCAGTAGTAACTTTTGCAACTTCTTTTCCCTTTAAGGCATCGAAAATTATGACATATTTTTTAGCAACCTCATTTAAAATAGCTAACCTTTTTTTATCAATTAATAAATTAATTAATCCATAAGAAATACTAGATATTTTATTACTAAAAACCTCTTTAAGGGCAGTTTTTTTAACTTCGGGTTTTAAAATAGGACTTTTAAGCAGTAACTGTAACTCTTTGCTGCCTTCAATTGTTTCTGAGATTAAAAACATGTTATTGTAAACCTCTGTTTCTTTTTGCTGCTCAACAGCAAAATTTAACACAGCTTTTGCATAACGTAATGCGGCTCTAACTCCACTCATAATTAGTTAATAGTTACTTCTTTTAACATTTTTTCAACCAAAGCAACTTGTTTGTCTTTGTTTGACAATTCTTCTTTTATAACTTTTTCTGCAATATTAACTGAAAGTTCAGCCACCTGATGTTTAAGATGCGCAATAGCAGCTTGCTTTTCGGTTTCAATTGCCGTTTGAGCCTGAGCAATCACTTTATTAGCCTGTTCTTTTGCTTCTTCTTTTGCTTCAGAAATTATGTTTTCTTTCATTTCACGTGCTTCTTTTAAAAGTGTATCACGTTCAGCACGTGCTTCCTTTAAAATACGCTCGTTATCGGCAGTAAGGTTTTGCATTTCTTTGCGTGCATTTTCGGCTTCGTTTAATGCTTTGCTAATACCTTCTTCTCTGTCGTTAACAGCATCTAAAATTGGTTTCCAAGCATACTTTTTTAACAAAAGTACCAAGGCAATGAAAAGAATAGTTTGCCAAAAGAATAATCCAACCGAAAACTGTTCTATTAACTTTTCCATGAATATATAGTGTTATGTTTTATTAGTTTTATATTTAAACAATAGCTGTAACCAACCGTTACAGCTATTTGTTTTTTTAAGCTGCAAATAATGCAGCAAATCCAATACCTTCAATCAAAGCTGCTGCAATAAGCATAGCAGTTTGAATTTTTCCTGAAGCTTCTGGTTGACGAGCGATAGCGTCCATTGCTGAACCACCAATTCTACCAATACCTACACCGGCACCAATAACGATTAAACCTGCTCCTACAATGTTTGGAATTGTCATAATATATATATTTATTTAATTAAACATTCAATTTTTAATGATCATCATGTTCTTCAACGGCCATGCCAAAGTATAAAGCTGATAACATTGTGAAAATATATGCTTGTAGCGCTGCTACTAATAATTCTAATAACGACAAGGCAAATGCCAATCCGAATGATAATGGACTACCAATCCAGTTTTTAAAAATGAACATCATTCCAATTATACTTGCTAAAACCACATGACCTGCAGTAATGTTTGCGTACAAACGAATCATTAAAGCAAAAGGTTTTATAAATGTACCTAACAACTCGATAGGTGCTAAAATAATTTTCATTGGTACTGGTACACCAGGCATCCAAAAAATATGTTTCCAATAATTTTTATTTCCTGAAAATGTAGTAATAAAATAGGTGATTAATGCTAATGCAAGAGTTACCGCAATATTATTAGTAACATTAACACCAAGCGGTGTTAAACCTAATAAGTTTATAATCCATACAAAGAAAAATATGGTTAATAAGTAACTCATAAATTTTTTGTATTTCTTTATGCCAATTGTTGGAATGGCAATATCATCTCTAATGTATAAAATTATAGGCTCTAAAAAACGACCCATACCTTTAGGCATGGCATTATTTTTGTAATTGGAGGCCATTTTTTTAAACATAAAAAACATGAGTAAACCAACTAAAATAATAAAAACTACATTTTTTGTAATTGAAAAGTCTAATGGTTTGGCATTGGTTGGGTGATGCGCATCATCATATGTTATGGTTCCTTCTGCATCCGTTTTATATATTTTATTGTGATAAACTTTGTAGTAATTACCATTAACGTTTGCTACCGCCTCACCATGCTTTAATTTTGAAGAAGAAAATACTTGTAAACCGTTGTCCCATAAAATTACGGGGAGTGGTGCGCTTAAATATTTATGCTCACCGGCATTATTGGTGTAAGAAAACAAGTTAAAATCATAAGAATCTTGTAAATGGTGGTTTATATACTCTTTAATTTCAGTTTTTAAATCATTCGAACCTTCTTTTTTTGATTCACTTTTTGCATTTACTGAAAATGATACAAACAATACTAGAATTGTAAGCGCTTTTACCCAATTAATTTTATACATACACTTTATTAATAGTTGGTGCCTAAAAATATTTTGCAAAGGTACATTTTTATATTAGAAACCAAAAAATATTTTATTTTGTTTTTTTATAAGGCTTACTGTTTAATTTTTAGCTGTTTACGCTGGTTGGTTTAATAGCTTAATTAGGTAAAAAGTTTCAATTATTAAGCATGTAATATAAGGTGTTAAAAACGAAGTTGCTTCTAAAGTTTCAATGGTTTCGTTTTGCTTAAAAACAGGATAAAATAGTAAGAAATAGATACCAAACTTTAAAAAGCTCCCGCCCATAAAAATGAACCCAAGGATATGTTCGTATTTTTTTTTCAGTAAAAATAAGGTTGCATAAATGATAAGCGCCAAACTATAATTTACTACATAACTGCTTACAATTAAATTTTCAAACAGTGGGTTTTTTAACATATACAACACAGCTAAGTGTATTAAAAAAACCATACCTAAAGCGAGCAATAGTTTTAATCCAAAACCAATAAATTGCTTAGTCATATTTATCATTAATTCTTTTTAACTGCAATAAAACACTCCAAATAGCAATTAGTAATGCCAATAATGTTAATATTATGGTGTAGGTTTTATTGGTAGGATTAAAATAGGCATCTAATTTTTTTCCAAAGTATGCACCCAAATAAATGGTAATACCCATTTGAATTGCCACCCCGGTTAATTGTATGTATTTAGGAAGCTGATTTTTCTTTTGTTGCTTGCTCATTCTTTAATTCCTTAACCGAACCTTTCATAGCACAAGTTGCATTGAACTCTGCACCGGGTTCAACAGAAAGTTTTGCAATTACAACTTCACCCGATATGTTGGCGGTATTTTTTAAAGTTAACAGACTGTTTACAAAAAGTTCACCTGAAAATTTTCCTTCAATATCAGCATTATTGCACTCAACTTTACCTTTTATACTACCCGATTTTCCAATGACTACTCGGCCGTTTGTTTTAACAGTTCCTTCAACTTTTCCATCAATCCTAAAATCACCCTCAGAAACTACATCTCCAACAATTGAAGTGTTTTTACCAATGATGTTTCTTTCTAAAACCTGAGGTTGTTTTTCTTTTTTTTCTGTAAACATGGTTTAAAAATTATATTATTGTTTTGCATTTATGGTTTTCAATAGTTCTAAAGCTTTATTACCTTCTTCAGTATTTGGGAAATTTAAAGTAATGGCTTCAAGCGCTGTTTTAAAAGCTGTAACTCCGTCGCGTTCATTTAATGCATACGCTTTTAGCAGTTCAAATTTAGGTAAAAGTTCGTATCCTTCATACTTTTTAACAGCTTCTTTACATTTTTCAATAACTTCATCAAACTCTTTTGCTTTATATTGGTAATATAAAATAGCGTACTCTGTTTCAGGAGATTCTGCATTTTCATCTATGGCTATTTCATTCGGATTTAAAAGTATTTTTGTGTACTTGGAATTTGGATAATTAGCAATTAAATCGGCTTTAATTTTTTCAGCTTTAACTGGGTGAGTATTTAGGTATATTTTATACAAATTGTATTTAGCAGAAAGTTCTTGAATAGTAAGTGGCTTAAATGTCAGCAATTTTTCAAAATTTTGTATTGCCAACTCTGGTTCATTAAACTGTTCTTTATAAATAATTCCCAATTGTAAATACGCATTGTTTCGTTCACCTATAATACTATCTATTGTTTTTTTATTTTTTGGCAGGCTGTTTACATAATACGAGACATTGTATTTTAATGAATCAAGTGGTTGGTTTTTTGTTGAAACAGCTGTTGATTTGCCTTGTGTGATATTGATTAGGTTTTTGTCGCTTAAACGCCAATTATCTTCTAAAGGGCGATTGCCCCATATTTTTCTAAATTCTTGTTCTCCAAACCCAACAACCTGTGTATTGTAAAAATACCATTTACCAGTGTTATTAACACTAGCTTTGCTAGATTGAATGGTTGCAAATTCACTACCCGTTTTTATTTGTTGTTTTTCAACTGTAGCTTCTTTGTCTTTTAATGTAACAATATATTTTTTGAAAAAGAGGGTTTGCTCTTCCAGGCTCAATTTTGTAAGAGTTAAAATACTATCGCTTTGGGTTGCAGTTTTTTCGAAAAGAATTACGTTGTTTAAATTGGCTCTTTTTCTTCTTAATTTATGAATTCTTTTGGTATGAATGTCATCGGCAATTTGTAAAATACTGTCGTAATACGAACCGGCAATACTAAATTGCGCTTTGTCAAAATAAATATTCCCCAAGGCTTGGTACGTAAGTTCCTTTTGATAATCAAGACTTTTACTATTGGCAAGTGATTTTTTAAAGTTTTTAATTGCGGTAAGCGTATCTATGGAAGTCAACAAAATCGCTTTTTGATAGTAAAGCTGATTTAAGTAAGGGCGATTGTCTCGTTCTTGAATTAACTTATTTAATAGTTCTAGTGTAGTTGCAATTTCTTCATTAGTGCTTACATTTTTAGCTTTTTCAATATGTGCTTGTATTTTGTATTTATAGGGCGCTTTTTTAAAGTTTATTAAAGATTCAAATGCTATATTTGATGAATCGATAGCTCCTTTTTCTCTATACAATTGCCCTAATATAAATAAATTTCTTGCAGTTTGCTCTTTGTTGAAACTCGTTAAAACAGCTTCATTTAAATGCTTTATAACTTTTTGAAGACTATCAGTTTTAATATAAGCCATTGCCATGGCTGTATGGGCATCTTCAATTACTTTAGGAGCTAATTTTTTACTTTTAAATAAGTACCTCAAATTTTCTATAGCCTGCTCTTCATTATAAAGCCTAATTAAAGTTTTAGCTTGCCATATTTTTGTTTCATGAAACAATTCAGAATTCGGGTAATTAATAAGTAAATAATTAAAAGCTTCCAATGCCGGAACAAATCGTTTTGAATAATACCGGGCTTTCCCTAAAAGCAAGTAAGCGTTATCTATTTGATTATTTCGTTCTTGCCTAACAATAACCATAGAGTGTTTTTGAACGGCTTTAACAGCTTTTTCTTCTGCTTTATTAAATTGTTCGGGAGAGGCATCGGTGGATGCTTTGACTCCCGGAAGAGCGAGCTTATCTACCTTTAAAGGCTCTATTGGCAGGCGTTCCCAAAAATTATCGGTATAGTTTTGGTTGAGTTCTTTTAACCCGTCATTTAGTGCAATATTGCCATTGTATAACACATTGTATTTTGTAGAAAGCGCATGGTAATTTCTATTTAAAAATGCATCTTTTTTTGTGGAACACCCCACAAAAATCATAATTATTAGGCCGTAAACTATTTTAGAAAAACGTTTCAATAAAAATTACTTTACCCCTTTTAACAATTATTACAATTATATATTGTTAATAAGGGATGTAAAAATACAAAATAATGCGTATTTAGTTATACTTACTCAGAGAAATAGGTTTCCAGTTCTTTTAATGTAGCGTCAGATGTTTGAATATCTTTTACAACATTACCTTTATCTAAAACAACAATGCGTTCACAAACTTCAGTTACATGACCTAAATCATGACTCGAAATTAAAATGGTGGCACCGCTATTTTTCACTAGGTTTTTTAACAGGTTTTTCAATCGAATTTGGGTGGTGGGATCTAAATTTGCAAATGGTTCATCTAAAATTATAACTTCAGGGTTTCCAATTAAAGCGGCAACAATACCGGCTTTTTTCTGGTTTCCTTTGGATAAATCTCTCAAATATTTCTTTTTACCCAAAATTTCATCGTTAAATATTTCATTGAAATTTTCTAAAAAAGCATCAATATCTGCTTTATTCATTCCGCGTAACTCACCAATAAAATAAAAATATTCTTCGGGAGTAAGATAGCCTATTAAAAAACTCTCATCAATAAAGGCAGCCGTAAAAGGCTTCCAATCTTCGCTTTTATTTACATTAATGCTATGGTTAATAACACTACCTGTTGTTGGTTTAATTAAATCTAGCAATAAGTTAAAAAAAGTTGTTTTTCCTGCGCCGTTATTACCAACCAACCCAAAGGATTGTCCTTTTTGTATTTCAATTTGAGGTATATTTAAAACGGTTGTACCGCTGTATTTTTTTGAAAGATCTGTAGCTGTTATCATTTTAATATTTTTTTATTTTTTATTGAAGGTTTTATACATTTTGTTCAAATGCGCTAATCATTTTGTATTTGAATTGCACATATTTTTTAGTGATAGCAGGCATTATTTTTTGGTGAAATACAATACCAGTTGCGCCCATTATTATTAAAAAGGCAATACCATATTCAAACCCAAGTGTATAATAGGGGATTAAAAACAACCCTACAGGCACAAGTAATAAAGGAATACTTATTAACCATTGAACGGCACCCGTACCTTGATAATTAAATGCCGCGCGTTGGGTTAAATCTATTTTCTTTCGATTAAAGGCTCCTGCAAAAAGTAACACATAGGTGTTAACACCTAAATTATAAATTAGTGCTGCAAAATGGATTACCAAAATTTTCCATCCAAAGTAAACATAAGGAATGCTTAGTACAAACATTAAAATGGCACTCATAAACATTAAAGAGAATTTTGATTTTAAATAGCCTTTGTATTCAATATTTTGACTCATAAGTAGTTTGTAATAGGCGCTGTCCCAAGCCGGAATAAATTGACCAAAATTTATCATAAAAATACCTGTAACAAAAATACCTACAAACAATGCTACAGGTGTTATATCGCTAAACGTAGGGTTTGGGTAAAAAAACAATCCGTATAACAATCCGAGTGCCACAATAAAAATTGATGAACGGGGTCTTTTATTACGCCACAGTAATTTTAAATCGAGTTGTAAAAAAGGTGCGATATCACCAAATTTACGTGTCCAGTTTAATTCGCTCGTAGTGATTTCTTTTTGTATCGATTTTAAAGCGCCATCGACGTAAAGTTTTTTCTTTAAATTAATATAATTACTAAAGTATAATAAGGCCGATAAAAGCAAAGGAACCATTAATAAAATAGGACTTGTTATTATTGCGTTTATGGCTCCCGCTACTAGAGTTGAAATAGAAAATAGGTTAAAATAATTTATTGCAAATAACCCTGTTGTTATTAAAACAATAGGCAAAAAAGAAAGTTCGGTTTCGGCCGATTTACTTTCAATTAAAAAGTTTAAAAAATTAGTAATTAAAATGAGGATATACAGTAAAAACATCCAAGTTAAAGTGGTTGAAATACTGTAATCTTCATAAATTAAAATTATGCCAAACGGTATTATGGCAAATAAGGGTAAAAAGTTGAAAAAAGACAACATAGTTTTACCTAAAACATAGTGAATTATTTTACTGCGTTTTAACGGTAAAATTAATAATGGTTTGCTATTTAAAGCAGGTAATTTTTGGAAGAAAAACCGTAATAGTAAATCGGCCAATAACCAATAAAATAAATATTCATTCACTTTTAATAGCGGATCTGCTTCTGGGAATTGGTCTTTTAAAATAGGATATAGTCCAAATCCCAGGGCTAAAAAAACCAGTATAAAGTACAGGGCAACAAATACCAATAAAATATTTATAACAATGCTTTTTTGCCAATAAGAAGAGCGAAAAAATTGTTTCCATTCAAAGTTTATAAAATGTGCAATCATTTGGGTTGTTTTTTTAATAGGTAATTAAAATGTATATGTTGTTACAAGTTGGTTATACCAGTTTATATTCGGGATATTGATTTTTTAATAAGCTTTCAGCTTTTTTAGGCAGTAAAAAAGCAATTATATAAATTAGTAATAAATAACAACTAAATAAAAATGATACCAAAATTAACATGGTGTTTGATGCAATATTGGAGTCAAAAAACATAGGGATTTGAATTAAAAAGTAAGCGAATGCACCAATGTTTCCAAAATTATAAATGTATTCTTCGAGCAACCATTTTTTACCGGTTAATTTAAACCTCTTTCTTTTAATTTGCTGTAACTGAAAAAGTCGAATTACTAATAAAATTATAACTCCAAATCCTAATGTATAAAATACAATTACCTGATTTGGAATGAAAACTAAAGAAAAATATATCAGGCTGAAAATTGTGAGCGTTATAAGCAGTTGCGGTATTTTAAAAAAGGACTTGAAAGTTTGTAAGGTAAGCTGCCAATATTTTTTATTTAAAGCGGCAGTTCTGGCTTCAACAACTTCCATAAAACCGAAAACACCAAATTTTTTGAAGGTAATATCTCGTGCATTTTCAAAGGAAATGTTTGGATTTTTTTTCCAAATTTCTTCAATATCATTGGCTAAATGGTCAACCAACTCGGTTTGTACATCAAAATGCTCAACAAAATGTTGGCGCGTAAATTTGTAGAGGTGTTGTATTTGTTGGGAGGTAATTTTCATTTTAATTGATACTTCTTAAAATTTGAAACTATTTTAACATGATTTTTATATAATGAATTTCCTATCAACAATACTGATACTGTTGTGCTTAATATAATAAGGTCAAAAAAATCAACATTTTCTGGTTTAGCATCAAATAAATTACTTAATAATATTAAAAGGAAAAATATATTAGGAAAAATCTGTTTATTAATTAGATAGCTGAATGATGACTTTTGCTTAATTCTTTTAATCTTAATTTTCCAAAAAATAAAAAAACCTATAAAAGTAAGTGTCGATACTATATATACCATTTTAATTACTGAATAAAAATAAAGCAAGTCAAATTGAAAAAAATATAAAATAGCATATATGAAAATTAAAAACAATACAATTCCAAATAGGTTTTTTAAAACCAAAGGTTTATATATTCTTAAACACTTGTTTATAAAAATGAGAGGTACATAATTGCTAACACCTAGCCACCAACTTGAAGTAATTGTAAAATTTTTATTCCATTTTAATTTTACTTTATCTAATGTGTCTTCAAAAGAACTGCTACTGTTTTCAATTATAAATTCTACATCTGAAATTATATGGTCTAAAATTTCGTAACGCAAGTCGATATATTCAACATCCTTATTCGTTAAATAATCTTCAATTTGTTGTATTTGCTCTTTGGTAAGTTTATTTTTCTTTTTCATAAAAAATTATTAAATCTAAGCTAATTTCGGGTTTAAAATAGTTTGCATTGTTGCAATAAACGTTTGTAATTCGGCCATTCTGTTCACCGTTTCTTTAGAACCGTTTTCGGTGAGTTTGTAATATTTTCTAAGCCTATTATCAACTTTAGCAACTTCAACTTCTAACAAGCCTTCGGCTTCTAATTTATGTAAAGCAGGGTAAAGCGCTCCTTCAGTAATATTTAAACTACCTTTGGTAAGTTCCTTTACTTTTTGGGTAATTTCATAACCATACATTTTATGGTGTTGTTTAAGCAACTTTAAAATAATGGTTTGTAAGGTGCCTTTATAAAGTTTTTGATTCCCCATTCATAAATTTTATAAAGTAAATATATGCATAATTTACTTATGTATAACAAAGTTAGGTGTATTTTTAACAAATTAATTGCATTTATATTAAGTATTTTTGCGAACTAAACTACTAAAAATGTCAACTTTTTATAATTTAACAGTTAAGGAAATTAGTAAGGAAACACCAAATGCAGTTTCCATTGTTTTTGAAGTACCAAGCGATTTACGGAATAAATTTACATTTGAAGCCGGCCAATATATTACCTTAAAAACTACAATTGAAGGAGCAGAAATTAGAAGAGCATATTCTATTTGCTCCATACCTAAAAGCGATGAGCTTCGTATAGTTGTAAAAGCAGTTAAAAACGGAAAATTCTCACAGTTTGCAACTACAAAGTTAACCAAAGGAGCCAAACTGGAGGTCGCTCAACCTGAGGGAAGATTTATTTTAAAAGTCAATCCTTTAAATAAAAATAACTATTTAGGTATAGCAGCGGGTAGCGGGATTACTCCGGTTATGGGTATTTTAAAAACAGTTTTAGCGCATGAGCCAAACAGCAGTTTTCACCTTATATATGGAAATCAAAGCAATCGAGATACTATATTTTATAACGATCTAATTACTTTGTCTAAACAGTATCCAAACAGATTTACGATTAGTTTTGTGTTTAGCCGTGAAAAAAATGTAAACGCCCTATTTGGTAGAATAGATAAGGGAAATTTAAATTACTTACTTAAAAACAATTTTGCTAGTGTTGAGCTTGAGAAAGTATATTTATGTGGACCTGAAGATATGATTCAAACAGCAAAGGAAACCTTAACTCAGTATAACGTTAAAGAAGAAAATATCCTTTACGAATTATTTTCCTCACCGATAGCTTCTATAATAAAACCTGAAACCAAATTTGAAGGGAATTGTGAAATCTCTGTAGTTTTAGATGATGAGGAAACTAGCTTTACCATGCCAACCAAATCTACTATTTTAACCGCAGTTTTAAAGGAAGGAATTGATGCTCCGTACTCTTGTCAAGGGGGTATTTGTAGCAGTTGTTTAGCTAAAGTTACTGAAGGAAAGGCGGTTATGGAAAAGAACACTATTTTATCTGATGAAGAAGTAAATGAAGGTTTTATTTTAACCTGTCAAGCACATCCGGTTAGCCAAAAAATTAAGGTTAATTATGATGAGGTATAATAATTTGTAGTATTTTCACACTTTAATACCACCATGACTTTTTACGAGCTAAAAGAAGCAGTGCTTATCGGATTTTTTTTGGCCTTTATGATAGGCCCTGTATTTTTTATGCTTATACAAACCAGTATTATTAAAGGGGCGCGTGCGGCTATAACCTTTGACTTAGGCGTAATTTTTGGCGATATCATTTTTATTTTAATTGCATATTATGGCAGTAAAAGTTTGTTGGAACAAATAAAAGATGACCCTCGATTGTTTTATATTGGTGGCCTCATTTTGTTGGTATATGGACTAATTACCTATTTAGATAAAAGTCAGAAAAGAGCCATACAAGACGACAGCCTGGTGGTAATGCCCGAAAAAACGAATTATTTTAAGCTTTTTACAAAAGGATTTTTACTAAACTTTATCAATGTGGGCGTTTTGGCTTTTTGGTTAGGAATGATTGTAGTTATTGGGCCAAATTTAGAAATGCATCCCGGTAAAATTTTTAATTATTTTACATTGATATTGGTGAGTTATTTGATTACAGATTTAGGTAAAATACTATTAGCTAAGCAATTAAAAAAGAAATTAACTCCAAAAGTTATATACAAAATAAAACGTACTATGGGTATATTACTTATGATTTTTGGTATTGTGTTAATTTTAAAAGGGTTTATACCTAAAAATAGGCTAAATATTAAAAATGTTATTGAAAAAGTTGAATAGCTCTATTAAATTAAATATACTATGAACTCTATAAATTTAACAGAGAATTTTAAAATATCTCGTATTGTTCAAGGGCATTGGCGTTTGAATGAGTGGAATAAATCTCCTCAAGAACTGCTGAAACTTTCCAAACAGGCGTTTGACCTAGGCATTACCACATTTGACCATGCCGATATTTATGGCGACTATACGTGTGAGCAACTGTTTGGAAATGCGTTGGCGTTGGATACATCTTTCAGAAAAAAAATACAAATTGTTACAAAATGTGGAATTAAGTTGCTTTCGGATAAATTCCCTAAACGTACCTTAAAAACTTACGATTATAGTTATAAACACATCATTTCATCTGTTGAAAAATCACTAGAAAATTTTAGAACTGATTATATTGATATTTTGTTGTTGCACCGCCCATCGCCCTTTTTTAATCCGGTTGAAGTAGCCAAAGCATTTGACGATTTAAAAACACAAGGGAAAGTGCTTTATTTTGGTGTATCAAATTTTACTCCGCAACAAATTGGCACTTTGCAGAAGTTTAGTAAACAACCATTAATAACCAATCAAGTTGAAATTTCTCCGTATTGCCTAGAGCATTTTGATAACGAAAACATTAATTATTTTTTAAAACACCAAATAAAACCAATGGCCTGGTCACCATTAGCAGGTGGGCAATTGCTAAAACCAACCACTCAAAAAGGAGAACGCGTTTTAAAAGCGTTACAACAAGTTGCAAATGAGCTAGATATAACATCTATTGATAGTATTATTTATGCGTGGTTATTAAATCACCCTGCAATCATTATACCTGTTGTTGGAACCGGTAAAATTGAACGATTAAATAGGGCCGTAGATGCGTTAAGTATAAAACTTAGTTTAGAACAATGGTTCAAGATTTATGTAGCTTCAACCGGAGAAAAATTACCTTAAAAAAAATTAGAAAATGAATTCAAAAATTAAAGTTATTGCCTTTGATGCTGATGATACCTTGTGGGTAAATGAACCATTATTTCAAAATACCGAAAAGCAATTTTGTGATATGTTAGAAGATTTTTTACCGCATCATACAATATCCAGAGAACTACTAGCTGTTGAAATTGAAAATTTAAAACATTATGGTTATGGGGTAAAATCGTTTATGTTGTCTATGATTGAAACCGCTATTAAAATCTCAAACAATACCTTAAGTGTTGAAGCTGTACAAAGAATTATTGAGTTAGGTAAGACCTTGTTGAATCAACCCATTGAGCTTATTGACGGTGTAGAGGATGTTTTAAAAACATTACAGGGAAGATATAAATTGGTTATGGCTACAAAAGGCGATTTGTTGGATCAGGAAAAGAAATTACAAAAATCGGGTTTAGCTAATTATTTCCATCATACCGAAATAGTCTCGGAGAAAAAGGAACCCGAATACAAAAAGCTAATCAAACATTTAGATATTAAACCTCAACAGTTTTTAATGATTGGCAATTCGTTAAAATCAGACATTATACCTGTTTTAAATATAGGTGGTTATGGTTTTCATGTTCCATATCACACTACTTGGGAGCATGAAAAATTAAATATTAATATTACACATAAAAAATTTAGACAACTGCAACAAATTAAAGATGTTTTAAAGCACATTAATTAGATGTTGCTAAGGCTTGATATTTTCTAATACGTTATTTGTTTTATCAACGTCAGCCATATAACCCAAAGGGTCAATTTCAACCTTTTTAACCGGTTTATCAGTTGAAAAACTGTACATGCTATGTCCCCAAGACCAATCTTTTAAGAGGGTGGCAGCAGTTTTTTTTTCACCTCTCATTAGGGTTAAGGGTATGTAAAAATTTTCTGAAGTATTATCAAAATAAGTTACAGTAAGGTCAATAGGCATAGGTATTTCTCCAACTCTGGCTAATGTAACCTTTATGTTGTTTATGCTGGCAACAGCATAATCAATAATATGGGTGGTTTCAGTCCATTCGTTTAAATACCATCCCAAATGAATTCCTGATATTTTTTCGGCAATTCTTATAAAATTATTAGGAGTAGGATGTTTAAATTTATAAGTATTGTAATATTTTTTTAAACTTTTTTCAACGTTTTCTTCACCAATAATATAATTTAACTGTGTTAAAAAGATGCTTCCTTTTGAGTAGCTTGCAACACTAAAAGCAGTATTGGTATTAAACCTATCGGCATGCGTAGTTAAGGGTTCCTCTAAACCGTTTTTTACAACATAAAAATAACCTTCATATTTTCCTAAATTTGGTTTCGAGTTATCTAAACCAAGGCCTTCTTGTAATGCTTTTGACGAAATATAGGATGTAAATCCTTCATCCATCCATGAATACTTGCTTTCATTGGTGGCAAGTATTTGTTGAAACCAGGAATGAGCCAATTCATGATACATAGTACTTAAAATACTTTTTAGAGTGCTACCTCCTGAAATTAATGTACACATGGCGTATTCCATACCGCCGTCTCCACCTTGAATTATTGAATACTGTTTATACGGATAGGGCCCAATATGTTGATTAAAATATTCAAGTGCTTTTTCGGCATAAGGTTGAAGTTCTTTCCAGGAACTTAAATACTGTGTTTTGTTTTTGTATAAAAAATGCAGAGTGGTACCCGATTTTGTTTGAACAACATCGTGTATAAATTGAGGGTCAGCAGCCCAAGTGAAGTCGTGTACATTTGGAGCAATAAAATGCCAAGTTAGCTTATTTCCATTTTTTAATTTTAATGGCTTATTTATGTCTTCATAACCATGGCCAACTTCTTGAGGGTTTTGTAAATATCCGGTTCCGCCAACGGTGTAATTTTTATCTATGTGTAATTTTACATCAAAATTACCCCAAACACCATGAAATTCTCTTCCAATATAAGGTGAAGTATGCCATCCCTCATAGTCGTATTCAGCCATTTTAGGATACCATTGTGCCATAGATAGGGCTACTCCGTCTTCGCTGTTTCTTCCGGCGCGCCTTATAAGATTTGGAACTTGACCTTCAAAAACCATTTCAAAAACAGCAGTTTCACCTGGTTTTATAGGTTTATTTAAAGTAACCTCTAACACCGTTCCTTCAGTTTCGTGCTTTATATTTAACCCGTTTTGTTTTAATGAAATTACCTTTAAATACCCAATTTCATTTAATCGTAATAGAGCAATTTTACTTTCGTATCTTGGGTTATCACCGGTACCTCTGTTAGTTACCATCCGGCTATCAGGATCTGCTACTGTATGCAACCTACCATCCATTTCGCTTCCGGGTTGAAATGCATTAAAATACAAATGGTAAAAAACTTTTTGAAGCGTATCGGGTGAATTATTGGTATATGTTAATTGTTGAG
Source organism: uncultured Lutibacter sp. (assembly GCA_964342295.1). Classification (GTDB taxonomy): domain Bacteria; phylum Bacteroidota; class Bacteroidia; order Flavobacteriales; family Flavobacteriaceae; genus Lutibacter. Next base: position 5,285 of record CAYFFC010000007.1, on the reverse strand, counting down.
TGCCTTTATATCGGTATTTTTTTACATCAACATCAACATACATTTTATAATCAACATGCTGTTGCCAATAGGCTTCATTTTGACCTGATAACGCCGAAAAAAATAGTAATAAAAATAATGTTAGTAGCTGTTTCATTTTTTAAAATTAATGGTTTGGCAATATAAACATAATAGTATAAAACAAAAAACACGCCAAAATAAGGCGTGCTTTTTAATAGAAATTATAATTTTTTACCTTTTGCTAACCATACGTTCAGCTAATACCAATGCGTTATAGGCATTAGCAACGCCACCTGAAACCGATAAGTTTGAGAAAGATTTCTTTTCTTCGTTTTCACCGGGAACCAACACTTCTAAATTAATTTTAGTTGCTGAGTTTATGATGATATGTTTTACCTGGCTGGCAGATAATTGTGGATAGTACGACCTAATTAAAGTAGCTATACCGGCTACTTCAGGTGAAGCCATAGAAGTACCGTTGTATCTGGCGTATTCATTATTTGGAATGGTAGAATAAATTTGCACACCGGGCGCAAATACATCAACATTTTTTTGCCCATAATTACTAAATGATGCAGGTAAATGTTCATCAAAATTTACACTCATAGCACCTACTGTTATTACATTATCGGCTATTTCTGTAACTTTATCTTCAGAGTCATTAGGCCAATTATCTTTTACATCTATGTCTTTATTGCTATTGCCGGCGGCATGCACCAATAAAACATCATGTTTTTCAGCATATTTTATGGCGTCAAACACCCAATGACGATATGGGGAATATGCTTTACCAAAACTCATATTTATAACTTTAGCGCCGTTATCAACAGCATATCTAATTGCTAAAGCTACATCTTTATCGCGCTCATCACCATCAGGTACTGCTCTTACACTCATTAATTTTGCATTGTGCGCAACACCTTTCATTCCTACACCATTGTTTCGAGTTGCTAAAATTATTCCTGAAACATGTGTGCCATGTGATTCTTCTTCTTTAGAACCAATAACATCTCCGTTTCCATAATTGGTGTCGTTTAAATCTTTTGGATTGTCGCCAACAATAGCCCTGCCATCAAAATTTAAATCGTAGTTTTTATTTTTTTTGTAGTTATTATAATATGCTAAAAAAGCATCTTCATCCAACCCACGACCATATAAACTTAATAAATCTGCGATTCGACTTTGTAAAATTTGATCATTTGTAGAGGCAGATTTTAAATCATCAATACTGATTTTATCTTTACCAACCAATTTTTTTACTGCAGAAAAATGTTCTTCAATTTGCATTAATCTACTCATAGTTTTGTGGTGCTTTTCCGAGGCTTTGTTATAGGCACTTAAATAATTTTGATATTTTTCAAAATCCGCTTTTTGTGCTTCTGAAACAGTTTCGGAAGTTACACCATCATATACAGGTTTTAATTTTGCAACAATTCTGGTAATTTCAAGTTGTTCAGGAGCAGCAACTCCGGTACCACCCAAAAAATTCCAACCGTGAACATCATCAATATATCCATTTTTATCATCATCTTTACCGTTATTAGGTATTTCTTTAGGGTTGGACCATAGTTCATTTTTTAAGTCTTCGTGATCAATATCAATTCCTGAGTCTATTACGCCAACAATTACCGTTTCTCCTTTTTTGCCTTCTAAAAACGTATAGGCTTTATCTAGACTAATACCGGGAATAGTATCGGTTTCTAGGTCGGCATGTGCCCAATGGTTAAAGGTTTCTTCATCAATAGTAGTTTTTTTTGCCGAGGTTACATTTACAGTAGTATCCATAGTAGGAACAGCCAAATTTTTAACTGAACTACAACTTGCAAAAGTAACTGCTGCAAGCATAGTGATTGATACTGGTTTAAGTAATTTCATTGTTATTCTATTTTAATTAAATACTTCGTTAAATTTATATGTTTGGTTCAATCGAACTCCTTTTTCAGTGTGTTTTACAGTACATAAATGGTTGGCTGCATCGTGTTCTAAAAACAAGTAATAATTATGATTGGCAGCGGTGTTTAAAAAAGTTGCTTTTTCATCCATGGTAAGTAATGGTCTGGTGTCATAACCCATTACATAAGGCAATGGGATATGTCCCACCGTTGGCAGCAAATCTGCCATAAAAACTACTGTTTTGCCTTGGTACTGTATATGCGGAATCATTTGTTTTTCAGTATGACCATCAGCAAATAAAATATCAAAGCCAAGTTCACTTTGTTTTTTAAAGTTTGTATTACCAACTTCAACAAAATTTAATTGTCCACTAGCTTCAATAGGATTGATATTTTCTTTTAAAAAAGATGCTTTTTCTCTTTGATTTGGGTTTACAGCCCAGCTCCAATGATTTTTATTGCTCCAAAATCGGGCGTTTTTAAAAGCGGGTTCGTAACCGGTTCTGTTTTTATTCCATTGTATGCTTCCGCCGCAGTGGTCAAAGTGTAAATGTGTTAAAAAAACATCAGTTATATCATCTCTGTGAAAACCATGTTTGGCTAATGATGTGTCCAAAGAAAAATTTCCAAACAAATAATAATAACTAAAAAATTTATCAGATTGTTTATTTCCTACTCCGGTGTCAATTAAAATAAGTCTGTTTTCATCTTCAATAAGCATGCTACGCATACTCATATCAATTAAATTGTTATTATCTGCGGGATTCGTTTTTTGCCAAATTACTTTTGGAACCACACCAAACATTGCACCACCATCTAATTTAAAATTTCCGGTTTCAATTGGGTAAACTGTCATATTTGTATTAAAAAAAACAAATATACATGAAATTGAACCTAATAATGTGTTAAATAAAACAAAAAACCCAAGTAACTAACTTGGGTTTTAATTGAGGCGCCGAGCGGATTCGAACCGCTGTACAAGGTTTTGCAGACCTCTGCCTAGCCACTCGGCCACGGCGCCCTACAATTGGATTGCAAATTTAAGTATTTTTAATTTGTTGGCAAGTATTTTTTAATTTAATATAACACGATGCTTCTACTAAAATATGGGTAGCAGTTTGGGCTTTATATTGAAAAAAATCAAACTCAAATTTCTTTCCTGCTTTTCATCATTTCAATGGTTACCATGGCAACATTTCCACCAATAGGTGGGTTTAATTTTGAAACTTCGATTTTTGCTTTTTTTACAATAGGAATTTCTAATAAAATACGGTCTAATATTCTTTTGGCTACCTGTTCCAAAAGTTTTGCACGTACAGCCATTTCTTCTTTTACTATTTTATTGACATGTACATAATCAACCGTATCAGCCAAATGGTCGGTAATTGCCGATTTCGATAAATCGGCTCGTACTTCTACATCAACCCTATAATCAGAGCCAATTTTGCCTTCTTCAATAAGGCAACCATGATAGGCATATATCCGAATATTTTTAACTGTTATCTTTCCCATCTTAATTCGTAAAAAAATCAAAAATATTACTCAAACTTTTTGTAGAAGCCTTGTAAAATTCTGTATAACTGCATTTATTACAAGTTACAGAAGCATATTTTTCGGTTTGAATATCAAATATTTTAGACCAAAATCCACCCGTAGCTCTCATTTGCCCTATTTTATAGGTTTTATTTTTACATTTAGGGCAGGTATAGTTTAAAGGTTTGGTATCCATACTAATTATTTTTGTCAAATATACTAATTCATAGGGTGGCTTGTAGTGCAAATGCCAAAAAAATCGATAATTTTGCACCTTACTGTATAAGTTTATTAAAAGATGAGTGAAGAAAAAAAATCTTTAAATTTTATAGAGCAAATTATTGAAGATGATTTGGCTGCAGGTTTGGAAAAGGAAAAATTGCGATTTCGATTCCCTCCTGAACCTAACGGTTATTTACATATTGGCCATGCAGCATCTATTTGTTTGAACTTTGGATTGGGCTTAAAGTACAATGCACCCGTGAATTTGCGTTTTGATGATACCAACCCGGCAAAAGAAGAGCAAGAATATGTTGATGCAATTAAAGAAGATGTAAAATGGCTGGGTTTTGAATGGGACAAAGAGCTTTATTCATCAGATTATTTTCAGCAATTGTATGATTGGGCAATAAAACTTATAAAAGAAGGAAAGGCTTATGTAGATGATCAAACATCGGAACAAATGGCTTTACAAAAAGGTTCTCCTACCGAGGCAGGTACCAACAGCCCTAATAGAAACCGACCTATTGATGAAAATGTAGAACTATTTTTGAAAATGAAAAATGGGGATTTTGAAGAGGGTAGTCATGTTCTACGAGCTAAAATAAATATGGCGCATACAAATATGCATATGCGCGATCCCATTATGTATCGCATTTTAAAAAAGCACCATCATAGAACAGGTAATGATTGGTGTATTTACCCAATGTACGACTGGACTCATGGCGAATCTGATTATATTGAACAAATTTCACATTCTATTTGTACCTTAGAGTTTAAAAGTCATAGAGATTTATACGATTGGTATGTTGATCAAATATACGATACTAAGAAATTAAGACCAAAACAGCGTGAGTTTGCTCGTAGAAACTTGAGTTTTACGGTAATGAGTAAACGAAAATTATTACAACTGGTTGAAGAAGGGGTTGTAACAGGATGGGATGATCCTAGAATGCCAACAATTTCTGGTTTAAGACGTAGAGGATACACACCACATTCTATCAGAAATTTTAGTGATACAGCAGGTATTTCAAAAAGAGACAATGTTACCGATGTTGCTTTGCTTGAACATTGTATTAAGGACGATTTAAATAAAACAGCGCCTAGAGTTATGGCTGTTTTAAATCCGCTTAAACTGGTTATAACAAATTATCCTGAAGGAGAAGAGGAGTGGTTAAAGGCTGAAAATAATCCTGAAGATGAATGTGCAGGAACAAGGCAAGTTCCTTTTAGTAAAGAATTATTTATAGAAAAAGAGGACTTTAGAGAAGAAGCCAATAAAAAGTTCTTTCGCTTAAAATTAGGTAAAGAAGTACGATTAAAAAATGCCTATATTATAAAAGCTGAGCATTGTATTAAAGATGAAAATGGCGAAATTTTGGAAGTGCATTGTACTTATGATAAAGACAGCAGAAGCGGAAGTGGTACAGAAGCCAGTAAGCGTAAAGTTAAAGGTACCTTACATTGGGTATCTGCCAAACATGCCATACCAGTCGAGGTTAGATTATACGACAGGCTTTTTACCAATGAAGCACCAGATGGGCATAAGGATAAAGATTTTAAAGAGTTTATAAATCCAAATTCCCTACAAATTATTAATGCATTGGTTGAGCCAAGCTTAAAAACTGCTAAGGTTTTAGA
>CAYFFC010000006.1:21882-71456 GCA_964342295.1 uncultured Lutibacter sp. | reverse complement strand
TTTTCTTGCTGAATTATTTTTTTAAGTTGAATTAATGAAATTGGGTCTAAACCTGTTGTAGGTTCGTCTAGAATTATTAGGTCACTGTCAAACATAAAGGTAAGTACCAGATTAACTTTTTGTTTGGTACCACCTGATAAGTTTCTAAGTTTTTTATGCAAAAATTGGCGCAGATCAAATTTTTCAATGAGTTCGGTAGTATGACTTTCTTTAGGTCTTAAATTTCTAACCATATTTATTAGCTCTAAAACTGTTAAATTTGGTGGAAAATTTGCAATTTGAGGTAAATAATTTAGGTTGTTTCTATAATTCCATTCCCTTAAAACAGATGTATTATTCAACTTAATGGAACCACTATTTGGAATTACCATTCCTAACAAACATTTTATTAAGGTAGTTTTACCTGAACCATTAGGGCCAAGTATGGCAAAAATTCCACCTTGTTTAATTTCTAAATCTAAATTGTTAAGAACGGTTAACTTACCGTATTTTTTATATAAATTTTTAAATTGAATCATTTATAGGTTTCATTAAAGGGTTTTCATCCATTAAGTTATCGGGAGTAAAAATTGGTGATACTTTTTCGGAAAAATTAATAATATCTACAAAAAGGCTTCTTAACAATACCAAAGCCTCGGGAGTGCTATTAACAATATAAGTAAACAGTTTTACGGGTCTGTAAGGTACGTCGCCAACACCATCTTTATCCATATCGTATCCGGCATACCCGCTCCAATAATTATTTATGAATTTATTGTCATTTACTTTTGAATTATAAGATAAATCTAATGAATTATGCATAAAATCGTTTTTTTCAAAAATATTGGTATAGCAGGCTCCGGCAATTTTAACAGCCCAACCATTTCTTAAAAAAACATTGTTTTTATAATTTATACGTGTGTTGCCTTCACCTTTAATTCCAATGGTATTTTCTTGAAAAATATTATTATAAATAGTAGCATCATAAATTTCTTTTAATAAAAGCCCGTATGATGCTGATCCCCAATTCTTGGTAAATTTATTTTGATACATTTCAATAAATTTTGAAAACATAACAGCTACACCTGCTCCATTATTTCTAAAATGATTTTTGTAGTAGGAGTTGTTGTTTGAGAACATAAAATGCAACCCGTAACGAATATTATTATAACTTAAATTGTTGTACGTTTTACTTTTGCTTACAAATTCAAAATAAATACCATCACGCATACCGTGAACTTCATTATTATAAATTTCAAAAGTTGAGCTATGCCATAAATGAATGCCGTTACCGGAGTTTGCTTCGTTTTTGGGCACACCAATAATTTTGTTATTTCTAACTTTTCCAATATGAGATTTTTCAATTAAAATGCCAAAAAACACATTTTCAAGGGTAATATTTTCTATAATAAAGTTTTTACTGTTGGCAACCTTAATGGCAGCATTGTCTTTAATATAACTTATACCAACATTAATTATTTTTAGATTATTTAAGGTAAAATTAGTTGCTTCAAAAATAAGCGCACCTTCAATATTTTGTGCATCCAATACGGTACCGTTTTCACCATAAATAGTTAGCGACTTATTAATTTTTTGATTACTTATTTTATACGTGCCTTTTTTGATAAAAATACTGTCTCCATTTTTAGCAGCATTTATTACACTGTTTAAATTTTTATAATTACAAGTTTCACAAACCGTAAGTTCTTTGGCGTGTAGAAAAGATAGTGTAAAAAACAGTAAGAGAAAATGAAGTATTTTCACAAAAATTAGTTTAAATAGAGATTGTTTTTTAGTTTGCGAGTTTTATTTTTAACGATTCCCAATTAAAAAGTTCACCACTGTATTGTTGTTTAATTTCGTTAGCTTTTTCTTTTGATTCCAGTGCCGATAAGTTTGCCCCCATAGGGCTTTTTATTGCTGAACTAATAATATAGCTTGCCCCTTCAGCCTTTATCATAGTTCCCGGTTTTGAGAAATCTGCTACTAAAACTATAGGGGTTTCAGCTTCTTTTTTATTTCTTAAATCATGCATCATACATTCAATAGAATCAAACTTAAATTGTTTACCTTTATTGGTTACATATTGTGCGGCATGGGCTTTATCAACAATGTTCATGCTACAATAATGACACTGATCTGACCCATAGTTTATTGCCTGTGGTTCAATTTTACAGGATATTAAAAGCAATAAAAAAACAATGCCAAAAACTGATTTAAGATAGTTTGGTTTCATTAATTTAGATTTTAGTAGTTTATAAATATACATTAAAAAGCAATTATAACTACTTGTAATACTTATTTTATTGTATCGCTATTTAATAACCTTAGTAGTTTCCCATTCTTTTTTTCCTTTAAAATAAGCTGCTAAAGAGGCTAACATCCCAACAAATAAAAAGTAGGCTCCAGTTCTTGGGTAAGAGTGGGCTACAAAATTCAAAATTGTTTTGGTTCCAAATAAAGGTGGTTGGTAGGCCATTGGGCTTCCATCGGGATTTGTAAATTTAATTGCGGCTTTCGGATTTAAATTGTGACCATAATCATATTCCCAAAGGTAAAAATCGTACATACCGGCAACACCTAACAGTGTCATAAGTATAAACCAAAACAGGTACCATTTGTAATTAGCTTTAAACCCTACTATCACTCCTAAAACAAGCATAAAACCTATAACTATAGGGAAAATGACAAATTCCGGCATGTGCTCAGGAATTTCTTTCATACCAACATAATGGTTTAATAAGTTGATGTTTTTAATATCATGCGGATTCATATCGGTGATTTTGGTAATGTGAATATTCATACCAATTGGCTCAGGGTATTGCGGTGCTTCCAGCGCTATATTCCATAATGGAAAAATAAAAAGCCCAACCAATAAAAATGACCCAACAATCATTAATAACCTAGATTTTTTCATCTTGTTTTTTAATTGTATTTTATAAAATTTGGTTAAGAAGTTAAAAAGGCAGGCATTTAAGTTACCTGCCTTTTTTATAGTTATTTTAATGGGGCTTATTCAGCATCAACTGGGTCACCATCTAAAGTATAGCTAATTGGAACTTTAGAGCCTTTAGGTGATACGCGCACATAACCTTGCATTTCTTGATGCAATGCCGAACAGAAATCGGTACAATAAAACGGCCAAACACCTACTTCTTTTGGTTCCCAAACAAAGGACTCTGTTTGTCCGGGCATAATTAATAGTTCAGATGTGTTTGCTCCAATCATTGAAATTCCGTGAGGAACATCGTAATCTTGTTCCAGGTTTGTAACGTGGAAATAGACACGGTCACCTACTTGAATTCCTTCAATATTATCAGGTGCAAAGTGGCTTCTAATAGCAGTCATATAAACATGTACTTCATTACCGTTGCGTACAACTTTAGCTTCGGCTTCACTTTTTGTTACATATGGATGGTTGTTTTCTTCTAATTTAAAGATTTTTCTTGAACGTGGTTTTACTAAATCAGCAGGTATACCGGCAGCATAATGAGGTTCTCCAACAGTTGGAAAATCTAATAATAATTCCATTTTTTCACCTGTAATGTCATATAATTGTGCTGATTGAGTTACCTCTGGACCAGTAGGTAAATAACGATCTTTGGTAATTTTGTTCATTGCCAATACATACTTTCCAAAAGGCTTTCTCGAGTTTCCTCCAGGAATCATTAAATGGCCAACTGAATAGTAAGTTGGTTTTCTGTCAATAACTTCCCATGTGCCTAATTTCCATTTTACAACTTCAGAAGAAATAAAGAAGGTTGTATATGCGTTTCCATCCGCATCAAATTCGGTATGTAAAGGACCTAAACCTGCTTGTTTAACACTACCTGCGTTAACAGCTTCAAAGTCGATAATAGGAACACCGTATGCATCACCTGCAAACTTTTCTTCTTCAATGGCTTTCATCATTTTTGTAAATGAATGAACAGTTACATCAGCAGATAATTTACCGCTACCAACAATATATTCACCAGATGGATCAACATCACAACCGTGAGGTGATTTAGGGGTAGGTAAGAAATAAACAAGACCAGGCAATTCAGCAGGATCCAAAATGCGTACTTCATTTACCCATTTGGTAGTTGCGGTTTGTGTTTTTTCGTCATACACATTGTGTGCATATTTAGTTTTCATTGTTGAAAATTTACCGGCTTTAATATATTCTTCGGCTTTTTTCCAGTTTACGGCAGCAATAAAATCTTTATCGTTTTGCGAAGCATTTACTTCTAATAAAGAGTTAGCTTCTTCTGTATTGTAGGTAGTAAAGAAAAACCATCCGTGTGATTTTCCTCTTCCAGGATGCGCCTTATCATAATCAAAACCGGGCATCATAATTTGGAAAGATAAGTCCATTTCACCATTTTCAGGATCTACACTTAAAAATGATAAAGTTCCTTTAAAGTTTCCTTTATATTCTGAAATAGGCATATCTCTTTGAGGTACCGGCACACCAAAACGAGTACCTGCAATTACATATTCTGTATTTTCAGTAACATACGAAGAACTGTGGTTACCGGCAGAGTTTGGAATTTCAATAACTTCGGTTGTTTCAAAAGTAGATAAATCTACCTTAGCAATACGCGGCGTATTGTTTTCATTTATAAATACCCAGCGGCCATCTAATTCACCGTTGGTTTGTGAAATGTCAGGGTGATGCGCATCTCCCCAAGGAATGTATCCAAAAGAAGTATTTAAAAGGTCTTTTGTTTCTTCGCTAAATCCGTATGCTTTTTCTGCATCTACCGAAAAAACAGGAATAACTTTAAATAATCTTCCTGATGGTAGCCCGTAAACAGATAACTGTCCGCTAAAGCCACCGGAGATAAAAGCATAAAATTCGTCATGTTCCCCGGGCGCAACATATACTTTTTCTGCAGCGCTGCCTGATAAGACACCATTTCCTTTTTTGCTTGATCCTCCATCTACACAACTACTAAGCATAACAGAAACTGTTGCAATGGCTAATAAAGAGTTAAAAATTGTTTTCATTTGATTAAATTTTGATTGATATTTTGTTGATTTTTAAAACGATTATTTTGCGTTTAATGTTCTAAAGTATTCTAATATTAGTCGCGCTTCTTCTTCAGTAAGGCTTTGATTTGCCATTGGCGATAAATACTCGGCCAATAGTTTTTTGGCAGCTGCATTTTGTGTAACCATAACTTCTGGATTTAAAATCATATTCATAATCCATTCAGGTGTTCTTCTTTCTGTAATTCCTGCCATAGCAGGTCCTACAAAACGTTTACTTACTTTATGGCAAGCCGAACATTTGGTTTTGAACAAAGCCTTGCCATCTGCAACCATTGTTTCATCAATAGCGTCAAGTTTCACAGAAGTTATTGGTCCAACTCCTTTATCTTCCATTGGGTCTAAATTAATTGCTTCCGGTTGTTCAACCTGCTTTTTTGAATTGCCTTCTTTTTTAGTGTCATTATTGCCGCAACTTGCTATTAATGCAAATGTTGCTACAAATACAATTACTTTTAATTTCATATTAAAATACTTAGTCTATTTTTTATTCAGCGGGTACTAACACGTTGTCAATTACGTGAATCCAGCCATTACTAACTTGAACGGTTTTTAAAACTTTAGTACCGCCCACATATATTCCATCTTCTTTATTTTCAACTACTAAATAATTTCCGGAAGCCATGTATAGCTTACGTTCTTTTTTAGCTTCTTTTTTTAATTGTTTTATTGGAAAATTAGCCGGAGCAACATGGTTGGTTAAAATAAAAGCTAATTTACCTTTGTTTTCCGGTTTTAATAAGGTTTCAACAGTTCCTTCCGGAAGTTTGTCAAAAGCGCCGTTTACAGGTGCGAAAATGGTTAAAGGCCCTGCGTTTACAACAGCGTCTTCTACACCGGCAGCTTCAATGGCTGCAACTAAAGTTTTAAAATCGTCTAAAGATTTTGCTACTTGTAAAGCGTTAGCTGCAGATACATCATCTTGTACAGCCGATTGACCCTTGCCTAAAGGTGCTTCTTGGGTATTGTTATTTACAGGTTTTTTATCACCGCCGCTACACGCGACTAAAAAGAGCGATAAAACCATTAAAATTGTGAGAGTTAGATTGGTTTGTTTCATGATTAATTATTTAACGTTAACAATTATGAGAACAAAATTAGTGTACCTAAATGGTTTATTTACTGACATTTGTCATAATTAAAGAAAAAAAGATGTTTATATCCTAAATTATAAATTAATGTAACAAATGTTACTGTATGGTTTTGTTCTCAAATTTTATCTTTGCATAAAATTTTATTAGATATTTTCTAATTAGTAATGCAATTAAAAATACAAAAAAAATGCCTACAAAGTTGCTTCAACAAAAAATAAAAAATGGACTTTCATATTTGCAATATCGTAAACTTGTAAAAGATTTATTGCAAGGTGGTAAATCAACTGGTTTAGAACAAACAGAAGAACGATTTAACTTCAGTAAATTAAACGATAAACGAATGGACAGGTTAGATAAAACACTTAATTTAACCGATGAGGCTAAAAATTTTACGGCTTCATTATCAAAAAAGTTTACATTTTTAGTAATTGCAGAGGGTTGGTGTGGTGATGCAGCCCAAGTATTGCCAATAATAAATTTAATTGCTGAGGCAAGTGATAATTTTGATTTGAAAATTGTTTTAAGAGATGAAAACGAAGATTTAATGCGGCAGTTTTTAACTAATGGAAGCAAAGCTATTCCAAAAATTATTATTGTTGATGATGCCTATAATTTGATAAATTCTTGGGGGCCAAGACCATATATTGCTACAAAAATGGTTCAGGATTATAAAGCTAAAAATGGTGTTGTTGATGCCATAATTAAAAAAGACTTACAGCTTTGGTATAATAAAGATAAAGGCATAAGTACACAAAGCGATTTGGTAAATTTATTAAAGGCTTCGTAATACTACAAGCCGGCAACAAATTTTTCAGGACTTACGGCATTTAGTACGTTGAAATCTCCAATTTTAGTGCGTCTTAAAGCCGATAAATGTGCACCCGTATTTAAAGCCAGCCCAAAATCATAAGCCAATGACCTTATGTATGTACCCTTACTGCAAACAACTCTAAAGTTAATTTTCGGTAAAGAAATATTGGTAATTTCAAAGGCTTGAATAGTAATTTTTCGAGGTTTTATCTCGGTGGTTTTTCCTTCTCTAGCAATGTTATATAAGCGTTTCCCATCTTTTTTTAAGGCTGAAAACAATGGGGGTTTTTGCTCAATTTCACCAATAAATTTTTTTCCGGTACTTAATACAAGTTCTTTGGTGATATGTGCTGTTGGAAAGGTTTCATTTATTTCAGTTTCCAAATCATAACTGGGAGTAGTAGCGCCCAACGTTATTTCTCCGGTATATTCTTTAATTTGTCCTTGATACGATTCAATTTTTTTTGTGAATTTACCTGTGCAAATAATTAAAAGCCCGGTTGCCAAAGGGTCTAAAGTACCGGCATGACCCACTTTTATTTTTTTTATGTCAAATTTTTTTTTAATGTGCCAGCGTAATTTATTAACTACTTGAAAAGAAGTCCATTCCAACGGTTTGTCAATTAAAATAACCTGTCCGTTTTTAAAATCATCTAAATTCATATCAATTAGCAGTTAATGAAAAAGTAATTGCAATTAGCCCAACAACAAAACAATAAGCAGAAAAATAGGAGAGTTTACTTTTTTTAACTAGGGCAATCATCCATTTACAAGCGAACAATCCTGCAAAAAAAGCGGTTAAAAAACCTAAGCTCAACACACCAAAATGATTTTCGCTGAAATTAATTGCGCCTCCCATAACATCCTTTGTAATTTTACCAAAAATTAATGGTACCACCATTAAAAAAGAAAAACGCGCAGCTTTAGTGCGGTCTACCCCAAGTAATACAGAAGAAGCAATAGTAGCTCCGGATCTTGATATACCTGGTAAAATAGCCAATGCTTGCGAAATACCAATTACAAATGCATTAAAAAAAGAAACATTTTTGTTGGTGTTTTTAGCCCTATCAGCAAACAGTAACAGCAGCGCTGTAATTATTAGCATAAATCCGACTAGTAAAATTTCTCCTCCAAAAAACTGTTCGAACGATGTTTCAAAATAAAGACCGACAAAAGCGGCCGGAACCATAGAAACAATAATTTTTACTGAAAACTTAAGTTGGTCATTCCATTTAAATTGAAATAATCCTTTAAAAATTTCACCAATTTCATTTTTAAAAACAACCATAGTGCTCAAAGCGGTAGCAAAGTGTAGTATTACGGTAAAAGTTAAACTTTCTTTAGGTAGTGTATTTGCTCCTAAAATAACTTTAGCCAACTCTAAATGACCACTGCTCGATACCGGTAAAAACTCTGTTAACCCTTGTATGATTCCTAAAATTATGGCTTCAAGATAACTCATTATTTATTTTTTGATTTTGCCATGATGGCATAAATTTCAAAAGCCAATCCTAAAATTACAAGGGTTGGGGCAAGCCTAATTCTTCTAAAGTTGTAAATATCTTCATTAAAATAATTAGGATCATCACTGCCGCCTCCTGCCATTAGTATAAAACCAACAGCAATTATTATTAGACCAACCAACATTAGTAAGTAATTTTTTTTTCCGAATAAGAAGTTTTGATTGGTGTTTTTTTCTTTCTGTTTCATTTTTTAATAATAAAGTTCGTCGGTTCTTAAATTTAAAAATCGTTCAGTAGCAAAATAGGTGCTTATCCAAGTAATAAAAATTCCTAAGCCAAAAATAAGGGCAGCTATAATTCCAAATATTTTATACTCGGTTAATAATTCCAGTTCAGGTATTTTTGTGTTGATATACATAACAAATGCAGCTAAGCCGCCAATTGCAACACCGGCTCCCCAAATGCCAAGCTGTATACTTTTCCATATAAAAGGAATTCTTATAAATGCTTTGGTAGCTCCAACCATTTGCATGGTTTTTATGGTAAATCTTTTAGAGTACACAGAAAGCCTTATAGAACTGTTAATTAAAACAACAGCTATCACTGTAAATAAAATACTAAATAACAACATCCAAAAACTTAAACGATTAACATTTTTTGTAAGCAATTCAATTAAAGGCTTGTCGTAAGATACTTCTATTATAGTACTTCTTATTAGCAATTCTTTTTCAATTTTAGCCATAGCTTCAGGTGAAACATATTCAGCGTTTAAAGTAATATCAATAGCATTTTTTAAAGGGTTACTTCCTAAAAACTCAACAAAATTTTCTCCTATTTCTTCACTGTATTTTTCGGCAGCTTCTTTTTTAGATATGTAAGTTATATTATTAGTATAAGGTGCTTTTTTAAGCTCGGCTTTTAAGGTTTCAACATCATGTGTTTTGGCATTGTCTTTCAAAAAAACAGTTAAAACAACTTTTTCTTTGAAGTGTTTGGTAATACTTGCTGTTTTTAACACTATTACACCTAATAAACCAACTAAAAACAACACCAAGGCAATGCTTAGTACAACAGAAAAATAAGACGATTTAAGACGTCTTTTTTGATATTTTTCAAAAGAGGTATTCAAATGAAATTTTTGTTTTAATTATGAATTTGCAATATACAAATTAGTTGCTTTTTTGATGCCTTTGTTTTTTTGTGATTTTTGGGAAATCAAAAGAAACTACAATTCATCATATTTTGAGTGTAAGCTTTTGAGCATTTGCTCAGACATTTTTTTTAAATCAAAACGATGCTTCCAACCCCAATCTTCTCGAGCTTTAGAATCATCCATACTCTTAGGCCAGCTGTCTGCTATACGCTGTCTGAAATCGGTAGTATACGAAATTTTAAATTCGGGAACCATTTTTTTTATTTCTTCGGCTATTTCTTCAGGCGTAAAACTCATTGCCGCCAAATTGTATGACGACCTTATTTTTATGTCTTTAGGTTTCGCATTCATAATTTGTATAGTGGCGTCAATAGCGTCATCCATATACATCATTGGCAATTTGGTTTCACTATTTAAAAACGAATTGTATTTACCAATTAGCAGTGCATTGTGATAAATTTCAACAGCATAATCGGTAGTTCCACCTCCCGGATCAGCTTTCCAACTGATAATTCCCGGATATCGAATACTTCTTACATCAACACCGTATCTGTTAAAATAATACTCGCACCAACGTTCGCCGGCCAATTTACTTATTCCGTAAACAGTTGTGGGTTCCATTATTGTTTCTTGTGGTGTGTTTTCTTTTGGAGTGGTTGGTCCAAAAACTGCGATTGAACTCGGCCAAAAAACTTTTTTAATTTTATTTTCTTTAGCAAGATTGAGAATATTAAAAAGCGAGTTCATATTTAACTCCCAGGCTTTTTCAGGGAATCTTTCACCGGTTGCAGAAAGCATTGCGGCCATTAAATATACCTCTTCAACGTCATATTTATTTAAAATGTTTTCTATGGCATGCTTGTCTAAAACATTTAAAAGCTCAAATGGTCCGGAATTCATAAGTTCCTTTTTACCCTCTCTAATATCGGAAGCAATTACAGCCGTTTGGCCATAGATACTTCTAAGTTTTAAAGTTAATTCTGTGCCAATTTGACCACAGGCACCAATTATTAATATACTTTTACTCATTATAATAATAAATAAGATATTTGGTTTCAAATATAAATAATATCAATTAAATCAATGCCTTTTTAATGCATTAAAAGAAGTAAATTAAATGTTGATATTTTAAAATTAATTGGTTAACATTAAAAGTATAAATTAGTATTTTTGGCTTTGTGAAAAATTTATTTAATATAACGAAGGTTTTATGTTTTAGCAGTATTGTTTTTTTTGTTGCTTGCAAAAATACTAACAGCTCTAAAAACAATGAAGTAACGAAGGATTCGTTGAAAGTTGTGGGTAAAAAAATAGTACATGGTACTTCTAAGTCATTAATTCCGTCTGCAAAAAAAGAAATTGCAAATTGGGCTGAATTTAACGATGTCGCTAAATTTATTGGGCAATTTTATAATACCAACCAAGTTGAGGCCTTAAATAATGCAAAGGAACTTAGTGACTTGGTTAAATTAATGAAAGATTCCATAAGAATTGATAAATTAAAAGAAGTAAGTGTAAAAGCACGATTAAATGTTCTAGAGAATGAAACTCTGCGGTTAATGGATATGGCCGAAATTCCTTCAATTTCTGAAAGAGAGGTTGCTGAGGAGGTAACTTCTATTTTGGAATTATACGATGCCTTGATTTCAAAAATTAATACCATCTATAAAGTGGAAGCCTTGCAACATGCTTTAGAAGTGGATACAGAAACTCCTGTTGAAATAGAAAAAGAGGAGAAGAATAAATTGAAAATTATTCCAAAGATATCATCTAAAAAAAATTAATATGAGCTATTTTAAGTTTTTGGTAATGGCGTTAATTATAGTCGGTTGTGAAACTAATAATAAAGAATTGTCTATAAATGAAATAGAACATGAAAAAAAGAATATTCAATTAATTTTAGATACATGGCATAGAAATGCTGCTGAGGCAAATTTCGAAAATTACTTTAAAACCTTTGCAAGCGAAAGTGTTTTTATTGGTACAGATGCTTCGGAAAATTGGACTGTTCAGGAGTTTAAAGAGTTTAGCAAACCGTATTTTGAGAGTGGTAAAGCTTGGAATTTCAAACCTTTACAAAGAACTGTTTTTGTAAATGCTAATGGAAAATCGGCTTGGTTTGATGAACTTTTAAATACTTGGATGGGGATTTGCAGAGGTTCGGGAGTACTAGTTTTTGAAGATCGGCAATGGAAACTAAAACACTATGTTTTATCAATTACAATTCCCAATGATAATGTAAGTAAAATTGTAACAATTAATAAACCAAAAGACTCTTTGTTTTTAAGAAAAATTTTAAAAGAAAACTAATTGTTTTTTACTCGTGAATCACGTGGGTACTCTTCAATACTTTCAATTTTATTATTGTTGTACACGATTTTAGTAATTTTATTTTCGGTAAAATACGTCCATGTTCCAACTTTTACACCGTAATTGTAAAAAGCAATACAACTTATAGAGCCATTGTTATCATAACTTTCCCAGGCGGCATGCAATGTGCCATCTTCCGTATAAAACCCGTGTTGCATAATGTTTCCGTTTTCATAAAACAAAGTAATTTCTGTTAATTTTCCTTTGATTTCCTTTTTGGGTTGTGGTGTGATTTGTGCACTAATAGTAAAAGTTGAAGCCAATAACACTATTAAAAATAAATATTTCATAACATAAATTGCCCTAAGTTAAAACTCAAAGGTACAGTTTATGGTTCTGATACCAACTGATTTAAATCAGGATACTTATTTAATAACCAATCAAATTAAAAACTGTTTCGTACACCAAATTACTCTCAAAACCTTTAGATAATAAATAGTTAGAAAGCTTTGCTTTGCGTTTGTAATTATTAGGTTCTTTAATTTGAAGATTTTTTTTTCGTGCTAAGGTTTGTAAAGTATTTATATAATCAATTTCATTTATTTGTAACAATGCCGATTTTATATTGTAGGTCGAGATATTCTTATATTTTAATGCCGCAACAATTTTAATCTTCCCCCA
Source organism: uncultured Lutibacter sp. (assembly GCA_964342295.1). Lineage (GTDB taxonomy): Bacteria > Bacteroidota > Bacteroidia > Flavobacteriales > Flavobacteriaceae > Lutibacter. The sequence goes on along the minus strand of CAYFFC010000006.1, from coordinate 58,932 downwards.
TTTTTTAACAGAATACTTTCCTAAAACAAACGCTTTAGCAAAGCGCTCTTCATTTAAAAAATTATGTTGAAGCAAGTGTAGCATAATTTTTTCTTTAGCCTCAGGAATCATGTTTAAAGCGCTTAGTTTTACCTCAACTTCTTTATGACAACGTTCTTGATAGGCACAGTAATGTTCCATTAATTTGGTAGCTTCATCAACGGTATATGATTTGTGGTTTTTCAATCTAAAAAATTAAAAAATATCGCTAGAACCATAAAACAGGTTATAGCGATATCAAATTTAAGGATAAAATAAATTATTGTTTACTAAATTTTAATTTAAGGTTGTTTAATAACGAGTACATTACCGGTACAATTACCAAAGTTAAAAATGTTGCAAATGTTAGTCCAAATATTATGGTCCAAGACATTGGTCCCCAAAAAGCCACATTTTCACCACCTATATAAAATTGCGGATTAAACTCTGTGAAAAGGGTCATAAAGTTAATATTGATTCCTAATGCTAATGGCAGTAATCCTAATATTGTTGTAATGGCAGTAAGCAATACTGGTCTTAAACGTGTTTTTCCACCTTCAACAATGCTTTCATAAATCAACGCTGTTGTTAATACATCTTTTTCCAATCCTAATTCAAGACGTTTCCGTTCCATAATTAAGTTAGTGTAATCTATAAGTACAATTGCGTTATTCACTACAATTCCGGCAAGTGATATAATACCAATCATTGTCATAATTACAATAAATTCCATTCTAAAGATAATTAACCCTAAGAGCACTCCAATTAAACTTAACAATACCGATAATGAAATAATTATTGGCGTTGAAGCCGAGTTAAATTGACCTACAAGAATTAAGAAAATTAAGAATACCGCAATTAGTAGTGCTTTGCTTAAAAAAGCCATCTCTTCAGCTTGTTTTTCCTGTTCTCCGGTAAATGAAATTGAAATATCTTTAGGTAAATTGTAATTTTCTAAAACTTTTTTAATTTGATCATTTACTTCTGTAGCATTGTAATTTTCAAGCACGTTTGAAAAAATGGTAATTACTCTATTTAACTCCTTACGTTTAACTGCGCTAAATGTTGAAGAAGTTTCAGTGTGCGCAACGGATGATATAGGTACTTGAACTATTTGACCGGTATTTTGATCTTTAAAGGTAATTCGTTGGTTTATGAGTTTGTTTTTATCATACCTGTATTTATCCATTAAACGGATATTAATAGGGTAATCATCTTCTCCATCTTTAAAAGTTGAAATTTCTTTTCCAAATAACGAGGTTCTTAAAGCATCGGCAATTTGGCCGGTTGAAATCCCAAATCTTCTTGTTTTTTGTCTATCAATAATTACCGGTAATTCAGGTTTTCCTTGTTCAACATCTAGTTTTAAATCTTCTATACCGGGAATGTTTTTTTTATTGATATACTGCTTCATATCTTCAGCGGTAACTAATAATTGTTCATAGTCATCACCCGATACTTCTATATTAATTGGAGCCCCTGTTGGCGGGCCATCTTCCGGCCTGTCTACCGTAATATTTACACCCGGAAAATCGGCGAGTAACTCTCGTATTTCAATTAAAACATCATTTGTAAGTACACCATCACGTTCAATAAATTTTACAAAATCTACGGTAATTCGAGCTTTGTTAGGAGTATTTCCACCTTGTTGTCCTTGATTGGGGTCACTGGTACCTTCACCAACTTGGCCTATAATAGATGTAATTAAAAAATTATCACCATTTCTCTCGTATTTTTTTAAATGATTTTGAATTTTAGCTTCTATCTCTTTTGATAGTTTATTAGTAACCGTTATATCTGTTCCAATAGGATACTCCACATACACATATACCTGTTTTGGAGGGGTTTCAGGGAAAAATAGCACTTTTGGAGGAAAGGCTCCAAACAACATAAATGAGAATAACAGTAACCCAATAGTACTTAAAAAGAATGTTCGTGGTCTTTTCCCAAATAAAGCAAATTTTAAAACACGCTCGTAATAACGTTCTAGTTTAGGCAAAAAACGCTCTTGAAACCAGGCAGTTGCCGGGGTTAAAAGTTTGGTATTGACAACTCGTAAAAATCCCCCTAAAACCAATAATAACCCTAAGGCATTTAACCCTTTAACACCACTTGATAAACCACCAATAATAAATAGAACACCAATGGCGAACATGAGAGTACTGAAAAGCAATAATTTTTTAAAATTAACTTCGTCTTCTTTAATTTTCATGTAAACTGAAGTTAACATTGGGTTGATAACCAAAGCAACAAATAATGATGAACCCAATACTATAATAAGTGTTATAGGTAAAAATCGCATAAATTCACCCATCATTCCCGGCCAAAAAGCTATGGGTAAAAAGGCTGCCAGTGTGGTAGCGGTTGATGCTATAATAGGCATAGCAACTTCACCTACCCCGTATTTTGCTGCATCAATTTTTGAGTAGCCTTCATCGAGCAAGCGGTAAACATTTTCTACAACAACAATTCCGTTATCAACCAACATACCTAATGCTAATACCAAAGAGAACAGCACCATCATATTTAGGGTAACCCCTAAAGATGCCAGCAAAATAAATGATATAAACATAGAAAGCGGAATGGCAACTCCTACAAAAAGCGCGTTTCTTAAACCAAGGAAAAATAATAAAACCAGTACTACCAATATTACTCCTAAAATTATGGAGTTTTCCAAATCGGCAACCATAGTTTTAGTATCGTTGGTCATATCATTGGTTTTGGAAATATAGAGGTTTGAAGGGAAATAATTTTCTTTTGCCTTGGCAATAATAGCATCAATTTGGGTTGAGGCATTAATTAAGTTTTCACCGCCACGCTTAGTAACATCAAGCATTACAACCGGTTGTAAAAATTCACGAGCAAAGCTTTCTTTTTCTTGCTCTTTAAAACTAACCTGTGCAATATCACGTAAATAAACAATATTGTTGTTTTCTTGTTTTACAATAACGTCTTCAATTTCTTTAGCCGATTTAAACTCGCCAATTACCCTTACATTTCTTCGTAGGCCTTCTTCAAGTAAATCTCCACCCGATACAGTCATGTTTTCATTTTGAATAGCCGCGGCAATATCGTTGAAACTGATTTTCGAAAGTTCCATTTTGTAGAGATCTACACTAATTTCCATTTCTTTTTCCTGAATACCTCTAATTTCAACTTTTGAGATTTCGGGAACTTTTTCTATTTCATCTTCTAAATATTCTCCGTATTCTTTAAGTTGATCCATAGAGAAATCACCTGATAAATTAATGTTCATAATTGGCATTAATTCGGCAAAATTCATTTCTTGTACCGTAGGATCGGCAGGCAAATCTTTTGGAAAATCTTTGTCGGACATGGCGGCATCAACTTTATCTTTCACCTTACGCAAGGCTTCAGTAGGCGTAATGCTAAAATCAAATTTTACCTGTATAGAGGAAAATCCTTCAATAGAAGTTGATATAAGTTCATCTACACCCGAAATACCATTTATTTCTTTTTCTAAAGGGCGTGTTATTAACTTTTCAATGTCCAAAGCAGAGTTGCCGGGGTATGGTGTAGCTATATAAATTTCGGGTACCACTATTTCCGGAAAAGCTTCTCTCGGCATACTTTTATATGAAAATATACCCGCTAAAAATATCATTACAACAAGCACAAACACTGTGGTTCTATTGTTGATGGACCAGGTTGAGAGCTTGAATTCTTTTAAAACTTTATTCATTATGTTGATTTCTAAATTAGTTGAATAACTTTTAGTTAGTTGTTTTAACAAGGTCGCCTTCTTTTACCAATCGGGCACCTGCGTTAACCAAAGTGTCGGTACTTGATAAACCATCACTAATATATACCTCGTTATTGTATTCTTTACCAATGGTTATAATATTTTTAACAACTTTAGTTTCGTTATTAGATGTGGTTGTGGTAAAAACATAATTATTACCATTCTGGTCTTGTTGTACTAAATTTGAAGGAATAATAATTCCGTTTACTTCAAAATCTTTTATTTTAAGATTTGCTAACAGGTTTGGTTTTATGCTTTGATCTTTATTTTCAATGTTAATTTTTATTCTGAAACTTCTATTTTCTGGATTGATATAATTTCCTGTTTGCGCTATTTTCGAATTGATTTCTTTTCCTAATGATGGAAAATTTAAAACAGTTTCGGTACCTTTTTTAATAATAGGTAAGTACCTTTCTGTTACCTCTGCCTCAACATAAACTTTATCGAGGTTTACTAGGCGAACAACAGTAGTTTGCGCACTGGTAAGTTCTCCTTTTTTTGGAAAAACTTCATCAACTATTCCGCTAAACGGTGCAATTATTTTCATTTTTTGAGCCTGTGTTTTTAGGCTTTCCAAACTGTTTTCGAGGCTTTCTTTCTGTGTTTTTGCCTGAAGATATTGTATTTCAGATCCAATATTTTGTTTCCATAATCGCTCTTGGCGGTTGAAAGTAGTTTTAGCAAGTTCTAGCTGTGTTTTTAATTCGTCAATGTTGTTTTTTATTAAAATATCATCTAGTTGAACAAGGGTTTGACCTTTTGATACGCGTTGCCCTTCCTTAACGTAAATTTCGTTAACTGTTCCTCCTAACTCAGGACGTATTTCAATATTTTTATCAGCCTTAACTACTCCTTGAATTTCAACAAAATGTTTAAAAGTTTCATTTTTAACCGGTAGAGTAGTAACAATTTGTAGTTTTTTATTTGAATCTAATTTTGAAAGCTCATTTTCAATGCTTTTTAATTCTTTGTTTAAACTGTCAATTTTATTTACAATGCTTGTTTTTTTTGATTGTAATTCACTTACCGAATTTGTCTTAATACTTTCGGTACAAGAAATGGTTAGTGATATTGCTGTTATTATTACTAATATTTTTTTCATTTTAATCGTTTTCTAGTTGTTTAAAGGTGAGTTTAATGCAGTATCTAAAGCTGCTTTGTTTGCTATTACATTTAGCATAGATTGCAAATAATTTTGTTGCATTGTATAGAGTTGCCGTTGAGATTCAGACAATTCAAAACTTGAAGATAGTCCTTCAAAAAATTTAATTTGCTGTTTGTTTTCAATGCGTTCGGCAAGTGCTAAATTTTGTTTTGAAGTTTCAAATTCTTCAACACTGTAATTGTATTCTGTTTTAGCCGTTTCAAGTTGCAACTGCAATTTTTGAGCAGTTTCCGTTAAATTGGTTTTTGCTTTTTCAAGCTCAATTTTGGCCTGTTGGGTGCGTGAACTACGTGCCAAGCTGCTAAAAATCGGAATGTCTAAAGCAATGCCCAATAAAGATGAATCGAACCAAGGTTGTTCTTTCTTAAAAAAGTCAAAATTGCTTGAGTAACCCGAGTAATCAAAGTTTACAAAACTAGAGATGGTTGGTAAGGCCTTGCTTTGCTCTAATTTCACCAATAGTTCATTTGAGCGGACTGTATTTTTTGCAATTTTGTAATCAACATTATTATCGAGAATAAAGGTAGTTGACAGCAAACTTAAGTCAATATATTTTGCAGAAAGTTTTTCTAATGTATCGGTTAAATAAACAGTTGTGTTTATATTAATTCCAAGTGTAATATTAAGCATTTTATACGCAATGCTTTTTAATTTTTTTGCTTTTGAAAGTTGACTTTTTACCGATGCTAAGGTTATTTTAAGTTGTTCTACATCTTCTTCTTCTCCAAAACCATTTAAATAAATTTGATTGGTTTCAAACAATGTTTTTTCTAAATTATCAATATTTTTTTCTAAAATTAAAATGCTTTCTTCATTCAGTAATACATTGCCATAGGCGTTTATAATAGCTTCACGAATTCCTATTTCGGTTTTTTCCTTGGCATTTTCAGAAATTTTCAAGTATGTTTTAGCCGATTGCAATCCAACTAAATACGAACCGTCAAAAATTAACTGATTTAATGTAGCTGTTGCACTCATATTGTGTTTTGTTACAAATGAAACTTCTGCAAATTCACCCGGAGTTCCGCCAAAAAATTCTGCCGGTATTAATATAAGTTGTTCTTTAAGCCACTGGGTATAATTAATTTTTGCATCAATTTGTGGCAAGCCAATGGTAGTGGTTTCCCATTTTTTCTTTTTAGCTGCATCAATATCCCTATTGGCATTAATGGCAGCATAACTGTTTTTTAAACCGTAATCAATAGCTTGGTTAAGCGAAAGTGAAATACTTTCCTGTGCCGTGGCTACAAAACTAAACAGCATAATAAATGCTATTAAATTTATTTTTTTCATTAGTTGTTTGAGTTTATTTCTTTTAATTGTTGTTCTAAAATTTCCAATCCTTTTGTTGTTGCAATGGCGCGTGTATGATATTCTAAAACACACAATTCAAGAGTGTTTAGAGTATTTTTATTATAGGTGTACAAATCATTGTTATGAACGCTTAGAACCAGTGAAAAATAAAATTTTGCTGTGAGTTCTATATTTAAACCGTTTCTGTAAAGACCTTCCTTTATGCCTTTTTCAATATTCCGAACCATACAGTCTTTAAACATTGAAAATTCTTTCACCATTATTTTCGAATAAATTTTTGGATAATATTTTTGAAGCTGATACATTGGCGATTCATCAGAATTTTTCAGCAAATCTTTAAACATATTTTTGATTTCAAAATTTTCCTGAATAGCGTTAAATCCCATCTCACAAATACAGGTAACGTGGTTAAACATTTTTTCATGTAAAAATGTTACCGATTCATTTACAAGGTCTTCTTTATTTTTAAAAAATTTGTAAATGGTTTTTTTCGAAATGGCTAGTTTATCGGCAATATCGTCCATTGTAACACTTTTAAAACCGTATTTTAAAAATGTTTCCCCTGCTTTTGTTAATATAGTTTCTTTCATGCAGAATAGTATTAAGCTTTAATTTGGTGCAAATATACAGAAGGAAACTTTAGAAACAAAAAAAGTTTCCTAAGTTTTAACATTTTAATAACATTAAAAATTATTGGAGTTGTGTTTTAGTTTTCAATAGATGCAGTACATTTACCTAAAATTTATTTTAATGAACAACGTAGAAACCTATAAAAAAGATTTTTTAAACTATTTAAACAGTAAAATTTTAGTGAAAGAGCCTTTAGGTTTGTATCAACCTATTAAATATATATTAGAAATAGGGGGGAAAAGACTTCGACCTATTTTAACACTTATGATTTGTGATTTGTACGGTACAAATTACAACAAAGCCTTTGATGCAGCCTTGGCAATTGAGGTTTTTCATAATTTCACCTTAGCCCATGATGATATTATGGATAACGCTTTAATTAGAAGAGGGAAGGAAACCGTTCATGAAAAATGGGATGTAAACACGGGAATTTTATCGGGTGATGCAATGTTAATTTTGGCATATCAATGCTTTGAAAGTTTTGAACCCGAACTGTATAAAAAGTTAATGTTGTTATTTAATAAAACAGCTATGGAGGTATGTGAAGGACAACAGTGGGACATTGAATTTGAAAATAGAAATAACGTTTCTATTTCGGAATATTTGAAAATGATTACTTTAAAAACATCTGTTTTGCTTGCTTCCGCTATGAAAATGGGTGCCATTATTGCTAAAGTCAACAGCAATGAGTTGGAAGCTATTTATAATTTTGGTTTAAACCTGGGAATTGCATTTCAATTGCAAGACGATTATTTGGATACCTTTGGAAATTCAAAGGATTTTGGTAAGCAAATAGGTGGGGATATTACTGAAAATAAAAAAACATTTTTGTTTTTAAAAACTTTAGAGGTAGCTGGAGATGATGAAAAATCACGCCTTTTAAACTTGTATTGTTCAAAGAAAAAATCTGCTCAAAAAATTGAAGAGGTAACTAATATTTTTAAGAATAACAATATAGAGCAATACACCTTAAATAAAATTAAATTTTTTACGGAGAAGGCTTTTGAATATGTAAATGATTTAAATTTACCGGATGAGAAAAAGACAACTCTTAAAAATTTTGGCATTAGTTTAATGAATCGCTCGGTGTAGTGAAACTTCCAACTAAATATTCGGAATTTATAAAAAAAGTTGAAACCAATAAATTATATGCATTATTAGTGTGTCAACTTAATAAAGATGTACAGCTTGCAAATTTATCTATCACATTTGATGAAAACATTTCACCAAAAAAATTGTTTGAAGAATTGCAAAGCTTAGTTGTAACCCTGTTAACTAACAACTATGACGAATATTTAAATTTTATATATAGGGTAGATGTAAATGAAAAGCTGCTTCAACAAGTGAAAACCGATAATCTGAATGTTGCCGCTAAAAACATAACCTATTTAATTTTAAAAAGAGAGTACCAAAAAGTTTGGCTAAAAGAGCAGTTTAAGTAGTATTAACGAAATAAGACAGCGCTATTACCGATTTTCGGAAAGTTAAAATACAGGCTTTGAACATGATAAAAGGCTAAAAAATATTTTTTAAAAATACCGGTAAACTATTGTGCAAAATGTAAAATAGTAGTAATATTGCAACCAGTTTAAAGGTCCCATAGCTCAGCTGGTTAGAGCACCTGACTCATAATCAGGGGGTCCAAGGTTCGAGCCCTTGTGGGACCACTTTAAAAATAAATAAAGCCTTGCAATATTGCAAGGCTTTATTTATTTTTATATTTGATGATTAATGATTGTATCTCTGGTTAATGAATTTTTAAAAAGAACCCCCAAAATCTTACAAAATTGATAATTTCAATTTTTTTAATATTTAATTTACTGAATTTTAAATTCTTGTATTCTTTGGTTTTAAAATTTAGAAAAAAATCAAATTTTATATAGTGAATTGTATAAGAAATGATTACTTTTGAGTTAAAATCTATAAACAAAAATTGCTGTTTTTATTTTCATATAGTTTTACAAAAATTGATAATTACATTTAATAAATTTTAAAAATGGAGTCCAGAAACCATTTTTTAAACGGGGAGAATTCGAAAATCCATAAGAGTAGAATGAATAAAAATAAATTTAAAATGAAAAAAATTGTTATAATTTTAACATTATTTTTTACAGTTATTGCTTTTTCTTAAACAAAGCTTTATGTACATCCAAATGCAAATGAATATGTGTTGAATACCAATACTATTGCTATTTTACCATTAAAAGTTCAAGTCAAATTAAGGCCAAAAGAATTAAAAGAATTTTCCACAGAGCAAATTGAAGAAATGAACAAAAATGAAGCACTGGATATTCAAAAAGGAATGTATACTTGGTTTTTAACTAGAAAGAAGAGGGGGACATTATTGGTTAATGTTCAAAATCCAACTAGGACGAATGCGTTGTTGAAAAAAAATGGTATTGATATTCATTCGTATGATGAGTATTTGCCAAGTGAACTTGGTAAAATTTTAGGTGTTGAGACAGTTATTATGGGGTCTTTTGAAACATCAAAACCTATGTCAAACGCTGCTGGTATAGGTTTACTTTTGATTACTGGGGGTATGTTCGCAACAAGTACCGCAACAATGAATATGGATTTTATGAGTACAACAGATGATGAGTTAGTTGTAAATTATAACAAAAAAGTTAAGGGTTCTCTTGGAAAAGATGCACAAGATTTGATTAATATCCTTATGCGAAAAGTGTCAAGAAGAATACCATATACGAGATAATCTAATTAGTAAATCATATTTTTTTAAACTCAAAACTCTACGAAAGCTTTGTAATTTACAAGGCTTTTGTTTTTTGTAAAATTGAGTATTTCAATGAAAGTTTTTGCTTTATATAAAAAAATCTATATATTTGCGTTTAAGCAATTTTTATAATTGATTACTAAAAAATAAACTAACCCCAACCCCAAGATGAAAAGAATTAACATGTATTTGTTAATGTCTTTATTAATGTTGTTCACCCAAACAGCACTATTAGCTAAAGACCCCCCTGTCCCGGGCCCACCACCACCACCGGGATTACCAATTGATAGTGGCTTGGTATATCTTTTAATTTCAGGAGTTTTTTTAGGCGTGTATGTTTTAAGGAAAAAAGGTTAATTAGTTTCCAGTAAACGGGCTACATATTTGCCTATAACATCAAATTCTAAATTTACAATGGTTCCTTTTTTAAAAGTGTGAAAATTAGTGAACTCGTAAGTATATGGTATTATAGCAACAGAAAAACTGTTTTTCTCTGAATTTACAACTGTTAAACTTGTGCCGTTAATTGTAATTGAACCTTTTTCAATAGTTACATTATTATAATTGCTGTTGTATTCAAAGGTAAACATCCAACTACCATCTTCTTCTATAACATTTGTACAAACTGCAGTTTGATCCACATGCCCTTGAACAATATGGCCATCCAAACGGGCTCCTAAAATCATGGCGCGCTCTAAATTTACTTTGCCCCCAATTTTTAAATGTTTAAGGTTTGATTTCTCCAGCGTTTCTTTAATGGCTGTAACAGTGTATATATTGCCGTCAATATTAACAATAGTTAAACAAACCCCATCATGTGCTACACTTTGGTCAACCTTTAGCTCATGGGTAAAATCACTTTCAATACTTATATGGATATTTTCTCCTTCTGCTTTAATATCTTTAACGGTTCCTAAACTTTCAATTATTCCTGTAAACATATTTTTGTAAATTTTATTGATTACTTTTGAATTTCAAAATTACATATAATTAAAACGATTTATGAATAAATCTGAAAAAATAAAAGTAGGAATTTCTATAGGAGATGTTAATGGAATAGGTATAGAAATTATTTTAAAAACATTTGTAGATAAACGCATGCTCGAATTTTGTACACCAGTTATTTTTGGATCAACAAAACTAATTACAGCGTACAAGAAAAAAATGAATATTAATATACCTTATAATGGTATAAAGCACCCTTCAAAAGCCTTAAACGGAAAATTAAATATTGTGAATTTATGGCATGAAGAGGTTGAAATTAAATTAGGGAAACCTACAACTACGTCCGGAGCATACGCATTTAAATCGTTAGAAGCTGCCACCGAAGCATTAAATGAATGTCATGTTGATGTTTTAGTTACCGCGCCAATCAATAAAGAAAATATACAATCCGATGACTTTACCTTTCCGGGTCATACTGAATATTTGGAGTCTAAAATAGATGGTAAAAGTTTAATGATTTTAATGACCCCAAGTTTAAAAATTGGTTTAATAACCGGTCATATTCCAATATCAAAAGTTCCCGAAACAATTACAGCTGAATTAATTAAGGATAAAACAACTATTTTGTATAAGTCACTAGTGCAGGATTTTGGCATTTCTAAGCCTAAAATTGCCATTTTAGCGCTAAACCCGCATTGCGGAGATAACGGAGTGATTGGAAGTGAAGATGCTGGCTTAATTGCTCCAACAATAGCCGAAATTCAAGAAGAAGGAAAATTGGTTTATGGTCCTTATGCTGCTGATAGTTTTTTTGGTTCCGAGAACTACAACAATTTCGATGCAGTTTTGGCTATGTATCATGATCAGGGGTTAGCGCCATTTAAAACGTTGTCTTTTGGAGAAGGAGTAAATTATACCGCAGGATTATCAAAAATAAGAACTTCTCCAGATCACGGTACGGCCTACGAGCTTGTTGGTAAAAACAAAGCCAATATAAACTCATTTAAAGAGGCCGTTTTTAGTGCAATACAAATTTTTAAAACAAGAAACGAGTATAAAGGTTTGACTGAAAACGTATTAAAAAAACAAATGCAAAAAGAAAAATAATAATTTTTCAAAAATTATAGATAATTTTATATCTTTGCACGCTCAAATTGAAGTTCTAAATGAAAGATTTAAAACAGTTTGATATTTCATTTATTGGGTTAAAAGAAGGTATTCATCAATTTGAATATGTAATTGATAAGGCGTTCTTTGATTTTTATGAATATGACGAAATTAACAGCTCGAATGTAGTGGTTAATGTTTCTTTTTTAAAGAAAACAACACTATTTGAATTGGATTTTGAGTGCAAAGGTTGGGTAGAACTTGCCTGTGATGTTACTAATGAATTGTTTCAACAATCTATTGAAACCAATTTAAAATTGGTTGTGAAATTTGGAGATGCGTTTAATGATGAAAATGAAGAAATACTCATCATTCCACATGCAGAGCACAAGTTAAATGTTGCACAATATATTTACGAGGCTATAGTTTTAGCTATTCCGGCAAAAAGGGTTCACCCCGGTTTAAGCGATGGCTCATTGAAGTCGGATATCATAGAAAAATTGAAAGAATTTGAAATAAATAATAACGATACTGAAACAGGATCTGAAGTTGATCCTAGATGGAATAAATTAAAAGACATACTAAATAGATAAAATTAAGAGCAATGGCACATCCTAAGAGAAAAATATCAAAAACCAGAAGAGATAAAAGAAGAACTCATTACAAAGCAGTAACACCTCAAGTAGCTGTTGACCCTACTACCGGAGAAGCTCATTTATACCATAGAGCTCACTGGCATGAAGGAAAATTGTATTACAGAGGTCAAATTGTGATTGATTCAGAAGAAACACAAGCTTAGTAATTACTTTATCAAAAAAATAAAAACTCTCAATTTGAGGGTTTTTTTTTATTTTTTGAAAATAATTCTTTTAAAAAATGATAATTTTCGTAAAAAGTATAAAATAATTTTCATTACTTTGAACCTCTTTTTTGAGTGAAAGAAATCTAATTATGACAAAAATAACAGCAGCAATTACAGCAGTTGGGAAATATGTTCCGGAAGACGTTTTAACAAACGCAATGTTAGAGAAAATGGTTGATACCAACGATGAATGGATTACCACAAGAACCGGAATAAAAGAACGAAGAATATTAAAAGGTGAGGGTAAAGGTACTTCCTATATGGCAATAAAAGCCGCCCAACAACTTATTGATAAGAAAAAATTAGACCCTAAAGAAATTGAATTGGTATTAGTGGCAACTGCTACACCCGATATGCAGGCTGCAGCTACTGCTGCATACACGGCTTCTCAAATTGGAGCTACCAATGCTTTTGCTTTCGATTTGGAAGCAGCTTGTTCCAGTTTCTTATACGGAATGTCTGTTGCTGCCCGTTATATAGAATCAGGAAAGTATAAAAAAGTATTGCTTATAGGGGCAGATAAATGCTCTTCTATGATTGATTATACAGATAGGGCTACATGTATTATTTTTGGTGATGGCGCAGGAGCTGTTTTATTTGAACCAAATAAAGATGGTTTAGGTCTTCAAGACGAGTATTTGAGAAGCGATGGTGCAGGAAGAGAATTTTTACAAGTAAAAGCAAGTGGTTCTATGTACCCGGTTACAAAAGAAGCTATTGATAAAAGAGAAAATTTTGTTTTTCAAGATGGTAAAACGGTTTTTAAAAACGCAGTTTTTAATATGGCCGATGTAGCAGTAAAAATGCTCGAAAGAAATAATTTAACAAATGATGATATTTCATGGTTATGCGCACATCAGGCAAATAAACGTATTATTGAAGCTACGGCTAAAAGAATTAATCTTGACAGTTCAAAAGTTATGATGAATATTCAGAAATATGGCAATACAACTTCTGCAACATTACCATTACTTTTGGCTGATTATGAAAAACAATTAAAAAAAGGCGATAACATAATTTTTGCTGCATTTGGTGGAGGTTTCACATGGGGATCTATTTACGTTAAATGGGCATATAATTCTTAATAAATTAACAACTAAAACTAAGTGAATATGGATTTAAAAGATATTCAAAACCTTATTAAATTTGTTGCCAAGTCTGGTGCAAATGAGGTTAAGTTAGAAATGGAAGATGTTAAAATCACCATTAAAACAGGTGCAGGTAAAACTGAAACTACCATTGTTCAACAAGCACCAATTGGAGTACCTCAAGTTCCAGTTACACCACAAGCTGCGGTTTCAGCCCCGGTTGAAACTTCAGAAAGTAAAAAAGAAGAAAAAGAAGATACATCTAAATATGTAGAAATTAAATCACCAATTATTGGAACTTTCTACAGAAAACCTTCTCCGGATAAACCTGTATTTGTAGAAGTTGGAGATACGGTAAGTCCTGACTCCATTGTTTGTATTGTAGAAGCCATGAAACTTTTTAACGAAATTGAATCGGAAGTATCAGGAAAAATTGTAAAAGTATTGGTTGAAGATGGTACCCCGGTTGAATTTGGTCAGCCTTTATTTTTAGTTGAACCATCTTAATGTTTAACCCAAAATACAATTCAAGTCTCTAGTGAGATTTGTTTTATTTGTGTTTTGATATAACACCACGTTATGTTTAAAAAAATATTAGTAGCCAATAGAGGTGAAATAGCTTTAAGAGTTATTAGAACTTGTAGGGAGATGGGAATAAAAACGGTTGCCGTTTATTCAACAGCAGATGAAGAGAGTTTGCACGTAAGATTTGCCGATGAAGCTGTTTGTATAGGTCCACCACCAAGTTCTGAATCTTATTTAAAAATGCAATCCATATTGGCAGCTGCAGAAATCACAAATGCCGATGCCATTCATCCCGGTTATGGATTTTTAGCAGAAAACGCAAAATTTTCAAAACTTTGTGAAGAGCACGGAATTAAATTTATTGGTGCTTCTGATGAAATGATAAGTAAAATGGGAGATAAGGCTTCTGCCAGAGCAACCATGAAAGCAGCCGGAGTTCCAACTATTCCGGGTAGTGATGGTTTGTTAAATTCTTATGAAGAAGCTGAACAGCTTGCAGATGAAATGAAATACCCTGTAATGTTAAAGGCCACTGCAGGTGGTGGTGGTAAGGGAATGCGTGCCGTTTGGAAAAAGGAAAACCTAAAAGATGCCTGGGATTCTGCCAGACAGGAATCATTGGCAGCCTTTGGCAATGACGGAATGTATATGGAAAAACTTATTGAAGAACCAAGACATATTGAAATTCAAGTTATTGGAGATTCTTTAGGAAAGGCATGTCATTTATCGGAAAGAGATTGTTCCATTCAACGTCGTCATCAAAAATTAACAGAAGAGGCTCCTTCACCATTTATGACATCGCAATTAAGAAAAAAAATGGGAGAAGCAGCCGTGAGAGCTGCTGAATTTATTGCCTATGAAGGTGCGGGAACCGTTGAGTTTTTGGTAGATAAACATAAGAATTTCTACTTTATGGAAATGAATACGCGTATCCAGGTAGAACACCCAATTACCGAGCAAGTTATAGATTATGATCTTATTAATGAGCAAATAAAAGTTGCAGCGGGTGTTCCAATTTCAGGAAAAAACTATGTACCTAAATTACATTCAATAGAATGTAGAATAAATGCTGAAGATCCGTATAACGATTTTAGACCATCTCCTGGAAAAATAACAAATTTGCATATTCCAGGTGGTCATGGCGTTAGAGTAGATACACATGTTTACGCAGGTTATACCATTCCGCCAAATTACGATTCTATGATTGCGAAATTAATTACAACTGCTCAAACTCGGGAAGAAGCAATTAATAAAATGAAAAGAGCGTTAGATGAATTTGTTATTGAAGGTATTAAAACTACAATTCCTTTTCACAGGCAATTGATGGAACATCCAGATTATTTGGCAGGAAATTATACAACCAAATTTATGGAAGATTTTGAAATGCAACCTGATGAAGACTAATTTTTAAGGTTAAAACCATATTAAAAATAACGGACACGAAATTTCATGTCCGTTATTTTTTTTAAATTTACTTAAAAATCAAGGTGATGAAAGAAAAGGATTTTCATATTGATGGTATTGACAAAATCATTCTTAAACATTTAATGAAAGATGCGCGTACCCCAATTTTAAGTATTGCTCGTGAAATTGGCATTTCCGGTGCCGCCATTCATCAAAGGTTGCGCAAATTAGAGGCTTCAGGTTTATTAGCCGGTTCTAAATTTATTATAAATCCAAAAATATTAGGTTATAAAACATTGGCTTTTGTAGGTATATTTTTGGATGCTGCAAGTAAATATTCGGCGGCCATTAAGCGTCTAAAAGAAATTCCTGAAGTTATTGAAAGTCATTACACTACAGGTAATTATGCAATTTTTATTAAAATTCTTTGTAAAGACAATGAACATTTAATGAAACTGCTGAACCAGGAAATACAATCAATTAAGGGAGTTGCACGTACCGAAACTTTTATTTCATTAGATCAGCAAATTGACCGACAAATAAAATTGTAATAAAAAAAGCCGGAATTACCGGCTTTTTTTATTTAATCTCTTGAGCTTAATATTCTCAATCCCCAGTATAGAAGCATTGCCAAAGAAGCCAGTGCAGCAACTAAGTAGGTTCGGGCTGCCCATTTTAAAGCGTCTTTTGCGCCGTCTTGTTCTGTATTGGTTAGCATATTGTTAGCTTTTAGCCAAGCCAACGCCCTGTTACTTGCATCGTATTCAACAGGTAGGGTTATGAAACTAAATAAGGTTGCCAAAGCCATCATTCCCAAACCAACAACAGCAATTAAAAAACCTATTCCACTTGCCGATGTGGCTTCTAAAATAATGCCTCCAATAACAAGCCATTGTGAAAATTTTGATGATATGCCAACGGCGGGAACCAATTTCGATCTTAAATTCAGCCACTCATAAGCCGTTGCGTGCTGTACCGCATGGCCAACTTCATGCGCTGCAACTGCAGCAGCAGCAGCATTACGTTCACTATAAACGGCTTCGCTTAAATTCACAGTTTTATTTATTGGGTTGTAATGATCTGTTAACCTTCCTGAGGTAGAAATTATTTTTACATCATAAATGCCATGGTCATGCAACATCTTTTCTGCAATTTCTCTACCACTCATGCCATTTTGTAAATGAACTTTTGAATAATGTTTAAACTTATTTTTTAATTGCTGACCAACTAGCCAGCTTATTAATGAAATAATTCCAATTAAAACATAAAATCCCATAAATTTCTTTTTTAGTTACTAAGTTTTTATTTGGTAAATTTACATCATAAATTATTCCAAAACCAGTAAACAGACAAAATGGCAAAAATACCTCATATACTGCTGATTTATACAGGCGGAACCATAGGGATGGTAAAAGACTTTAAAACAGGTGCGTTACGCACCTTTAACTTTGACAAATTGTTAAAACATATTCCTGAAATCAATCATTTAAATTGTACGATAGATAGTGTTTCATTGAGTGAACCGGTTGATTCCTCTGATATGAATCCGGAAAATTGGGTAGTTATTACTGAAATTATTGAAAAAAACTACAATAAATTTGATGGTTTTGTGGTATTGCATGGCTCTGACACCATGTCTTATACAGCTTCGGCTTTGAGTTTTATGTTTGAAAATTTATCAAAACCGGTAATTTTCACTGGCTCACAGTTGCCAATTGGAGATTTAAGAACCGATGCCAAGGAAAATTTAATTACCTCTATAGAAATTGCAGCATCTCATAAAAATGGATTTCCTATTCTATCTGAAGTTTGCCTTTATTTTGAGTACAAATTGTACCGCGCCAACAGAACCACAAAAATAAATGCCGAACACTTCGAAGCCTTTGCATCACCCAATTTTCCACCTTTGGGGGAGAGTGGGGTGCATTTAAAAATAAACTCACAGTTGATTTTAAAACCGATAAACCGAAACTCATTAATTGTTAGAAAAAAGCTAGACACGAACATTGTTATTTTAAAAATATTTCCGGGAATTAATGAAGAAGTTGTGTCAAGTATTTTAACTATACCGAAATTAAAAGGAGTGATTCTAGAAACATTTGGTTCTGGAAACGCTCCCACCGAAAAATGGTTTGTGAATTGTATAAGAAAAGCAATTGAGTCTAACATACATGTAGTTAATGTAACTCAATGTTCAGGAGGGCATGTAATTATGGGACATTATGAAACCAGTGTAGCATTAAATAAAATTGGGGTTATTAGTGGTTATGACATCACAACAGAATCTGCCTTGGCAAAATTAATGTACTTATTAGGAGAAAATATACCTAAAAAAGAGTTTAAAACACTATTTGAAACTTCGTTAAGAGGTGAGATTACTAAAGACGTATAAGGTTTCTGTAAAAAATATTGTGTTTTTTCTGAATAATTATAAATTATTGAGAGAAATATCGACTAATTTTATTGATATTTAAATAATTTAAGAGTTTCTAAAAAAATAATTGAAAGTACAGGTAAAATTTTCAGAACTCAACATTTTTTTGTTACTTGCCATTCGCAAAAGATGTAGTTACGCAAAGGTGAAATTAAGGAGTTGATTTCGCTTTGCAGGACTTGTTTGTATTTTAAAAAATATTATATATTTAACCCGTAAAAAAATTAATAAATTAACTATTACACGATGAAAAGAGTATTTACTATCCTTGCAATTACAGGATTATTGTTATTTGGAGCAGCGCCTAAGGCCATTGCACAAGATGCAGCACAAACTGAACAAGTTGCTGATGATGCAGCAGAAGCTAAAACATTTCACCAAGAATTAAAACAACGTTTTATTGAAGGTGGCCCTTTCTTTATGGGTATTGTATTAGTAGCTTTAATTTTAGGTTTGGCTATTGCTATTGAAAGAATTATTTATTTAAATATGGCTACTACCAATACTAAAAAATTAGTAAATAAAGTAGATGATGCATTGGCATCTGGAGGTGTAGAAGCTGCAAAAGAAGTTTGTAGAAACACCAAGGGGCCTGTTGCTTCTATATTTTATCAAGGTTTAGATAGAATTGACGAAGGTGTTGATGCTGCTGAAAAAGCCGTTGTTGGTTATGGTGGTGTTCAAATGGGACTTTTAGAAAAAAATATTTCTTGGTTATCTTTATTTATTGCTTTGGCTCCAATGTTAGGTTTCATGGGAACTGTAATTGGTATGATTAGTGCGTTTGACTCTATTCAGGCAGCCGGGGATATTTCTCCAACAGTTGTTGCAGGTGGTATTAAAGTGGCATTACTTACTACAGTATTTGGTTTAATTGTGGCCATTATTCTTCAAATATTTTACAACTATATTATTTCAAAAGTAGATAGTATTGTAAACAATATGGAAGATGCTTCAATTTCACTTGTTGACCTTTTGGTTAAACACAAAAAATAAGAACAATTATGAATAAGAATTTATCAAGAATATTAACACTGGTTGCAGGGCTTATTGGTCTCATCGGTTTTGTTTTCTTCATCAGAATTGTGATGGCAGGCGATGAAGCTATTGAGAATGATGCTGCTATACAAGCAAGTATAGTATCTCCGTTTGTGTCCTTTGCACGAATAGTGTTGATAGGTACTGCGCTTATTGCTGTAGTATTCTCAATAGGAAATTTAATTAAAAATCCACAAGTTTTAAAAAGATCATTAATTGCTGTTGGTATTTTGGGCGTATTGTTAATAGCTGCCTATTCTGCTGCCTCAGGCGAAGCTGTTACAGATTCAGTTGGAAAGGTATTGGAAGATGGAGAAGCCGGTAGCGTTTCAAAATGGGTAAGTACACTAATTAACTATAGTTTTATTTTAGGAACTATAGGGTTGGTATTTTTTGTTGTTGATTTTGTTAGATCACTTGTAAAATAATATAAAAATGGCAAGAAGAGAAAATTCAGAGATTAATGCTGGTTCAATGGCAGACATTGCGTTCTTGCTTTTAATATTTTTCTTAGTAACTACCACTATGGATGTTGACTCGGGTATATCTCGTAAATTACCCGAAAAAACTGAAAATCCGCCAGAAGTAACCATTAAAGAGAAAAACGTTTTAGATATTGTAGTAAACCGTAATAATCAACTATTAGTAGAAAATGAATATGTACAGGTTACAGATATCAAACGTTTAGCAATGGATTTTATAGATAATGGTGGTGGAATTGGTGCACCTAAAGATGGAAATCCGGGAGAACCTTGTGATTATTGTAATGGGGCAAAAGACCCTGCATCTTCAGATCACCCTTCAAAGGCAATTGTATCGCTGCAAAGTGATAGAGGAACGACTTATGGTATGTATGTGTCTATTCAAAATGAAATTGAAGCAGCATATAACGAATTAAGAAGTAAATTGTCTGTAAAACTATATGGAAGATCTTATAAAGACTTGTTAAAAGATTATAAAGATAATCCAACAGAGAGTTTAAAAGCTAAAATTGATAATTTGAAAGATAAATATCCTCAAATTATTTCCGAACCTGAACCAATTAAATAATATCAGATATGAGTAAGTTTAAAAAGAAGAAAAAAGGATTGCCAGCTATTTCTACGGCATCTTTACCTGATATTGTATTTATGTTATTGTTCTTTTTTATGGTATCTACAACCATGCGTGAAACCGATTTGTTAATTAAAAAACCGGTATTGCCAGTTGCAAGTGAAGTAAAAAAGTTAGAACATAAAAGTTTGGTAAGTACTATTTATGTAGGAAAATCTAAAGATACCCGTATTGCAGGAGATAAAATTCAAGTGAACGACAAAATTATAGATGTTAAAGACGTTCCAAGTTTTATTTTTTCTGAAAGAGCCCTTAGAAAGGAAGAAGAGGTTAAATTTATGACTACTTCTATTAAAGCCGATAAAGAAGCTAATGTTGGTACCATTTTAGATATTAAAGAGCAATTAAGAGATATAAACGCACTTAAAGTTAGTTTTTCTACCACAAAAGGGAATAATATTAGAACTAATTACTAGTATTTTATATTTTAAAATAATTTAAAAGGCAATTAAATTTTAATTTGGTTGCCTTTTTTCTATTTTAATATATTTGTTATAATGAAAAAATATCTAATTTTTATTGTTTTTGTAGGGCTACTTAATCAGTTACATGCACAAACTATGGTCAATACACCAGATGTAAAATATTTAGAAGATCAACTGTATTTGTCACTTACATACAATTTAATGGGCAATAAGCCGGATGGTATTTCTCAAAACGGATTTTCCGGTGGCTTCTCAAGTGGTTTTATAAAAGATATTCCATTTAACAAAGACCGCAATTTTGGAATGGGAATTGGATTTGGTTATGGTTATAGAGCGCTAATTCAAAATTTAAAAATATCCATGTCCGGTCAAACTATAATATATGATATTGCTACAGATTACAATAGTAATAAATTGGTGTTACAATCCGTTGAGTTGCCTATTGAATTTAGGTGGCGTAATTCAAATCCTACACGATACAAATTTTGGCGTATTTACGGAGGCTTAAAATTGTCATATTTGTTTTTATCCAAAGCAGTTTATCGCGATAGTTTGGGAAGTGTAACGGTTAAAAATATTCCGGACATTAATAAATTACAATACGGTGTAATGCTTGCAACCGGTTATGGTACATGGAATTTACATTTGTATTATGGTTTGAACTCATTATTTAAATCGGGACAATTAAACGGTGAAGATTTAGATATGAAAGATATAGGTTTAGGACTGAAATTTTACATGTTATAAATTAAATAAACTGCAAACTGGGATACCGTTCCTAATAAAAACCCTATGGCAACTTCACTAATTTGATGGGCTTTAAGCCTTAGCCTAGCCGATGCAATAACACCACTTAAAGCAAAAAATATGATAAGTACGGCTAACATATTAATTTTATAATGTAGGCTGAAGTAAATAAAAAAGGAAATGATTCCGCCTACTGCAGCTGTATGTAAACTCATCTTTATTTTAAAATACAATAACAGGTAAGAAAAAAATAAACACAGCCCGTAACCAAAATAAAATACACCTAAAATATCTACTACATTTGTCTTAAACAACCAGTTCCCTATGATATAACATAGAGATATAAAAAGTAGGGTTGGAAATTTTCTTTCTTCAATAGTTACCATATGGTAACTGTGAATTAAGCCAAAGCGTTTTAACATAACCAAAAGAACTAATGGAAACACATAAGACCCAATAAATATTACTGCTAAAATTGTATGTTCCAACGGTCTAAAAATAAATGTTGGTTGCAATAAAAAAAATAAAATCGACCCAATTATAGGAAAGTTTATGGGATGAAAAATATAGGAGATTATTTTGGAAAATTTCATAGGGAATTTATATATAAAAAGCTTAAATTTTTTTTCGTAATCTGGCAACAGGAATGTCAAGCTGCTCTCTGTATTTAGCAACAGTCCTTCTTGCAATTGGGTAGCCTTTTTCTTTTAATATAACTGATAATTTATCGTCGGTAAGCGGTTTCTTTTTATTTTCGTTCTTTATAACCGTTGCTAAAATAGTTTTTATCTCTTTAGTTGAAATGTCCTCTCCTTCAATATTTTTCATAGATTCTGAGAAGAATTCCTTAATTAATTTTGTGCCATATGGGGTTGACACATATTTACTGTTAGCAACTCTTGATACTGTTGATACGTCCATTTGAATTTTATCGGCAATATCTTTTAAAATCATTGGTTTCAATTTACGTTCATCACCTGTTAAAAAATACGTTTTTTGGTAATTCATAATGGCATTCATATTTAAAAATAAGGTGTGTTGCCGTTGTTTTACGGCATCAATAAACCATTTAGCACCGTCTAATTTTTGTTTTATAAACAGAACAGCATCTTTTTGCGATTTTGATTTTTGTTTGGATTCTTTATATCCTTTCAGTAAATCATTGTATTCTTTCGAAATGTGTAGTTCAGGTGCATTTCTGGAATTTAATGTTAACTCTAGTTCACCTTCAACTATTCTTATAGTAAAATCTGGTACAATTTGCTCAGCAATTTTATTAGAGCCAATAAATGAACCACCCGGTTTAGGATTTAGTTTTTCAATTTCCTTAACGGCTTCCTTTAGCGTATCTTCTGTAATATGATACTTTTGAAGTAGTTTTTTGTAATGTTTTTTTACGAAGGAATCAAAAGAGTTTTTAAGAATTGTTATAGCCAATTTAATGCTTGCAGTTTCTTTTTTACGAAGTAGTTGAATTAACAAACATTCCTTTAAGTTTCGTGCGCCAACTCCTGCAGGATCTAATTGTTGTACAATACTAAGTATTCGGTTTACTTCATTTAAATTGGTAAAAACGTTTTGTGTAAATGCCAAATCGTCAATAACATCCACTAAGTCCCTCCTTAAATACCCGCTATCATCAATACTTCCAACTAAAAAATCAGCAATTATTTCCTCTTCATCGTTAAGACGGTATGTATGAATTTGACTTTTTAAGTGTTGCGTAAATGAAATACCGGCTGCATAAGGAACTTGTTTTTCATCATCATTAACTGAATAGTTACTTGTTTGGGTTTTGTAACTCGGAATTTCATCATCGCTTAAATACTCGTCAATATTAATATCTTCAGTATTTATGTTTTCACTGCCGTCGTTGTCATAGTCATCCTCATGTTGTGCATTAGAAAACTCATCGTTAGACTCTTTACCGCTTTCTAGAGCCGGATTTTCTTCCAATTCTTGTTTTAAACGTTGTTCAAATGCTTGTGTAGGCAGCTGAATCAACTTCATCAACTGAATTTGCTGAGGAGATAATTTTTGTAATAATTTTTGTTGTAAACTTTGTTTTAGCATATTTTAAACTAAATGCATCAGTTAAAAATACAAAAAAACGCAGTATATTACTACTGCGTTTTTTTAATTTATCAATATTAAAATTCAGCATTTTGTGGGGTGCGCGGGTAGGGTATAACATCTCTAATATTGCCCATTCCTGTTGTAAATTGCACTAAACGCTCAAAGCCCAATCCAAAACCACTGTGAATGGCAGTACCAAACTTCCTAGTATCGAGGTACCACCATAATTCTTTTTCGTCAATTTCCAAATCTTTAATTTTTTGTTGAAGCACATCTAAGCGTTCCTCACGTTGGCTTCCCCCAACAATTTCACCAATGCCGGGAAATAATACATCCATTGCTCTAACAGTTTTACCATCTTCATTCAAACGCATATAAAATGCTTTAATATTAGCCGGGTAATCAAACAAAATTACAGGGCATTTAAAATGTTTTTCAACCAAATAACGTTCGTGCTCACTTTGTAAATCTGCTCCCCATTCATTTATAGGGTATTGAAATTTTTTCTTTTTATTGGGCTTGCTATTTCTTAAAATGTCAATAGCTTCTGTATAACTTACACGTTTAAAGTTATTGTCAACTACAAATTGCAATTTCTCTAATAAAGTCATTTCGCTTCGTTGATTTGCAGGTTTTGACTTTTCTTCCTGATTGTATCTGTTATTTAGAAAAGTCAAATCATCTTTGCAATTTTCTAATACATAAGAGATTATCCATTTTATAAAATCTTCTGCCAAATCCATATTATCATCCAAGTTGTAAAAAGCAACCTCTGGTTCAATCATCCAAAATTCGGCTAAATGTCTGGTGGTATTTGAATTTTCAGCTCTAAATGTAGGGCCAAAAGTATAAACTTTTCCTAAGGCCATAGCATAGGTTTCAGCTTCTAATTGCCCTGATACAGTTAAGTTGGTTTCTTTAGCAAAAAAATCTTTTGAATAATCAATTTTACCTGTTTCATTTTTTGGAAGATTTTCCATATCTAATGAAGTAACTCTAAACATTTCACCTGCACCTTCGGCATCAGAACCCGTAATTATTGGTGCGTGGAAATTGTAAAATCCATTTTTTGTAAAATAGCTGTGAATTGCAAACGAAAGTGCCGAACGCACTCGCATTACAGCACTAAAAGTATTAGTTCTAATGCGTAAATGCGCTTGTTCTCTTAAAAACTCAAAACTGTGTTTTTTTGGTTGAATCGGATACTTGTCGGGGTCGGAGTCACCTAAAATGTCAATAGTTGAAACTTGTATTTCAACAGATTGTCCTTTTCCTTTACTTTCAACTAAAGTACCTGTAATGCTAACCGCGGCACCCGTTGTAATACGTTTTAAAGTGAATTCATCAGTGTTTTCAAAATCAACTACACATTGGATATTATTTATGGTTGAACCATCATTTAAAGCTATAAATCTATTAGCTCTAAAAGTACGTACCCAGCCCATTACTGTAACTTCTTGTAAAAATTTGTCTGAATTTAAAAGTTCAGCTACATTACTTCTTATCATAATCAAAATTTTAAGAGATGCAAAGATACATTTTCAATTGTTAATTGACAATGGATGCCCTAATAATGAGTAGATATTATTGATGTTGAATGAATTTTTTCCGATGCTTTATTTATCATCGTTATCATCTTCCGGGGTTAAAATATCGAGTACGGGTTCTTTAAATACTTTTTTATTGGCAATCTTTTTTTCTAAAGACAGCAATAACGATGGCAATAAAATTAAGTTAGAAACCATAGCAAATAACAGGGTTATAGAAACCAAGCCTCCAAGTGCAATGGTGCCCCCAAAACTTGAAACGGTAAAAACCAAAAAACCAAAGAAAAGTACTATTGATGTATAAAACATGCTTACGCCGGTTTCTCTAAGTGCTGCATATACCGATTGTTTAATGCGCCAGCGGTTAGTTTTTAACTCCTGTCGGTATTTGGCTAAAAAGTGTATGGTATCATCAACCGATATTCCAAAGGCAATACTAAACACCAAAATTGTTGACGGTTTAATAGGAACGCCTAAATACCCCATTAAACCGGCAGTAATTAGCAGTGGAAATACATTTGGGATTAATGATATCAATATCATTCTGAATGAACGAAACATAAATGCCATAAATACTGCAATTAATAGTATTGCTAATGATAACGACACTACCAAATTGGTAATTAAAAAGTTGGTGCCTTTTAAAAATACAAGTGCCTTACCTGTTAAGGATACATTGTAATTTTTTTCTGGAAATTCTTTATCAATTTTTTGTTGTAGCCGCTCTTCTATAAGCTCCATTTTATCGGTACCAATATCTTTCATAAAGGTTGTAATACGGGCATACCTGCCTGTAGAATCTACAAAATTATCAAGTAAATTGGCGTTAGAAGAGGAGTTTTTAGTATACGATAAAATCCAGTTTTTTTCTTGATTGGTTGGTAATTGATAAAATTTAGGTCTTCCACTGTAAAATGCTTGTTTAGAGTATTTAACCAGATTTAAAACCGAAATTGATTTTGATAATTGCGGAATCTCATCAATGGTTTCATCAAGTTTATTCATCCTTTTAAGTGTGGAGAGTTTCATGACTCCATTTTTAACTTTGGTGTCTATTACTATTTCCAAAGGCATTATACCACCAAATTCTTCCTCAAAAAACACAATATCTTTAAAAAATTGTTTCCCTTTTGGCATGTCTTCAATTAAACTACCGGAAATTTTAATCATATATACCCCAATCATACTAACAATAATTAGCACAATGGTAGCTGCATAAACTGCAAATCGGTGGTTCCTAACTATTGATTCCATCCAATTTACAATGGCATCAATCCATTTACGTTCCAAATGTTTTAAATGTTTTTCCTTTGGTAAGCCCATAAAACTGTAAACAATAGGAATTATTAACAATGCTAAAATAAATATACCCAAGATATTGATGGATGCTATAATACCAAATTCGCGTAACAACTGACTTTTGGTAAATATAAAGGTAGCAAAACCCGATGCGGTAGTAACATTGGTCATTAAGGTGGCATTTCCAATTTTTGAAATTACACGTTGTAATGATTTTGCCTGATTGCCATGTTTTTTAACTTCTTGCTGGTACTTATTAATTAAAAAAATGGCATTTGGAACTCCAATTACAATTATTAAAGGCGGAATTAAAGCCATTAAAACGGTAATTTCATACCTAAACAATCCAATAAAACCAAATGCCCAAATTACACCAATACTTACCACCAATAGTGTAATTGCAGTTGCACGAACAGATCTGAAAAAGAAAAAGAAAATTAATGCGGTTATACCTAAAGCTAACCCTACAAACATTCCAATTTCGTCAATAATATTTTGAGCGTTCATAGTACGTATGTACGGCATACCCGATACCCTAACATCTATATTATAGTTGTTTTCAAAATTCTCAATTTCAGGATTTAATATGTTGAAAATAAAATCTTTTCTAACGGGGGTATTAACAATTTCCTTATTTAAATAAACTACCGTTCTTATAGTTTCGGTTTTTTTATTGTATAAAAAATTGTCAAAAAAGGGTAAGTTTTCAAAAAGTTCGTTTTTAATTTTTTGAACCTCCTCAATGGTTTCTGGAGTCTTGGTATATAAAGGTTCTACATCAAACTTTTTTGCTTTTGTATTTTTTTTTAGTTTTTTAATATCACCAATGGCTACCGTAAAATCAATTTGAGGGAAACTATCAAGTTTTTTCGACAAATTGTTCCATGCATTGAATTTTTCCGGTGTAAAAATTGAAGAATCTTGAGTAGCTAATATTATTAAATTTCCCTCTTCACCAAACAGGTTTAAAAATTTATCGTACTCAATGTTTATTTCATGATTTTCAGGTAATAAATTAGCCTCGGTATATGAAAAACGCATATGCTGCATTTGCGATGCCAAAAAGTATGTGGCTGCTGCAATAAGAAGAAGTATGAAATATCTTCCTTTTAAAATAATGCGCGAAACATAAGACCAAAAGTCCATAAAAAAATTTTTGCAAAGGTAACAAAATTGTTGAGCTTTTAATCACTTGATTTTTAAAAACCCAAACTAAATTTATAGGTTAATTTTACAGCTAAATTATCGGCCCAATAAGAGTTTTGATAAGCGCCATATCGGTAAAAAGAGCTCAATCCAAATCCTTTAAAAAGGCGGTTAAACTCCATTCCGCTTTCTAAATACCCCTTATTTAAACTTTTAAAATTTAACCCGTTTTGATACTCGGGATTTTTAATACCCCCAATAGCAGCTCTTGTTGCCAGAGTTAGTTGGGGTTTAAATCTATTTCCAATTTTAAATGGTTTGAATTCATGTTTTATGTGAATTGCTGAAAATCGGTCTGAAATAAATTCATTATATCTCATAGTTTCAAAACTATTTTTTCCGGCGAAAGTTATTCTTTTGGTCCAGGGGTTTTTAAAAGTATAGTTTGGAGTGGCATTAAATAAATGCGAAATAGGTGCTTCTCCAAAAACTATACCTCCTTCAATTAATATTGTGGTAGTTGCTTTTCTTAGTCGTTTAATTTTATGGTAAATTCTTACATTACTTTGTAAAAAGTTAAAATTTCCATCAAAAACATTTTCAAAACTTTTTGAAAGTTGAAGTGTAAATTGCGGATATTGGTTTTTGATTGTTAACTTGCCAATTGGTGAGTTCATATATTCGTTAAACGGATTGTATTGAAACCCAATAGTAGCAGTAGTTAATTTGTACTTCGACAGGTTGTTTGTGGGCGATATAAACGAATAATCAAAAACAGGCATATAATCGCCCGTACTTATTTGCAATTTGGTTTCAAGATTTGGTTGAATATCATGTTTTACAAAAGCGGTAACTGTTTTGTAGTTGTAAAATTTATCAATATTTAAATTTCTTGGATTTACAGGTGAAAAAGAAGTATTTTCGGCAATAAAATCGAGTGATGCAGCTTCTTTTAAATCATTTGTGTAATTGGCGCCAATCCAGGTATTTGAAAGCGCTTTTAATTTAAATGAGCCGCCTATACTATATTTAAAGTCTTTATCTTTTGTTCCATAAGCCAAATACGATTCTAATTTAAAATATTTTGAAAAATTATTATTAGTTGTTCCGCCAAACCCTAATCTTAATCCTTCGTAATTATTAAGATTTATAATTTTTCCTAAATTTAAGTTTAAGTATTTTGTTGGGTAATACCCCTTAAGTATGTTACGCGCTAAATCAATTTTTTTTTCTACTCCTTCCTTTTTGGCAATGCTATCAATATAAATATAAGTATTTTCGCCTCTTTTTGATAGTGAATCGGTTCTAAACTTTTTCCAAAAAGTTTCAGGTTTATTGGCGGCATTAGTATCAAAGTTTATGGTTGAAGACGCATTTTTAATGTTAATAGGTAAATTTATTTTGATGTTGGAATTCACCTCTTTAGAAATAAAGTAAATTATGTCATCAGGTTTATTTTTGGCAGTAGACTGTATGGTATCTGTGGTATTGCCTTTATAAAATTTAACCATACCTCCAAATAGCACCATATTTTCTGAGGTAGTTCCTTTTTTTAAAACAATATCCCTTTCTATTGGAAACCAGCTGTTGTAATTTTTAATATACCTGTAGTTTTGAGTAGCTTTTACGTGTACGATTCCTTTTAATTCGGCTATTGCTTTGGTAATTGCAAATGATTTGGTATCTAAATATAAAACGCCTTCAATACCTAAATATTCTTTTTTAACCTTGGGTTTAAAGTAAACCATATAAGATGTTGAAACACCATTACTAACAGTATCTAAAATTTTATAATTGTAATGTTTTATGGCGTTTTTAGATATTGGGTTGATGTACTTTGTTCCGGCCAACGTATAATTATTATTATAAAATGAAAAGTCTTGAAATGTAACAGCCAGTAACTCATATACGGGTTGTTTTAAGCCTGCCATACGCGATGCCAAGACTTTTTCATTTCTCTTTTTACCTTTTTGATACTGGAATTCCGAAATTTTTTCAGAAATGTATAAATGTTGTTTTACAATTTCCTTTTTAAAATTGTAATTGGTTGAGTCTAATTTATGGAATTTCCTTTCGTTGTTTTTCACAATAAAAACAGAATCAATTTTACCCGAAATTGAATCGGGGTTAGCAGTAACCAATAATTTATTGTAAGCAGTGAATTTAAACGAATTTAAAGTGCTTTCAATATTGTTTTTGGGTTTGTTTAAAATGGCATTTCTAATTAATTGTAATGCAGGATTTTCTTTTGCTGTAACAACTACTTCATTTAAATTTTCAATAGAATGTTTTAAGGTAATTGATATAAATTTGTCTTCTGGTTTAACAGGTATTATAATGGTTTTGTATCCTACGTATGAAATAATAATTTTTTCAAAAGGTTTTTTAGTTTCAATTATAAAATTGCCGTCAACATCAGTTAGCGTAACATAATTTGAATTGGTTTTTACAGTTGCAAAAGGTAAAGGTTGTTTGGTGTTGTAATCTAAAACTACTCCCTGAATTGTTGTTTGTGACAGTAAACTTGAAGTAGAGAAAAGAAAAATTATAAATAAAACCCTCATTAATTAATTAGTTGTGGAAACGCAAATATAAGAGAATAAAAAAGCACTCTTGCGAGTGCCTATATTTTTTTGAAAAGTTTAACGAGAAAGGTTATTAAACTTTCATAATTTCTTCTTCTTTAATTTTGAAGTGATTGTCAACCTCTTTGATAAATTTATCAGTTAATTCCTGAATATCAATTTCGGCATTAGATTTCATATCATCTGAAAAATCTGATTTTTTAATGCTATTCATAGCATCTTTTCTGTCGTTTCTAATACTAACTTTAGCCTGTTCTGCTTCTGCCTTAGCTTGTTTTGAAAGTTCTTTACGTCTTTCTTCTGTTAAAACAGGAACATTAATTATTACAACCTCGCCATTATTAGAAGGGTTGAATCCTAAATTAGCAATCAAAATTGCTTTTTCTATTTCATGCAACATACTTTTTTCCCAAGGCTGAACGGTAATAGTATGCGCATCTAAAGTATTTACATTGGCAACCTGAGTTAAAGGTGTTTGAGACCCATAATAGTCAACAGTTACTCCGCCCAACATTGCAGGTGTGGCTTTACCGGCTCTAATATTTCTAAACTCTTTTTCTAAATGCGTTATTGCATTTTGCATGAGTTCTTCAGTGCTTTCTATTATAAAGTTTAATTCTTCGTTCATGATTGAAAAATATTTAAAATTTGGTTTTATTTGTCAACAATGGTTCCAATATTTTCGCCTGAGACCACTTTTTCTAAATTACCTTTTGTATTCATATCAAACACTATAATTGGTAAATTATTTTCTTGGCTAAGTGCAAACGCAGTCATATCCATTACTTTCAATCCTTTATTCATTACATCTTTATAGGTAATGGCGTCAAATTTGGTAGCATCTGCATTTTTTTCCGGGTCTGAGGTATAAATACCATCAACACGTGTACCTTTTAAAATAACTTCGGCTCCAACTTCAATTGCTCTTAGAACAGCTGCAGTGTCAGTTGTAAAGTAAGGATTTCCGGTTCCTCCACCAAAAATAACCACTCTCCCTTTTTCTAAATGTCTTACTGCACGTCTTTTTATAAAAGGCTCGGCCACTTGTTCCATTTTAATTGCTGTTAACAACCTAGTTTGGATACCTGTATCTTCAAGAGCGCTTTGCAATGCCAATCCGTTTATTGCTGTTGCCAACATACCCATATAATCACCTTGAACACGATCCATACCGTTGCTGGCACCTGCCACTCCTCTAAATATATTTCCGCCACCAATTACAATGGCAACTTCTATACCTTTATCTACAATTTTTTTTATTTCTTCTGCGTATTCTGCCAATCTGGTTGGGTCAATTCCATATTGACGCTCTCCCATTAACGCCTCTCCGCTTAATTTTAGTAATATTCTTTTGTATGTCATAATAATATTAAGTTATGCAAATATAAGAAATAGTTTATAGTATTATTTTAGAAAAAAAAGGAAATAACCCATCTTATTTACTAAAATTAAGACAATTGATGTATAAATATTTGTCTATTATAGTTTCTTATTTTTGAAATTATAATAAATTTAGATTTTTAAAATTCATTCAATATTATTTATGGCAACTAAAAATACTGCAACCTCAAAAAACAACAATATTATACCTATAATAATTATAGCCGGTTTGTTTTTTATTTTCGGTTTTGTTACTTGGATAAACGGTGCCTTAATTCCGTTTATGAAAACAATTAATGAATTAACCGAGGCACAATCGTATTTGGTTGCATCTGCATCGTACATTTCATTTGTAGTTATGGCCTTGCCCGCATCTTATATTTTAGGTAAAATAGGCTTCAGGAAAGGCATGTCATTAGGGTTATTTGTAATGTGTGTTGGAGCTTTAGTTTTTATACCGGCAGCAGAAGCTAGAACTTACTGGGTTTTTTTAATAGGAATTTTTATACAAGGAATGGGAATGACCTTATTGCAAACAGCGGCAAATCCATATATAACTATTTTAGGTCCTATTGAAAGCGGTGCTAAGCGAATAGCCATTATGGGTATTGCAAATAAAGTGGCAGGAGCTCTTGGTTCATTAATTTTTGGAGCCTTGTTGTTATCGGGTATTGATGCCAAAAAAGACCAACTAGCTAATATTGGGGTTGAGGAAAAGGAAATTTTGTTAAACGCTATGGCCGATAGTGTGGTAGTGCCTTATATAATAATGGCGGTTATATTATTATTTTTAGCATTGTTAATAAGGAAAGCTCCATTGCCTCATGTAGAGGCAATACCGATTGACGAAAATGAAAGTGTAGAAACTCAAAAAACTAATATTTTTCAATTTCCGCATTTATGGCTGGGTGTTTTAACGTTGTTTGTTTATGTTGGTGCTGAAGTTATTGCCGGAGATACTATTATAGTTTATGGAATTGCTCTGGGTTTTTCAGCTGAAGATGCTAAGTTTTTTACTACGTTCACCTTATTGGCAATGGTATTTACCTATGCATTGGGAGTGGTACTAATTCCAAAATATTTAAAACAGGGAACCGCATTAAAAATTAGCGCTTTTTTAGGACTTGTATTTTCATCATGTATCTTGTTAACATCAGGGTTTGTGTCGGTATTATTTGTTGCTGCATTAGGTATTGCCAACGCGCTAGTTTGGCCCGCAGTTTGGCCTTTAACCCTTGAAGGATTAGGGAAATTTACTAAAACAGCATCGGCGCTGTTAATTATGGCAATTGCCGGAGGAGCAATTATTCCACCGTTGTATGGTAGGCTGGTTGATTCAGGAAAATTGAAATTACTTGACAGCGGTTTAGCTGAAAGTGATGCTATAGCTATGGCTTCAACACAAAGCTACTGGATTTTGTTACCGTGTTATGCCATTATACTTTACTTTGCCCTAAGCGGACATAAACTAGGTATGAAACCAACTAAATAAGTATAAATAAAAAACCTCACTGAAAAGCGAGGTTTTTTTACAATAAAAGTGAAATTTTATACTAGAGAAACTCTTTTAAAGTTGGTTACCGCTACATCTCCAATAGTTTTTACATATTGTGCAACAGTTTGTTTGCTATCTTTAATAAACGCTTGGTTTACTAACGTGTTATCTTTAAAGAATCTTTTAATTTTTCCTTTTGCAATATTGTCTAGCATAGCTTCTGGTTTGCCTTCTTGGCGTAACTGATCTTTTGCTATTTCAATTTCTTTTTCAATTACAGAAGCATCTACACCTTCTTCGTTAAGTGCAATTGGGTTCATTGCAGCAGCTTGCATCGCAACGTCTTTTGCTACAACAGCAGCACCATCTACATTAGCTGAAAGCACGGTTAAAGTCGCAATTTTATTACCTGCGTGAATATAAGAACCTACAAATTCTCCTGATACTTTTTCAAAAGCTCCAATTTCAAGCTTTTCACCAATAACTCCTGTTTGTTCAATTAACTTTTCTGCAACGGTTATACCTCCAAAGTCAGCAGCTAAAAATTCTTCTTTTGAATTAGAATTTACAGCTACACCTGCAAATTCATGTGCCAAAGCAACAAAATCATCGTTTTTAGCAACAAAATCGGTTTCGCAGTTTAGCGAAATAATTACACCTTGTTTGTTGTCATCACTAACTTTAGCAATAACGGCACCTTCAGATGAATCACGGTCTGCTCTTTTTGCAGCAACTTTTTGGCCTTTTTTACGTAAAATTTCAATAGCTTTATCAAAATCACCTTCAGCTTCAACAAGAGCTTTTTTACAGTCCATCATACCTGCTCCTGTAGCTTTTCTTAATTTATTAACTTCTGCGGCTGTTATTTTTGCCATTTGATTTTTATTTTGAATGAATTAAAAATTCGGTATTAAACATTAATTATTTACTTTCTTCTGCTTTTGCTTCAACAGCTTTTTCCTTACTTGCTTTTCTATCGGCCAATCCTTCAGCAACTGCATCGGTAATAAATCCAAGAACTTTATCTATAGATTTTGATGCATCATCATTTGAAGGAATCACGTAGTCAATTCCTCTTGGATCAGAGTTGGTATCAACCATAGCGAAAATTGGAATATTCAATTTTTTAGCTTCAGCAACAGCAATGTGTTCTTTTTTTATGTCAACAATAAAAATTGCACCCGGTAAACGTGTCATATCAGAGATTGAACCTAGGTTTTTCTCTAGTTTTTCTCGTTGACGGTTTATTTGCAATTTTTCTCTTTTAGAAAGTGCATCAAAAGAGCCATCTTGCTTCATTCTATCGATAGATGACATTTTTTTAACGGCTTTTCTAATGGTAACAAAATTAGTTAACATTCCGCCCGGCCATCTTTCAGTAATGAAAGGCATGTTAACTCGTTTAGAGTTTTCAGAAATAATTTCTTTAGCTTGTTTTTTTGTTGCAACAAAAAGAATTTTTCTACCTGAAGCAGCAATTTTTTGAAGTGCTTTAGCAGCTTCATCAATTTTAGCAGCTGTTTTGTAAAGGTCAATAATATGTACGCCATTACGTTCGCCGTAAATGTAAGGAGCCATGTTGGGATCCCATTTTCTGGTTAAGTGCCCAAAGTGCACTCCAGCATCTAATAAGTCTTTAATTTCAATATTTGTCATTTGTATTTAGTTTACGTTCCGTTGAGTTAGCAATAGGCAAGTAGCGAAAACCGATCTTGCCTATTTGGATGCTAAACTTTTTTCAGTCATTGACTGATTCAACGACAACTTTGTTTTATTATTAATTTCAATGAACCACCAAGTAACTTGGTGAACCAATTGTAAAAAACGATTAACGTTTTGAGAATTGGAATTTTTTTCGAGCTTTCTTTTGACCGAATTTTTTACGTTCAACCATTCTTGAATCTCTTGTAAGTAATCCTTCCGGTTTTAAAATAGCTCTGTTTTCTTCATTTAACTCAACTAAAGCTCTAGATATGGCTAACCTAATAGCTTCAGCTTGTCCGGTAACACCACCTCCATATACATTAACCTTAATGTCAAATGATTTTGCATTATCAGTTAAATTTAACGGTTGTAATACTTTGTATTGTAAAGTTGGTGTAGTTAAATAATTGTTTAATTCTCTTTTGTTAATGGTAATGTTTCCTTTACCTTCAGAAACATAAACACGCGCAACGGCTGTTTTTCTTCTACCTATTTTGTGTATAGTTTCCATATTTATCTAAGATCGTTTAGGTTAATAGCTTTAGGTTGTTGTGCTTCTTGCTTATGCTCAGCACCGGCATATACGTATAAATTTCTATACAATGCACTACCTAATTTGTTTTTTGGTAACATTCCCTTAACTGCTTTTTCTACCAAACGTGTTGGATCTTTTTCAAACATTTCAGTTGCAGTTAACGATCTTTGTCCTCCAGGATAACCGGTGTGACGAATGTATGATTTGTCACTCCATTTTTTACCTGTTAAATTAATTTTCTCAGCGTTGATAACCACTACATTATCACCACAATCAACATGTGGTGTATAATTAGGTTTGTATTTACCTCTAATTAGCATAGCTACTTTAGAAGCTAGACGACCCAACGTTTGACCGTCTGCATCAACAACTAACCACTCTTTGTTTGCGGTTGCTTTGTTGGCTGATGCTGTTTTGTAACTTAATTTACTCACAATTAAATTCTTTGTTATTGTTAAACATTAATTTTTGTTCCCTAAAAAGGGAGTGCAAATGTACAAACATTTATTTATATAACAAACTGTATGTAATGTGTTTTTTATGAGGAGATTGTTGCTTATAAAATGCTTCTTTTTAATAGGTAAAATGTTTTTAAAGTGAATAATAATTAAATGTATAGTGGTTTTTGTAAATATTCACATTAAAATACCCTATTTACGGTATTGTTTAGAATGAATCTAAATAATATTTTTGTCCTCAAATAATATCAAATTTAACTATTGAAATGAAAATAAATATAATTATTACATTGTTATTTATGTGTTCAGTTGGTGTTTGGGCACAAAATTCAAGTATTGAAGGAAAAATTACACAAGTTGATGGAGTTACCCCTCTAGTTGGAGTATCAGTGCGTTTAGAAAAAATAAACATGGGAACATCAACTAACGGAAGTGGGTATTATGTGCTGGAAAATATTCCTGCAGGTGAGTATACCTTAGTATTTTCGAGCATAGGTTATCATCCTATTAAGAAATGTGTAAAAGTTGAAAATAATGTAAATCTTACCCTAAATTTTTCACTAATTGAAGCAATTGCAACTTTTTCAGAAATTTCTATTACAGGAGGTAAAAAAGGGATTCGTGATATTCCTGGGTCGGTACATTATGTGTCTCCAAAAGAAATTGAAAAGTTTAGTTATACCGATGTAAACCGTGTGCTTAGAGCGGTTCCCGGTGTAAATATCCAGGAAGAAGATGGTTTTGGTCTATTTCCAAGTATAGGTTTGCGTGGAACAGGTGTTGAGCGAAACACTAAAATAACTGTTATGGAGGATGGGGTTTTAATTGCACCGGCTCCTTATGCTGCCCCTGCGGCTTATTATTTTCCTACAATGGGAAGAATGCAAGGTGTTGAAGTTGTTAAAGGAAGCAGTCAAATTAAATACGGCCCATATACAACAGGGGGTGCAATGAATTTAATATCGGCCCAAATACCTGAAGAATTTTCGGGTAAGTTTACGTTATTGGGAGGAAGTTTTGGTAATAGAACTGCACAAGCAACAGTGGGGAATTCGCATAAAAATTTTGCTTATGTGGTTGAAACTTATCAATATGGTTCAGATGGTTTTAAACAATTAGATGGAGCTGAAAATAGAGGGTTTGATAAAAATTCAGGATTTAAAAAAGAAGATTATTTAGCTAAGTTTCGTGTAAACACCAATCCTGATGCAAAAATATATCAGTCGCTTACATTTAAAATTGGTCAGGCAAAGGGTGATATTAATGAAACCTATTTAGGGTTAACTCAAGAAGATTTTGATGAAAACCCGTATAGAAGATATGCCGGATCGCAAGTTGATAATATTCAAACCTTACAAAACCAACTTTCGTTAACGCACAACATAAAACTATCTAAAAAAATTAATGTTACAACAGTAGCTTACAAAACTACCTTTAAAAGAAATTGGTATAAACTGGATCAGGTAAAAGATGATTCGGGTACCAAAACAAAAATTGGAACATTGCTTGATAA
>CAYFFC010000006.1:0-21782 GCA_964342295.1 uncultured Lutibacter sp. | reverse complement strand
ACCTTAACTCCTGGTATTAGATATGAAAATATTACTCAGGAAAGAGAAGATTATGGAAAAAATGATACTGATAGAACAGGTACTGACCTTTCAATAAGAAGCAACACGGTTAATGTGCTTTTACCGGGTATAGGTATTGATTATAAGCACAGTAACAACCTAAGTTATTTTGTAGGAATACATAAAGGATTTGCCCCTCCGGGATCAAAAGATGAATTGGAACCTGAAGAAAGTATAAATTATGAAATTGGTTCAAGATTTTCAAAAAAAGGACTTTCAGGGCAAGCAGTATTGTTTTTTAATGATTATAAAAATTTACTGGGTGCCGACTTGGAAGCCGCAGGAGGTGGTGGTACAAATGAACAGTTTAATGGTGGTGCTGTACAAACTAAAGGACTTGAATTTGATATAACCTATGATTTGCTTTACGCAAATAGCAAAGGTCAGTTGAGTTTGCCTGTAAGTTTAGTGTATACCTATACTGATGCTCAATTTTTAAATAGTTTTGATAGTGATTTTGACGGTTGGGGAGAAGTTGCTGCGGGAGATCAATTTCCATATTTGGCGAAAAATCAAATTTCATTAATAGTAGGATTAGAACATCATAAATACAATTTTAATCTTAGCGGAAAGTATTTAGATGCCATGCGAACATTACCAGGGCAAGGAACTATTCCATTAAATGAAAAAACAGATGCGTATTTTGTTGTAGATGCAAGTGCTGGTTATGCTTTAAATAAAAATATTTCTCTATTTGCAAATGTTACAAATTTCACTAATCAGACTTATGTGGTGGCTAGAAGGCCTGCCGGATTAAGACCCGGTTTGCCAAGGGCGTTTAATTTTGGAATTAAATCTACATTTTAAAGAATTGATAAAAAAGCGAGTTGTACAACTCGCTTTTTTATACTGTTAAATCAATAAAATAAAATATATCAATGTGCTTCCAACCAATTATCACCTTCATCCATATCAACAGTTAAAGGAACAGCTAATTTATAGGCACTTTCCATTGTTTGTTTTATAATTGGTTTTAACTCTTCGCTTTCTTCATTGTACAAATCAAAAACCAATTCGTCATGTACTTGAAGTAACATTTTTGTTTTGTAATTACCTTCTTGTAAAATTTTATGAATAGCAATCATAGCTATCTTAATAATGTCAGCAGCACTTCCCTGTATGGGCGCATTCACGGCGTTGCGCTCATCAGCAGCTCTTACAATAGCATTTCTAGAGTTGATATTTTTTAAATAACGCCTGCGTCCTAATATGGTTTCAACATATCCTTTTTCACGAGCTAAGGAAACCTGATTGGCGATGAATTGTTTTAGTTTTGGAAAAGTTCGGTAATAATTATCTATAAGTTCTTTGGCTTCAGTTCTACTTTTGTTTAATTGTTGTGCTAAGGTAAATGCACCTTGCCCATAAATAATCCCAAAATTAACTGCTTTAGCCTCTGCACGCTGTGTTTTTGTAACTTCAAGTAAAGATATTCCAAAAACCTTTGATGCTGTAGCGGCATGAATATCTTCTCCTCTTTTAAAAGATGCTATCATGCTTTCATCTTCACTCAAAGCCGCAATAATTCGAAGTTCAATTTGTGAATAATCGGCGGCTAACAATTTGTAATTTTCATTTCTTGCCACAAAGGCTTTTCTAACCTGTCTTCCTCTTTCAGTTCTTATAGGTATGTTTTGGAGATTTGGGTTATTGGAACTTAATCTTCCGGTAGCAGCAACAGATTGGCTGTAGGTTGTATGAATGCGACCCGTTACTGAATTAACTTCATTTGGTAGCGCATCAATATAGGTGTTTTTGAGTTTTACCAATCCGCGCCATGTTAATATATCTTGAACAATTTTGTGTTTTGAAGCTAATTTAGATAGTATTTCTTCACCGGTAGCATATTGACCGGTTTTTGTTTTTTTAGGCTTTTCAACTAATTTCAAATGTTCAAAAAGCACATCGCCTAATTGTTTTGGGGAAGCCAAGTTAAACTCAAGAGCAGCTTCTTTATAAATACTTTTTTCTAATATTTGAATATCATCATTTAATTTATTTGAAAGAGAGCCTAAAAATTCACTGTCCAGTTTTATTCCTTCCAATTCCATAGAAGCCAACACTTTTAATAAAGGAATTTCTATGGTGTTGTAGAGGTTTGAAAGATTTAAATTTTCTAATTCTGAAAGAAATATTGGGTTTAGTTGAAATGAGATATCCGATTTTTCACAAACATAAGCTGCTTGTTTGGTTAATTCAAGTTCATAAAAATCTAGCTGATTTTTTCCTTTTTTACCAATTAACTTTTCTAAAAGTTGTGGTTGATAGTTTAAATAGGTTTCAGATAGCACATTAAGGTCATGACGCATATCCGGGTGTAGTAAATAATGTGCTAAGGTTGTATCAAATAATTTACCTTTTAAATCAATATTATGTGATTTTAATACTTTGGTACAAAATTTAATATGTGACCCAATTTTATCAATGGCTTCACTTTCAAAAAAAGGTTTAAAATAATTTAGAGCTTGTATAGTTTCATCCGTATTTTCAGTAAAAGCTACAAAGTAACCGCTATCCTTTTCGTAAGTAAATGCCAACCCAATAATTTGTGTATCTAGTGCATTTAGCCCTGTTGTTTCAATATGAAAGCAAACCGATTGCTGTTTCATTAATTTTTCCAACAATAATTGTCGAGCAATTTTAGAATTAATAAACTGATATACTTTTTTTGAAGTTTCAAGAATTTTAAACCCACTTGAACTATCTAAAACATCACTTTTTTGAAGAGAACTTGCAAATAAATCAAATTGTTGACTACCATTTTTTGGAGGTGTAACCACCGGCTTGGTTTCTTTTTTTTCTAACTCTTTTGCATTAGAGGAAGCAAAAATTTTATTAAAATTGTCGGCAATACGTCTAAATTCCAATTCTTTAAAAACTTCATTTACTTTTTCATAATCGGGGTGATTTAATTCAAAATCTTCTTCATGAAATTCAACAGGGCAATCTAACATAATAGTTGCTAATTTTTTAGATAGTAAACCCAATTCTTTATTGGCTTCAACTTTCTCTTTCATCTTCCCTTTTAGTTCATGAGTATTTGCCAATAAGTTTTCAATACTCCCATATTGTTTTATAAATTTTTTAGCTGTTTTATCTCCAACTCCCGGTAATCCGGGAATATTGTCAACAGCATCACCCATCATACCCAAATAATCTATTACCTGCTCAGGGCGTTCTACTTCAAATTTTTCCTGTACCTCTTTAATACCCCAAACCTCTATACCATTTCCCATGCGTGAAGGTTTGTACATAAATATATTTTCAGACACTAATTGTGCAAAATCTTTATCAGGGGTAACCATGAAAGTCTGGTAGCCCGCTTTTTCGGCTTGTTTTGATAAGGTGCCTATTAAATCATCAGCCTCATATCCTTCTTTTTCAATTATTGGAATGTGCATAGCTTCCAAAATTTTATATATATATGGTACTGCAATTTTAATGGCTTCGGGTGTTTCTTGGCGGTTGGTTTTGTATTCAGGAAAGGCTTCGGTTCTATCTATAGAACCACCTTTGTCAAATGCCACAGCTAAATGGTCTGGGTTTTCTCTTTTTATTACATCTAGAAGTGAATTTGTAAACCCCAGTATGGCCGATGTATCCATACCTTTAGAGTTAATTCTTGGGTTTTTAATAAGCGCATAATAACCACGAAAAATCAAAGCGTAGGCGTCTAATAGAAACAAGCGTTTTTGTTGTGACATAAAATTTGTGTTGGATTTTTTTACTGGAGTAAATGTACTAAAATCAATTTTAACAATTCATTAAATAGTATCGTTAAC
Source organism: uncultured Lutibacter sp. (assembly GCA_964342295.1). GTDB lineage: Bacteria > Bacteroidota > Bacteroidia > Flavobacteriales > Flavobacteriaceae > Lutibacter. The sequence goes on along the minus strand of CAYFFC010000006.1, from coordinate 17,940 downwards.
ATATCATGTATATTTACGATTATTAATTGTTTTTTAAATGATTCGTTGGATAATTTTTACGGTCTTTATATTGCTTGTTGATTTTTATGCTTTTCAAAGTATTAAAACCCTCACCAAAAGCAAATGGTTGTATGCTATTTATTGGTGTTTTTCATTACTAGTTCTTTTGAATTTTGTTTATAAAATAACTACGTTCGACAGTTCTAATGGTTTATCTCGGCAGGTTATGTTTGCTATGGGGCTGGTTATTTTATCGGTGGTGCCAAAGTTATTAGCGTTAATTGTACTGTTTACTGAAGATATTTACAGAATTGTGAAGCTGGTTTTTAATTATTTATCTACATCATCTACAGAAAACCACTTCCCGGACAGAAGGGCATTTGTTAGCAAACTTGCCTTAGGATTAGCGGCCATACCGTTTAGTTCGGTAATTTATGGGATGGTTAAAGGTAAATACAATTACCAGGTTATTAACCATACCCTTTTTTTTGATGATTTACCTGAGGCTTTTGATGGATTTAAACTAACTCATATTTCTGATATTCATTGTGGAAGTTTTGACAATGAAGCTAAAATTAGCTATGGAATTGATTTAATTAATGAGCAGCAAGCAGATGTTATTTTATTTACAGGAGATATTGTAAATAACAAGGCTGAAGAAATGAACCCGTGGATAGGGCATTTTAAAAAGCTACGAGCCAATTATGGAAAATACGCTGTTTTAGGAAATCATGATTATGGAGAATATATAAGATGGAAAACCAAAGAAGAAAAAGCACAAAATTTTGAAGCAATTAAAAACATTCATCCAAAAATAGGTTTTAACTTATTGTTAAATGACAGTATTTATCTTGAAAAAAACCGAGAAAAAATTGCTATTGTAGGTGTAGAGAACTGGGGTACTCGCTTTAAAAAAGCCGGAGATTTAGCATTGGCTTCTTCTAAAATTAAAAAAGAAGATTTTAAAATATTATTGAGTCATGACCCAACCCATTGGGAAAATGAAGTTAAAAATCACGAAAACAATTACCAACTTACACTTAGCGGTCATACGCACGGTATGCAATTCGGAATTGAAATTCCAGGGATAAAATGGAGCCCTGTACAATATGTTTATAAATATTGGGCAGGAATTTATAAAGAAATGAATAAATACCTTAATGTGAATAGAGGATTTGGTTTTTTAGCTTTTCCGGGAAGAGTAGGTATTTGGCCTGAAATTACTGTAATTACCTTGAAAAAGAAGTAAATAGCATTTTTTAAGATAAAATGTTACATTTGTATATAATAATACTTTTTAAGGCCTAAGTTTATTTAAAAACTATAAAAATTATGACAAAATTTGGAGAATTAATAAGTTCAGAAATACCTGTATTGATTGATTTTTATACCGAATGGGAGGAGGAAGAAAGTTCAGGGAATGTACAAAATACATTGCGAGATGTAGCCGCTGCCTTAGGAGATAGCGCTAAAGTTATAAAAATTGATATTGAAAAAAATGAGACCTTGGCCAATGCATTAAGAATAAAAGGAAATCCTACGTTTATAATTTATAAAGATGGTGAAATGAAATGGCGCCAGTCCGGAGACCAAGATGCAAACACCTTAATTAGTTTAGTACAACGCTATCTTTAGTTTATTGCTTTAAATTTACAGCCTCTTTTGTGATAATATTCTAAAATTTGTGGAAGTACAAATTGTAAGTTTTGTTTGGCTTTAATACTATCATGAAAAACTATAATACTTCCCCTTTTTACACTTTTAATAACATTTGATAAGCATTTTTCAGGACTGATAGATTGGTCAAAATCGGCACTCAAAATATCCCACATCACTACCTTATAGTCTAGTTTTCTAATTTTTTTAGCTTGTTTAGGTGTTAATCTGCCGTAAGGAGGACGAAATAGTTTGGTGTTTTGAGTTTTTGGACCTGCATTTTCCTCAATTATGTTTTGTGTTTTTATAACATCTTCTATATATGTAATAACATCACTTTTAGAACCATTTAGATGATTGAAAGTATGATTCCCAATACTGTGCTTTTTATCAATAATTTTTTTAAAAATTTGAGGATGCGATGATATGTTTTTACCTAAACAAAAAAAAGTTGCTTTGGCGTTGTATTTATCCAATTCGGTTAAAACCCAATTTGTAATTTCAGGGGTAGGTCCGTCATCAAATGTTAGGTAAAGCTCTTTCTTTTTTCTGCTAAAATTCCAAATTCTATTGAAATAAAACAACTTTATAAGTTGTGGGGTATTAACAAAGTAATTTTTCATAAAATGTTTATTCTTCGCTAATTAAAAATTCAAATAATTTTAAATAACTAATGTATTCTTCTTTTAATTCGTGAGCGTAAGTTTCATCATCAAAATTAACAGCAGTTTTAACTATTTGATCATACATTAATAAATTGCGTTCAATCTCATTAAAAATACGTTCAATTTTAGAATCGTCAAACTGACTGTAATACACAAGATATTCCTGATAAACAGTTTTTAATTGTTGTGTTAAATTACGAGCTTTTTCGGGCTTATTAAGATGGTAATATAACTCTATATATGAAACTAACATACTGTAATGGCCAAATTTATTAACGGGCATTTTTTCCAAAGAAATATCTATGATTTCTTCAGCTTTTTCAAGCTTGTTTTCTTCAATTAAAGCTCTTGCCAAGCGTTCCATATTATTTCTGTACGAAACTCCGTTTTTTCTAGTTTCAGGATCTAAGTAAATACCATTATCTGTAATAGTTCTCCAGTCCCAATTCTTCACATTTTTATACATAACATCGGTATTAATTCTTCCCATTTCAAAGAAATTACCATCGTGCGGAGTTTTTATAGGTACTAGTTTATACGACATCCCATCGAGCTGTAAATAATCTTTTAGCCATATGTATTCTTCATCTGCCTGAGCGCCACCTGTAAAGTAAATAGGTTTTTCCCAGTTATTATTGGCGAGTATATCTAACATTAAAATACGGCTTTTAGTAAGGGCTTCATCTATTTTAATATCAATATAAGGCACAATTAAATCGGCATCTTTTTGTGCAACAATTCCATTTTTTAACACAGCTTCTTTATTTACAGGAATTCTAATTTTATTTGTTGGCAGCACTTTTTCCGGTGTGCCATCATCATCAAGGTCGTAATAGGTTATTTCGCGGTCACTTTCAATCCATTTCATAAAATAATTAATATCAACTACTGAATCTTTTAACTGCGGAAAAAGTTGTTCAAAATAATACGCAACATCCAAAGTACCCCATTTGTATTTGTCGTGTGTTAATTGAGATGGAATAGGGTCGGCGTCGTAAGTTTTACGTTTCATTTGGTCTATATACCAGTCGGTTTGGAACAAGCTGGTATTTATTAATTTCATATCAATCCTGTGGTTTTCAACTTCTTGCATGTACCATAATGGAAAAGTATCATTATCGCCAATTGTAAATAGTATGGCATTTGCATCGCAAGAGTCTAAGTAAGCCTTAGCATTTAAATGAGAGGTGTATCGATTTGATCGGTCGTGGTCGTCCCAATTTTCAGAAGCCATAAGGCTAGGAACGGCAATTAATGAAATTAAAGAAACGGCTAAAGCAACATTGGTTTTATTTGCTTGTTTTTTTAGGTTGTTAAAAATAGCCAACACTCCAAATCCTATCCAAATTGCAAAAATATAAAAAGAGCCCACAACAGCGTAATCTCTTTCTCTGGGCTCAAAAGGCTTTGGATTTGTATAAAATATAATGGCTAGTCCTGTAAATGCAAAAAACAAAAACAGTGTGTAAAAATCGTTTTTATTGTTTTTATAATGAAAAACGAGGCCAATTATGCCTAATAGTAGCGGTAAAAAATAATAGGTATTTCTTCCTTTGTTGTTTTTTACATCCGATGGTAAATTGGTTTGAGGTCCTAGAAAAATTTCATCAATAAATGTAATTCCGCTTAGCCAGTTGCCATTTTGTAAATCGAGTTGCCCCTGTACATCATTTTGCCTGCCAACAAAGTTCCACATAAAATACCTTCCGTACATATAACCAAACTGAAAATCAATCATAAATTTTAGATTTTCAATAAAAGTTGGTCGTCTTTTGCTATTTTGCGGAATGCCCGCAATAGCTTTGTAATTTCTTATAACATTGGCATCGGTTGATACCATTCTGGGAATAATTCCTTTGTGTTTACTACTCCAATTTGGGAGTGCATCTTTGTAATTATTTACAATAACATATTTTCCTGTTTTTAAATCTTTTTCGTATTTAGGTTTGTCGTCTTTAGAAGGATTTTCTCTGTCGGGTTCACGGTTAAAAACTATAGAATAATAGGTGTCGTAAAAAACATTGGCATCACCATATTGCTCCCTATTGTAATATGCCAATAATTCTCTTGCGCTAGAAGGGTTATTTTCATTAATTGTTGTGTTGGCATTAGCCCTAATAGGTAACATAAGCCATGATGAAAAACCAATCATTATAAACATGATTGATAAAATAATGGTGTTAGTTCCTATTAATTGCTTTTTGTGGGTATATCTAATTCCAACATAAAAACCTACAATTAATAAAAAGGCAGCTATGATACTTCCTGAGTTAAATGGTAAACCTATGGTGTTTACAAAAAACAGTTCTAAGGCACTAAAGTATTTAAGCGTAAACGGAAACAGCATTTTAAACACAAATACCAAAACCAATACCGAAACAATATTTGCTATAATAAACTGCTTTGGATTTAAGTTTTTGTATTTCTTATATATATATATGAATACTAGCGCTGGGATAACCAATAGTGATAAGATATGTACCCCAAATGATAAACCAATAACAAAACTTATAATTAATAACCATTTGTTACCGTAAGGCTTATCCATTTCAGCTTCCCAGCGTAATCCAAGCCAAAATAATAAAGCCATTAAAAAAGATGACATGGCGTAAACCTCACTTTCAACGGCACTGAACCAAAAACTATCTGAAAAAGTATAGGTCAATGCACCAACCAGTCCACTTCCTAAAATTGCAATACCGCTACTTTGAGTTATATCTTCAGATTTTATAACAATTTTCTTAGCAAGAGCTGTAATGGTCCAAAACATAAAAAGTATAGTAAATGCACTTGCCAATGCCGACATGAAATTTACCATTTTAGCAATTTCAGTTGCTTCACTTGTGAACATAGCGAAAAAAGCACCTAACATTTGAAAAAGTGGTGCTCCGGGAGGATGCCCAACTTCTAATTTTACCGCAGTGGAAATGTACTCACCGCAATCCCAGTAACTAACTGTTGGTTCAAGAGTTAGCGTATATGTTACTAATGCAATTGCAAAAGCAATCCAACCAAATAGGGTATTGAGTTTCTTAAAATTAAAAGTGTTCATAGACAGTTGTTTTAATCAGGGCGAATTTAGTAAAATTAAACTTAAATTTTTAAATAGAAAGCTGTGTAAGGGGCTAAATGTATCTTAATGAGATGTTAAAAGTGTAATTTCGAAAAAAATTAAAAATATATTTGCCGAATTAAAACTTTGCTTTAAATTTGCACTCGCAAAATGACCCATGGTGTAATGGTAGCACTCCGGTTTTTGGTATCGTCAGTCAAGGTTCGAGTCCTTGTGGGTCAACAAAAAAGCTTCAACATTCGTTGAAGCTTTTTTGTTTTATTATTTTAAGGTTTATATTATATTTTAAATGTAATTACAGGTAATTTAGCATGATTTGCTAAATCTTCTCCAATGCTTCCTGTAAATAAATGTGCAAGTCCTCTTCTGCCATGCGTATTCAGTAAAATCATATCTGCATCAATTACTTTTGAAAAATTTAAGATACCGGCTTCAATAGATACGTCATTATAAATGTTTAGTGTATAATCACCTAAATCAAATGAGTTGATAAAATCTCTTATAGCATCACTCGATTCTTTTGTAGTTTCAAAATTATGAATGGTATTAATTTTAAGTAAATGTAACCTAGCGTTAAACAACGCGGCAAAATCTAATATTTTTTGAAACGAAGCCCGGTTTTTTTCTTTAAAGTTAGATGCAAATACAATATTTTCTACTTTAAAGTTTTCAACATCCTGCTTAATAACCAACACAGGAACATCAGAATTTCTAACAACCTTTTCTGTATTGGAGCCTACTAACATTTCTTCAAGACCCGATGTTCCTTGAGAACCCATAACAATTAAGTCGGCATTTTGTTTTTTGCTCTCATCAATAATTCCATCAAAAGCTTTGTGAAATTGCACAGAATCCTGTACTTCAAGCCCTTCAAAAAAAGGTAATTTTTTAAAGTCTTCAAATTTTTCATGTGCCCTTTTTAAAAATAGTAAGGCAGTTGGGGTATTGCTTGATGATCCGTAACTGGCAGGGTCTATAACTCCGGTTGGGAGTTCAAGCATATGAAGCAAATAAATTTTTGAATTGGTGAGTCGAGCAATTTCTGAGGCAACTTTTGCGGCATATTCAGCTTGAGACGAAAAATCAACAGGGACTAAAATGTTTTTCATAAAATTATAATGTAACGTTGGTTTATGATTGAGTAAAGTTAGTAATTTTAAATTAAAATGAAGAATCAATTTTTACCATTTAAAAAATTGTTACTATATTTGCAGCGAATTAACAGTATAGAGGTAAGGAGGGGACGCTAAGTCCCCTCTTTTTATAGGTAAGATGGATAACAAAAAAGTTATAGATTTGGTAAACAGTGCTCTTGAGGTAAATAAAGAACTGTTTTTAATTGATTTAAAAATTTTACCAGATAATAAAATCTATGTTGAGGTTGACGGAGATAGCGGTGTTTCTTTAAAAGAATGCATCAGAATAAGCAGGGCAGTTGAACATAACCTCGATAGAGATGAGGAAGATTTTTCTTTAGAAGTCACTTCTCCGGATGTTTCAAACCCACTTAAGGTTAAAAGACAATACTTTAAAAATATTGGACGTATTTTAACAGTAAAAATAAACGATAAAACTACTGTTGAAGGAACTCTTAAAGAAGTTGGCGAAAACACAATACAGCTTGAGTGGAAAGCTCGTGAACCAAAACCAATTGGTAAAGGAAAGGTATCAGTTGTAAAAAATGCAACTATACCCTTTGAAGATATAAATGAAGCAAAAGTGAAAATAATATTTTAATTAATAGAATGCATGGAAAATTTAGCATTAATTGAGTCGTTTTCAGAATTTAAAGGTGATAAAAATATTGATAGAGTTACCCTTATGGCAATTCTTGAAGAAGTATTTAGAGCCGCATTAAAAAGAAAGTTTGGTTCTGATGATAACTTTGATATTATTATTAACCCGGATAAAGGGGATCTTGAAATTTGGAGAAACAGAGTAGTAGTAGCAGACGGCGAAGTTGAAGATTCTAACGAAGAAATTGAACTTACCGAAGCTCGTAAAATTGAGCCGGATTTTGAAATTGGAGAAGATGTATCAGAAGAAGTAAAACTAATTGATCTTGGTAGAAGAGCAATTCTTGCTTTGCGCCAAAATTTGATTTCAAAAATTCACGAGCACGACAGCACTAATATATTTAAACATTTTAAAGATTTGGTGGGTGATATTTATAGTGCCGAGGTGCATCATATTCGTCATAACGCGGTTATTTTGCTCGATGATGATGGGAATGAAATTGTATTGCCTAAAAGTGAGCAAATTCGCTCAGATTATTTTAGAAAAGGCGATTCTGTTAGGGGTATTATTAAAACTGTAGAATTAAGGGGAAATAAACCTGTTATTATTTTATCCAGAACTGCACCAGAATTTCTTGAAAAATTATTTGAACAAGAAATTCCTGAAGTTTTTGATGGCTTAATTACTATTGAAGGAGTAGCAAGAATACCCGGTGAAAAGGCAAAAGTAGCAGTTGACTCATATGATGATCGTATAGATCCGGTTGGGGCTTGTGTTGGTATGAAAGGCTCACGTATTCACGGTATTGTGCGTGAGTTGGGTAATGAAAACATAGACGTTATTAATTATACTAAAAATACACAGTTGTTTATTGCACGTGCTTTAAGTCCGGCTAAAGTAGCATCTATGGATATTCATGAAGAAGAAGGTAGAGAAGACGGTAAAAAAGGCCGTGTTGATGTATTTTTGCAGCCTGAAGAAGTTTCAAAAGCTATTGGTAAAAATGGTGTGAATATTCGTTTAGCATCACAATTAACCGGATTTGAAATTGACGTACAGCGTGAAGGAATTGAAGCTGAAGATGATGTTGAATTGACTGAATTCTCTGACGAAATAGAAGATTGGGTAATTCAAGAATTCAAAAATATTGGACTGGATACGGCTAAAAGTGTACTTGAAAAAGATGTTAAAGAACTTGTAAGTAGAACCGATTTGGAAGAAGAAACTATTTTAGAGGTTCAAAAAATATTAAAAGAAGAGTTTGAAGATTAATATCTAATATTCAACTTTAATTGGCTAAAAAAAAGTTATATGGCTAACAACAAAACATTGAGACTAAACAAAGTATTACGAGAGTTAAACATTTCGTTAGATAGAGCAGTAGAGCACTTGGCAAACAGTGGTTTTGAAATTGAAGCCCGGCCAACTACTAAAATATCAAATGAAGAATATCAAGTATTATTGGATGGTTTTCAAACTGATAAAAGTAAAAAGGCAGCCTCTAAAGAGGTGGGTGAAGAAAAACGAAAGGAGAAAGAAGCTTTAAGAATTGCTCTGGAAGCAGAGCAGGAAAAACAGCGCCTTGAAGAAGAAGCTAAAAAAGTTGTTGTTAAAGCCAAAGCCGAAAAATTAGAAGTTAAAACAGTTGGTAAAATTGAAATTGAACCAACTAAAGCTGAACCTCAAAAAACAAAGGAAACAGTACAAAAAGTTGAACCTGTTGAAGAGGTGATAAAGGAAACTTCTGAAAAACCCACAAAAAAACCGGTTACCGAAATTTCGGATAAAGAAATAGCGGATACCCAAGAAGAAAAGCCGGTTGAAAAGAAAATTGAAAAACCTGTAAAAAAAGAAATTACTGCTAAGAAAAAGGAAGCTTCAGTTACTAAAAAAACATCTATCGTTAAAGAAGATACAAGCATAGATGAAACTAAAGAAACCGTAACAGAGCCTCAAGCAGTTAAAACGCAATATAAAAAATTAGAAGGTCCAAAAATGACAGGTCAAAAAATTGACCTGACTCAGTTTGCAAAACCAAAAAAGAAAAAAACTGATCAAACTGATAAAAAGGAAGATAAAGAAGCGGTTAAAAAGAAACGAAGAAGAATTAAAAAATCTCCGGTACCATCTGCTAAAAAGCCAGGTACACCATCTCAACAAAGAGGAGGGCGTGGAGGTCAGCAACGCGGTGGAAGAAAACCTATTGTTAAAGAAGAACCTTCTGAAGCTGAAGTGCAAAAACAAGTTAGAGAAACCCTTGAAAAATTACAAGGGAAATCTAAAAAAGGCAAAGGAGCAAAATACAGAAGAGATAAAAGAGACCAGCATCGTCAGCAAACTCAAAAAGACCTTGAACAGCAAGCAGCTGAAAGTAAAATTTTAAAAGTAACAGAATTTGTAACCGTTAGTGAAATTGCCACTATGATGGATATTCCGGTTACCGATATTATTTCAGCTTGTATGTCTTTGGGGATGATGGTTACTATGAACCAGCGTCTAGATGCCGAAACCTTAACCATTGTAGCCGAAGAATTTGATTATAAAGTTGAGTTTGTAGGTGCTGAAGTTGAAGAAGCTATTGAAGAACAGGTTGATACAGAAGAAGATTTACAAACAAGAGCTCCAATTATTACGGTGATGGGTCATGTTGATCACGGTAAAACATCATTGTTAGATTATATTCGTGAAGAAAATGTAATTGCCGGTGAATCCGGTGGTATTACACAACACATTGGTGCGTATGGAGTACAACTTAAAAATGGTCAAAAAATAGCATTTTTAGATACACCCGGTCACGAAGCTTTTACGGCAATGCGTGCCAGAGGGGGGCAAGTTGCCGATATTGTAATTATTGTAGTTGCAGCTGATGATGATGTAATGCCGCAAACAAAAGAAGCAATTAGTCACGCCCAGGCTGCGGGTGTTCCAATAGTTTTTGCCATTAATAAAATTGATAAACCACATGCCAATCCTGATAAAATTAAGGAACAATTATCAGCTATGAATTTATTAGTTGAAGATTGGGGAGGTAAAATTCAGTCACATGATATTTCAGCCAAAACAGGGCAGGGTGTTGATGATCTTTTAGAAAAAGTTTTACTCGAAGCTGAAATGCTCGATTTAAAAGCTAATGCAAATAAGCGTGCTGTTGGTACGGTGGTAGAGGCACTGCTCGATAAAGGCAGAGGGTATGTATCTACTATTTTAGTGCAAGAAGGAACCTTAGAAATTGGTGATTATATGCTTGCAGGTAAACACAGCGGTAAAGTAAAAGCTATGTTTGATGAACGTGGAAATAAAATGGAAAAAGCGGGTCCTTCAACGCCTGTTTCAATTTTAGGATTGGATGGCGCACCACAAGCAGGTGATAAATTCCATATTTTTGAAGACGAAAAAGAAGCAAAACAAATTGCAGCTAAACGTTCTCAGTTACAACGTGAACAATCGGTTCGAACACAGCGTCATATTACCTTGGATGAAATTGGAAGAAGAATTGCCTTAGGTGATTTCCAAGAATTGAATATTATTTTAAAAGGTGATGTAGATGGTTCGGTAGAAGCACTAACTGATTCTTTCCAAAAACTATCAACAAACGAAATTCAAGTTAATATTATTCATAAAGGGGTTGGAGCCATTACGGAATCTGATGTGTTATTAGCTTCTGCTTCTGATGCAATTATTGTAGGATTTAATGTTAGGCCATCCGGAAATGCAAGATCTTTGGCAGAAAATGAAGAAATTGATATCAGAACCTATTCTATTATTTATGATGCCATTAACGATTTGCGTGATGCGATGGAAGGAATGCTATCGCCTGAAATGAAAGAAGAAGTTACCGGTAATGTGGAAATTAGAGAAGTTTATAAAATTTCAAAAGTTGGAAACATTGCGGGTTGTATGGTGCTGAGCGGTAAAATATTCAGGAATTCCAAAATAAGAATTATTAGAGACAATGTTGTAATTCACTCTGGCGAATTAGCTTCCTTAAAACGCTTTAAAGATGATGTAAAGGAAGTAGCTAAAGGATACGATTGCGGACTTCAAATTAAAAACTATAACGACATAAAAGTTGATGATGTTATTGAAGCTTATCAAGAAGTTGAGGTTAAAAAGAAACTTAAATAATTTAGAATTTAATAACAAAAAAACGAGCAGTCTGCTCGTTTTTTTTGTTATTATTAGTAAACTGAAGTTATATTTTATCTTGCAAAACGATGGCTCCGGCAAACTTTTGTTGAATAGTTAATAAAACCCTATCGGCCTCTAAGCGCGTTTTAAAATCTCCTACCTGAGTTTTCCATTCAGGTGATTTGTAAATAATTTTTACATCATATTCAGAAAACATTTTCTCAAAAAGTTTCTTGGTATTGTAGGCGTCAGTCTCATTTCCGTTGTAAAGCTGTATTTTATACACTACAGTATTTTTAGTTACCTCATTAAATGCCCTTTTGTTTACAATTAAACTGTCAATTTGAACAGACTCATTTTGTGAGTATAAATTAGAATTAAATAAGAAAACTACTAAAATAAGCGAGTATATTATCCTTTTATAGGTTTTTTTCATAAAAAATTAAATTATTGACAAAGTTATACATTTGATTGAAATATAATTGATTAAATTTGTTATTTAGAATGAGTATAAATTACTTCGTTAAAGTATTTAACATTTTTAGTTTTATTTAGAAATAGTACTTTTGTCCAATCTAAAAAAATGATCTAAGTCATTTAATTTTTGAATGAAAATATTGTACCAAAACAGTAAGAAAAATATTTTTTTAAGTATGAAAAGTGTGAAACAACACAAGTTATTATCAAGATTAGCAATAAACAGTCTTGCTTTTCTTCTATTTTTCTCAATTAATTTATCGGCACAACAGGGTGATGTTGCAAATGGAGAGAAACTCTTCAAGTCAACTTGCGCGGCATGTCATAAATTAGAAGGAAAACTTTTAGGCCCTGCCTTAAAAGGAATTACCGAAAAAAGAGACAATGCCTGGTTGCTTTCTTGGATTAAGGATAGTCCGGGATTGATTAATTCAGGTGATAAATTAGCATTGGAGGTTTTTGAAGCTGGTAATAAATTACCAATGCCTCCTAATCCTCAATTATCAGATCAGGATATTAATGATATTTTGGCTTATACAAAAGGTGAAGCGGCTCAGGAAGTTGCAGGTCAGGTTGTTTCTGAAAATGACCCTGTAAATGGTGAAAAACTATTTAAATCTAATTGTGCGGCTTGCCATAAGCTTGAAGGAAAATTATTAGGACCTGAATTAAAAGGTATAACTGATATTCGAGAGGAGTCTTGGCTAATTGCTTGGACTAAAAACAATATTGAGTTGGTTAATTCTGGTGACAAACTAGCTAAAGAAGTTTCAGAAAGTACTCCGCTGGTTATGACTCCCTTCACTCATTTGTCAGATCAAGATATTAAAGATATTTTAGCCTATACAAGTGGGGAAAAGGCGGTTGCTGTTGAAGCGGTTGCGGGACAAACAGAAGTTGACCCTGCTGTTGAACGAGGTAAACAAATATTTAAGGCAAATTGTGCTGCATGTCATAAGTTAGAGGGTAAACTAATAGGTCCGGAGTTATATAAGATAGGTGATTTAAGAGAGGCTGAATGGTTAAAAGCTTGGATTAAGGACAATAATGCGTTGGTTGCATCAGGCGATAAACTAGCTAAAGAGGTTGCAGAAAGCAATCCGCTGGTAATGACGCCTTTTCCGCAATTAACCGATCAGGATTTAGATGATTTGTTAAAATACTTTGAAGTTGGCGATGTTAAGCCTGTTGCTGCAGCTGTTGCTAGTGCAAAGGAGGAAGAAATTTTTGATAAACCCGGATTTGGAGTGCTTCCTACATTGGCTTTAACAATAGCAGCATTTTTATTACTTTCAATAGTAGTGGCCGCTTTTATGAAGAAAAAAGAAGACGGTGAAGCAGCTGAAGAGAGTATGCTAAAATCAATGTTGTTTAATCCGTTCCTAAGATTCTTAACATTAATTTTTGTGTTATTATTAGGTACATATTTATTATTCAGCTGGTTAATGCAAATTGATGTAAATGAAGGGTATGAGCCAATTCAGCCTATTGCATTTTCACATGCCGTGCATGCAGGTGATAATAAAATAGATTGTCAGTACTGCCACTCATCTGCTAAAAATAGTAAAGTTTCGGGCATTCCGTCTGCTAATGTGTGTATGAATTGTCATAAAACAATATCTGAGTACAACGGTGAATTATTTGGAGACTATACTAAAGAGGATTTAGATAATGAAATTCAAAAAATTTACGATGCTGTTGGATGGGATAAGGATAATATGAAATATATTGAAGGCTATGAACAAAAACCAATTGAGTGGATTCGAATTCATAATTTAGCTGATTTTGTCTACTACAATCACTCGCAACACGTAACAGTTGCTGGTTTAGATTGTAAAAAATGCCATGGCCCGGTAGAAGAAATGCACGTTGTAAAACAAGAATCTCCATTAACAATGGATTGGTGTGTTACCTGCCACAGAGAAACTGAAGTTGATATGAAGGAAAATGAATACTACAAAAATATTCACGATCAACTTGCTAATAAATATGGTGTAGAAAAAGTGACCGAAGCACAGCTTGGAGGTTTGGAATGTGGAAAATGTCACTATTAATTTTAATTACGAAGTAAATAACCAATTATAAAATGGGATCAAGCAAAAAATACTGGAAAAGTGTTGAAGAGCTTAACATAAACAGCTCTATTGTTGATACGTTAAAACAAAACGAATTTGTTGAAGAAATTCCTACTGATAAGTTTTTAGGAGATAAGGAAAACTTAGAAACTTCAGCAACTACGCGTAGAGACTTCTTAAAGTATGTAGGGTTTACAACAGCAGCAGCGTCTTTAGCGGCCTGTGAAGGACCTGTTGTTAAATCAATACCCTATGTTGTTAAGCCTGATGATATTATACCTGGGGTAGCCGATTTCTATGCAACTACTATGGCAGATGGGTTTGACTTTGCCAATATTTTAGTTAAAGTTAGAGAAGGCAGGCCAATAAAAATTGAACCTAATAAAGAAGCCGGTGGTGCAACAAACGCACGTGTACAAGCATCTGTTTTATCTTTGTACGATAGTCGAAGGTTACAAGCACCTAAAGCAAACGGGACCGAAATCTCTTGGGAAGATGCAGATAGTCAAATTGTTGCTAAATTAAATGAACTTAAAGGAGCAAATGCTACAATTGCAGTACTAACCAATACATGTGCAAGCCCAACAACAAAAAACCTTATAAATAAGTTAAATGATACATTTGGAAACGTAAAACACGTTGTGTATGATGCCGTTTCTGAATCAGCTGCCCTAGATGCATTTAATGAAATGTATGGAACTAGAGCTTTACCTGATTATAAATTAGAAAAAGCAGATGTAATTGTTTCTGTAGGAGCTGATTTTTTGGGTGATTGGCAAGGCGGTGGATTTGAAGCCGGATATGCTAAAGGCCGTGTTCCTTCGGATGGAAAAATGTCTAGTCATTTTCAATTTGAATCTAACATGACATTGTCTGGAGCAAATGCTGATAAAAGGATTATGGTGAAACCATCAGAACAAAGTGTTGTATTAGCAAAATTGTATAATGCTGTTGTAAATGGTTTGAATGCAGGTACAGATACTTCGTTAAATGTTGCCATAAATTCAATTGCAGGAAAAATTAAAAAAGCCGGAAAAAATGCAGTTGTTTTAACCGGAATTCAAGATAAAAATGCACAACTAATTGCATTGGCAATAAATAATTATATCAAAAGTGAAGTAATTGATATTAATGCTCCAAAATATGTAAGAATGGGTAATGATGCGGAGGTGTCCCAACTTGTTGCCGACATGAACGCCGGGAAAATTGGAGCAGTTATTATAAATAATGCTAATCCACTTTATACATTACCAAATGCAGGTGAGTTTACTGAAGGTTTGAAAAAAGTTCAATTATCAGTTGCATTCTCAATGCAAGATAATGAAACTGCAAATGCTGTAAATTATGCACTTGCTACTCCACATTATTTGGAATCTTGGGGAGATGTTGTTATCAAAAAAGGAAAATACAGTTTAATACAGCCTACTATAAGGCCGTTATTTAATACACGCCAATTTCAAGATACCTTATTAAAATGGACGGGTTCAGATTTGTCATATTACGATTTTATTAAAGAATCATGGAATACTGATGTATTAAACGGAGCTTCTTGGAACCAAACATTACACGATGGTTACTTTGAAAGTTCAGATGAAGGTGAGGTTGTTGCAAACAATGTTGATATAAAATTTGCATTAAATGCACTTTCAAAAGTTGAAGGTAGCGATTTTGAACTTTCATTATATACAAAAGCAGCCTTAGGCGATGGTCAAATGGCCAATAACCCTTGGTTACAAGAATTACCTGATCCAATTACCAGAACAACTTGGGATAATTATATAACTATCTCAAAAGCAGATGCCCTTGCATTGGGAGTTGAAAATTCAAATCAGGCTGATGGCGCTTTAAATGGAAGTTTGATTGAAGTAACTGTAAATGGTGTTAAAGAAATCTATCCGGCACTAATCCAACCTGGGCAAGCAAAAGGCTCTGTTGGGATTGCCCTAGGTTATGGAAGAAAACAAGGGATACAATCTGAAATGCAAACCGGTAAAAATGCCTATGCATTTTACAATAACTTTAATTTAACACAAAACAATGTTAGTTTAAAAGTTGTAGAAGGTATGCATCAATTTGCTTGCATTCAATTACATAATACCTTAATGGGTAGGGGTGATATTATTAAAGAAACAACACTTAATACATATAATGACAGTTCTTTAGATCCTAAACATTCTTGGAATAAAGTTCCTGTTGTTTCACTTGATCACGAAGAGGTAGAAGCTACTACGGTTGATTTATGGGATGCTTTTGACAGATCTGTAGGACATCATTTTAACTTATCAATAGATTTAAATGCTTGTACAGGTTGTGGAGCTTGTGTAATAGCTTGTCACGCTGAGAATAATGTTCCTGTGGTTGGTAAAGCCGAAATGAGAAAATCACGCGATATGCACTGGTTGCGTATTGATCGTTATTATTCTCACGAAGAGGACTTTGCCGCTGATGTTGAAATGAAAGAACATGGTACCGGAGTTGGTGGTTATAAAAATACGATGGCTGAATTAGAGGATCCATCTGAAAATCCACAGGTTGCTTTCCAGCCGGTGATGTGCCAACACTGTAACCATGCTCCTTGTGAAACGGTTTGTCCTGTTGCGGCTACTTCACACGGACGTCAAGGTCAAAACCACATGGCATATAACCGTTGTATAGGTACTCGTTATTGTGCAAATAACTGCCCTTATAAAGTTAGAAGATTTAACTGGTTTAAGTATCCTGAAAATAGTGAGTTTGATTACCATATGAATGATGATTTAGGTAAAATGGTGTTAAACCCTGATGTAACTATCCGTTCAAGAGGGGTTATGGAAAAATGTTCGTTATGTATTCAAATGACACAAGCTACTATTTTAAAAGCTAAAAAAGAAGGAAGACCTGTTAACACCAATGAGTTTGAAACAGCTTGTTCTAATGCTTGTAGTACCAATGCTATGGTATTTGGTGATATTAACAATAATAGTGATAAGGTTACTGAATTGGTTTCAGATAAAAGAGCTTATCATTTGTTAGAACACGTTGGGACAAAACCAAATGTGGTATATCAAGTTAAAGTTAGAAATACATCAGAAGGATAATAATAAATTAAAAAGATAATAATTAAATAAAAATTATGGCGTCTCATTACGAAGCACCTATTAGAAAACCCTTAATTATTGGAGATAAAAGCTACCACGATATAACTGTTGATGTAGCTGCTCCGGTAGAGGGTAAAGCAAATAAATTATGGTGGGCAGCATTTACTGTTGCACTTTTAGCATTCCTTTGGGGACTTGGAGCAATTATTTACACCATTGGAACCGGAATTGGAGTTTGGGGATTAAATAAAACCGTGCAATGGGCTTGGGATATCACTAACTTTGTTTGGTGGGTTGGTATTGGCCACGCAGGTACATTAATTTCAGCAGTACTTTTATTATTTCGTCAAAAATGGAGAATGGGAATTAACCGTTCTGCAGAGGCAATGACAATATTTTCAGTAGTTCAAGCCGGTTTATTTCCTGTAATTCATATGGGACGTGTTTGGAATGCTTACTACGTGTTGCCAATTCCAAACCAATTTGGTACACTTTGGACCAATTTTAACTCTCCATTATTATGGGATGTTTTTGCAATATCAACATATTTATCAGTTTCACTAGTGTTTTGGTGGACCGGTTTATTACCTGATTTTGCTATGTTACGCGATAGAGCTATTAAACCATTCCAAAAGAAAATATATAGTTTATTAAGTTTTGGCTGGACAGGTAGAGCAAAAGATTGGCAACGATTTGAAGAAGTTTCGCTGGTATTGGCCGGTTTAGCTACGCCTTTAGTACTTTCTGTACATACCATTGTATCGTTTGACTTTGCTACTTCGGTAATTCCGGGTTGGCATACTACAATATTTCCTCCCTATTTTGTGGCAGGAGCAGTATTCTCAGGGTTTGCTATGGTTAATACCTTGCTTATAATAATGCGTAAAGTATCAAACTTAGAGGCCTACATTACAAAACAACACATTGAGTTAATGAACATTGTAATTATGATTACGGGCTCAATTGTAGGGTGCGCGTATATAACCGAGCTATTTATAGCATGGTACTCTGGTGTTGAATACGAGCAGTATGCATTTTTAAACAGAGCAACA
>CAYFFC010000005.1:31013-77011 GCA_964342295.1 uncultured Lutibacter sp. | reverse complement strand
TTGTATGAAATATTTGTTTGAAGAAACTTGTTTAAAACTGAGTATAAAATTTCAAATATTTCTTAATTAGGTTTTACCTATTTGAAGCCCCATATTTTTTGCCTTTTTCAACATAAAATTATACGCTTCATTATAATCATTCGCTATCTCACCTTCTAAAATAGCTTCTTTTATTGCATCCTTTAAAATACCTATTTCCCGGCACGGTTTTAAATTATACGTTTGCATAATAAGTTCACCAGAAATTGGCGGCTGAAAATTTCGAACACGATCTCGTTCTTCTACCTCTTTTATTTTTTGACGTACTAATTTAAAATTTTGATGGTATTTTTTATAACGAAAACTATTTTTTGTAGTAATATCAGCCTCGCATAAGGTCATTAAACTTTCAATATCGTCACCTGTATCAAAAATAAGCCTACGAACAGCAGAATCCGTAACTTCAGAAGCTAACACTATTGGTCTTGAACTCAACAAAACCATTTTTTGAACAAATTTCATTTTATTATTTAATGGCATTTTAAGCCTTTTAAAAAGCTTATATACCATTTTTGAGCCCACATATTCATGACCATGAAATGTCCAACCTACCTTTTTATCAAATTTTTTGGTTGGAGCCTTACCTATATCATGCAATAAAGCTGCCCATCGCAACCATAAATTTGAAGTTTTTTCAGAAATATTATCTACCACCTCAAGGGAATGGTAAAAATTATCTTTATGTTTTTGCCCCTCAACCTCTTCAACTCCAACAAGATTTGTTAATTCAGGTAAAAAAATCTGCAACAATTTTGTTTTATATAATAAGTTAAAACCTATAGATGGTTTTGGAGCCATTATTATTTTTTGCAACTCATCAACAACGCGTTCTTTTGTTATTATTTTTAATCTATCAGCGTTTTTAGAAATGGCTTTTAACGAGGCAGGCTCAATTGTAAAGTTTAATTGTGTAGCAAATCTAATGGCACGCATCATCCTCAAAGGGTCATCAGAATAAGTAATATCAGGATTTAATGGTGTTCGGATTATTTTTTTTGCCATATCTTCCAAACCATTAAAAGGGTCTAACAATTCTCCGTAACTATTTTTATTTAGGCTAATTGCCAAGGCATTGATTGTAAAATCTCTTCTGTTTTGATCATCAACTAAAGTACCATTTTCTACAACCGGGTTTCTGCTATTTTCATTGTATGATTCTTTTCTAGCTCCAACAAACTCAACTTCAATATCATCAAACCGCAACATGGCCGTTCCAAAAGTTTTAAAAACCTGAACTTTTGGTTTTTCAGGTAATAATTGTGCTACTTTCCTTGCCAATTCTATTCCACTACCAACGGCAACAATATCAATATCTTTTGGAAATCCTCTTTTTAAAATATGATCACGAACAAATCCGCCTATTACATAAGTTTCCAATTGCAATAAATCGGCAGCTTTTGAAACATAATCAAAAACGGGATGCTGGAGTGCATTGGTATATTTTAATTTTGTTGACATATTTATTTTCGAAGAACACTTATTTCGCCATTCTCATCAATTTTTAAAATGGTTGAAGATTTTGAGCAGATTTCTTCGCGATGCAAATTTACAATATAGTCTACGCTATCCAAAATTGGCCGTTCAATTTGTTCAAAACATTTAGGAGTTGGTTTACCGCTTATATTTGCCGATGTAGAAACAATTGGTTTACCAAACTGCCTAATTAAATTTATACAAAAATCGTTTTGAGGAATTCTAATAGCTACAGTGTTATCGTTCGCTACAACATTTTTGGCTAAACCTATTGGGTTATTATATATAATTGAAGTTGGATTTTTTGTGTTTTTCAATATTTCCAATACATTTTTAGAAATGACCGGTATATATTTTTGAAGCATTTCAATATCAGCAACTAAAATAATCAAACTTTTACTTTCAGCCCGTTGCTTTAGTTTAAAAATTTTATCAACCGCTTTTTCATTTGTTGCATCACATCCAATTCCCCACACCGTATCTGTTGGATATAGGATTAAACCTTTTTTATTTAAAATATCTACTGATTTAGTTACTTCAACTTTCATGAAAAAATTTGAAAAGTTTTACTTAAAATTAAATCTATTACTTTTTAAGTTTCTTTGCAACAACTGCATATTGCATGAAAAACATATCTAACTGCGTACCCAAAAAAATAATGTTAAATAATACCGCAAATGGAAAAAACGCAAATGATTTTGTAATGTTAATTCCTTTTATGGTAATTATTTCATAACCACTTTTTTTATACAATTGTTTGATGCTTTTTTTTGTGAAAAATCTAAAATGTGTACTATCTAAAATTCCTTGTTTAGTATATTTCCAATCTTTTTTAAAAAGAAAATTAAACAAGTTTTTTGAATACCTAACATTTGGGATTGAAGAAACTATTACACCGTTATCTTTTAATTTAGGTTTAATTTTTAATAAATCGTCCCAAGGATAAAGTAAGTGCTCCAACACGTCGTTAAATATAATTACATCAAAATAATTATCGGGTAACTCTGATAGCGCATCAACAAATGGTTTGGCAATGACTTTAAATAATTTATTACTTGCTTCTTTTGCAATGTTACTATTTATTTCGACTCCCCAAATTTCTCTTTTGGATGTAAGCAATTGACTAGAAAAAATACCTCGTCCGCAGCCAACTTCCAAAATTTTCGATGCGGTTTTCGGAATAAATGATAGCATTTCCGATCTAGATTGGGTATAATATTTTTCGGGTTTATCCATAATTTCTTTAGTTATTTTCTTAAGTAATGATTTTTAAAAACTTTAATCGAACTTATTTTTATCAAACAAAATTTTTATTTTATAAAAGCCAATAGCTCTTTTAATTATTTTACTGTAATACGCCTGAAAAAGGTATAACCTGTTTTTTAAACTATCAAATCTCCACATTTTATATGGCATGTAACGTTTGTTTAACTCAAGCAATTTAGATGGTTTTATATTAAAATTGTCTAAAATATTTTGATTAATATTTCCGAACCCCCTATATTTATTCGATTTATTTTTTTCGTGAATAATGGTCAACCACAAGGGGTTATTTTTGACTTTTTGAATATTTTTTTCGTATTTCCAAAAAGTATGACCTTTATGCCAAACTGATTTAAAATTTTCTTTTTTTTCAATTAAGCTAATATATGGATTAAAAGAATGTCTCATTTTTCCAATTCTAACATTAGTTCCAATTTGCATTCCGTAACCATCTATTAAATCAATAGCCATATAATTTTGGTAATTGAAACAATCTTGAACCACATTTACATAATTTTTATGCAAACTATCATCATTGTCAAGCCTTGAAGTAATAACATATTTTTCTTCATCTAATTCCTCTACTTTTTCTATGATTGTTGGCAGGAAACGTTTCATCCCATCAATAAAAAAAGGTATAAAATTTCTAAATTCTACGGCAAACTTTTCAATTTTAGACTTGTAATCTTCAGGCGTATTTTTATCAAAAAAAACAAGCCATTTAAAATTTTGATTGGTTTGGTTTTGCACTGAAGGAAAGCAAAAATTTTCAAATAATTCAAAGCGCTCCTTTAACCAGGTTTCGGATAATACTTTTTCATTATTTTTTGTAGATACCCAATCATCACGTCGTAAATTAAATCTTGTAATTATATAATGTTGAAACATTTATATTTATGTTTTGATATTGATATTAATTTCAATAATCAACTAAAATTATATTATTTATTAAACAGCTACATCGTTCTCACGCAATGCATCATTTAATGATGTTTTTTTATCGGTACTTTCTTTTCGTTTTCCTATTATCATAGCACACGGTACGTTAAACTCGCCTGCCGGAAACTTCTTTTTATAACTCCCAGGTATCACTACTGAACGTTCAGGTACAATTCCCTTTGTTTCAACAGGTTCATCTCCGGTAACATCAATTATCTTTGTAGAGGCCGTAAGTACTACATTTGCACCTAGTACTGCTTCTTTTTCAACACGCACTCCTTCAACAACAATACACCTCGATCCCACAAAAACATTATCCTCAATAATTACAGGGGCAGCTTGCAACGGTTCTAACACTCCACCTATCCCTACTCCGCCACTCAAATGTACATTTTTACCAATTTGAGCACAACTGCCTACTGTTGCCCATGTATCAACCATAGTACCTTCATCAACGTAGGCACCAATATTTATATAACTTGGCATTAATATGGTGCCTTTTGAAATATAAGAACCATGACGAGCAACAGCATGTGGTACAACGCGAATTCCCTTTTCTTTATATCCTTTTTTAAGTGGAATTTTATCGTGATATTCAAAAATACCCACCTCATGCGTGGTCATTTTCTGAATTGGAAAATACATTACAACTGCTTTTTTTACCCACTCGTTTACTTGCCAACCGTTAGCAATTGGCTGAGCAACACGTAGTTCTCCATTATCAAGCAACTCAATTACCTTTCTTATTGCGGCTTGAGTATCACTTTCTTTTAAAAGACCCTTATCTTCCCAAGCCTTTTCAATAATTAATTTTAATTCTTTCATGTAGTATCTATGACTTTTATGCAAATATAAAATTTAAATAATCATGTAAATGAAAATAACTAAATTTGCACGATTTTAAATTTTATGTTAAACATTTGGGAAGAATAGTTGCCATAGATTACGGTTTAAAAAGAACCGGTTTAGCTGCTACTGATGAATTACAAATAATTGCATCGGGGCTTACAACTGTTTTAACCAAAGACATTTTTACTTTTTTAACAAAATATGTTACTACCGAATCTGTCGAATTATTTGTAGTTGGCCTTCCCAAACAAATGGATAATACTGCCAGTGAAAGTGAACAACTAATTAAACCATTTATAGAAAAACTTAAACATTTATTTCCTAATATCCCTGTAAAAAGGGTTGATGAAAGATTTACTTCAAAAATTGCATTTCAATCAATGCTACAAAGCGGCTTGAAAAAGAAGAAGAGACAAAACAAAGCATTAATTGATGAGATAAGTGCCACACTAATTTTACAATCGTATTTATCTCAAAAAAAAAACAATTAGTAAACTTAATTTTTAACGTATCAGAAATTAATTACTTTTGAATTATAATATTAATCTTTGTATTTTTGCAAACCAAAAAAAAGAAGAATGATTTTACCCGTTGTAGCGTTTGGAGATCCTGTTTTGAGAAAGGTAGGGAAAGGTATTACAAAAGATTACCCTAACCTAAAAGAATTAATTGAGAACATGCGTGAAACTATGGAAAATGCGCAAGGCGTTGGATTGGCTGCTCCACAAATTGGTAAATCCATCAGGTTATTTATTATTGATGCTTCACCTTTTTCAAAAGATGAAGACTTAGATGAAAAGGAACGTGATTTTTTAGCCAATTTTAATAAAGTTTTTATAAATGCAAAAATCACAAATGAAGAAGGTGATGAATGGGTTTTTAATGAGGGCTGCTTGAGTATTCCGGATATTAGAGAAGACGTTTTTAGAAAAGAACGCATTACCATAGAATATTTAGATCAGAATTTTGAAAAACATACTGAAGTGATTGATGGTATTGCCGCACGCATTGTACAACACGAATACGACCATATTGAAGGTGTATTATTTACGGATAAAATATCTTCATTAAAAAAACGATTGATTAAAAAGAAACTCGAAAATATTTCAAAAGGAAAAGTGAACCCCGATTATAGAATGAAATTTCCTTTACTTAAAAGAAGATAACAACAATTTATGGAATTAAAAGATATTGTTGCCATTAACGGCAAACCGGGATTATACGAAATTAAAGCACAATCAAAAGGCGGTGTTATTGTTGAATCGTTAATCGATTCAAAAAAAATACCTATTCACGCCATGCATAACATAAGTGCATTGAATGAAATTGCCATATATACTTATGAAGAAGAAGTTCCTTTGCGACTTATTTTTAAAAGTATGTTTGAAAATAATACCGGTGAAAACATTCCTAATCATAAAGAAAGCGGTAAGGTTTTAACATCTTATTTCAGAGAAATTTTACCCAACTTTGACGAAGAGCGCGTGTACACTTCAAACATTAAAAAAGTATTGCAATGGTATCATTTATTAGCTTCAAAAAACTTTGATTTTTCTTCTATCAAAGAGGAAGAAGAAACCGAAAACGCATAATAATGAATTCCAGAGAACAACAACTCAAAGCGTTTGGTCGCTTATTAGACATTATGGATGAGTTGCGTTCTAAATGCCCGTGGGACAAAAAACAAACTTTCCAATCGCTTCGCCATTTAACCATAGAAGAAACCTATGAATTGGGCGATGCTATTTTAAATAACGATTTACAAGAAATAAAAAGAGAGTTAGGAGATGTTTTACTGCATATTATTTTTTATGCCAAAATAGGCTCAGAAACCGATGCTTTTGACATAGCAGATGTAGCAGAGACTATTTCTGAAAAATTAATATCCAGACACCCTCATATTTATAGTAATATAAATGTTGCTAACGAAAAAGAGGTTAAAGAGAATTGGGAAAAATTAAAACTGAAAGAAGGGAAAAATTCGGTATTAGAAGGTGTTCCAAAATCGCTCCCTGCCATGGTAAAAGCTAACCGAATTCAAGATAAGGTTTCGGGAGTGGGGTTTGATTGGGAGCAACCTGAACAAGTTTGGGAAAAGCTACAAGAAGAATTGACTGAACTTAATAATGAAATTGTTAAAGGAAACACCAACAATATTGAAGCAGAATTTGGTGACGTACTGTTTTCAATGATTAATTATGCAAGATTTATAAATGTTAATCCGGAAAATGCCTTGGAACGAACTAATAAAAAATTTATAAATCGCTTTACATTTTTAGAAAAAGAAACTAAAAAATTAGGTAAATCATTACATGACATGACCTTGGCAGAAATGGATGTTTTTTGGAATGAAGCAAAAAAAATATATAAATAATTTTTAAATTAGCGTAGATTATAAAATTATAACTATGCAAATCAAGGCCAACAACCCGGATGAATATATTTCAAAAATTCCTAAAGACCGGATTCCATATTTCAAAAAACTTAGAGCTACTATATTAGAAAATATCCCAAAGGGGTTTGAAGAACAAATGAGTTATGGAATGATTGGTTATGTGGTTCCAAAAAACATTTACCCAAATGGTTACCATTGTAATACCGAATTACCTTTACCATTTGCTAATATTGCATCACAAAAAAATTTTATTGCACTTTATCATGCCGGTATTTATGCTGATAATGAAACATTAGACTGGTTTGTAAAAGAATATCCGAAACATTGTAAACTAAAATTAGATATGGGAAAGAGCTGTGTACGATTTAAAAAAGCAGAAGAAATTCCGTTTGATTTAATTGCTGAATTAATGCAGAAATTTACCGTTGAACGATGGATTGAATTATATGAAAAAAATATAAAAAGATGATGGAAAAAGTTGTAATAATTACAGGTGGCAGCAAAGGCCTTGGCAGGGGTTTAGCTAATGAATACCACAATAACGGCTTTAGGGTAATCTCAATTTCAAGAAGTAAAATTGATAAACTTTATGCATTTGAACAATATCAATGTGATTTGAGTAAAAGTGAAACCATTGAAGCGGTTTTAGTTGAAATTTTTTCGCATTTAGATAAAAATAACACCATACACCTAACTCTTATAAACAATGCCGGAGATTTAGGGGTAGTAAACACACTTGAATTACTAAGACCTGAAGAGATAAGTTATACAATAAAAGTAAATCTAATTGCGCCTTTAATACTTTCATCACAATTTATCAAATTATCAAAAAACTGGTTGTGTAAAAAACAAATTATAAATATTTCATCGGGTGCAGCCATAAACCCTTACGAAAGTTGGGCCATGTACTGCTCGTCAAAAGCAGGGTTGGATATGATGACAAAGGTAATTTCAAAAGAGCAAAAAAATATTCAAAACGGCGTTACTATTGCCTCGGTTTATCCGGGAGTTGTTGATACCGATATGCAAGCTAAGGCCAGAAATACACCTCCTGAGAATTTTAAATCGGTACAGCGCTTTATAGATTTTCACAAAAAAGGCGAATTATTTTCACCAAAAATGGTAGCCGAAAGAATTTTTAAACTCGACACATTAGATCGGTTAAAAAATGGACAAATTTTAGATATTAGAAACCTTTAATAATAATAAAGTCGGTTAAATTTAACCGACTTTATCAAATTTCTAACTTAAAATTTCTTAGCATTTTTAACTTTTTGTTTCATTAAAGCTATGTCTATTACATCTTTCATCTCTGTCACATAATTAAATTTCAAGCCTTTTAGATAACTTTCTTTAATTTCTTCAACATCTTTCTTATTATCTGCTGATAAAATAATTTCTTTAATATTGGCTCTTTTTGCTGCGAGAATTTTTTCTTTAATTCCCCCAACCGGTAATACCTTACCTCTTAATGTAATCTCTCCAGTCATTGCAATTTTAGCTTTAACCTTTCTTTGTGTAAATACAGAAACTAATGATGTAAGCATAGTAATACCAGCACTTGGACCATCTTTAGGCGTAGCTCCTTCAGGCACATGAATGTGAACTTTAAATTCATCCAGTAGCTTTGAGTTTATATTAAATTCTTCCGCATTAGCTCTTATAAATTCCATAGCAATAGTTGCAGACTCTTTCATTACTTTCCCTAAATTACCTGTAATTGAAAGACCTTTTCCTTTTGATATTATTGATTCTATGAATAAAATATCACCGCCAACACTTGTCCAAGCCAAACCTGTTACAACACCCGCAACATCATTATTTTCGTATTTATCGCGCTCTAAATGTGAAGGTCCTAACACCTTTTCAATAGTTTCTGTTGAAACTTTAACATCATAATCCTGCTCCATTGCAATAGATTTTGCAGCAAAACGCACCATTTTAGCTATTTGTTTCTCCAGCCCTCTTACACCCGACTCACGTGTGTAGGCTTCAACAATTTTTTCAAGCTGTTTTTTACCAATCTTTAAATGACTTGTTGTAAGACCATGTTCTTTTAATTGTTTTGGCAACAAGTGACGCTTGGCAATTTCAATTTTCTCCTCAATAGTATATCCGGAAACATTGATAATCTCCATGCGGTCGCGTAAGGCCCAAGGAATTGTAGATAAACTATTAGCAGTTGCTACAAATAGCACTTTTGACAAGTCATAATCCAGTTCTAAATAATTATCGTAAAAGGCTGTATTTTGCTCAGGATCTAGCACTTCAAGCATTGCAGAAGAAGGATCACCACTATGGCTTGAAGAAGCTAATTTATCAATTTCATCCAAAACAAATACCGGGTTTGAAGTACCTGCTTTTTTAATATCTTTAATAATTCTACCGGGTAATGCACCAATATAGGTCTTTCTATGACCTCTAATTTCAGCTTCATCGCGTAAGCCCCCTAATGACATTCTCACATATTTTCTACCTAAAGATTCTGCAATAGACTTACCCAAAGAAGTTTTACCAACACCCGGAGGGCCGTACAAACAAATTATTGGTGATTTCATATCGCCTTTTAATTTTAAAACAGCAAGGTGTTCAATAATACGCTCTTTTACTTTCTCTAGTCCAAAATGATCTCTGTCAAGTATTTTTTGAGCCCGCTTTAAATCGAATTTATCCTCAGAAAACTCGTTCCAAGGTAGGTCTAGTAGTAAATCTAAATAGTTGCGTTGTACAGAATATTCTGCAACTTGTGGGTTCATTCTTTGCAAACGACCCAACTCTTTATCAAAAGTTTCCTTAACCTCCTTATTCCACTTTTTGGACTTTGCCCTTTCGCGCATTTCATCAAGTTCCTCATCGTAGGAAACCCCACCAAGCTCTTCTTGAATAGTTTTTAACTGTTGGTGTAAATAATATTCACGTTGTTGCTGATCCATATCAGAACGTGTTTTAGACTGAATATCATTGCGTAATTCAAGTCTCTGCAACTCTGAATCCATCTTTTTCAACGTAAGTAATGCACGTTCTTTTAAATTATCAACTTGTAATAATTGTTGCTTTTCATTCACCCTCAAATTCATATTTGAAGAAACGAAATTTATTAAAAACGGGTTACTTTCTATATTTTTTATTGCAAAAGTAGCTTCAGTTGGCAAATTTGGATTTTCTTTTATTATCCTAACTGCCATATCTTTTATAGAATCTACGATAGCTTCAAATTCCGGTTCCTTCTCTTCACTCCTATCTTCAGTACGTTCGGTCGTAGTTGCTTGTATATAGGGCTTTTCCAGCACAAAAGTATCTACCTCAAAACGTTTTTTCCCCTGAATAATTACGGTTGTGTTACCATCCGGCATTTTAAGCATTCGTAAAATACGAGCTACTGTACCTACTTTATAAATATCTTTTATTCCCGGATCTTCAACCGCTTCGTTTTTTTGAGCTACAACCCCAATTATTTTATTGCCGTTGTTGGCCTCTTTAATAAGTTGGATAGATTTGTCCCTACCTGCTGTAATAGGTATTACCACTCCGGGAAATAATACTGTATTTCTTAAGGGTAAAATTGGTAATACCTCAGGTACATCTTCCTTATTTATCTCAGCTTCATCTTCCGGAGTCATTAGTGGGATTAATTCAGCATCATCATCTAACATATGTTGCAGTGACAGATTGTCCAGTTTTAGAAATTTTGATTCACTCATAGTCTTTATTGGGTCATTTTGTCATATAAAAATTGAATGTAACAATTTTTAATTTCACAAAACTAATTTATTTTTCTGATTATCAATATATTATACAAATGTATATTTCACATACTAATATTAATTTTCAATTCTTATGCCAAAACTAACATAATAAAAGATAATAATTTTTTAGTAAATTTATTTGTTACTGTAACAGTGTCAAAATATAAATGTCTTTTATATAGAAATTAGCTTTTGAAAGCAGAAAATCAACATAATAACCAACTATTAGAGCAATGTAAAAAGGGCGATAAAGCGGCTCAGTTTAAGGTATATAAATTATACTATAAAGCTATGTACAACACTGCTTATAGAATAGTAAATGACTCTATGGAAGCTGAAGATATTATGCAGGAATCTTTTTTGGCGGCATTTACAAAATTAGAGTCTTGGATTGGTACGGTAACATTTGGTGCTTGGTTAAAAAGAATTGTAATTAATAACAGCTTAACCGCATTAAAAAAGAATGTAAAATACAATACAGTACCGTTAGAAGTTTCGACTATTAATGAGGTTCAAGATGAAGATATAGATGGAAATACAAATTACAAAATGCTAAAAGCGGCTGACATATTAAATAATATAAATAAGCTCAAACCAAATTATAAGATTGCACTCACGCTTAACTTAGTTGAAGGTTACGACTATGAAGAAATTTCTGAAATTATGAATATCAGCTACGAAAACAGTCGTACTACAGTTTCACGAGCTAAGCAAAAATTAAAAGCATTGATTCATGGAAGATAAATTAAATAATAGAATTGAAGAATTGAAAAGTCAATTTGATATTGCGGAGCCTAATGTAGGGCATTTTGACCGCTTTGAGGCCAAATTAAACACTGCCAATCAAGACATAAAACCAACTCGCAATAGGTTGTTCTATTACATTGCTGTTGCCGCTTCAATTGTATTTTTCTTTGGCATTTGGATTGGAAGCTCAATGCAATCAAAAGGGATGGATTTATCAGAAGTTTCCTCAGAAATGGAGGAAACCCAAAGCTACTTTGTTTCTATAATTAATAATGAATTACAAATTGTTGAATCCAAACGAAACCCTATCAATGAATCCATAATAAATGATGCTATAAATCAAATTAGAAAACTTGAAAGTCAATACCTTACACTTACTTTAGAGCTCAAAGAAAGTGCTGAAGATAAGCGCATTATTTACGCTATGATTGCAAATTTTCAGCAGCGAATAGAAGTATTGCAAAATTTGTTAATTCAAATTGAAAATGTTCAACAATTAAAACATCAAAAAAATGAAACCTATGTATAAATTATTACTGTTACTTTTTATAATTCCGATTTCCCTTTCAGCAACAAATAAAGGAAAATATACCAAAACAAAAACCATAAATAAAGAGTTTAATGTTACTAAAAATGCAACTCTAACCATTTCAAACAAATACGGAAATGTAGATGTGTTTACGTGGGATAAAAACGTTATTTCAATTAAAGTTACCATTACTACAAACGGCAATGATGAAGAAAAAGTTGAAAAAAGATTAGAACAAATTGATGTAGATTTTGATAGTAGTTCCAATAATGTTTCTGCAAAAACCATTATTGAACAACACTCAAATTCTTGGCGTTTTTGGGGCGAAAAAAACAACGTAAATATGCAAATTAATTACCACATAAATATGCCTGTTAGTAATAATGCCAATTTATCAAATGATTATGGTTCTATTAGCCTTGATAAATTAGAAGGTGAGGCAAAAATTAATTGCGATTACGGTAAAATTGTTATAGGTGAATTATTAAATACTACAAATTCAATTAACATAGATTACACCAATAAATCTACTATCGATTTTATAAAGGATGGTAAGATAAATGCCGATTATTCTTCACTGCATGTTGAAAGGTCAGGTAGAACCCATTTAAATGCAGATTATTCGCATATTTCTTTTGGAATGGTAACTGTTTTAGATTTCAATTGTGATTATGGTAGTCTTAAAATAAGCGAATCAGGGAAATTAGTTGGCAACAGCGATTATATGCATACCAATATTGGGAAAATGAGTGGAAGTGGGGATTTTAAAATGGACTACGGTAGCTTAAAAATTGGTGAACTGGGACAAAATTTCAAAAATTTAATTGTAAACTCATCTTACTCACATCTTAAAATTGGAGTAACTCAAGCAACTGCCTTTAACATTAAGGCTGCAACAAGTTATAGCGGATTTAAATATCCTGATGGATTTACGATGACCAAAGAAGTCAAAAATAATACTTCAAAATATTACGAAGGGTATTATAATCAAGCTGATTCCAACAACCATATCGATCTAAAAACAAGCTACGGAGGTATTACATTTACTAACAATTAATTTATTATTATGAAAAAAATTATCGGACTCATTGTAATTGCATTAATAAGCGTTCATTTAAACGCACAATATTTTACGAAAAAAGTAAAAGGAAACGGAACTATTATTTCAGAAACCAGAAATTCATCAGATTACGATAAAATTGGTGTTGGCGGCTCTTTTGATGTAGAACTTGTTAAAGGAAAGGAAGGTAAAATTACCATTAAAGCCGATGAAAATTTAATGGAATATATTGTTACCGAAGTTAAAAAGGGAACACTAAAAATAAAGGCCAAAAAAAACTATAAATTAAAACCCACCAATACTATAAAGATAACGGTATCCTTTGAAAATATTGAAGGTGTTTCCCTAGCCGGTTCGGGTGATATATTTTCGAAGAATGTAATTGAAAGCAACAATTTTAAAGTAAACGTTGCAGGTTCGGGTGAGATAAATTTAAAAGTTGACACGCAAACAGTTAAATCGAATATCGCAGGTTCAGGAAATATAAATTTATCGGGTAATTCAAAAGATTTCAATTGTAGCATTGCAGGATCCGGAAATTTCAATGGTTATGATTTACAAACTACACAAGCCAGTGTTAGAATTGCCGGTTCAGGGAATGTAAAAATAAATGCTGCTGAAAACTTAAATGCTAAAATTGCGGGTTCAGGGAATGTGTATTATACAGGAAGTCCTGAAGTAGCTAAAAGTACTGCCGGTTCCGGCTCAGTCAAAAAGAAAAGTTGACAAAAATTTCAATTAAAAATCTTTGAGTACTTTTATTGTACCTTTAAAAAAACAAACAGGTTGCAATTGCAACCTGTTTGTTTTTAATCATTTTTTTCTATTTACCATAAAGGTTAAAAAAAATATTTTTAAAATTTTTTAGCTGAAAGCCTTACACGTTAAACCTAAAATGCATAACATCTCCATCTTGAACCACATATTCTTTCCCTTCAACACGCATTTTACCTGCTTCCTTAACTTTGGCTTCGCTTCCAAATGAAACATAGTCGCTATAGCTTATTACTTCAGCTCGAATAAAGCCTTTTTCAAAATCGGTATGAATAACTCCTGCTGCTTGTGGAGCAGTATCACCAATATTAATGGTCCAAGCTCTTACTTCTTTTTCTCCCGCCGTAAAATATGTTTGTAGATTAAGCAATTTATAGGCAGCCCTTATCAACACAGATACCCCTGGTTCTTCCAACCCTAAATCATCTAAAAATAATTGTCGCTCTTCATAGGTTTCCAGTTCCATAATATCTGCCTCAGTAGCTACTGCCAATACAATAATTTCTGCATTTTCATCTTTTACAGCTTCTTTTACAGAATCTACATAATGATTTCCTTTAACAGCGGCACTTTCATCTACATTACATACATATAAAACAGGTTTATCAGTAATTAGTTGTAACTGTTTAACATATTCCTCACGCTCTTTTTCGGTAAGCTCAATTGCTCGAACTGAAATAGAGGCTTCCAAACCGCTTTTAACTTTATCTAATATTTCCAGCTCTTTTTGTGCTTCTTTATTACCGGTTCTCGCTATTTTTTTTACACGCTCAAGCCTTTTATCAATAGTTTCAAGATCTTTAAGTTGCAATTCAATATCAATCGTTTCTTTATCTCTTACAGGATTAATTGTAGTATCCACATGCACAATATTGTCATTATCAAAACAACGTAATACATGAATAATAGCATCGGTTTCACGAATATTTCCTAAAAACTGATTTCCTAATCCTTCACCTTTACTGGCACCACGAACCAAACCGGCTATATCAACAATATCAACCGTGGCAGGCAATACTCGCTGAGGATTGACAAGTTTTTCCAATTTTGTCAAACGATTGTCCGGCACATTTACAACTCCAATATTAGGTTCTATAGTACAAAACGGAAAATTAGCACTTTGTGCTTTAGCATTTGACAAACAATTAAATAAGGTTGATTTACCTACGTTTGGTAATCCTACAATACCTGCCTTCATTTTTTTATTTTTTTAGCGGTGCAAATATAGGTTTTATAGTTAAAACGTTGAAAGTTTAAACTTGAAAGTTTTACCCAACCAAAAAACACGTTAAAGTTGCAACTATTCATTGTGTAAATACTTTCATTTGCTAATAATTAGGTTTCGGTTTCGAGATTATCTTCATCTTCTATATACCAATCAACCGGATAAACTGTCATATGATGAGAAATTTTAGGATACCATCTACATTCGTCACATTCATCTGTAATTTTTATTGTCATCCTAATTTTTAGATTAATTTTGCAACAAACCTGCATATTTTAATTTAATATTAAAGGTTATCATTCTAGAATAGTAAGAAAATTAAGTATGAATTTAAGTCAACGTATTGAAACTTTTGCACAATTAGGAACATTTTTCAGACAAGTTAGTACAACCAAAATTGATGAAAAAAATGATTCTGAATTCAACTCCAAATTTTATGATGCCTTTGAAATGCAAATTGAAAGAGCTCACGAATTTAACGGTTGGTTTACAAAAGAAAATGTTTTATTTGCGTTTGAAAGTTGGGGTAAGGAACTTACTTTTGAAAATTTAACTAAGTGGACATCATCTTACCTTATTTCAAAAAATGAAAACCCTAAAACAATAGCAATAATTATGGCCGGCAACATTCCGCTGGTAGGTTTTCATGATTTGCTTTCGGTTTTAATATGCGGACACAATGCAATTGTAAAATTATCATCTAATGATACACAATTCATTCCATTAATAGCTAAATTTTTAGAACATTATAATCCTTATTTTAAAAATAAGATACGTTTTACAAAAGAAAAACTCTCTAATTTTGATGCCGTAATTGCCACCGGTAGCGATAATACGGCTCGCTATTTTGAACATTATTTTGGGAGCTACCCAAATATTATTCGAAAAAATAGAAATTCCGTTGCTATTTTATCGGGTAACGAAACTCAGCAAGAACTTGAACTGCTAGGTGAAGATATTTTCAGGTATTTTGGGCTTGGCTGCCGCAGTGTTTCAAAACTTTTTGTGCCTAAAGGATACAATTTTGATTTACTTTTTAAGGCACTTTTTAAATTCAAAAAAATAATTGAATATAAAAAATACGAAAATAATTACGACTACAATAAAGCTGTTTATTTAATGAGTCTCTATAATATTACTGAAAATGGCTTTGTAATGCTTAAGGAAGATGAAAATTATGCTTCACCCATTGCAACAATTTTTTACGAATACTATGATTCAACAAAAATTCTTCACAAAAAATTACAAATAGACCGAGATAAAATACAATGTATCGCAGGTAACGAAAACGTTATAGATTTCGTAAAATTTGGGCAAACCCAACATCCAAAATTATGGAATTACGCTGATGACATAAACACAATTGAATTTTTATTAAAATTATAGCGATTTTTTTGTAGCATAACTTGTGGTTTTTCATCTTTTTTTCACGAAATTTGTGTGCGTATAAATACTTATTTTACACACAATGAAAAAACATAATTTTAGCGCAGGTCCGTGTATTTTGCCACAAGAAGTCCTAACAAAAGCCTCAGAGGCTGTTTTAAACTTTAACAACCTAGATTTATCGCTTATCGAGATATCACACAGAAGTAAAGATTTTGTTGAAGTGATGGAAAATGCGCGCAGTTTGGTAAAAGATTTATTAAACTTATCAGATGATTATTCAGTGTTATTTTTACAAGGTGGCGCCAGTCTTGAATTTCTTATGTCTGCCTATAACCTCATGAAAGTCAATGGGAAAGCTGCTTATTTAGATACAGGCACGTGGAGTTCTAAGGCTATAAAAGAAGCAAAATTGTTGGGAGAAGTTATTGAAATGGCTTCATCAAAAGACCAAGGCTATAATTATATTCCTAAAAATTTTGAAGTTCCGGAGAATGCAGATTATGTACACTACACATCCAATAATACTATTTACGGTACTCAATTAAAAGAATTTCCAAAATCAAACGGTTTACTTGTATGCGACATGAGTTCCGATATTTTCTCAAGAACTCTTGATTTCAGTCAATTCGATTTAATTTATGCAGGCGCTCAAAAAAATATGGGTCCGGCAGGTACTACTTTAGTGGTGGTAAAAGATGAAATATTAGGAAAAACCGGGCGCAATATCCCTTCAATGTTAGACTACCAAGTACATATAAAAAAGGATAGCATGTTTAATACCCCATCAGTATTTGCAGTATATGTTTCTATGCTAACCCTACAATGGCTTAAAGATTTGGGCGGAATTAAAGCCATTGAAAAAATTAATAATAAAAAAGCCACACTTTTATATGCTGAAATAGATAGAAATCCGCTGTTCAAAGGTTTTGCAAATAAGGAAGATCGCTCGGCTATGAATGTTACATTTAATTTAACTGACGATGCCTATAAAGAAACTTTTGATAAAATTTGGAACGAGGCCGGCATAAGTGGAATTAAAGGGCATCGCTCCGTTGGAGGTTACCGGGCTAGCTTATACAATGCTTTACCAATTGAAAGTGTTCAGGTATTAGTTGATGCTATGATTCAGCTTGAAAAACAGATATACAAACTAAAAAATTAAAATAATGAAAGTATTAGCAAATGACGGTATAGCTACCAGTGGTGTAATGGCACTTGAAGAAGCAGGTTTTGAAGTAGATTTAACAAAAGTTCCACAAGACCAATTAGTGCACTATATCAACGACAATGATATTGCAGTGTTGCTGGTGCGAAGTGCTACCAAAGTCAGAAAAGATATTATTGACAATTGCAGGTCGTTACGAATCATCGGAAGAGGCGGTGTAGGAATGGACAATATTGACGTTGAGTACGCAAAATCCAAAGGGATTTACGTTATAAATACTCCGGCGGCATCCTCGCATTCAGTTGCTGAACTTGTTTTTGCCCATTTATTTGGCATGGCTCGGTTTTTACACGAATCAAATAGAAATATGCCCTTGGAGGGAGATTCACGTTTTAAAGACTTAAAAAAGTCATACGGTAAAGGCATTGAACTTAAAGGTAAAACCCTAGGAGTAATTGGATTTGGGAGAATTGGGCAAGCAACAGCTAAAATAGGTTTGGGATTGGGAATGAAAGTAGTGGCTTTTGACGCCTACATTGATGCCGTTAATTTGGAAATTGAATTTTACGATCATCAAGCGGTATTTTTTAATATCAACACAATTACAAAAGAAGAAGTTCTTCAACAATCCGATTTTGTTTCACTCCATGTACCCGCTCAAAATGATTATGTTATTTCGAAAAAAGAATTTGAATTAATGAAAGATGGTGCCTGCATAGTAAACGCAGCTCGTGGTGGCGTTATTGACGAAGTTGAACTAGTTAAATCATTGGAAAGTGGAAAAATTTCAAAAGCCGCTTTAGATGTATTTGAAAACGAACCAACGCCTGAAATTCAACTATTAATGAATCCTAATCTATCTTTAACACCACATATTGGTGCAGCCACAGGTGAAGCTCAAAACAGAATTGGAACTGAATTGGCGCAACAAATTATCGATATCTTAAAATAACCTTACCGCTAACTAAAATTTCGTCAAAAATATTGTGAATCGTAAACCTATCAAAAATTTGGTAGGTTTACTAAAATCATTGTTTTTTCAAAAAAATGGCAACTATTAAACCCTTTAGAGCAATACGACCAACTAGAGATAAAGCTGCATTGGCCACCTCAAGATCGTATGATGAATACACTAAAAAAGAATTAAAAGCACAGCTTAATTATAATCCTTTTTCTTTCTTGCACATCATAAAGCCGGGATATGTACAAGACAATGAATTATCAGGCGAAGAGCGTTTTAAATTGGTTCATAAAACTTACGAAGATTTTAAATCGAAATCAATCTATAACAAAGATGACAAACCTTGTTTTTACTTGCATCAAAAATCTTATGGAAATGATGTTTTTTGGGGAATTATTGCAATTTCACATGTAGAAGATTATCAAAATAATATTATTAAGAAACATGAAGATACTTTAAAAGAACGTGAAGCGCTTTTTGGAAATTATTTGGGCATTGCGGGTTTTAACGCAGAACCTGTTTTACTAACCTACCCCGATAGTAATTATTTAAATAGAATCTATAGAAAATACAGTCAGCATAGGTCAGAGTACGAATTTACAACCCACACGAAAAGGCTACATAAGCTGTGGATTATTGATGATGCTTTTGATATAGAAAATATTGAACGTGAATTTGCGAAAATGAATGCTATTTATATTGCTGACGGACATCACAGGACTGCTTCATCTAATTATTTAGCTAAAAAGTTCAAAGCCAAAAACCCAAATCACACTGGAAAAGAGCATTATAACTACTTTATGAGTTATTTAATTTCCGACAGTAATTTAAAAATATCTGAATTTAACAGGTTTGTAAAAGATTTAAACGGCTTATCAAAAGAAGAATTTTTAAAAAAATTAAGTGCATACTATAGAATTGAAAATAAAGGAAAAAAATTATACAAACCAAGCAAGAAACATCATTTTACAATGTATTTGGATGGCGAATACTATTCGCTGTATCTAAAAAACACCAATTATAAAATTAATAACGCATTGTCTGATTTAGACACACATATTATTCATAAAACCATATTAAAACCAATTTTAGGGATTACCAATTTAACCACCGACCAAAGAATTAAATGTTTACCCGCTGTTTACAATAAAAAACAACTCAAAAAAGAGGTAGATTCCGGAAATTTTAAAGTAGGTTTTGGATTATTTCCTGTAAGCATAAAGCAATTAAAAGCTGTGGTTAACGAAGGTTTAAAAATGCCTCCAAAAAGCACTTATATAGAACCCAAATTAAGAAGTGGTTTAACAATTTATGAAATTATAGAATAAGAATTTTTGCCCTATATTTGACCATTGCTTAAACACTATGAATATAGCTCAGAACCTTAATAAAATAAAAGAGTCAATCCCTGCAAATGTAGAACTAATTGCCGTTTCCAAAACCAAACCTGTATCTGATATTTTAGAAGCCTATAATTCCGGCCAAAAAGCTTTTGGCGAAAATAAAGTACAAGAGCTTGTAAAAAAACAAGCACAATTACCTAACGAAATTGAATGGCATATGATTGGTCATATACAGCGGAACAAAGTAAAGTATATTGCACCCTTTGTACATCTAATTCACGGAGTTGACAGTTTAAAAACCCTTTCAGAAATTAACAAACAAGCCAGTAAGCTTAACCGCGTTATAAATTGTTTATTACAAATTAAAATTGCAAGCGAACAAACTAAGTTCGGATTATCTTTTATTGAGGCACAGGAAATTATTTCCTCCGAGGGCATTAAACATTTAAAAAATATTCGTATTTTAGGTTTAATGGGAATGGCAAGTTTTACAAATGATAGTGAGGTAATTAAAACCGAATTTGAACGATTATATAACTATTTTATAGAATCAAAAAAACTAAGTTGTGAAAATTATAATCCTATTATTTTATCAATGGGGATGAGTGGTGACTACAAACTTGCCATTGAAAAAGGCAGTAACATGATTCGTGTAGGAAGTGCAATTTTTGGTGAACGAAACTATACATAATTTGTATGCAATTTTAGACATAGAAACTACCGGTGGTAAATTTGACGAAGAGGGCATTACCGAAATCGCTATTTATAAATTTGACGGACACACTATTGTAGATCAATTCATTAGTTTGATAAACCCGGAAAGAGAAATTCAGCCCTACGTTGTAAACCTTACCGGTATTAACAGTGGAATGCTAAAAAAAGCACCCAAATTTTATGAAGTTGCCAAACGTATAATTGATATTACATCAGATTGTGTGTTGGTTGCCCATAATGCAAATTTTGATAGTAGAATTTTAACTACTGAATTTAGAAGACTTGGGTTTACCTATCAAACAAAAACAATTTGTACAGTAGAACTCAGTAAAAAGTTAATTCCTAACCAACAATCTTATCGTTTAGGAAAGCTATGCCGTTCATTGGGAATACCGGTTTCAAGTCGCCATAGGGCCGAAGGAGATGCCATGGCAACTGTACAGCTTTTTAAATTGCTCTTAAACAAGGATACCGATAAAACAATAATTAAAAAGGCCATTAAAACAAAAACCACTAGAACACTAGCACCTAAATTACTTGGAATTGTTGATGATTTACCAGCAAAAGCAGGGGTGTTCTATGTGCACAGCAATACCAAAACTATCTTGTATATAGGTAAAGGGAAAAACATTAAAAAACAAGTCAATAAACTATTTTTAAGAACTTCTAAACAAGCTAAAATTATTCAAGAAAAAGTTATTTCGGTTACGTATGAAGAAACCGGTAATGAACTTATTGCCCAATTAAAATTCAGTGAACAATTAAGAATAAACAAACCAGTTTTTAACTACACAACCAAAAATAATTTTAATACTATTAAATTTAGTAATGCTAATTTATTAATTGTTGACAGAGGAAGAAATATAGGTGAAAAGTCTGTCATTCTTATAGAAAAAGATGAACTTATTGGATATTGCTTTACAGATTTAAGCTATCAAATGAATAATATTGAGGTGTTGCGCAATTTAATTTCTCCGATGGAAAACTCAAAAAATAATCGTTTCTTAGTAAAAAATTACTTACAAAAATATAAAGTTGAAAAATTAATTAGATTTTAACCTAATTTGAAAAAAAATAAAGAATACAACTGGAAATCAAAACTTCATGAAATTATTTATGAAGCCGATACTCCTGCCGGAAAATGGTTTGATATTATCCTAATTCTTGCCATTTTAGCAAGTATCATCTTTGTGATGCTTGAAAGTGTAGAGCAGTTCGATTCTAAATATCACACATTTTTAAATATTGCCGAATGGGTAATTACCATTTTATTTACATTGGAATATATAGCGCGTATTATTTCAGTAAAAAAACCGTCAACTTATATATTTAGCTTTTATGGAATTATTGATTTTTTAGCTACCATTCCAAAATATCTTTCCTTCATTCTTGTTGGCTCACATGCCTTAGTTGCATTGAGGGCATTGCGTTTATTAAGAGTTTTTAGAATATTAAAACTTGCAAGGTATCTGGGCGCATCAAAAAGATTATTAATAGCCTTAAGAGCTAGTCGATTAAAAATAACCGTATTTCTCTTTAGTGTGCTTGTATTAACCATAATTTTAGGCACAATTATGTATTTAATAGAAGGACCTGAAAACGGATTTACAAGCATTCCCCACAGCATGTATTGGGCTATAGTTACTTTAACTACTGTTGGCTATGGTGATATTTCTCCACATACCCCTCTAGGTCAGTTTATAGCCAGTATTGTAATGATATTAGGTTACGGTATTATTGCCGTACCTACCGGAATTGTTACTTCTGAAATGACTAAGGTTGAAAGTATTCAAACCAACACACAACATTGTTCAAGCTGTGGTTCAGATAAGCATTTAGACAATGCAACTTTTTGCCATCAATGTGGCGATAAATTATAATATGAAAAAATATTTACTAACCATAGTTGGAGCCACCGGTATAGGAAAAACTGCATTAAGTATTAAATTAGCTAAACACTTTAACACTGAAATTATTTCGAGTGATTCACGCCAATTTTTTAAAGAAATGTGTATTGGTACCGCCGTACCCTCCAATTCTGAGTTAAGTGAAGTAAAACACCATTTTATTCAACACTTGTCCATATTTGATACCTACAGTGTGGGAAAATTTGAAAAAGATGCACTTCAAAAACTTGATGAATTGTTTACAAAAAACAATATTGTTATTATGGTTGGCGGAAGTGGATTATATACAAAAGCTGTTTTGGAAGGGTTGGATGATTTTCCGAATGTACCTCCGGAAATAAGAACAAAACTAAACCAAGAAATTGTAAAAGGAAATATATTAAACCTTCAAAATCAATTAAAAGTTTTAGATGAAATTGCCTATAAAACAATCGAAATAAGTAATCCACGGCGTTTGGTAAGGGCTTTGGAGGTTTGCTTGGCGACTGGTAAGCCCTATTCATCATTTAAATCTAAAAAAAAGAAATCGAGAAACTTCATTTCGTTAAAAATTGGTCTTACAGCCCCAAGAGAACTTATGTATAATCGCATAAATCAAAGGGTTGACAGTATGATAGAACAAGGCTTACTTAATGAGGCAAAGCAACTTTTCAAGTACAAACACCTAAACGCTTTACAAACTGTGGGTTACAAAGAGCTGTTTCAGTATTTTGAAGGTAAGTACGATTTGAATGCTGCTATTTCAGAAATTAAAAAAAATACAAGAAGATTTGCAAAACGTCAGGTAACTTGGAATAAAAAAGATATTGAAATTTACTGGTTTGATTATGACTGTTCGGTAAACCGTATCATTAAAAAAATTGAATCTATTTTACAAAATGATTAATTTAGAACTCAAGGCTTTTTTAGATGAAAAGGTTGCGCAATACAACAATCTTACCTTTATTGATAGTGACCCAATTCAAATTCCTCATAAATTTTCTTTAAAAGAAGATATTGAAATAGCTGCATTTTTAACGGCAACTATTGCTTGGGGAAATAGAAAAATGATTATTAAAAATGCTACAAAAATGATGGAATTGTTAGGAAACTCTCCTTATGATTTTGTACTGAATTACAAAAAAAGACATTTAGAAAAGGTAACCGGTTTTATGCATAGAACATTTAACAGTACAGACTTTGTGTACTTTATAAAAGCGCTTCACCATATTTACACAAACTACAATGGGTTAGAGAATCTGTTTACCCAAAATGCAACTTCAAATTCCATACAACCCGCCATAAGTAAATTCAAAAGTCATTTTTTTGAACTATCACATCCAACTAGAACTCAAAAGCACATTTCAGATCCTAATAAAGGTTCTGCCGCTAAGCGTATAAATATGTTTTTACGATGGATGGTAAGAAAAGACAACGCAGGAGTTGATTTTGGAATTTGGAATAACATTTCACAAGGTATTTTATCATGTCCATTAGATGTTCATTCGGGAAATGTAGCTCGGAAATTAGGCTTATTACACCGTAAACAAAACAATGCTAAAGCAGTGAATGAATTGGATTTGAATTTAAGAAAACTAGACCCAAATGATCCTGTTAAATATGATTATGCTTTGTTTGGTTTGGGTGTTTTTGAAAAATTTTAACCGCTTTATTTAAATAAAACTTTCCATAGCAAGCTCATAACTTTGAAGCCCAAAACCTGCTATTACACCCGCTGCATTTGGTGCAATATAGGATGTATGCCTAAAATCTTCTCTTGAATAAACATTTGAAATATGAACCTCCACTACCGGTGTATCAATTCCTTTAACCGCATCACCAATAGCAACTGACGTATGCGTATAGGCACCGGCATTTAATACAATTCCATCATAATTAAATCCCACTTCATGTAATTTATTAATCAATTCACCTTCAACATTACTTTGATAGTACGATAATTCCACGTCTGCATACTTTTTAGTCAAATTTTTAAAAAATTCTTCAAAGGTTAAATTTCCATAAACCGCAGGTTCTCTCCGTCCCAATAAATTTAAGTTTGGACCATTAATAATAATAATTTTCATGTTGAAAGTATTTATGTGTAAATATATTATTTATTTTTATGAAATGAAATGGAAACCGCTTGTTGACGACTACAAATTGTATTTAAAAATTGAAAAAGGAATGGCTTTAAATACTATAGAAAGTTATGCTAGAGACCTAAAAAAATTAATGATATTTCTAGAGGACACTAACATTTCGGTTTCACCGGTTAAAATTAAAGAAGAAATTCTCAAACAATTTATTTATGAAGTTTCAAAATTCCTAAATCCAAGGTCTCAATCAAGATTAATTTCAGGTTTAAAAAACTTTTTTGACTATCTTATTTTTGAAGGATACAGAATTGATAATCCGATGGAATTAATTGAAACTCCAAAAGTTGGAAGAAAATTACCTGACACTTTAACACTTAACGAAATAGATAAAATAATTAATCATATCGATTTAAGTGAGCCTCTAGGCGAACGCAACAGAACTATTATTGAAACTCTTTACAGCTGTGGGCTACGAGTTTCAGAACTCATAAATTTGAAGCTATCCGATTTGTTTTTTGATGAAGGATTTATTAGAGTTTTAGGAAAAGGTAATAAACAACGATTTGTTCCAATAAATTCACAAACAAAAAAGTATATCAATTCATATACAAACAACATAAGAATTCACGGTGACATTCAGAAGAGTTATGAAGATGTTGTTTTTTTAAACAGACGTGGCAAACAACTCTCACGTGTTATGATTTTTACCATTATAAAAAATGCTGCCGAAAAAGCCGGAATTCATAAAAAAATTAGCCCTCATACTTTTAGGCATTCTTTTGCAACCCATTTACTGGAAAGAGGAGCCGATTTAAGGGCTATTCAACAAATGCTAGGACATGAAAGCATTACAACCACAGAAATTTATACCCATATTGATCGCAGTTTCTTAAAAAAAGTGATGCATACATTTCATCCAAGAAAATAGTTTGTTGAAAAAAAAATGATTAGCGATTTTTTTAATCGCTAACCACATTTTTAATTATAATTTTATAAAGATTATAAATTATTTGGCAATATTTACTGCTCTGGTTTCTCTAATTACGGTAACCCTTACCTGCCCAGGATAGGTCATATCATTTTGAATTTTTTGAGAAATATTAAATGATAATTCGGATGCCTTAGCATCATTTACTTTTTCACTTTCAACTATTACTCGTAATTCTCTACCGGCTTGAATCGCATAGGCTTTTTGAACACCTGTAAACCCAAAAGCTATATCCTCCAAATCTTTTAAACGTTGAATGTATGAATCCAACACCTGTCTTCTTGCTCCCGGTCTTGCCCCTGAAATAGCATCACAAACCTGGATTATTGGTGCAATAAGAGTTTTCATTTCAATTTCATCGTGGTGGGCTCCAATAGCATTACAAACTTCGGCATTTTCATTGTACTTCTCTGCCCATTGCATACCCAGTAATGCATGTGGTAATTCACTTTCAGATTCAGGAACTTTACCTATATCATGCAATAGTCCGGCACGTTTGGCAAGTTTAGCATTTAACCCTAATTCAGCGGCCATTAAACCACATAAGTTTGCTACCTCACGAGAGTGTTGCAATAAATTTTGTCCGTAAGAAGAACGGTATTTCATACGACCAATAGTCTTAATTAATTCGGGGTGTAACCCGT
The DNA here is from genome assembly GCA_964342295.1 of uncultured Lutibacter sp. Taxonomy (GTDB): domain Bacteria; phylum Bacteroidota; class Bacteroidia; order Flavobacteriales; family Flavobacteriaceae; genus Lutibacter. Next base: position 50,783 of record CAYFFC010000005.1, on the reverse strand, counting down.
GAATACCCAAATCTATTACAGTGCGTTTACCTATTTCTATAATTTCTTGAGAAATTTGTTTTTCAGTTTTTTTAACAATTTCTTCAATTCTTGCAGGGTGAATTCGCCCATCCGTAACAAGTTTGTGTAGAGATAAGCGTGCAATTTCACGTCTAACCGGATCAAAACAAGACAAAATAATGGCTTCGGGAGTATCATCTACAATTATTTCTACCCCCGTTGCAGATTCTAACGCTCTAATATTGCGTCCTTCTCTACCAATAATTCTACCTTTAACATCATCAGATTCAATGTTAAAAACCGAAACACAATTTTCAACAGTTTGCTCTACACCAACTCTTTGAATGGTATTTAGAATCACTTTGCGGGCTTCTTGTTGGGCAGTTAATTTTGCTTCTTCAATGGTTTCCTGAATATGGGCCATAGCATCCGATTTTGCTTCCTCTTTTAAAGACTCAACCAATTCTTTTTTAGCATCATCAGCAGATAACCCCGAAATAACCTCAAGGTTCTCAACTTGTTTTCTATGCAATTTTTCAACTTCATCAGTTCTACGCTCCAAATATTCAATTTTCTTATCGCACTCATTTATTTTGGAACTCATTTCGTGATTTAGCTTTTTGTTTTTATCGAGCTCTTGCGAGATTTGAGATTCCTTGTCTCGGGTTCTCTTTTCTGCATCTGCTATCTTTTTATCACGTGATATAATAACTTTTTCGTGTTCAGATTTTAGCTCAATAAACTTTTCCTTGGCTTGTAATATTTTATCTTTCTTAATAGCATCAGCCTCAATTTTAGCTTCTTTTATTATGGAAGATGCCTCCTTTTTGGTATTTCTTAATATTTTTGACGCTTTATTTTTTTCAACAGATTTTGCAATTACATATCCTATTGCAAGTCCTATTCCTATTCCAATTATAATTGGCATTATATAATCTATCATAATTCAAACTTATATATAAAAAAACCTACATTAGAAAGGTTTTGTAAACTCCTTAAAACAAGTTTAGGATTAACTAACTGGTCAAGGATCCGTTCAAAGACGGCTTGCTTTTGCAATTAAGACTCATCCTTTTTAAGGGTATAGTGTTGAGTTTAACAAACAATAACTAATGTAGGCAGTATTATTACTATGTTATTTTTAAGAACTTTTTACTCTAAATGTTTATTAATTAAAACATTTAACTTATTTATTTTTTTAATTGCTTCTTTCTCATCATTTTCTTTTGTAATGGCATTAATTTCGGATAATGAAGCAAATTGCAATGCGCACATAGCTAATACATCTTGCTTATCACTAACCGCATAATTTTTTTCAAATTTAGCAACCAATTCGTTAATTTTTTTTGCGGCCTTGCGCATACCTTCTTCTTCAACAGCACTTTTAACACTTAACGGATATGCCCTACCGGCAATGGTTACTTTTATTTTTAACAAATCAGCCATTTAAAAGATCTTATTCGCTTAATTGAGTGATACAACTATCAATTTCACGAATTAAAGCATTTATTTTAAGTTTTGTTTCTCTTCTATCTTCTTTACTGCCTTCTATAGTTTTTGCAATTTTTAATGTTTGATATTTTTTTCCAAGTTCATTATTTAATTGCTTTTCTAAAGCTAAATTTTGCTCCAATTTAGTCAATTTACTGTACAATAACTTATTTTCTTCCTTTAAAAAACTATAATTTTCTAAAAGTTTCTTTAGCTTTTGTTCAACTAAATCAACTACTTGAGTAATGGTGCTCATCTATACTAATAGAATATAAACTATAAATACAAAGTTAGTATTAGTAAGCCAATATTACAACTGTTTTTATTTATTTTATGATTTATTGACAATTTTAACAGTTTTATACCGTTGAAATTCAAATTTTGAAAAAGAATATTTTAGTAATTTAGCAAAAACTATTTTTTTGTGAAAAACACACTTCTATTTTCAATTTTACTTCACACTTTGGCAATATTTAGTCAGGGTGATGCTACTATTAATGAATCTTATCCGGTGAGTTATTTTAGCAAACCCCTTGAAATTCCTCTAGTTTTGTCGGGTACCTTTGCCGAGTTGCGTTCTGACCATTTTCACGCCGGCCTTGATATTAAAACTCAGCAAAGAGAAGGATTACGTGTTTTTTCAACAGCTCCTGGATATATTTCAAGAATAAAAATTTCTCCTTGGGGATATGGCAAAGCAATTTATATAACTCATCCAAATGGGTACACTACCGTTTATGCTCATTTAAAAAAGTTTAGTAAAAAAATTGAATCATATATTAAAAAAATACAGTACAAAAAGGAGAGTTTTGAAATACAGGTTTTTCCAAAATTTAAAGAGTTGCCTGTTAAAAAAAATGAAATTATTGCTTTTAGTGGAAGTACCGGTGGATTTGTTGGACCACATTTGCATTATGAAATTAGAGATACAAAAACTGAAAAACCTATAAATCCGTTTTTATTTGGAATTGATATATCCGACTCAAAAAAACCAAGAATTAATACTTTAATGGGATATCCTATTGGATCTGAATCGCACATAAATAAAATTAACAAACCGCTACAATTAAACTTTATAAAGCTAAAAAATGGCACTTTTTTGGCTAATAAAATTAAAGCATATGGTACAATTGGCTTTGGAATTAATGCCTTTGACCAACTTGATGGCGCGTATAACAAAAACGGATTATATAGTTTACAAATGCACGTAAACGGAAAAGTTGTTCATGAATTTAAAGCTACTTCTTTTTCGTTTGCCGAATCAAAACTTATTAATTTACTTATTGATTATGAACGCTTTGAAACCTTAAAACAACGCGTACAAAAAACGTATATAGTACCAGCTAACAAGTTAAGTTTGTATGCAAAAAATAATCACAACGGAATTGTAAAGATTGAGGATGGAATTTCTTATAATATAGAAATAACGGCTAAAGATTTTAAAGGCAATTCACAAAAAATAGTAATTCCGATTATAGGTAAAAAAGAAGCCCCAATTATTAAGCGTTCTGTTGAAAAAACCCCTTATTATATTGAATCTGTTAAGTTTAATAAATTTAAAGAAAAGGGCGTCCAGGTGGCATTTCCAAAAAATACTTTTTACTCTAATTTTTATTTAGATTTTGTAGTAAAAGATTCGTTTGCAATAGTTCATAAACCAGTTATACCATTAAACAAAAAATACACCCTAACTTTTGATGTTTCCAATTACAGCAATGAGGATAAGGAACACATGTATATTGCCTACATTAACAAAAATAACAAGGCCTCCTACCAAAAAACAGTAAAAAAAGATACCACTTTTTATACACTAACAAAAAAATTAGGGAAATTTAGCCTTTTAAAAGACATTAACAAACCTGAAATTACACTAAAAAACTTTAAAAATGGCCAATGGCTTACGCATGCAAAAACTTTAAAAGTTAAAATAATTGATAAAGAATCAGGTATCAAATCGTACCGAGGTGAAATTGACGGCGAGTGGATTTTAATGGAATATAACGTTAAAAACAATACACTAACTTATAATTTTAGCGATAAAAAATTTGACACAGCCAAACATAACTTTAAAATTGAAGTAATTGATAATGTTGGAAATTTGAATACATTGAATGCCTCTTTTTATAGAAAAAAATAGTTGAAGCCCTCTAGGGTTAACCCAATATTTGACTCGCGTGAGCTTTGGTTTTAACTTTGGTTATAATATCCTCAATCAAACCATTTTCATCAATTACAAAAGTTACTCTGTGAATTCCGTCAAATTGACGTCCCATAAACTTTTTTGGACCCCATACGCCAAAAGCGTTAATTACTTTTTTGTCTTCATCGGCTAATAGTGGAAAAGGCAAATTATTTTTATTTATAAAATTTTGTTGGCGTTTAGCTGAATCGGCACTAACACCTAACACCTCATATCCTTTTGCTAAAAATATATTATAATTATCGCGTAAATTACAAGCTTCCATAGTACACCCGGGTGTACTTGCTTTTGGATAAAAAAACAGCACAAGCTTTTTCCCTTTAAAATCTTCCAATTTTATGGTATTACCTTGTTGATCTAATGCTTCAAAACTCGGTGCTTTGTCACCTACTTTTAATGTAATCATAATTTGTATTTTTGCTCTTTGTAAATATACTAAAAATGACCAAACAGGAAAAAGTACAGTTTGTAATTGATACCCTTGAAAAACTATATCCTAAAGTTCCAATTCCTTTGGACCATAAAGATCCATACACCTTACTAATTGCAGTACTATTATCGGCACAAAGTACAGATGCCCGAGTAAACACAATTACCCCTATACTATTTGAGAAGGCTGATAATCCGTATGCTATGATTCAATTAACCGTTGATGAAATTGAAAATATTATAAGGCCTGTGGGACTGGCACCAATGAAAGCAAAAGGTATATTTGGTTTGTCAAAAATATTAATTGAAAAACATAAAGGAAAAGTACCTAAAAACTTTGAAGCCTTAGAAGCATTGCCGGCCGTTGGGCATAAAACTGCAAGTGTAGTAATGAGTCAGGCATTTAATATACCTGCTTTTCCCGTGGATACACATATCCATAGATTAATGTATAGATGGAACCTGAGTAATGGTAAAAGTGTAACGCAAACCGAAAAAGACGCAAAACGTTTATTTCCAAAAACACTCTGGAATAAATTACATTTACAAATAATTTATTATGGACGTGAATATTCGCCGGCAAGAGGTTGGAATATTGATAAAGATATTATTTCAAAAACCATTGGCCGAAAATCATTATTGAAATAAAAAACCCATTTTAAAAATAAAATGGGCCAAAGAACATTAATTCAAATGTAATTCAATATAGTCGTTTTTGTTGGTTTTAACTACTCTTAATTGTTTTGAGTAGTTCATCAAATATTGAATTATTTCAGGTCTAGGTTGCTCCTTCACAGGAGACTTTTTAGTGTAAAGTTTCATCATATATAGTGGTTTTAGTAATACTATAACGATGCTTCTTTAAATTTATTATTTAGTTAACCAAAACTATATTATGTTTTTCAATTAATTTCCTCAAATTTATAAGCGCATATCGCATTCTTCCAAGTGCTGTATTGATACTTACATTCGTATTTTCAGCAATTTCTTTAAAACTCATATCGCGGTACATACGCATTATCAATACTTCCTTTTGATCGTCGGGCAACTCAACAATTAAACCTCTAATATCCTCTAATATTTGGTTTTTAATAAGCTGTTTTTCAACATTTAAAACCTCATCACTAATAACACTAAAAATATCAAATTCATCGGTATTCTTAAATGTTGGGATACGTTTATTTCTTCTAAAATGGTCAATTATTAAATTATGAGCAATACGCATTACCCATGGTAAAAACTTACCTTCTTCATTATACTTTCCTCTTTTTAAAGTGTTTATAACTTTAATAAAAGTATCTTGAAAAATATCTTCAGCAATTTCTCTGTCTAAAACTTTAGACAAAATAAAACTGAATATTCGTTGCTTGTGCCGAATAATTAAAATTTCTAAGGATTTTTCGTTACCGTTAATATACCGGCTAACTAATACGCCATCAGATATAGATTTACTTTCCATAATTTAAATACATTATAGGGGTTAGTAATTAGTTGTATTTATTTTAATTTATAAAAAGTAATAGTGTTGTATAGGCGTAATGGGTGTTTAATTTGTGTCAAATATGAGGTATTTTTTTTAAAATCACAAATTTAATTTAATTAAATATTTAAAAATCATATATTTAAAATCTTCAATTATAAATTTAATTTCTAAACATAAACCTTCATCCGCTTTCACTTTCATTTTTTGTAAGTATCTTTGCATTTATCCATTTTTTGAAAGCAAATGACTCAGAATGTTACCAGCCTTAACCCGAAAGAATACATTATAATAAAAGGTGCAAAACTGCACAATTTAAAAAATATTGATGTTGCAATTCCCAGAAACAAACTGGTTGTAATTACCGGGCTTTCCGGTTCAGGTAAATCGAGTTTGGCTTTTGATACCTTGTTTGCTGAAGGTCAACGAAGATATGTTGAGAGTTTATCGTCGTATGCTCGGCAATTTTTAGGTAGATTGAATAAACCAAAGGTTGATTATATAAAAGGTATAGCTCCAGCAATTGCCATAGAACAAAAAGTAAATGCTACAAATCCACGATCTACGGTAGGTACTTCTACAGAAATTTACGATTATTTAAAATTATTGTATGCCCGAATAGGAACAACATATTCGCCAATATCCGGACAGGTGGTAAAAAAACACACCGTGTCTGATGTTTTAAATACGGTTAAAAAATTAGAAGAAAAAACAAAATTATTGTTGTTGTCACCTGTTCACATTCCTAATGAAAGAAATGTATTGCAAACTTTAAAAATTCTTGCCCAACAAGGGTATTCAAGAATTAAATATAAAGGTGAAGTTCTACGGATTGAAAAAATTAAGGAGGAAATTGAACACGATTTTTTTCTAGTGATAGACAGGATTGTAGTGCAGCACAATGAAGACTTTTATAACAGGCTGGGCGATGCAATACAAACGGCATTTTTTGAAGGAAATGGCGAATGTATTCTCAAAAACATTACAAGTCAAAAACAAACCATCTTTAACAATAAATTTGAGTTGGATGGCTTGCAATTTTTAGAACCCAGTACCCACTTATTTAGTTTTAACAATCCTTATGGGGCTTGCCCTACTTGTGAAGGATACGGTAATGTTGTTGGTATTGATGAAGATTTGGTTATTCCAAATACAGGCCTATCAATTTATGATGATGCTATTTTACCATGGAAATCCGATTCATTTAAAAAATATAAAGACCAACTTATAACCAATGCTTATAAATATGACATTCCCATTCACAAACCTTGGTACGAACTTTCCGAATCTCAAAAACAACTAGTCTGGCAAGGGAATAAGTCATTTTTTGGTTTACACCATTTTTTCAATCATTTAGAAGAAAAAAGTTATAAAATTCAGTACCGAGTTATGTTATCTCGTTATAGAGGTAAAACAAAATGTAATACTTGCAATGGAAAGAGATTAAAAAAAGAAACTGATAATATAAAAATAAACGGCAAAAATATAAGTGAGTTAATTGACCTACCTTTAAATGAATTATCTATTTTTTTTAATAATCTATCATTATCCGCACATCAAGAAAAAATTGCAAAACGCCTTTTGATTGAAATAAAAAACCGAATTCAGTTTTTGAATGATGTTGGCCTTAATTATTTAACACTTAACAGAACCTCCAATACACTTTCCGGTGGTGAAAGCCAACGTATAAATTTAGCTACATCATTAGGTAGCAGCTTAGTCGGTTCCATGTATATTTTGGATGAACCTAGTATTGGTTTACATCCAAAAGATACGGAGCGCCTTATTCATGTTCTTAAAAATCTGCGAAACTTAGGAAACACGGTTATTGTTGTTGAGCATGATGAAGATATTATGAAAGCAGCCGATGTAATTATTGATATAGGTCCGGAAGCCGGTACGTATGGTGGTGAGGTTGTGGCAGAAGGTAGTTTTGATGAAATAATAAAATCCAATTCATTAACCGCTAATTATTTAAACAAGACATTAAATATTGAAACCCCGAAGAAAAGACGACCAATAAAAAAATCGGTTGAAATTATAGGCGCTCGAGAACACAATCTAAAAAATATAGATGTTCGAATTCCATTAAATTGCTTAACTGTTGTGACTGGGGTTTCAGGTAGTGGTAAAAGTACTTTAGTTAAAAAAATTCTCTTTCCTGCATTACAGAAAAAAATTGGAGGTTATGGACAAAAAGTGGGTCAGTTTACAGAATTAAAAGGTGATTTTGACTCTGTTGAACATGTTGAATTTATAAATCAAAATCCAATTGGAAGATCAAGTCGCTCAAACCCTGTAACTTACGTAAAGGCTTATGATGATATCCGAGCGTTGTTTGCTTCAGTAAAACTATCGAAAATTAGAAATTATCAGCCAAAACATTTTTCATTTAATGTAGATGCAGGCCGTTGTGAAGTTTGTAAAGGTGAAGGCGAAGTAACCATAGAAATGCAATTTATGGCAGATGTACACTTAGAGTGTGAAACTTGTAAAGGCAAACGATTTAAAAAAGAAGTATTAGAAGTTACCTTTAACAATAAATCTATAAACGATGTTTTAAACTTAACCATAGATGATGCCATAACTTTTTTTAATGAACATCAAGAAAATAAAGTTGTAAAAAAATTAAAACCGTTGCAAGATGTAGGTCTTGGGTATGTGACATTAGGACAATCATCATCTACATTATCAGGGGGTGAAGCACAGCGCATTAAATTGGCATCGTTTTTAGTAAAGGGAAACCGACAAAACAAATCGCTTTTTATTTTTGATGAGCCCACAACAGGATTACATTTTCACGACATCAAAAAATTACTCGCCTCATTTACTGCATTAATTAAAAACGGGCATTCAATTGTGGTGATTGAACACAACATTGAATTGATAAAATCTGCAGACTACATTATAGACCTTGGTTTAGAAGGTGGTAAAAACGGAGGGTCCTTAATTTTTCAAGGTACACCGGAAAATTTAATTAACTGCAAAAAATCTTACACGGCCTCTTTTTTAGCTGATAAATTGAAGTAATTTTTATTTAAACCGGCTCTCCATATAAATCAAACTCGGTTGCCGAAGTTATTTTTATTTGAGCAAACTTACCAACTTGTACATAGTGTTTTTTAGCGTCAATTAGCACTTCATTATCAACATCAGGAGAATCAAATTCGGTTCGACCCACAAAATAATCGCCATCTTTTCTATCAATAATACATTTGAAAATTTCGCCTACTTTTTCTTGATTTAACTCAAAAGAAATTTGACTTTGTAACTCCATAATTTCATTAACACGTTGTTGCTTAATTTTTTCAGGAACATCATCATCTAAACTTGCCGCATGAGTATTTTCCTCATGTGAATAAGCAAAGGCTCCTAACCTTTCAAAACGCATTTGTTTAACCCAATTTTTTAATTCTTTAAATGCCGCTTCTGTTTCACCCGGATATCCAACAATTAACGTTGTTCTAATAGCCATATTTGGCACTACTTTTCTAAACTGCGAAAGTAAATCTGTTGTTTTTTTATGTGAAGTTCCTCTACGCATTGAGGCCAAAATAGCATCATTTATATGTTGCAACGGTATATCTAGGTAATTACAAACTTTCGGTTCGTTTTTAATAATTTCTAAAACATCTAATGGGAATCCTGTTGGAAAAGCATAATGCAACCGAATCCATTCTATACCCTCAATTTTAATTAATGCCTTAAGCAAATCTGCCAAAGCTCGCTTTTTATAGATATCAAGACCATAAAATGTCAAATCCTGAGCTATTAATATCAGTTCTTTAATACCCTTTTTTGCAAGTTTTTCTGCCTCTATAACTAATTTTTCTATAGGTGTTGAAACGTGTTTACCCCTCATTAATGGTATTGCACAAAAAGAGCAAGGTCTATCACAACCTTCGGCAATTTTCAAATAGGCATAATGTAAAGGTGTAGTTGTTAAGCGTTCACCTATTAACTCGTGCTTATAATCAGCATCCAAAACTTTTAATAAGTTTGGTAAATCGTGAGTACCAAAATAAGCATCTACATTCGGAATTTCCTTTTGCAACTCGGGCTTATAGCGTTCACTTAAACAACCTGAAACATAAACTTTATCTACCTCACCATTTTCTTTTTTATTAATATAGTGCAATATTGTATTGATAGACTCTTCTTTAGCATCACCAATAAACCCACAAGTATTAATAACAACTATATTACCATCATCTTGATTATCTTCATGAACCACATTTTTATCATTAGCTTTTAGCTGTCCCATTAACACCTCACTATCATAAATATTTTTAGAGCACCCAAGTGTAACAACATTAATTTTATGTTCTTTTTTAGTTTTAGTTCTCATCTTCTTTAATTAAGGATGGCAAAAATACTGCTTTTTAGTTGTTAACAAACTTTTTATCTAAACTCTTTATTTATAGCTTTTTGGAAATTTACGAGCCTTTGTCAATTGTTCAAAAGCATATCCTAATTCTAATAATTTCTGTTCTTGAAAAGGCTTGGCAATAAATGTTAAACTTATTGGTTCTCCTGTATTTTTATAGCCCATAGGAACGGTTAAACATGGATACTTAGCAACAGCCGCAAAACCCGCATGATAATTATTAATTGATAAAATTACATCCAGATTTAAATCATTCATGGGTTGGTTAAAAAAAGCCATACCATTTTTGTTTAACTCAAATTTAATATCTTCTAAACTCCCTAAAGATGTTGAATCTATTAAAATCCCTTCAAATAATTGTTGCCCATAAGGGGCTCTTTTAAGGGTGTCTAAATGGTTAAACCGCACTACATCTTTAACCGATTTTACTTTTATGTTAGCATCTGCATACTTATTTAAATATTTGGGCAAATCATATTTCATATCAACGCTTAACAATGTTCTAAAACCATCTAACTTAACTTCAGGTGGGTCAAATTCAATAATTTCTACTCCTGAATTTCGCAAAAAGTTAACCGTTTTTTTGTAAACAGAATCATTTAACAAAGTTTTCATAACTCCCATTCTTTTGCCGGACAAAGTTGCAGAAGTTAATTTTTCCTGATAATTTACTAAATGGTTGATGCCATTGGTTGCTTTATCTTCAACATCTTCCCCATTCATTGCTGCTAAAAAAATGGCATTATCTATTACACTTTTAGTCATTGGACCCGGTGTATCTAATGTATTTGAAATAGGAACAATTCCCGTTCTGCTCAACAAACCAACTGTAGGTTTTAAGCCAACTACTGAATTTTTACTTGATGGTGATAAAATAGAACCTGAAGTTTCTGTTCCTATAGCTCCAATAGCATAATTTACTGCAACACTCACTCCACTTCCTGAGCTTGACCCTCCTGTTTCAAAAACTTTTCGACCATAAGGGTTTAATGTTTGACCACCAATAGCACTATACCCAACAGGACAACCACTGCAGAAAAAATATGCCCATTCACTTAAATTTACTTTACCTAAAATAAGTGCACCATTTTCTTTTAACTTTTTTACTATGAAAGCATCATTGGTATTAACATTTCCTTGTAATACAAATGCGCCGGCAGTAGTTGGCATTCCTTCTGTATTAATATTATCTTTTATTAATATTGGTAAGCCATATAATGTATTTTGAATATTCTTCGGCCTTTTTAAATCCTTTTCCCGCGCTTGATTAATTACCTCAGGATTTAAAGAAATGATACTATGAAGGGCTAATTGATTATTACTTTCAAATTTTCTAATTCTATATAAATAAAAAAGTACAATTTTTTCATATGATAATATTCCGTTTTTTACAGATTTTTGAATCGAGGGAATGTCCTTTTCTAAAATATAAGGTTCTAAATTGTAATAATCTTTCTCCGAAAAATTAGACAAATCATCTTTAAAAGGTTTGAAAACCGCATTCATATCTAAATATTTAGATTGAATTAGTTTAAATTTCATTCTATTAATTTCATGGCTTTGTTGTTCCTTTATTTCAGAACTTTCATCGTAAGTTGTAAAAGCAATAGGTAATTCTTTCTTTTTACAAGAAATTAGTGTTAGTAATAATACTAGGGTAAAAAGTAATTTTTTCATTGATTTTTATTTTAAAATAAAGGTATTAAAAAAGACTTTGTAAAAAGTGAAAATTTCATCAACCTGAATTTATTTCAGCTTATCATATTAATTGGTTATCAATATGATAAGATACTGAAACGAGCCTTCCTGCGGCAGGCAGGTTCAGCATGATGGTTTTCAATACTTTTTATTTAGCCTTTTTATTTAATTGAAAAAAGAATCAACAAATTCAAATTTATTAAACACCTGTAAATCATCTATCCCTTCACCAACTCCTATATATTTAACCGGAATTTGAAACTGATCTGAAATACCAATAACTACTCCGCCTTTAGCGGTACCATCTAACTTGGTTACAGCTAATGATGTAACTTCTGTAGCCTTGGTAAACTGTTTGGCTTGCTCAAAAGCGTTTTGACCTGTAGAGCCATCTAGAACCAATAACACATCGTGTGGGGCATCGCCAACAACTTTTTGCATTACTCTTTTTATTTTAGTAAGCTCATTCATTAAATTCACTTTATTGTGAAGTCTTCCGGCGGTATCAATAATTACTACATCTGCTTGTTGGGCAACTGCCGATTTTAAGGTGTCAAATGCTACGGAAGCCGGGTCGCTTCCCATTTCTTGTCGTACAATTGGCACTCCTACCCTATCTGCCCAAACTTGTAATTGATCAATGGCTGCTGCTCTAAAAGTATCTGCAGCGCCCAATACAACTTTTTTACCTTTTTTGTTGAATTGTGATGCCAACTTACCAATAGTGGTAGTTTTTCCAACTCCATTAACACCAACAACCATAATTACATAAGGTTTCACATTTTCCGGAATCACAAAATCAGACTCATTACCTATATTGGTTTCAGAAAGTAGCCCGGCAATTTCTTCACGCAATATCGAATTAAGCTCCTCTGTGCCCAAATATTTATCTTTAGCCACTCGCTCCTCAATTCGGTCTATAATTTTTAAGGTAGTTGCTACACCAACATCAGATGAAACTAATACTTCCTCTAAATTATCAAGTACATCATCATCAACCTTAGCTTTCCCTGCAACTGCTTTTGACAGTTTTGAGAAAAATGAGGACTTACTTTTTTCAAGCCCTTTATCTAAGGTTTCTTTTTTTTCTTTTGAAAATATTTTTTTAAATAAACTCATATTTATTTGTTTATGAACTGTATTTTAATAGCATTTGCGTTAGGGATGGAAGCGGCATCCTTTTTTATTAAAAAAGATATAGCGTACAGCCCGACCCTTTAGGGTAACGCGCAAAAATAATGAAATATACCACATAAAAAAAGCTACTTCCAAGGTATTGAAAGTAGCTTCATATATTTTGTGAACAAGGTTTTATTTCTTGCTCAAAAAGTCTTTTACCTGTGTAGGATCCATAATTGCCTCAACAAAAGTATAAGCACCAGATTTAGGTGATTTTACCATTTTAATGGCTTTTGTTAATCTTTTTGATCCTGTTTGTAACGATGCTACTGCTTTCTTTGCCATAATCCTGAATTATTTAATTTCTTTGTGAACAGTCATTTTTTTCAAGATAGGATTGAATTTTTTAAGTTCCATTCTATCCGGAGTGTTTTTCTTGTTTTTAGTAGTAATGTATCTTGAAGTTCCAGGTTTTCCTGAAGCTTTATGCTCGGTACATTCTAAAATAACCTGAATTCTATTTCCTTTAGTCTTTGCCATTGCTAGGTGTTATTATTTTTTTAAGAAACCTTTTTCTCTTGCTTCTTTGATAACAGCAGAGATGCCTTTTTTATTTATATTTTTTAATGCAGAAGTAGATACTTTTAAGGTAATCCATTTATCTTCTTCAGGAATATAAAAACGCTTTTTAATTAAATTGGCGTCAAATTTTCTTTTAGTTCTATTCAATGCGTGAGAAACATTGTTTCCAACCATTGCTTTTTTTCCAGTAAGTTCACAAACTCTTGACATAATATCTGTACCTTTATTAGTGTATTCTCAAACGAGATGCAAAATTAAAATAAAGTATCTAAATACACAAACTTATTTTATTAGTTTTTTAAAATTTCTTTTTTAAGCATTTCCAAAGCCTTATTTGTTGTTTTTTCAATCACTTTTTCACGCGGTTGTCCAAAAGAAAATTTTGACACTCTAACAGTTTTTGGGCTTGCAATTGCTATATATACCGTACCTACAGTTTCATCAGTTTTATCGGTTGTTGGGCCGGCATTGCCTGTTGTTGCTATTGCAAAATTGGCATTAAATTTTTGTTGAATTCCCATTGCCATTGCTTTGGCAACTTCAGCACTGACTACAGTGTGTTTTTCAATTAGATTTTTACTAACATTTAATTCATTTATTTTAATAGCTGCACTGTAAGCTACTATTGCTCCTTTAAAATAGTTGGAAGCCCCCGGAACAGCGGTAATTTTTTTTGCTATACTACCCCCTGTGCAACTTTCGGCAACAGCCAAAGTTAAATTCTTTCGTGATAATAGGCTGCCAATTTGATTTTCTAGGGCAGCAACATCCTCCATTCCCACAAAAATATCGGGTATAATTTTTAAAAGCTTATTTATTTCTTTTTCAATGCTTTCTTCTAAAATATCCTTATCTTTACCTTTTACCAAAAGCCTTAATCGAACTTTTCCAAAAGAAGGTAAATATGCCAATTTTATAAATTTTGGCAGTTCATTTTCCCACTTTTCCAAACGTTCGGCTACCATACTTTCCCCCATCCCCTGTGTTAAAACAGTTTTATGAACTATAAAAGGTAATTTATAGGTTTTAGCTAATTTTGGCAATATATATCGTTGCATTAAATCTTTCATTTCATAGGGTACCCCGGGTAAAGAAATCACAACTTTTTTATCTTTATCAAACCACATTGCCGGGGCAGTACCCAAATAATTTTTAAAAGCTACACATTTTGAAGGCACCAAAGCTTGTTGCCTGTTAAGCTCAGTAAACGGATAATTAATTTTAGCAAAAAGGTTTTTAATATGATTTTCAATTTCATGATTCATGATTAATGTATCTTCAAAAAACTGAGTTAACGTTAGCTTTGTAATGTCATCATTTGTTGGGCCTAATCCTCCAGTGATAATTATAATATCAACTCTTTTCAAAGCGCTTTTCAAAGTACTGAGTATGTGTTTTTTTTTATCTTGAATAGAAGTTATCTGATAAACCGATATTCCAATTTTATTTAATTCCTGGGCAATCCACTTAGAATTTGTGTCGGTTATTTGACCAATTAAAATTTCGTCGCCAATAGTAATAATCTCTGCTTTCATGAACTTAATATAATGCGATAAATTTAGTAATTAACACGCAACCTTTTACATAAATTTTCATCTAAGTAAAAAAAGAAAAAGTGAACATAAAAAAAAAACAAAATACTATGACCTATATTACTAACTTAACAGATCAGGAACTTTTAAAAAGAGTTGAGGATTGCAGCTTAAATGCGAAATACTTTTCGCACAAAGCCATGTTGCGATTGGCTTGGATTTTAATTCAAAAATTTGGGGTTGAAAATGCAATATCTAAAAATTTTGAATTAAAGAAACATTATTATACTTCCATAGGTAAAGAATCAAAATTCAATGAACCACTTAGTAGGGCTTATGTTGAGATTTTATATTATTTTATGCAAAAATCTCCAAAATCGGATTTTGAAAAATTAATGAGAGAATATCCAAGATTGATTTTTAACTTTAAAAACTTGGTGAAAACACATTACGGTTATAATGTTTTGAGTGAACCGCAAAAAAATGAAACGTCTAAACCTGAATGGCCTATTTTGTTTACCTTTTAAACTATTTCACATTAACAGTAAACATTTCGAAATTATTTAAAGTGCCAACTAATTTGTCGTTTTCAATAACTTGGCCAACTCCTGCCGGTGTTCCTGTAAAAATAATATCGCCTACTTTAAGTGTAAAAAATTGTGACACGTAAGCAATTAACTCATCTATTTTCCAAAGCATTGCATTGGTATTGCCATCTTGAACTAAATTTCCGTTTTTAAATAATTGAAACCCAATTGCATTTAAATCTTCAAAATTAGTTTTGGGTAAAAAATCGCTTACCAAAGCACTTCCGTCAAATGCCTTTGCTTTTTCCCAAGGCAAGCCTTTTTCTTTGCAATCTTTTTGAATATCTCTGGCTGTAAAATCTATACCCAAACCTATTTCATTATAGTACTTATGCGAAAATTTTGGTTGAATAAATTTTCCAACTTTACAAATTTTAACCAACACTTCTACCTCGAAATGAATGTTATTCGAAAATGAAGGAATTACAAAGGGTTGCTCATTTTTTAATATAGCGGTATCCGGCTTTAAAAAAATAACCGGGTTTCTGGGTTTTTCATTTTCTAATTCCTCAATATGTTTTGCATAATTACGACCTATACAAATTATTTTCATGTATTATTTTTTAAGTATAATTAATAAAAGAAATTATTTTTTGCTACTTTATTTTAAACTACGGAATCCATTTTTTTTCAAAATTAGGCTTTCGTTTTTCTAAAAAGGCATTTCTTCCTTCTTTGGCTTCATCGGTCATATATGCCAAACGTGTTGCTTCTCCGGCAAAAACCTGTTGCCCTACCATGCCATCATCAGTTAAATTCATAGCAAACTTGAGCATTTTAATAGAGGTAGGCGATTTTGCCAAAATTTCCTGTGCCCATTCAAATGCAGTTGTTTCTAATTTATCATGAGGAATAACAGCATTTACCATCCCCATTTCATAAGCCTCTTGAGCCGAGTAATTTCGCCCTAAAAAGAAAATTTCACGTGCCTTCTTTTGACCCACCATTTTGGCTAAATAAGCACTACCATAACCACCATCAAAACTAGTAACATCGGCATCGGTTTGTTTAAAAATAGCGTGCTCCTTGCTCGCCAATGTTAAATCGCAAACAACGTGCAAACTATGTCCTCCACCAACAGCCCATCCAGGAACTACCGCAATTACAGCCTTAGGCATAAATCTTATTAATCGCTGTACCTCCAAGATATTCAAACGGTGATAACCATCATCTCCAACATAACCTTGATGTCCTCTTGCCTTTTGATCACCGCCACTACAGAAAGAATAAACCCCATCTTTTGATGATGGCCCCTCGGCCGATAATAATACAACTCCAATAGAGGTATCCTCTTGTGCATCGTAAAATGCCTCGTACAATTCGCTGGTGGTTTTTGGTCGAAATGCATTTCTTACATCCGGCCTGTTAAAAGCAATTCTGGCTACTCCTTTGCATTTTTTATAAGTTATATCTTCAAAGTCTTTTACTTTTATCCAATTTATGTTACTCATACCTTATTTTTTAAGGGTTAAAAATAGTTGATTTTTGCGGTTAAAAAAACTTATAAAATATAAAGTTAGAAAAGTTACTAATGTTACCTTGTAATTATTTTTTATAAATAATGTAGTAATTTTGCTATATTGGTTACGACCAATTTGAAAATTTGGTTTAAAAAATTTATAATGAAAATAATACCTTCAAATTATACAACCAGTTCCGACCTGCCTCTAAAACTAAAAATTAGTTTTGAAGCTGTTTTTGACTATTTAGAAGAAATTGCAGACAATAAAGTGCACTACTTACATAAAACTGCAATAGATTTACTTGAACAATATAAAAAGTTTCCGTTGTTAAGAGAAGGCTTTGAAGATTTCAGTTACCTAAATACTTACAATAAGGAAATTGATACTTTGCTTGATATTTTGTTTCCGGATTTATTACAAACTAACGAAATTAAAGCGGCAAGTATTCCATTCGAATTCACAAGTTTTAAACTTTCTAAACGTTTTCAACAAATTATTGAAAATGCCGGTGAGAACTTTGAATTAAAACTTAGAAATTTTGAAGAAAAAAATATTTACATTCATACCTGTACCTTTATTTTAGCCTATTGTTATAATTTTAATATTGATTTTAGAAGGCCATTCTTTTTTGATATTCCTGATGAAAAAACGGGGTTAACAAAGCATTACAGAACACTTTATAACGGCGATTTTTTTAAAGTTAAGCCCTTGCCTAATGCTCCAAAAATTACTGAGGAGGATGTAAAAATTCTAATAAACAACTTTCATAATATTGATATTTGGAAAGAAAAATTTCCTCCAAACAGTTATGAGTTTAAAGGATTTGGAATAATGAATTTGTTTGATGTTACTTCTGACCAATCCCTAACAAAGCTTAAAGAAAATCTATTAAAGAAAGATGATGAGTCTTTTCAAAATATTGAAAAAAGCATTTCGAATTTATTTGGCTCTAACACCATAAAATTTGGCTTTTCTACATACAACATTAAAAAAGAAGGTGTATCGTTTAACAAAAATAAAAACAAGCAAAGTTACATATTCGATCCAAATAATGAGCAAGAATGTCAAGGGTTCTTTTGCTCCGGCATTACATCAAAAGTTTTTAAAAACAATGAAGTTTTAGCCATTTCGGATGTTGAAGATTATGGCCAAAGAACCGATAAAAACGGACTTTACAAAGTACTACATAAACAAGGTATAAAAAGTTTAATTCTAGTGCCATTACATTTAAACGATGAAATTTTTGGAATTATGGAACTTGTTTCAAAAAATAAATACGAACTAAACTCAATAAATGCCTATAAATTAGAGGATGTTATTCCTGTTTTTAAAATTGCAATAAGGCGATATATGGAAGAATTTGAAAACAAATTAGAATCCGTTATCCAAGAAAATTACACTGCTCTGCACCCAACAGTCAAGTGGAAATTTTATGAAGAAGCTCAAGGCTATTTACAAACTATCGAATCTAATAATGGCACTCCGAAATTAAATAGTATTTCTTTTGAAAATGTAGTACCATTATATGGACAAAGCGACATAAAAGGTTCGTCAATTGCAAGAAATACGGCCATTCAAAAAGATTTAGTTACGCAACTTAATCTAGCCTCTAACGTTATTAAAAAAGCAAAAAAGCTATACAAATTACCAATTTACAGCGATTTACTTTTTAGAATTAAAGAGTGTTTAACCAATATTAAAGAAGGTTTAAACTCAGGTGATGAAATTACGTTAACAGATTTTTTAAAACGCGATATTTACCCGGTATTCAATCATCTTAAAACTTTAAATTCGAGTTTAAAGACTGATGTTGAAAACTATATGAAAACCATTGACGAAGAGTTGCGTGTGGTATATGATGAAAGAAAAAAATACGAAAATAGTGTAAATGCTTTAAATGATGAATTAGCTAAGTTTATTGATTTAAAACAAATTGAAGCTCAAAAAATGTTTCCACATTATTTTGAACGCTATAAGACTGACGGCATTGATTATAACATGTATATTGGTCAATCTTTGGTTAAAAATCACTCCTATAATAAAATATACCTATATAATTTACGGTTATGGCAATTGCAAATGATGTGTGAACTTGAAAATGTAGCCAAAAATTTAAAAAAATCGTTACAACACCCATTAGAAATAGCTTCACTAATTTTAGTTCACAGCAATCCGTTATCCATAAAATTTAGGATGGATGAAAAACGTTTTGATGTTGACGGGGCATATAATATTAGATATGAAATTATAAAAAAGCGTATTGATAAAGCCTTAATTAAAGGCTCTAATGAACGCCTAACGCAACCTGGTAAAATTGCCATAGTTTACAGCCAACATAAAGATGCCGTTGAATATTTAAGGTATATTAAATACTTACAATCTAACAACTACTTATTGAACGATATTGAAGAAATTGAACTGCAAGACCTACAGGGAATTACCGGACTAAAAGCCTTAAGAGTTGCTGTAAATTATAGCAATAACGGAGTTAATAATATTTCTTATGATGATTTATTGGAAGTGTTAAAAAATGAGACAATGAATTAACTTTTGTTAAACCATAGCTATTTTCATAAACTGAAAGGCTATTACAAAAGCAATAACAGAAACTATAATTCCCACCATAAATATCGTATAAGCGATACGTAACAATCTGTATTTTTTTTCTAAAACTTTTCCTAAAAAATATAAGTCTTTCATCAACGATTTATACAAGTAATCACGATCTTTCATAACCTCAGTCATTCCTTGCTGAAATTCTGAAAGTGGCATTTTATGAAAATTTCCGAAAAACAATAAATT
>CAYFFC010000005.1:21967-30913 GCA_964342295.1 uncultured Lutibacter sp. | reverse complement strand
GCAATATCACTTAGTTTTATATGGTTTCTAAGGGTAACTCTATACATTGTTTCAATACCCCTATCGGGCCTTTCTTCTTTATCTTTTTTACGCTTACGCTCTTCTTTTTTAATTTTAGCCTTTAAAATTAAATCCTCATTTCTAGCAATTGCTTTTTTTAAATCTTTCTGAATTTTAATCCAGTTCAGCGTTTTTTGCTCGTTGAGCTTTGAATACGCATAATTGGTAAAATATTTATGATTTCTAAAAAAATCGTTATTTTCTTGATACCATTCTACATCAGATAATTTTTTACTACATAATTGTTCCCACTCAGCGCGTAATAAATTTGCTTTTTTTGCAAAATTCTCTGTGCCCAAATGATACAAATCGGCATCGCAAATAATTTGTTCTAAAATATTTGTAGGGTTTTGTGGAATTTTTGTTACAGCTATTAGTTGCAACACTTTTTCTAATTTATTAGTATCAAAACCTTTTTCCTTTAGGTACGTTGAAGCTATTGCAACACTTTTTTCTTCATGTTTTTCAAAACCCTTTGTAAAGCCGGTATCATGAAACCAAGCAGCCAACAATAATAACTCGATATCTTGATCTGATATACCTTCGTTGGTAGCAATTTCATACGAAGCTTCAACTACTTGCTGTGTATGTTCAAAATTATGATACACCACTTCAGGAGCTAATTCATTCTTAAATAACTGAAATACAAACAATTTTACTTCAGTAAACAATTTATTTTCTAACATAGTTCAAAAAAAGTTATTCAAAATCAAAAGTACATAAATTTATGTATTTTTAAATTTTTAAAATAGAAATGACATTATGCCAAAATGTTTTGCCCATAAAATCAGCATATCTATAATTAGCATACTTCTTGTTGGTTGCGCAACTCACAACGTTCAATATTATGATTCAACTGTAAATTGGAAAGATGCAATAGTAAAACAAAATAACTCCATTAAACATACTTTTTACTTAATTGGTGATGCCGGAAATGCAAAATTAAACGAGCCATTGAATCACTTTTCAATTTTAAAAAAACAACTTTCAAAGTCACCAAAAAATACTGCTGTTCTTTTTTTGGGAGACAATATTTATGAAAAAGGGATGCCTAAAAAAAACAATAAACAAAGAAAATTGGCAGAACATAGAATAAATGCACAAATAGATTTAGTTGCTGATTTTAAGGGAAACACCATTTTTATTCCGGGCAATCACGATTATTATAGTGACGGAATTAAGGGCCTTAAACGTGAGGCATCTTATGTTAGAAAAAAACTCAATAACAAAAATGCATTTTTACCAAAAAAAGGATGTCCTATAAAAAAAGTTGATATTTCAAAAAATATAGTTTTACTAATTATAGACTCACAATGGTATTTAGAAAATTGGGATAAAAACCCAACTATGAATGATGATTGCTCCATTAAAACAAGAAATCTTTTATTTGACGAATTTGAAAGTATACTAAAGAAAAATAGTGATAAAAAAATGCTTGTGGCATTGCACCACCCTATGTTCAGCAATGGTTCTCATGGGGGACAATTTACTGTTAAAAGCCAATTCTATCCCATCAATAATAAATTTCCACTACCTATTTTAGGTACTATGGCAAACATTTTTAGAAAAGTTAGTGGTATCTCACCTCAGGATATGAACAACCCACTGTATTTGGAGTTAAAAAAAAGGTTAGTTACCCTCTCCCAAAAGCACGAAAAATTAGTGTTTATCTCAGGTCATGAACATAATTTACAATATATAGTTAAAGATAATAAACCTCAAATTGTAAGTGGCTCAGGATCAAAAACTTCAGGTGCACGGGCAATTAACGGGGGTAAATTTTCTTATGGTGGTTTAGGATATGCAAAAATTGAAATATTTAAAAACGGTGAAACTTGGGTATCTTTTTATACTGAAAAAAATAATAAACAACAATTGCTCTATAAAACAGCTATTTTTTCAAAAACTAAAACGTCATCTTCATATCATTTCGATAAAGAAATCCCTAAAAATGTATTGACATCTGTTTACAGTGAAGAAGAAGTAAACCGAAGTAAATTATTTCAAAAAATTTGGGGGCAACATTACCGAAAATATTATGGCACAAAAATAAATGCTAAAACTGTAAATTTAGATACCCTTTTTGGAGGGGTAAGGCCTGTTAGAAAAGGAGGAGGTAATCAATCGCGCTCTCTAAGACTTCAAGATAAATCCGGTAAAGAGTATGTAATGCGTGCCTTAAAAAAAAGTGCAGTACAATATTTACAAGCTGTTGCCTTTAAAAATCAATATATTGAAGGGCAATTCGACAACACCTATGCTGAAAAATTATTGTTAGATATTTATACAACTGCCCATCCCTATATTCCTTTTATTATTGGCGATTTGGCCGATGCTGTTTCGGTGTATCATACCAATCCTAAATTATACTTTATTCCCAAGCAAAAAGCCTTGCTTCAATATAATTCAGATTTTGGAGATGAATTGTATATGATTGAGGAACGTGCAGCATCAGGTCACGGTGATTTAAAGAGTTTCGGTTTTTCAAACAAAATTATAAGTACTTCTGATTTATTAAAAAACCTACGTAAATCAAGTAATTACCAAATTGATGAAGACAGTTACATAAGAGCACGCCTTTTTGATATGCTTATAGGCGATTGGGACAGGCATGAAGATCAATGGCGATGGGCAACTTTTAAACAAGGTTCAAAAACCGTGTACAGACCGATACCAAGAGATAGAGATCAGGCATTTTCAAAAAATGATGGTCCAATATTAGGTTTTTTAACACGCACCATCCCTGCCCTAAAATTAATGCAGGTTTATGATGAAGATATTAGAAGTGTAAAGTGGTTTAATTTAGAACCTTACCCTTTGGATATAGCTTTAATAAACCATTCCGGCAGTAAGAATTGGGAGAAACAGGTAAAATTTATTCAGAAAAATTTAACCAATACTATTATAAACGAAGCTTTTAATAAATTGCCTAAAGAGGTACAGGATGAAACCATAACTGATATTAAATCGAAATTGAAAGGACGACTTAACAATTTAAACAAAATAGCAAAATCTTATTACAAACATTTGGCAAAATACGCGGTTGTTAAGGGTACAGATAAAGATAACTGGTTTGAAATAAAACGACTTGAATCTGGTAAAACATCGGTTAAAATATTCAATATAAAAAACAATAAAAAAGGAAAATTAACATTTCACAAAGAATATAATTATAAAGAAACCTCTGAAATATGGATATATGGTTTGGATGATAAGGATGTATTTAAAATATCAGGTTCATCAAAAAAATACATTCCGTTACGATTAATTGGGGGACAAAATAATGACACTTATAATATTGAAAACGGCAAAAAAGTAACAGTTTATGATTATAAAACAAAAAAGAACAGTTTTACAACTCAAAATGGCACTTTAAAGTTGTTAAATAACTATAAAACAAATGTTTATAACTACAAAAAACTAAAGTATAACCAAAATCAACTTATCCCATCCATTGGCGCTAATCCGGATGATGGTTTTAAAATTGGTTTTAAAAATATTTATACCGTTTACGGCTTTGAAAGAAACCCATTTACCCAACAACACACTGTAGATGCCGGTTTTTATTTTGAAACCGATGGATTTGATATCAACTATACAGCCGAATTTGCCAATGTTTTTAACAAGTGGAACTTTTTACTTGAAACTCGATTTACCAGTCCGAATTTCAGCATAAACCACTACGGGTTTGGAAATGAAACAATTAACTATGAAGATGATTTTGACGATGATTACCACAGAGTACGATTAAGCACTTATGCAGTATCTCCTTCAATAAAATGGAAAGGTAGAATGGGCGCCGAATTTAAAATTGGCGGATTGTTTGAAAGTATTGAAGTGGAAGATACTAAAAATCGATTTATCAATACCCTACCTTATGTTTTAGATAAAAGAAAAAACTATGCAGGTTTTCATACCTCTTATCAATATGAAAATTTTGATAACAAAGCATTTCCAACCTTAGGAATGAATTTTTTAGTGGAAACCGGTTGGAAAACAAATTTAACTGACAGTAAAGAAAATAACGCCTACATAACCCCTTCAATTGGGTTAAATTACAAACTAAATCCAATGGGAAATATAGTTTTGGCGACAAAATTAAAAGCAAACATACTAATTGGTGATACTTTTGAGTTTTATAATGCAGCGAGTATTGGTGGTAGTGACGGATTGAGAGGTTATAGAAATCAACGTTTTATAGGTAATCAATCCTTTTATCAAAATACTGATCTTCGCCTTAATTTAAGAAAAGTAAAAACCGAATTAATACCCCTTCAAATTGGGCTTTCGGCCGGATTTGATTATGGAAGGGTGTGGTTAAAAAACGAAAATTCCAACGATTGGAAAACTTCATATGGAGGTGGCTTTTGGATGGTTGGAGCAGAAATGTTTAATTTAAATGTTTCTGTTTTCGACTCAAAAGAAGGTCCTTATTTTAACTTTGGTTTAGGCTTTGGATTTTAACAATTAAAACTAATACTATGCGTATTTTTGTAAAAATTTCATGCACTATTTTTGTTCTTTTTAGTTGTATATCTGTTAATGCACAGCAATACAAAATCAAAAAATTCAATTCTACCGAATTGGAAACTGACAGGTACTTAAAAATATATATCCCACCAAGTTATTATACAGATTCTACTAAAATGTATCCGTTAACCGTAGTTTTAGATGCCGAATATTTGTTTGATGTGTACGTTGGCAATGCTATTTTATTCGCTAAAAAAGATAAAGCTCCTGAACAAATTATTGTTGGTATCAATCAAAACCAGTACGATGAACGCTATGAAGATTGCGCTTACCAAAAAGAAAACAGCCTACCAACTTCGCAAAGCGCAGCATTTTACCGGTTTATCAGAGGCGAACTTTTTGATTATTTTGAAGATAACTACCGTGTTTCGCCTTTTAAAACAATTGTAGGCAACACCTTAACTGCTAATTTTACAAACTATTTTTTAATTGAAGAGTATCCGGGATTTAATGCATATATAAACATTAACCCTTATTACGCAATGGATATGCCCTCCATGCTTCAACAAAAAATTAGTGAGTTGAATGACGAAACTATATATTACTATGTTTGTAATGGTAATTACAACTCTGGGAAAAGACAAAATTCTATACGTACAACCAAATCACTATTAAATTCAGAGAAATACACTAACTTTAATTTTAAATATAACGAATTAGAAACGACAAGAACTGCATCAATAGGACAAGCTATTCCCAACGCCTTGGCTTTTATTTTTGAAATGTACTCGGCAATATCCAAAGAAGAATTTGAAAAAAAAATCAAACATCTTTCTCCCCCTGATGCTATTGCCTATTTAGAAAATAAATATGTGGAAATTGATTACCTGTTTGGTAGTAATCTAAAAATAAGAGAACGTGATATTTTTGCAATAGAATCCATAATATTGGACAAAGAAAATGGCGACTATTTGAAAAATTTTGGTGAAATGATTAACAAACTCTATAAAGAGTCACCCATAGGAGATTATTATATTGGCAGGTATTACGAAACCGGAAACAAACTTAAGCAAGCATTAAAATACTACAAAAGTGGTTATATGAAACTCCCTGAAGGCGATCCTAATGCCGATGCGTATTATCAAAATATTGAGCGTGTAATTAGTAAAAGAGATGGTACGTACACTAAAAATTAAGGCTGAAATTAAAGAAATAAATAGTTAACTGAATTATATTAGTTTTCTAAAATTATTATAGCAAACGTATTCCTTCTTTATCGATGGTAATTAATTTTTGTTTATACAAACCGCCAATAGCATTTTTAAATGATTTTTTACTCATTCCCAGTTCATACTTTATAGTATCCGGAGCGCTTTTATCATGCAATGGTAAAAACCCATTATTTTCATTCAATGCTTTTAAAATGATAATTTCATTTTTTACAATAGTTTGCTTAAAGCCAATAGCCTGAAGGCTTACATCTATTTTACCATCCTCACGAATTTTTTTAATATACCCTTTTAAGCGTTGCCCTTCCTCAATTTTTTGATACAACTCATTTTTATAAAGCATCCCTTCATAAGCTTCATCTATTAAAACCGTAAACCCGAGTGCCGTTTGCCTTACAACCATTAAATCTACTTTATCACCTACTTTTAGTTCCATTTTATTCTTTTAAATAATTAAAATATGATTTTAAAATAACATCATTTAAAGTTCTTGGAGTTTTAATTTCAAGCAATTTAGGATGTTTTGAAGGTTTATAAAACGTTGAAATTTCAAGCTTCAGTTCGTCTTCATTAGTAACTCTCGAATATTCAATTCCAAACATATTGCATAGATACTCAGCAGTTAAATTATGAGGGGTTTCAAAATATTCCAGTGCATTAGTATCTTTCGGGCCGGATATAAATCTAAAAATACCTCCGCCTCCATTATTAATTACTATTATTCTAAAATTTTTCGGAATATAAGCATTCCAAAACGCATTACTATCATAAAAAAAACTGATATCACCCGTAATAAATACTGTTTGATTTTTATTTGTAGTTGCAGCTCCTATTGCTGTGCTGGTGCTTCCATCTATTCCGCTTGTACCTCTATTACAAAACACTTTCAGGGTTTTATTAATATCAAACAATTGGCTATACCTAATTACTGAACTGTTACTTAACTGTACAATAGAATCATCAGGAATTGATTTCAATACATTATCAAACACCTTTAAATCAGAAAATTCACATTTTTTAATGAAGTTGTTGTGTTTTTGCACTCTAAGCGACTTTTTTTGTAGCCAAAAATCTCTAAAATTACTTTCTACTGGTTTGGTTAAAAAGAAAAATTGACTAAAAAATAAAGTAGGACTAACCTTAAAATGATGATTTAAGCAGTGAAAAGTGTCAAAAGCTCTTTTATTATCAATATGCCAATGGTGTTTAGGTGTGTACTTTCTTAAATGTTGTTTAATTTTTTTTGAAACAATCAACCCTCCTAAACTCAATAAAATATCCGGTTGAAATTTTTCTAGTTCATCTTCTTCAAAAGGAAAAATTAATTTATCAATACAATTTATAAATTTTGGATGCGATACATTAGCTGTATTTTCAATAAGCACCAATACAGAAGGGTCTTTTGTAAGATGCGTTAATTGAGTTTGTAATAATTCATCAGGGTGGTGCGCTCCAACAAGAACTATTTTTTTTGTTGATGTATTCCAAACCTTAGCAAAACTTTCGAGGATATCAACATCAATCGGTTTTTCTTTAAAACAATAGTCTCTTTTAGGAAGCTCTAATAATTTGGTTGTAACATTGTACAAAGGTTCATCAAATGGCACATTAATATGTACAGGGCCTTGTTCTAAAACAGCTTTAGTTAAAACTTTATCAAGTAATTTTAAACTGGCATTGTAGTTTCCTTCTTCTAAATTGGCTGAAAGCAAAATATGGTTTTCAAAAATATTTTTTTGCCTTATGGTTTGACCATCCCCAATATCAATTAAATATTCAGGTCGATCAGCCGAAACAATCACCAAAGGTATATTGCTGTAATATGCCTCTGCTACCGCCGGATAGTAATTTAACAACGCAGAGCCTGAAGTGCATAACAATGCCACAGGCTTTTTTAATTGCTGAGCCATACCTAAAGCAAAAAAAGCGGCACTTCGCTCATCAACTACGCTATAAGTGTTAATATTTTTATGGTTTGAAAATCCAATAGTTAGTGGGGCATTTCTTGAGCCTGGTGAAATTACCACATTTGTGATATCACTAGCTACTATTGATGCAATAACTAGTTGTGCTAATTCATTTTTTGGAAATTGAGGCATTCAATTTAAATTAAGATTGCAAAGTTAATCAAACTTATTACAGTACTATTCACATTTACTGATTAGTTTATTTTTTATTCCAAAACGCGTTTCATTATACAAGTTTTTTCAACAGTTTCTTTCCATTCATTTTCGGGAATACTTTCTTTAGTAATTCCTCCCCCTACATAAATTGAAACTTGATCATTCTCAATTTCCATACACCTTAGGTTAACAAAGAGTTCACTTTTTTTATTACAGTTTATTTCTCCTAAATAACCTGTGTAAAATGTTCTTGAATACGTTTCATTTTTTAAAATAAACTCAAAAGCGGTCTTTTTTGGAATACCACATACTGCAGGTGTTGGATGTAAAACCTCTATAATTTGTTTTAAAGAATTATCTTTAATTAGTTCACCTGAAATTACTGTTTTTAAATGAAGTAAACTACCTGCTTTTATAGTATTAGGGCCATTTGTTTCTATCGATTTAACAAGCGGTTTCAATTTATTTAAAATATAATCGGTAACGTATTTCTGTTCTTGTTTTTCTTTTTGTCCCCAGTTGGTATTGCTTTCAGTATTTGATTTGGTTCCTGCCAAGGCAACTGTACTGAAATGAGATTTTTTAATCGTCAACAGTCGCTCCGGTGATGCCCCCATCCACATTCCAATTTTGGGATGGCTCCACAAATAAACATACGCATTTTGATACATTGACAACATCTTATCAAATAATTGTACAATATCCATATCTTTCTTCACAATGTCTTCTTTTCTTGATATAACAACTTTTTCTGCGGCACCTTCATTTAAATAGTCTAATGTTTTTTGAACCAACTTTATGTGTTCATTTTTAGATCTTAAATCAAAATAATTTCCTGCTACTGAAGAAGTTTTTTTTAAATGATCAATTTTATCTGCAGGTATCAGTTCAACCGAAAACTCAACACATTCGGAGCTTGGAAAGTATATTGTATCATCAAAATTATTGAAAGGAGCAAAAACAAATCCCTGTTGCTCAAACGATTCCAATATGTGCAGTTCATTTTTCTTTTGAATAATAAGCTTGGCAACAGATTCATTGGGCTTTCTATAAACTACAAAAGG
>CAYFFC010000005.1:0-21867 GCA_964342295.1 uncultured Lutibacter sp. | reverse complement strand
TCAAATTGTTTCAAGTTAGTTTTATGACTTAGTTTTTCTTTTGAAGCCGCTTTCCAAGTTTTAGGCAACAACCATCGGGTAGCTTTCCATTTGTACAAATTAATTGCCCAAGGAATTGGTTCGTCTTTTGCTGATACAGCCGGTGCCAACACTACTATTTTTTTATATTTTTTAAAAGATGCTAATGCTATAGGTCCACCATACGAATAACCTACCAAAACAACTTTATTGGTATTAAAACCTGAAAGTACATTATGTAACAAACTTACTTCAAAGTTAATGGACTCTTGAACTTCACCTGTATTTTTTATACCGTATCCTACTCTATCATAAGCTATTAAATTTGCCTTGGAACGTAACTTGTTGTTGGTCAAATACCTTTTAAAATCGTATGCTGCACCAATAGAGCCATGAATAAAAACTACCGTGAATTTTGAAGTATCCGGTTTTTTGAATGATTTTAAAACGCGGTATTCAAAATCTTCAAATTGTTGTTTTTTTATAAAAATTTCTGATTTTGATTTTTTAAAACCTTTTTTAATTTCTGAATCAGATTTAGGTGTAGAAAAATTATAAAACAGTACAATTAATACAATTAAAAGCACTAAAATTATAAAACCTAAATATTTTAAAATTTTCCAAAAACTAAATTTTATCACTTTTTCTTTGGTAGAATAATGTTTGTTAATTTACATACCGAAATTAAATTATTGAAATCATCCGTAATCTTAATTTCAAGCAAGTGTGTGGTTCTTCCTTTATGAATAAATGTAGCTGTTGCTGTAACAAAACCTTCTTTTACGCTCTTTAAATGGTTGGCTGAAAACGAAATGCCCCGTACCATAAATTTATCGGCATCAACAAAAATCATAGAAGCCGGACTCCCAACACTTTCAGCCAAAGCCATGGTTGCTCCACCGTTTAAAACACCATCGGGTTGATGTACCTTTTTTGTAACCGGCATTTTTGCCTCTAAAAAATTTTCCCCAACATTGGTATATTCAATTTCCAATGTTTCCATCAGCGTGTTTTTTCTTAATTTATTTAATGTTCTAAGTATTTGTTCAGTATTATTCATTTTAAAAATTGTTGCTAGGTAAAAATAACAATTAAAACTTTAAATAGTACCTTTGCAGTATCATTTACAAAAAATAAAATGGCTTATAAAATTAGAATCATACTTGATGTAGAAGAAGATGTTTTAAGAGATTTACTTATAGATGAATCGGTTAGTCTAGAAACGCTTCATTTTGCGATTGCAAAATCTTTCGGATTTAAAGGACAGGAAATGGCATCATTTTACAAAACTGATGATAATTGGGACCAAGGTGAGGAAATTCCACTATTTAATATGTCTGATGATACCACTGCACCTACCATGCACAATTGTAAATTAAAAGATGTACTAAAATTTGAAGGCGATAAGCTAATTTATGTATATGACTTTTTTGCGATGTGGACATTTTTTGTAGAATTATCAGAAATCAAACCAACTATTGAAAATGATGATTTACCTAAAACAACATTGATTGTTGGCGAAGTACCCGACAAAGCTCCTGAAAAAGAGTTTATTGCAGAAGATGATTTAGAAAACTTTGAAAACTTTAATGAAGGAAATGAATTTGAAGACCTTGATGATATTGATATAAATAATTATTAATAACTCTTTGTTATTTTGAAAGTCACTAAGTCAATTCTGAATTGTCAAACTTCAGTTTATCTATTAATTAATGAATGATATAGGTATTTACATTTTCATAATTGCGAACCACAAAATCAAACGCAACTTTTAATATTTCACCCATAGAATTACATTTTTTAAAGTTTTTATCGTTAGTATAGGCATTCAAATCCATTTTTAATTGATGAATTTTTTCAGAAGTTGAAATTACATCTTTTGACATGCAATTAACCAAATCAAACACCCTGTCTTGAGAACCTTTAAGTCGTCTCGCAATGGCTGATCGTTCTTCTTTTTTATATTGTTCTATAGATTCTTTCTGTAAATTTTCCGAAACCATTTTTACAAACGGATAATTCTCTTTAAAAAACTGAGGAAAATAAACCTTTAAATTCCCTTCAAAACTTTGCTGATCAAAGTCCATAGCACGAATTCTGTAATCTACCGAATCAAAATCGTAGGAAGCCACAATAACGTAATTATAGGCACGCATATCCCCAAGCAACCGAATCATACATCGTTCATTAAACTTTACAAATTCTTTAGATAATCTTTTTTTTCCTCTAACCGATACATGTTTTAAATCTTCTGCTAAAAATACATCGCCTGGAATACCTAACACATGCTCCTCAATTAACGTGTCTTTATAAATTAAAAAATTAATGTTATTAGGCGATAAAATATGCTCTAACTCTAACCCATAAACACGTGAAGCATCAGCCTTTTTTACATACAAATAGGTATGATTATCATTTAAAATATTTCTAATTTTAACTCTAAATGGTTTTGAGTTTCCAAAAGTACAGTAATCAATGGCATCAACTGTTAAAAAAGGAATGGACTCTTCACTACCATCACCATGTAAAATGGCGTACATACGCTTTAAACTCATATCTATTTCATCGCGCTCATGTTCAGAATAATACACCCTAACCCATAAGGTATCCTCACCGTTTTTATCATAAACAACTATAGAGCCCGCAAAGCGCAATAAATCATCATAAAAAACAGGTATTTTAATATTTCTATTATAATCTGTTAAATACTGATATAAATTATCATTAATTGGAAACGCCGGTTTTTTTTGTGAAATCAGTTTCTCATTCATAATCTTAATCTCAAAAATCAATTCAAATTTAATACATTGCTGTAACAATAGTTTATAAATATCGTCTTATTTTTAATTAAACGAAAAATATTGGAAACAATTTTAGCTATTAATAACCTCGATAAAAGGTTTGGAAAAATTCACGCTGTTAATAATTTATCTTTTGAAATTAAGAAAGGAAATGTGTACGGCATTTTAGGTCCAAATGGAAGTGGTAAATCAACAACTTTGGGCATAATTTTAAATGTTGTTAATAAAACTTCCGGCTCATTCAGTTGGTTTGATGGCAGTTTATCAACGCATCAAGCTTTAAAAAAAGTAGGGGCAATTATTGAAAGGCCCAACTTTTATCCTTATATGTCCGCTATTCAAAATTTACAATTGGTATGTAAAATTAAGGGGATTTCTGAGGATAAAATAAACGAAAAATTACAAGCTGTCCATTTATTTGAAAGAAGAAATAGTAAATTCAAGACTTTTTCGTTAGGGATGAAGCAGCGGCTAGCAATTGCATCAGCTTTGTTAAACGACCCCGAAATATTAATTTTAGATGAACCTACTAACGGATTAGATCCTCAAGGCATCCATGAAATTCGTCAAATTATTAAAGACATTGCACAAAATGGTACAACTATTTTACTGGCATCGCATTTATTAGATGAAGTTGAGAAAGTTTGCTCGCATGTTGTTGTAATACGTGAAGGTATTAAATTGTATTCGGGAAGGGTAGATGCCATGACAGCTTCACATGGGTTATTTGAATTAAGCACCGAAAATAGTGCTGAAAAATTAAAGGAATTGCTTTTAAATTTTGAGGGAGTTGCATCAGTTAAAATTGAAAATGAGAAAATAATAGCAACACTTAATAAGCCTGTTACTGCTTCAGCATTAAATTCGTATTTATTTAAAAACGAAATTATTTTGTCGCATTTAGTAAAACGTAAACCAAGCCTTGAGCAACAATTTTTAACTTTAACCAACAAGAACTAAAGTACATGTTACGACTACTTTCTATAGAAATTCATAAATTAAAATATAACCGTGCCAGCCGTATTTTAATATTCATTTATTTTGCATTATTAACCTCCATTGCATTAATAGCGGCTATTAAATTTGACATTGGACCGGTGCAATTTCATTTGGCTGAGCAAGGAATTTTTAATTTTCCGTATATCTGGCACTTCAATACCTATATAGCTGCAATATTAAAATTCTTTCTACTTTTAGTAATAGTATCCATGACTGCTAATGAGTACAGTTATAAAACCTTAAAGCAAAATTTAATTGATGGTCTCAGCAAAAAAGAATTCATCCTTTCAAAATTTTACACGGTTATTGCACTAGCTTTAATTTCAACAGTTTTTGTGAGTATTGTTTCTCTTGTTTTAGGATACATTTATTCCGATTTTGATGAGTTCTCAATTGTTACTACCGATTTAGAGTACTTATTTGCCTTTATTGTAAAATTAACCGGTTTTTTCTCATTTGGTCTATTTTTAGGAATTTGGGTAAAACGCTCTGCTTTTGCAGTTGGGGCGATGCTTGTTTGGGCTATGGCAGAAGGTTTTACAAAAGGGATGCTCTATTGGAAATTTGAAGATTATGTAAATACGGTTATGCAATTTTTGCCTCTTGAGGCAATGAGCAACTTAATAAAAGAACCTTTTACGCGGCTAAGTGCTGTACAAACCGTTGCAAAACAAGTTGGAGAAGATTTATCTAAAGATTTTTCGGTTCAATATACCGATATAATTATTGTTTTGGTGTGGACTGCTCTTTTTATATATTGGTCGTATCTTTTACTTAAGAAAAGGGACTTATAATTTTGAGTCTTAAATGGTTGGTTATTTATATATTTGAATTATATAACTAACTAGATGAAAATATTTTTAACTGCCCTTATTTTATTAATATACCTCCAGACCTTTGGCCAAGGGGAAGCCAATAATTGGTTTTTTGGAAAAAACGCAGGAATTAATTTTAATACTATCCCGCCCACTGCAGTAACTGGAAGCTTAAATACCATTGAAGGTTGCGCATCTATATCCGATAAAAATGGAAATTTACTATTTTATACCGATGGAACTGTTGTATATGATAATTCACATTCATTAATGACTAATGGCTTTGGGTTAAATGGAAATCCTTCAAGTACACAATCTGCTATCATTATCCCAAAACCCGAAGATGCTAATACATATTACATATTTACGGTTGAAGATCAAAATGGTGATGGAAGAGGTTTACAATACTCTGTTGTTGATATTTCGAAAAATGAAGTTACTTTAAAAAATCAACCATTAATTGGTTTCACATCAGAAAAAGTTACAGCAGTTAGAAGTAGTGATTGCAATTATTGGGTAATAACCTATAAATTGGGAAGTTTTTATGTTTATAAAGTCGATGCCTCTGGTATTAACACAACACCAATACCAAATAACAATGGATTTTATATGAATACTGATGGCAGGGGCTATTTAAAAGTTTCACCTGATGGTAAAAAAATTGCAATAGCACACCAAGGTAATCAAAAATTATTATTGTATGATTTTAATGACGCCACTGGAACCATTTCAAATGAAATTGAACTCCCTTTAATTGCTCCTAATGATAGACCTTACGGTGTGGAATTTTCTGCAAGTGGTAAGCGATTGTATTGTGCAGCTTCCAACGATTTTTACAGTAATGATTATAATGAATGGAATAACCCCATTAACCACACTTCTGCACTCTATCAATTTAATTTAGAGGCTACTGATATTACTAGTACTAGTGTAAGAACTATTTTAGATCAAAGAACTTTATACAGAAGTGCTTTGCAATTAGCACCAAATGGAAAAATTTATCGGTCGTTATCTTCAACCTATAATATTGGAATAAATCAATTGGGGGTTATTAACAATCCTGAAGGTATAGGGGTAGAAAGTGATTATGAGCATAATGGCATAAATTTAGGAAGCAATCTTTCTACACAAGGCCTACCCCCATTTATTGCGTCTTTTTTACTTCCTATCGAAATTACTGATACCCAAACTAACAACCTTATTCAAAATTCAACAGTTAATGTCTGTATAGATGGAAGTTTTGAAATGGCTGCAGAAACTGTATCGGGTAGTCCAACATATACATGGGAATTTACAGATTCAAATGGTTTAAATTCATATTTTACTGGTCAAACATTAAGTATATCAAACATATCTTTTGATAATGCCGGCTCATACAAATTAAAAGTTGAAACACAAGATGCTTGCTCCGGAGTTACAAAAATTTACGAAAGTACTGTTGAACTCAAAGTACATGAAAACCCTAAAATAATACCGAATATTACTTTTGAACAATGCGATTTCGATTCCAACCCGGTTGATGGAAAAACCTTGTTCAACCTAACAACTAAAGAACCTGAACTTACCGATAATGCCGAGAATGTTGAAGTTTCCTTCTATGAGATGTCAGACTCTTCATTAAATACCCCTGTAAATAAACAGGCTTATACAAACTTATTTGGACCAAATCACACCTTACAAGTAAAGGTTGAAAATACAATTACCGGTTGTAGTACTATTGGTACAATTAACTTAACTGTGTTACCTACTAGTTTAACAACATATGACAATGTTTTTGCTTGTGAAAATAACTTGAATGAAAATAATCCTGATGCTTTTAAAAGTAAGGGTAATGGATTTGGAACCTTTAATTTTGATGAAATTCAAGCTAATATTGAAAGTATTTTTCCGCTTCCAATAACAGTAGAATTTTACAACAATTCCTACGATGCATCGCTACAAATAAACAAAATTACAGGGATACAAAAGATACAACCTCAAGAAGTTTTTGTACGTATTGAAAATGAGGCTACAAAATCATGTTTAGGTGGTGGAACCTTTAATTTATTTCTCAATCCTTTACCTGAACCAAAAGGCAGTAACACAAATCAAATTCTTTGTGTGAACAATCCAAAAGACACCCCACAAGAAAAGTCAATTTTATTAGATGGTTCTACAGGTAGTAGTTCCGACACCTACCAATGGTATTTTAATAATAATCTTATTCCACAAGCAACAAACCCAACTTTGGCAGCAACAAAAGAAGGCATCTACCGTGTTGAAGCATCTCGTTATTATGAAAATAATTCTGCAAATAGTAACGATGATGTTATTTGTGTAGGCTATAACTCTTTTAAAGTTATTGAATCTAATTTTCCGGTTATTTCTGAAAATAACCTTTCTATTATTGACGATTCCATTAACAACTCCGTAACTATTAATACTGATAATTTAGGTTTAGGTAATTATGAATATGCTTTAAATTACCCATCAGGCAGTTATCAAGATGAACCTTATTTTGAGGGGCTTGAAGCAGGAATTCATACAGTATTTGTTAGAGACAAAAACAAATGCGGGTATACTTCACTACCCATTTCTATAGTAGGTTATCCCCGATTTTTCACACCAAATGGCGATGGTGAGAATGATACCTGGATAATTAAAGGAGTAAATGAAAATTTCTATCCGAATTCTAAAATTTACATCTTTAATAGGTTTGGA
Source organism: uncultured Lutibacter sp. (assembly GCA_964342295.1). Classification (GTDB taxonomy): domain Bacteria; phylum Bacteroidota; class Bacteroidia; order Flavobacteriales; family Flavobacteriaceae; genus Lutibacter. The sequence goes on along the minus strand of CAYFFC010000005.1, from coordinate 14,534 downwards.
AAACTTGTTGCTGAAATTGACCCAAAAGGTATTGGCTGGGATGGTATCTTCAATGGAGAATTATTACCTGCAAGTGATTATTGGTTTTCTGTAGAACTAATTGACAATAATGGAAATTCCAAAATTAGGAAGGGGCATTTTAGCTTAATCAGACGCTAAACCGCTACAATAACTAACACTTTTTTGAGTTATAAATTATTAAAAATAAGATATTTATAGTATCTTTAAAAGAATCAAATTTCATGTAACCATGAAAAAAAGTGTTATTTTTTTATTGGTTTTAATACCATTTTTTGCCTTTTCACAAAAGGAAGCAGCAAATTGGTATTTTGGCGATTTTTCAGGTTTAGATTTTAATACCGGAAGCCCAGTTGTTTTAACTGATGGTCAAATTTCTACTTTTGAAGGTTGTGCAACCATAAGTGATTATCAAGGTAATTTATTGTTTTATACTGATGGAAATACTGTTTGGGACAACAGCCATAACATCATGTCTAATGGTACCGGTTTATTAGGTGATTCTTCTAGTTCGCAATCAGCAATTATAGTTCCACGCCCAAATAATCCAGATGAATATTATATTTTTACAGTTGATGCTAACCCAAATGGCACAGATACCGGTAATGGAATTAATTACTCCATTGTGGATATGTCATTAAATGGCGGACTTGGAGATGTCACAATTAAAAATTCTAATATATTAAATTGGGCTTTTGAAAAGATTACTGCTATTAAACACGATAATAATAATTCTTTTTGGGTAATAACCTTTCGTAGAGATGAATTCTATGCTTGGCATATAACTGCATCAGGAGTCGACCCTCCAATTATAACAAATATCGGAATTTCAAATACTTCTGCATCAAGGGGTTATTTAAAAACCTCTGTTGATGGTTCATTAATTGTAAGTGCTAATTTTGGAAATAATGGAACGCTTATGTTGTATGATTTCGATAACTCAACAGGTATAATTAGTAATGAACAACAATTATTTTTTGATGATAGCAACGACTTACCTTATGGTGTAGAATTCTCCTATTCAGGTACAAAATTATATGCTACAACCTGTCGAATCTCAAATACCGATATTGACGGTGATGGTTTTATTGGCGATGTCACAGGACCTGGACGTTTATATCAATTTGACTTATCAAATGGTGATGCAAGAACCCTAATAGAAGATCAAAATGCTTATACACGTGGTGCATTACAAATAGCTTTAGACAGAAAAATTTACAGAGCATTATCAACAGTTTCGGGAAGCCAGCAATTAACCTCACAAGGAACCAATTATTTAGGGGTCATAAATAATCCGGAAAATGCAGGGATGGCAAGCAATTATACCTCTAATGCAATTGATGTCACAATTGCCGGAACCTTCCCAACACATCGTGTATTTGAAGGCCTCCCGCCTTTTATTTCATCGTTTTTTACAATTGAAATTGTTGCAAATGATGTATGTTTTGGTGATGCTACACAATTTTTAGTAAACTCATCCGTTCCACCAAATAGCATAAATTGGGATTTTGGCGACCCTTCATCACCAGATAATACTTCAACGCTACTAGAACCTACGCATGTATATTCTTCTGACGGAGTTTTTACGGTTAATGCCGATGTAACCACTGCCGGAATTACAGAAACCTTAACTATAGATGTCACTATTTATCCGCTACCAGTGGTAAATTCACCGGTTTCTCTTACAGAATGTGATGACGATTTAGATGGATTTATGAATTTTGACCTAACACAGGCAAACAGCTTACTAAATACTGAAGTTCCGGCTCCAACCATTACCTATTTTTTGACTGAACAAGATGCCTTAGATAATATAAATGAAATTACAAATGCAACCGCATTTTCTAACCAAAATACTACCGTAACTAACCAAGTTTGGGCTCGTGTTGAAAATGCAGCAAATTGCATAGAAACTGCTCAAGTAGAATTAATTGTTGATAGCTTAACGATTCCTTCTAATGTCACAGGACCTTTTATTGAATGTGATGATTTTGCAGATGGTGATACTACTAATGGTTCAGCAATTTTCGATTTTAGCAGTGCTACATCCGATTTTTTAAATGCAATGCTTCCTGAAACAAATTTAACTGTAAATTACTATGAAAATCAGGCTGATGCACTGGCAGAGTCGAATACAATAGATGCTTCAAATTATAGAAATACAATTCCAAACAGCCAAGATATTGTTGTGCGTATTAACAATACTGCAACCGGTTGTTTCGGTCTTTCATCACTCACATTAACTGTTCAAGAATTACCGGAATTTGATATAATTCCGGCTACAACCGTATGTTTATTTGGAGAAGCAACTACAGTTTCAGTAGTCAATCCGTCAGGTAATTTTACCTATGAATGGCAAAACTCTTCCGGTATTGAGATTGGTACTGGAGACAATATCGCTCTTGATACTCCGGGCGATTATACTATAATTGCCACAGATACTACAGGTGCAAATTGTACAACAACAGATATAGTTACTATTGTTTCTGAACCTGTACAACCCTTACTTGGATTTACTAGAGAAACTAATATTATAGTAACGGATAATACTTTTAATAACAACTCCATAACTGTGCTTTTAAACAACTTACCTACCAGTACATATCAGGTAGCTCTTGACGAAAATCCTTTTCAAACAGAATTGGTATTTGAAAATGTTGAAGCAGGATTACATACTGTTACCATAAGAGATATTGAAAATTGTTTAGAAGCCCGTGTTGAAGTATCTTTAATTTATGTACCTAACTTTTTTACTCCTAACGGAGATGGCACCAATGATTATTGGCAAGTAACAGGCATTTCATTTCAACCAAATTCTAAAATTTATATTTTCGACCGATTTGGCAAACTAATTAAAATTTTAAATCCGCTTAGTAGTGGTTGGGATGGTTATTATAAAGGAAACCCATTACCTTCAACCGATTATTGGTACAAAGTTGAGCTAGAAGATGGTAGGATTTTAAAAGGGCACTTTAGCCTAATCCGAAGGTAACTATTTGCTTCTTTTCAGGTAAATTTATTTTGCACTGAATAATTTAATTTAGTTTATTTTTGTACCATGCAGTTTAAAATAGACTCAAAATTTAAACCTACAGGTGATCAACCGGAAGCAATAGAACAGCTTGTAAAAGGAATTTTAGAACATGAAAAATTCCAAACATTACTTGGAGTAACCGGTTCCGGTAAAACGTTTACCGTTGCCAATGTCATAGAAACTGTGCAAAAACCTACATTGGTATTGGCTCATAATAAAACCCTTGCTGCTCAATTGTATTCTGAGTTTAAACAGTTTTTCCCAAATAATGCCGTAGAATATTTTGTTTCTTATTACGATTACTATCAGCCGGAAGCATACATTCCGGTTACAGGTACTTATATTGAAAAAGATTTATCTATTAATGAAGAAATTGAGAAACTGCGTATTAGTGCATCATCGGCATTACTTTCAGGAAGACGCGATGTAATTGTGGTGGCTTCTGTTTCCTGTCTATACGGAATTGGAAACCCAATAGAATTTAAAAAAAATGTAATTTCATTAAAGGTTGACCAAACCATTTCGAGAACCAAATTTCTGCATCAATTAGTTTCAAGTCTGTATTCTAGAACAGAAACTGAAATTAGCAGTGGAACATTCAAAGTAAAGGGCGATACGGTAACTGTGTATCCATCCTATGGCGAACACGCTTATAGAATTCATTTTTTTGGTGATGAAATTGAAGAACTTGAGAGCTTTGACCTTACAAACAATATGGTTATTGAGAAATTCGATCAATTAACTATTTATCCCGCCAATTTATTTGTAACCTCTCCGGATGTGCTTCAAAATGCAATTCATTTGATTCAGGATGACTTACTAAAACAATACAATTATTTTAAAGAAATTGGAAAGCATTTAGAAGCTAAACGCCTAAAGGAACGCACCGAATTTGATTTAGAAATGATACGGGAATTAGGGTATTGCAGTGGTATCGAAAACTACTCGCGTTATTTAGATGGCAGAAACCCGGGAACCCGACCTTTTTGTTTGTTAGATTATTTTCCTGAAGATTATTTAATGATTATTGATGAAAGTCATGTTACCATACCACAAGTACATGCTATGTATGGCGGAGATCGATCGAGAAAGGAAAATTTGGTAGAATACGGATTTAGATTACCTGCAGCAATGGATAACAGGCCCTTAAAATTTGAAGAATTTGAGATTATTCAAAATCAGGTAATTTATGTGAGTGCAACTCCGGCTGATTATGAATTGGAAAAATCTGAAGGTATTTTTGTTGAACAAGTGATTCGACCAACGGGTTTATTAGACCCCGAAATTGAAGTCCGCCCAAGTTTGAATCAGATTGACGATTTAATTGAGGAAATTCAAGTTCGTGTCGAAAAGGATGAACGTATTTTGGTAACTACATTAACCAAACGCATGGCAGAAGAATTGACTAAATATTTAAGTCGTATTCAAATTAGGTGCCGTTATATCCATTCCGATGTTGATACTTTGGAACGGGTAGAAATTATGCAGGATTTACGCAAAGGCTTATTTGATGTATTGATTGGGGTAAATTTACTACGTGAAGGTTTGGATTTACCGGAAGTATCATTAGTTGCTATTTTAGATGCTGATAAAGAGGGATTTTTAAGGTCACATAGATCTTTAACCCAAACTATTGGAAGAGCTGCCAGAAATGTTGAAGGCAAAGCTATTATGTATGCCGATAAAATTACAAACAGTATGCAACTTACCATTGATGAAACTATAAGGCGGCGTGAAAAACAAATTGCTTATAATTTGGCTAATAATATTACTCCTACACAAATAAAAAAGAGTATTGAAAATACGTTGGCTAAAAATACTATTTCATCCTATCATTATGATAATTCTGTAAATAAAGCTGCTGAAGAATCGTTGAGTTATTTATCAAAATCAGATATTCAAAAGCGCATTCGTGATAAACGCAAACAGATGGAAGAAGCCGCTAAAGCACTCGATTTTATAGCGGCTGCCCAATTAAGAGATGAAATTAAAAACCTCAAAGAGAAAATTTAATTTTATATAATTTTATTATTTCTGGATCGGAATTGGTGGAGGCCCATCGGGTACAATTGCTTCATAAACTCCATTTCCTTTTCTCTCTTTGTATTCTTGTTTAACTTTATTTACGAGTTCCGGATCTTGAAATAAATCTACCATAGTAAACGCCATTGCTTTTGCCGCATGAAGCATTCCTTTATGTCCGATACTCATACCACCACATGCTACAACTGCCCAGGAATGCCAAGGTGTTTCCTTTGGTGCAGTTGCCACTCGCAAATTTATATTTGCTACATTCCAACTCACATCACCTACATCAGTCGACCCTCCTCCGGGGTGTTCTTTTGTTTCTTTAAATTCATACATTTTTGAATCCATTCCAACTTGTTCTTTACCCGTTGCCTCTTGTATTTTTTTAGCAAAATCCTGTTCATCATTTGTATATTGAATTGGTCCTAAAAGTTCCAAATTATGCTGCATAATTTTTCCACCTTCCCTATTTACCAATACCTCATAAATACCGGAAATTAACGAAACTTTATAATCTACATTTGCCATTATTGCAGCTCCTTTGGCCATTTCTTTTGCACGTTCATAAACCGGCATTAAGCCTTCTCTTTTTGTATCGCGAACCCGCATCCACAAACGCGCATAGTCTGGTACTACATTTACAACCTGTCCCCCATCCTGAATATGATAATGCATTCTAACGGTTGGTTTTACGTGTTCTCTGTAGTAATTTATACCTGTGGTATATAATTCCAATGCATCTGAAGCGCTACGTCCATTCCAAGGATCAGCGGATGCATGAGCCGCCTGACCAAAAAATTCAATTTTAAAATCTACAAGTGCTAGAGAACTTTGCACATCAGACTCTGTACTAGCGGCCGGATGCCAACTAATATTTACATCTACATCATTCCATAACCCCGCTTTTACCATCCTATCTTTCCGAAATATTTTTCCTCACTTGGAGTTCCAAAAAATATAACGGTACCTGTTAATTTTCCAGCTTCAATTAATTCTTTTATAGCTATAGCTGCTCCAAGGCTACCTGCTCCAAATAAATTATGACCACAACCGTGACCTGCTGCACCGTCATTTAATGCCTCTTTATTGGGGGTTGCCTTTTGAGAAATTCCAGGTAATGCATCAAACTCACCTAAAACACTTATTACAGGCTTGCCTGAACCGTAAGTAGCCACAAAAGCAGTCGGTATATTAGCGACTCCTCGTTCCACAGTAAACCCTTGATTTTCGGCATAATCAGCTAATAATTTAGCAGATTGATTTTCTTCAAAAGCAGTTTCAGCCAATTCCCATATAGCATCACTAATTTTAATAAGATTTGATTCGTGTTTTGAGATTGAACTTAAAATAGATTGCTTTTCTGAATTAATTTTTTTCTGAGCATTTGAAATTAGGGTAACAGAAATAAGAATAGCTGATAATAGAATTTTTAACTTCATTTTAAAATATTTAGTTGGGTTTTAAAGATATAAAAAACTTTAAACCAAAAAAATAGTCTGGATTTTAAATGTTAAAAACTAAATTACGCCTATTGTTAAAGCTTTTAAAAGTTTCTGAATTTCTTAGTTTCTTCAAAAATATGGTTTAGAATACGTTCTTCCTTTTCGTCAAATTCCATATTTCTTCTTTCAAAAACTAATTTAGCTGTTTGTTTGGCTTTGTTTACCATGTAAATAGAAAATCCTGCTGCTCCACCCCAACTAAAAGAAGGTATAAAGTTTCTAGGAAAATTACTACCATAAATATTGGCACTCACTCCCACCACAGTACCAGTGTTAAACATGGTATTTATAGCACATTTTGAATGATCTCCCATTATCAATCCGCAAAACTGCAATCCGGTTTTTGTAAAATTCTCAGTCTCATAGTTCCACAATCTTACCTGGCTGTAATTGTTTTTTAAATTAGAGTTGTTAGAATCTGCTCCAATATTACACCACTCTCCTAAAACCGAATTCCCCAAAAAGCCATCATGTCCTTTGTTTGAATAACCCATAATTACTGAATTATTAACTTCGCCACCAACTTTACTATATGGACCAACGGTTGTTCCACTATAAATTTTTGCACCCATTTTTAAGGTTGCTTCTTCACCAAGTGAAAAAGGTCCCTTCACCAAACAACCTTCCATAATAACCGCATTTTTCCCAATATAAATAGGGCCTTCTGTAGCGTTTAATACCGAGAAAAGGATATCTGCTCCTTCTTCAATAAATATATTTTCTTGACATAAAACTTGGACTCCTTCCGGAATTGGTTGTGATTTTCTTCCCTCTGTAAGCAAATCAAAATCTTCTGAAATTGCCTGTGCATTATAAGAAAATATATCCCAAGTATTTTTTATTTGAATACAGTCGTGATTGAATTCTATATGATTATAGTTATCAAAATTAACTTCGTCCTGATCTTTCGTTGTAAAAAAAGCAATTACTTCTTCATTTTTAAAAATAGCCTGATTATCTTCTAAGCTCTTTACTAGCTCTACCAGTGCTTTAGTGGGTAAAAACGAAGCATTAATCATAACGTTTTGCTCCATTTCAACCATAGGGTATTTTTCTTCTAAATATTCTTCAGTAAGAGTAGTTGTAGTAAACCCCAAGTATTTTTCCCATTTTTCTCTTATGGTTAAGGTGCCAATTCTAACATCAGCAACAGGCCTGGTAAATGTTAATGGCAACAAGGCTTTGCGAACTGTACCATCAAATAAAATATAATTCATATTAAATTATTTTTACACAAATGTACAGTAAGTAATTTATGAAATAAAAAAAATAGACCTAAATAAGTTTTATTTTTCTCAAATAGGTATCAATAGCGTCTGCAGTATCATAACAAGCACTTACAGAATCTATTTCGGAGCAATAACGTGAATCTATAGGTTGTTTTTTACATCCAATGGAAGAAATATCGATATTTTGAAAGTCTTTGTCAAACGCTACACACTTTTCATAAAGAGATGCAATAGTTTCAGTAGCTTCTATTTTTACATTGTTATGAATCAAAAATCCCTTAAAGAAGTTTTCAATAGCAAATTGCGAATTTTTACATACTGAATAACTTACAATATCCTCTAATGGTTTAAATATTTCTTCTTTAGCCAACTCCAGCTTATTGGTTGCCTTGTTAAAAAATACGTGTGATCTTGTATCCATAGTAATAATTTTAAAAGAAAAAGTGTTGGGCTGTACCCAACACTTTTTCTATATTAAACAATTATAAATTTCTGTAAAGCTCCAAGCGTTCCCATTGGGTATCAACCTGCTCTTGAGCTTGATTCAATAATTCTGCAGCAAGTTCTGCGTTATCTTTAACAACTCTTGTAAAACGCGATTCGCTATACATAAAGTCGCTTAACGGTGCTGAAGGTGCTTTAGAATCTAATCTAAACTTCTTTCCTTTAGGTGCCAACGGATTAAACCTAAACAATGGCCAGTATCCTGTTTCAACAGCTTTTTCCTGATGTTTGGCCCCATCTTTTAAATCGTAACCATGTTCACCACAATGCGAATACGCAATTATTAATGATGGACCCGGATACGCTTTAGCTTCTTCAATAGCTTTAAGCGTTTGATTATCTTTTGCTCCCATTGCAATTTGCGCAACATACACATTACCATAAGAAACTGCTTGTAGAGCTAAACTTTTCTTAGGAATAGCTTTTCCTGAAATTGAAAACTTAGCACTTGCTCCTAACGGTGTAGCTTTTGATGTTTGACCGCCGGTATTAGAATATACCTCGGTATCCATTACTAAAATATTTACATCTTCACCGGAAGCTAAAACATGATCTAATCCACCAAACCCAATATCATATGCCCAACCGTCACCACCAAATATCCAAACAGATTTATGGCGTAGGTATTCTGATAAGTTTCTTAGTTTTTTAGCTTCATAAGTATCAATAGTGTCTAAAATTTCGTTTAACTCCTGAATCTGATTCAATTTTTGTTCTTTTAACGCTTCTGTATTTTCAGGGTTATCAATTATTTCATTTACTAAAGTACTACCTATTTTACTTTCAAGAGATTTTAATAAATCAACCGCAATCTCTTGTTTTTTAGTTAAAGCTAAGCGCATACCTAAACCATATTCGGCATTGTCTTCAAACAAGGAGTTTGCCCAAGCCGGTCCTTGACCTAGTTTGTTTGTCTTATATGGGGTAGTTGGTAAATTACCACCGTAAATTGATGAACAACCTGTTGCATTGGCAATTAACATATTGTCTCCGTATAACTGTGTAACTAACTTAATATATGGAGTTTCACCACAACCGGAACAAGCTCCTGAAAATTCAAATAAAGGTTCTAAAAATTGTGATCCTTTTACTGTAGAAATTTTAAGTTCTTTTCTATCATAATCAGGTAATTCAACAAAATAATCCCAATTTGCATTTTCAACTTCTTCAACAGTTCGTTTTTCCGTTAAGTTTATTGCTTTAAAGTTTTCAATTTCTTTACTTTCAGCCGGACAAACTGCTACACATAAGTCGCAACCGGTACAATCTTGAGGTGAAACTTGTAAAACATAGCTTTCAGTTTCAGCATTAAATGGTCTTCCTTTTGCAGGCACTCTTTTCAATGCATCCGGTGCATCAGTTAATAACTCATTTGAAACAACTTTAGCTCTAATTGCAGCATGTGGACAGATGTTCACACACTTATTACACTGTGTACATAAATTTTCATCATCCCATACCGGCACAAAATCGGCAATACCACGTTTTTCATATTGAGTTGTTCCTGTTGGGAAAGTTCCATCAGCCGCAAAAGCACTAACCGGAAGCTCATCGCCTTTACCTGCTAAAATAGTACCTAAAATTTCTTTTACGAATTCATCAGCATTTTCAGTCATCATTGGTACTAAACCATCTTCATTAGTGGTATGACGCGGGTACTCAACTTTTTCAAGGTTTTCAAGAGATTTATCAACTGCATTAAAGTTCATTTCTACAACCTTATCTCCTTTATGTGAGTAAGATTTTACAATGGCATCTTTAATTTTCTTTATTGCTTCATCTTTAGGTAATACTCCTGAAATTGCAAAGAAACACGTTTGCAATACCGTATTTGTGCGTTTTCCTAAATTAGCTTCATGTGCAACTTTTGTTGCGTCTACCACGTAAAATTCAATATTTTTTTCAATAATTCTCTTTTGAATGGTACTAGGTAACTCAGTCCATACTTTATATTTGGAGTAAGGTGAGTTTAACAAGAACGTACCACCATCTTTTATATGATCTAAAATATCGTATTTAAATATAAAGTTAAATTGGTGGCAAGCTATAAAGTTTGCCTTGTGAATAAGGTATGACGAATAAATTGGATCAGGTCCAAAACGTAAATGAGATACTGTTTGCGCCCCCGCTTTTTTAGAATCGTACACGAAATACCCTTGCACAAAATTATCAGTAGTCTCCCCAATAATTTTAATGGAGTTTTTATTTGCACCAACAGTACCATCAGAACCTAAACCGTAGAACATACAATTAAATGTAGATTTTTTGGTTTTAAAGTCTGCCGGATAATCAATACTTGTTTGGGTAACATCGTCATTAATACCAACTGTAAAATGATTTTTAGGCGTATTACTATCTAATTCATCATAAATTCCCTTAACCATTGCAGGTGTAAATTCTTTTGATGACAACCCGTAACGACCACCTATTATAGTAGGCATTTCTTCTCCCATTTCAACAAATGAATTTACCACATCAAGGTATAGTGGTTCGCCTACACTGCCCGGTTCTTTAGTACGGTCTAATACTGCTATTTTTTTAACAGTTTTTGGAAGCTGTTCTATAAAATGATACATAGAGAATGGACGGTAAAGACGCACAAATAAAGCACCTACCTTTTCTCCTTGTTCAACCAACGTATCAACTGTTTCCTTAACAGCACCTTCACCCGAGCCCATAACAATTGTTACCTTCTCAGCTTCAGGATGGCCAACATAGTAAAACAAGCTATACCTTCTACCTGTATGCTTGTAGAATTCATCCATAGTATTTTGAACTATTTGAGGAACTTCTTGATAATAACTGTTTGCCGCCTCACGTGCTTGGAAGAAAACATCCGGATTTTGAGAAGTACCTCTAATTACCGGATTATCAGGATCTAAAGAGCGTTTTTTATGTTTTAAAATTTCCTCTTCAGGCATCATTGCTTTGATAACATCATCTGAAATGGCATCTATTTTCGAAATTTCGTGAGAGGTTCTAAATCCGTCAAAAATATTTAAAAAAGGAATTCTACTTTTTAAAGTGGCTACTTGAGAAATTAAGGCAAAATCATGAGCCTCTTGAACAGAGCCTGCAAAAAGCATTGAAAAACCTGTGGAACGGGCTGACATAACATCAGAATGATCACCAAAAATTGATAAGGCATGTGTTGCCACGGTACGTGCAGCCACATGAATTACTGTTGGAAGTAATTCACCCGCCATTTTATACATATTAGGAATCATTAACAATAATCCTTGAGAAGCAGTAAATGTAGTTGTTAAAGCCCCACCTTGCAAAGAACCATGAACAGCACCCGAAGCACCTCCTTCACTCTGCATTTCAATTATTCTAGGTACATCTCCCCATACATTTTTTTCTCCTTTAGCACTGTAAACATCAACATGTTCTCCCATTGGAGAGGCCGGAGTAATTGGATAAATTGCACATACTTCATTTGTTTTGTGAGCTATTCTGGCAACCGCCTCATTGGCATCACAAATTAATTTCGAATTTTCTCGTTTCATTTTTACTTTATATTTACACTTAATTGGTTTGAAAATACGCAGTTAAAATTAAATTGATTTCAAACCATTCATTCAACTTCGTTTTATTGCTGTGTAAAATTAGGCGAATTAAACAAGAGAAGTAATGATATATGTCATCAAAAAAAGAGGATAGATTTATTTAGAACAGTTAAAAATTGAAAACACAACATCTTTATTTACAGGTAAATAAATCAAAAATGATATCGTGTAATTAGTAACAGTTATGGGTTTTACAAAATGGTTTAAAGTATTATTGGGGAATTATCCTTTTTATATTTGGGGGTTTTTAGGAATTAAATAATTAATAATAAGTGCGATATTTGTTTGATTATTAACTAAACTTTTATGTCTATCAATTTATTTTTACAACAAATTAAAGCCTATTACAACAAAGAAGGCTTAGTGATTTCGATGAATTATAAAGGCCATCCTATTTCGACAACCGGTAGTACAGAAGCGTCGGTGTATAAATCGATAGTCAGCTTAATGGCGTTTGTTGATTTTGTTAAAAAAAAACAAAATCAACAGGTTAACAACGAGAAAGCCACATTTGAAAAGCTATGATTATTTGCTCAAATACATTTTTATACGAGCGAATCATTCATAAAAAAACGAAACTATAATTATAATTTTTGAAATTCTTAAAATTATATCATCTTAATTTTACTTAAAGTAAGATTAAAAGATTCATTTTTTTTATTGCTTATTAAAAAGCCGATTTCTTCTAGATTATTTGAATAAAAATTTGGAATGGCAAGTTTTCTACCTCGAAAATATGGCTGTAATTCTGAAAGTGAAATTTCAATTGTCTGCCATTCTCCTGTTGTTTCAAATACTTTTATATAGGATTCTTGATTATATTTATTAGATTTTGCTCTAAACTGATACTTTTTACCATCACCTTTTAATTTTATAATTACCTTTTTAAAACCTTCAATATTTTTTTCATTAAATCGATAACGTAAAAATGAAAAACCACCATTATTTTCTAGAGAAACCGTTCCAGTAAATACGCCGTTTCTATTTTCATCTTGATAAAATTGACTTGAAGAACGACCTCCCATTACCACATCATTAACCAATTTCCAACCTGAAATAGAACTTGCCTTATTGAAATCGAAAATGAGCTTGGTTTTACATATTTTATTTGCCATTATTATTAAATTTAAAACACCTTATTTTAATTCACCAAACAATTCAACTAATTTTTGGGTTCTATACATAAATATTGCTTTCAGCTTAGGTTTTACCAATATTGGATGTATTAATCTGCCCATAAAACCAAAAGGTGTTTTATAATCTATAATATCTTCCATCTCAATTCCTCCTGCAATTGGTTTTATAAAATGTTTATGATGCCATAATGCATAAGGGCCAAATCGTTGTTCATCTACAAAATACTGTTTATCAACCACATGCGTTATTTCTGTAACCCAATTTGTTTTAATACCCAAAACTGGCGTAACTATATATTGAATAATTTGACCAGCGAACATTGGTTTTTCTCCTCCCGAAATAATATCAAAACTCATGTAATTTGGCGTAATTGTTTTTAAATTTTTGGGGTCAGACAAAAATTCCCAAGCTTGCTCAACAGATATTGGAAGCTTTTGTTTGGACGATAATCGATATACAATTCCTTTTGTTGAAAATTTCATAAGTTAATTTTTTATATAGGAATATGCGTTTAAACTAATTGCAATTAATAACCAACTAAAATAAGGAACAATAAATAAGGATTTCAGTTTTAACTCCTTCCCAAAAACAAATAAATAATAACCCACAACCAATGATAATACTATGATAACAATTAATGCAAATCCAATGGCATGCTGATTAAAAAATATATAATTCCAAGAAACATTTAGTATAAATTGAACCCCAAATACAAACCAAAATGCATTTGCACCTTTAAAAGGCATTAAATAAGATAAATAGATTGAAAAGCATATCATAATAGTGGTCCAAGCTGCACCAAATACCCAACCTGGTGGTGTCCAAGGTGCTTTGTTTAATGTTAAATACCATCCAGATGTTGGTCCGCTATTCATCAACCAGCTACCAATTCCAAGTGCTGAAAAATTTATAAATAAAAATAGTGCTAACCACATAAATTGTTTCATTACAGATGTTTTAAAATTTTGCTACTCATTGGTTTAGTTATAGAATAAAAATAATCTAAAAAATTACCGTTTTCATCAATTAAATATTTTTGAAAATTCCATTTAACAGTACTATTTTTTACTCCATTTAATTCTTTTTTTGTTAACCAAGCATATAAAGGGTGTTGGTTATCTCCTTTAACACTAACTTTTTCTGTCATTAAAAAAGTAACCCCATAATTAACCTTACAAAATGATTGAATTTGCATTGCATCTCCTGGTTCTTGACCACCAAACTGATTACAAGGAACACCAATAACAACTAATTTATCTTTATAAGTTTCATGTAATTTCTGCAAATCGGCATATTGTTTTGTAAATCCACATTCTGAAGCTGTATTTACAAAAAGAACTTTCTTTCCTTTAAACTTGCTTAAATCTATATTTTCGCCCGATAAACTTTTAATAGAAATATCGTAAATTGAAGTGTTTGTTTTCATTTTTTCTGAATTATTTGTAATTAAATTACTAGTTAAAAATAAACTAATTGCTGATAAAATTGTTATTAGTAGTTTCATAATTATTAA